>JBEKJK010000016.1:0-73099 GCA_050011255.1 Acidimicrobiales bacterium
CGGGTTCGATGAATCCGATCTTGCTGGCCGTCAGGATCCCCGCGAAGCCCGATGTCGAAGCACCGATCGAGAAGGCCATCACCTTGTACTTGAGGACGTTGATCCCCGATGCCTCTGCCGCGACCTCGTCTTCGCGGATGGCCGCCCAGCACCGCCCGACCCGCGAGCGCTCGAGCGATCGGAATGCCGCGAGAGCGATCACTACGAACACGAGCAACAGGTAGTAGTACGGCAGCGCTTTCACGTGCCACACGTACTTGAGGGAGCCGGCGTGGAGCGAGAAGTGTGGGATCCCTATGACGCCTTGGGCACCCCCGGTGACCCCCGTGAGGTTGGTGGCCACGATCTGTATGATCTCGCCGAACCCGAGGGTGACGATCGCGAGGTAGTCCCCGCGGAGCCGAAGTGTCGGTGCGCCCAGCACCACCCCGGCGAGCATGGCCGCCAAGACCGCAAAGGGGATCGCCCAGAACGGGTTGAGGTGCATCGGTGGGTGTATCGGAAGCGCACCGGTCCAGTACGCGGCCGAGTAGGCACCGATGGCGTAGAACGCGATGTACCCGAGGTCGAGCAGGCCCGCGTAGCCGACCACCACGTTCAGGCCGAGAGCGAGCAGCACGAACACGCCGATCTGGTCCACGAGGACCTCCTGCCAGTATCCCGAGAGGATCGTCGGGTACCAGATGGCGAACGCGAAAGCCGCCAGATAGACGACGTAGCGGTACCAGCGGTTTGCCAGCAACTGTCGCGGGGCGGCGACGACGCGGTCGTTCGCCCGGCGTATCAGATCGCCGAAACGGCGGCGGGACGTCATCACCGCCCAGAGCGCCACACCGAGAGCGACGAACACGAGCGCGCGGGGACGGAAGAGTGATCCAGTGAACCCCGAGGTCGGTGACGACGAGCTCCCGGACGGTCCGGTGATCACAGCGACGACCAGGGCGCCCACGACACAGCTGAAGAGGCGGCGGGCGTCGGTGCTCCTCCAAAGCCGCGCGGCGCTCCCGGGACCTTGCTGCGGGACGGCGCTCACGCAGACCTGCCCAGCCGCTCACCGAGGATGCCCGTCGGCCGGATCAGGAGCACGAGGACGAGGATCCCGAAGGCGATCACGTCGCGCCACGACGACTGTGTGCACGCGACTCCCAGGTTCTCGGCCACCCCCAGCACCAGGCCACCCAGCACGGCGCCGCGGATGTTCCCGATGCCACCGAGCACAGCAGCGGTGAACGCTTTCAGCGATGGAGTGAACCCCATGGTGTAGACCACACCGGCGTTCAGCCCGAAGAGGAAGCCCGCCGCGCCACCGAGCAGGCCACCGAGCACGAAGGTCTGGGAGATGACCCTGTCTATGTTCACTCCCATCAGGCTGGCGGTCTGAGAGTCCTGGGCGACTGCCCGGATCCCCTTGCCCAGACGGGTGCCCGCCACGACACGGTCCAGAAGGACCAGCATGACGAGCGTGGCCACAGCGATCACGATGTAGTAGGTCTGGACCTGCGCGCCGAAGACCGTGAACACCGTGCCGTTCGTGAACGGCGATGGGATGCTGACGGCGTCGCGGCCGAACTCCTTCCCGGCCAAGTTGTACATGAAGTACGAGGCCCCGATCGCGCTTATGAGGAACGCGAGACGCGGGGCATTTCGCCGCCGCAGAGGCCGGTAGGCGACGCGCTCGAGCAGGAAAGCCACGACCCCACCGGCAACGGCTCCGCCGAGTATCCCCAGGACCACGAAGCCCACCGAGGCGAGCCCGCTGGGCTGGCTCGACCCTATTACCGCGTTCAGGATGAAGTAGCCCCCGAACCCACCGCTCATGAAGACTTCGCTATGGGCGAAGTTGATCAGCTGCAGGACGCCGTAGACGAGGGTGTAGCCGAGCGCGATGAGGGCATAGACGAGACCATTGGCGATGCCGGAGATGAAGAGGTTCCAGAAGTTCTGAGTGAAACACACTCCCTGGCTCTCCTGTCACCGATCGCGGGCCGCCGTGACAGCCGGGTCCCGGGGTTACCGGGACCCGGCGATCGCAGCTCGAGGACTTGTCTACTTGGCGAGCTTGCTGACCAACCCGAGCACGGTGATCTTGCCGCTCTTCACCTGGTAGATGTAGACCGCGGTGCCCGAGATGTCCCCGTTCGACTGGAATTTCACGGTCTTGGTGAGACCCTTGTAGTCCACGGTTCTCAAGCCGCTGACCACAGCCGTACGGGACACATTCGCGCCGATCGACTTCATGACCGATATCACGGTGTTCGTGGCGTCATAGGCCTCGGCCGAATAAGTGCCGATGCTGAAGTGGGCCAGGGTCTTGAACTGCTTGGCGAAAGAGGTCGCCGAAGCGCTCTTCGTCTCGTCGGCGCAGGCGCAACTGATGAGCGTGCTGTTCGCCACGCGCGCCCCGGCCTCTGCGATGAAGTGATTGTCGAGGCTCCCGTCGTCCGACACGAGCTTACCCTTGTACCCCTGGGTCCGAAGCGCCTTCGCGAGAAGGGCGAAGTCACAGTAGTAGCCGGCGTAGAAGGTGACCGGATCGCCACTCGACTTGATCTCGCTGGCGAGGGGAGGGTACTCAGAGACGTCGCCGGTCCCCTCCTGGCACTGGGTGGTGCCCTGGACCGTCTGGTGCTTCACCTTCATGCCCAGGGACTGCGCCTTAGCGTCGAACGCCGAGACCAGGCCCGACGCGTAGGCGCTGGCATCGTCCAGCGTGTACACCTTCTTGGCCTTCAGCACCTTCTTCACGTACAGCGCGTCCGCCGGACCCTGCGCGTTGTCGTCCGCGACCACCCGGAAGAAGTTGTTCCACCCCTGGGTGGCGAGGGCAGGCGCCGTCGCCGAGGGGCTGACCGTGGCGAGGCCTGCCGCGTTGAACGCGGGCTCGGCGGCCTTCGTCGCTCCGGAGAACGCGGGTCCTACCACCGCCACCACCGACGGGTTCGTGATGAGGGCCTGGGCCGCCGTCGGGGACACGCTCGCCAAGCCCTGGTCGTCCTCGGGCACGAACTTGAGCTGGAACGGGAGAGTACCGAAGGACTTCCCGGCGTTGGCCTGGTTGATCGCGAGCTCCACGGCGTACTCCATGTTGAGCCCTAGCTGGGCATTTCCTCCCGAGAGAGGCCCCTCGTAGGCGATCGTGTATGTCGGCTTGCTCGCCGCAGATGCGCCGGTGGACGTCGCCGGCAGCACCAGAGCAATGGCCAGAAACGGCGTGCCGAGCATGAGCAAGAACCTGAACCACTTGTTGTGCACTGTGATCTCCTTGACCGTTCGATGGGTCAGGACACTAACGGCGCCCCGAACCCCGACGAGCTTCCTTTCCCCTCCAGCCAACAGTCCTGCGTAATGGCCGATGACCATAGCATTCGGCGCTTATCGGACCCCAGTTCGAGCTTCGCCGCTAACGGTCAGGTCGAAGACCAGGTGACGGGGGCGACCTACGACGCGTGATGGTCGTGACCTGATGGTGGGCTCCGGTGACGGCAATGGTGAGAGGTGCTTCGTCGTGGCGAACGCGGCCGTGGAGGCAGAACGCCCAGAGGTGGGCGCCGACGGCGTAACCTGCTCTCGGAGGCCAAGCGGCCTCGACCAGGAAATAATCCCAACCCCCGAGGCCCGGAGAACGCCAAGACCTTGCTTGCCGTGAGCGCGAGATCAGTCTCTCGTGACGACCCTCTCAGCGGGCTGGTCGTCGGCGAGCACCCCGACCCGCGACCGGTCGGCGGCTGGACGACCGTCAAGGTCCGGGCTGCCTCGCTGAACTATCACGACATCTGGACGCTCCGAGGGGTGGGGATCGACGAGGAGCGACTCCCGATCGTGCTCGGGTGCGACGCGGCCGGGGTCGACGAGGACGGCAACGAGGTGATCGTTCACAGCGTCATCGCGAGCGACGACTGGGTGGGCGACGACACGCTGGATCCCCGTCGCAGCCTCCTGTCGGAGGTCCACGACGGAACGCTCGCCGAGCTCGTTGCGGTTCCCCGGCGAAACCTCGTCTCCAAGCCCTCCGCCCTCTCGTTCGAAGAAGCCGCCTGTCTGCCGACCGCCTGGCTGACCGCGTACCGGATGCTCTTCACCAAGAGCGGGGTCAAGCCGGGTGGAACCGTGCTCGTGCAGGGTGCGGGCGGTGGGGTGGCGAGCGCTTTGACGATCCTGGGTGGTGCCACCGGGTACCGGGTCTGGGTCACCAGTCGCAGCGAGAAGAAACGAACCTGGGCGATGGAGCTGGGGGCGGACCAGGCATTCGAACCCGGCGCCCGTCTGCCCGAGCGCGTCGACGCCGTCTTCGAGACGGTGGGCGAGGCCACGTGGTCTCACTCCCTCAAGTCGCTCAAGCCGGGCGGCACCTTGGTCGTCTGCGGTGCTACGAGCGGAGGCGACCCGCCGGCGGAGCTCACCCGGGTGTTCTTCCTCCAGTTGCACGTGGTCGGCTCGACCATGGGTAGCCGTGACGAGCTCGCTGCACTGTCCCGCCTTTGCGAGACGTCCGGGATCCGACCACCGATCGACCGTGTGCTCCCGCTCGCGCAGGCCCGAGAGGGGCTCGAGGCCATGATCGACGGCGACGTGTTCGGCAAGGTCGTGATCAAGACGTCGTGACGGCCGCTGAGCCCGGCTCGGGGCCTCAGGTTCTTCGAACCCGTCAGCATCGGCGGGCACGCCGGCGTCACAACCTGAGCTCGAGACGCGAGGTGCTCAGGGGGCTGATTGCGGGGGCGTCACCGGCGGGGGTGGTGAAGATGTCGGAGGCGCCGCCGGTGGAGGGGGCGTCGAAAACGGCGGAGGCTGCGGGGTCGAAGGCTGCGAGGTCGGGGGCTGCGGCGAAATCGGCGAAGGGGGCGGCGGGACCGGGGGTTGCGTACGCGGCGGAGGCGACGCAGGCGTTGCGGTTCCGAAGTACCCGGGCCATCCGCCACCGGCAGGCAGCAGCCGCAAGTGGGCAATCGTGACCGCCGTGGCGGCGAAGGCGAGGTAGAGGGTCGCGATCAAGTCCCTGGCCGCGCTCACCCGGCTCCCCGACAGCTCGAACACTCCAGGCCCGAGGATCCGGAAGACCTCGTAGACGAACGCCACGACCGAGGTCGCCGCTATCAGGACGGACACGAACGAGACGCTCGCGATGTAACTGCGAACCACTCGTCCCACCGGACCGGGCTGACCCTGCGTCCATTCCGGCAGGGACAAGCCGCGACGCAGATGGGTCCACAAGAGGACGATCGCCACCAGGAAGATGAGACCGCCCAAGACGACCACCCTGGCCACAGCGTCTCCGACGGGGTGCTGCGACACACCGGAGACCCCGGGGTGGCTCCCGATGAGCTGCACCAGGCCGACGACGATGGCAGAGCTTGCGAAGAGCGCGACGAAGACCGAGAGGAACGAGACGCCGAACAGGTAGACCGAGAGGGGACGCCTGCCCGAGGGATCTGCGTCGGCCCTGTTGGCAACGACGATCACGACGAAGATCCCCACGACGGCGATCAACCCGAAGAACACGAACACGACGACACTCAGGACCGCAGGGACGAACGCGGAGCCCCCGTTCGCGATAGGGCCTCCGTAGTTCACGAGAACATTGTCGAATGGGCTCAATACGAAGTCAACGACCGCACAACTCCTGATTTGGTGAGGCCCTAGGCCTCAGGTCGGTTCGGTTATTGTCCGTCCAGCGGAAGCCAGGAGGATCGACGTGGCATCGATCCCGCCAAGCAGGCCAGGCGGAGAAGTCGGCACACCACCCGTAGGTTCCACCGATGCGACGACCTTGGCGTCGGAGTGGGTCAGAGGGCGTCGAATCAAGCTCTGGCTCTTTCTCGGTTCGGCGGCATTGGTGACGTTGGGGGCTATCGCTGTCGCCGTCGCTCTCACATCGAGTACTCCGGGCATGGCTCTGCCTCGAGGCTCGAGCTCAGGCACGATCCACGTGACCGAGTCGCGCCCGGGCCACACGTCCTTCACGGGCACCCTGGCGGGCCGGGTCCTCTCCGGCAATGTCGTGAGCAGCTCGTCGTCATCGACCGGTTCGGGCTCTTCATTGGGTTCGATCACCAGCCCGACATACACCTACGCCGGTGACCTCGGCGGGCACCCGTATGTGCTGCACGTGTCGCTCGACCTGGCGAACGCGCAGACCACGCTGGAGAACGGCAGCCTGCCCTTCGAGGTCTCCGGTACCTACGGATCAGAACAGGTCGAGGGCAGCGCCGCTTTCGAGTTGGCGGGGGGAAGTGGCTCTTCCTGGATGCTGCACGTCCGCTTCGACGGTCGCATCGGCAACCAATCGATCAGCGGTGTCGCCACCGCCTCGACGGGCCCCGAACACTCCGTCGAGATCAACGCCCCGTTCACCATTCGCTGAGACACTCGGCCAAGGCCGTCGCGACCTAGGCCCCGCCGAGGGCTTCGCGCAGTGCCGCGAGCCGTTCGGGCGCCACCCTCCACCACGTCCAGCGCCCGCGCTTCTCCCCTACGATCAGCCCGGCATCGGCCAGCAACCTCGTGTGGTGCGAAATCGTCGGCTGGCTCTTGCCGAGCGGCGCCTCGAGATTGCAGCTGCAGATCTCACCTTCGGCGGCGACGATCGACAGCAGCCGCAACCTGACAGGATCACCGAGGGCTGCAAGGACAGCGGCTAGGCCCTCGGACTCGACCTCGGAGAGAGGCACCTCCGTGACAGGCCCGTGGCAGATGGCTTCGAACGAGCCGGACCTGCGCTTCGTGCTGGTGCGAGCGTGCGGCATCCTGCCTCCCGGTGAAAACCTTGACATTACCCCCCTTCGGACCGCTACATTGACAGTCATCGATATATAATTTATACTGCCTCGATGCCTTCGAGCCTGGCCCGGAAATGACAGACATCCTTCTGGCCGACAGAGCCGACAAGAGCGACGACACAGCTACCGCAGAGACCGCCCCGGTCCTCTCGAAGCTCTCTTTCCTCGACCGGTTCCTCCCGGCTTGGATACTGCTCTCCATGGGCCTGGGCCTCGGGCTGGGGCGAGGCGTCGGCGGGCTCAGCCACGCGCTCGATTCCGCCCAGGTGACGGCCGGAGTGCCGGCCCCGATCTTCATCGGCCTCCTGGCGATGATGTACCCGGTCCTCGCGAAGGTCCGTTACCGAAGGCTCGGCGAGGTCACGGGCGACACCCGATTGCTGGTCGCCTCGCTCGTGTTGAACTGGGTGATCGGACCCTTGGTGATGTTCGCGCTGGCCTGGGCGCTACTGCCCGACCAGCCCGCGTACCGCACCGGTCTGATCATCGTCGGACTAGCGCGCTGCATAGCGATGGTGCTCATCTGGAACGACCTGTCGTGCGGCGACCGCGAGGCTGCCGCGGTGCTCGTCGCGCTGAACTCGTTGTTCCAGATCCTCGCCTATGCCGGGCTCGGCTACTTCTACCTCGTCGTCCTGCCAGGTTGGCTAGGTCTGCACTCCGCGGGCCTGCACGTCTCGATGGGCCTGGTCGCCACCTCCGTCGCCATCTTCTTGGGCATACCACTCCTCGCAGGCGTCCTCACCCGGACCGTCGGCGAGAAGCTGAAAGGTCTGGCCTGGTACGAGGAGCGCTTCCTCCCGAAGATCAGCCCGATCGCCCTCTACGGGCTCCTCTTCACCGTCGTCATCCTGTTCGCCTTGCAGGGGAAACAGATCACCGGCCACCCCCTCGACGTCGTACGGATCGCAGCACCGCTCCTGTGCTACTTCGCGCTGATGTGGACAGGCTCGTTCGTCATAGGCAAGGCCCTCGGGCTCGGCTACGCGCGAACTGCGACGCTCGCGTTCACGGCTGCGAGCAACAACTTCGAGCTCGCGATCGCGGTCGCGATCGGCGTCTTCGGAGCGATCTCCGGCGAAGCCCTCGCCGGGGTGGTGGGACCACTCATAGAGGTGCCGGTCCTCGTCGGCCTGGTATACGTGTCGCTGTGGGCACGGAACCGCTTCTACCGGCTCGAGGGAGCCACACTTGACATCACCTGACACCCCGCCCGTCGTCCTCTACGCCTGCGTCCACAACTCGGGTCGCTCGGTGACGGCCAAGCTGCTGACAGAGCACTACGCCGGCGACCGCTTGCAGGTGCGCTCGGCGGGCTCCGAGCCGGCCCGCTCGGTGAACGCCGAGATCACCAGGGTCCTGTCCGAACGCGGCATCTCCACCGGCTCCGAGACACCTACACGGCTCACCGCCGACGTGGTGGAGACCGCCGACGTCGTGGTGACCATGGGTTGCGGTGAGACGTGCCCCGTCTTCCCCGGCAAGCGCTACCTCGACTGGGATGTCGAGGACCCCGCGGGCCGTGACCGTGAGGCGGTTCGGCGCATCGTCGACGAGATCGACCGGCGCGTCAAGAAGCTGCTCGACGAGCTCGGAGTAGAGGTGCCCACGAGCACCTAGCTAGCGGCCGCGGCTCGCTCCGAGGACCCGGTGATCTGCTCTCGGCGCAGGGCCTACATCCGGTCGGGCGCCTGGATCCCTAGCAGGTCGAGGCCGCGCTCGAGCACCCGGGCGGTCGACGCGCACAACAGGACGCGGCTGTGAAGAACCTCGGGCGGGGCCTTCAGCACCGGACAGGTCTCGTAGAACGTCGTGAAGGCGGTGGCGAGCTCGAACAAGTACGAGCAGAGCCTGCTCGGGCTCCACTGTTCCAGCGCGGCTTCGATCGCACCCGCGAATCCCAACAGAGCGAGCCCTAGAGCGCGCTCCGCCGGTTGGGCGAGGTTCGGCGGCGGGTACTCGCTCGGCGCGCTCACGTTCCCACGCCGGAAGATGGAGCGTATGCGGGCGTGGGCGTACTGCAGGTAGGGACCGGTGTTCCCTTCGAAGGCGAGCATGCGCTCCCAGTCGAAGGTGTAGTCACGAGTGCGCTCGGTGGAGAGGTCGGCGTACTTGACCGCGCCAACACCCAGCATCTGCGCGACCGTGTCGCGCTCGTCGTCTGCTAGGTCCTCGTCACGTTCGGAGACAGCCGCGCCGGCTCGCTGGACTGCCTCTTCCAACAGGTCGACGAGCTTCACCGGAGCGCCCGAGCGGCTGCGCAGCATCTTGCGATCCGCTCCTAGCACGTTGCCGAAGGCAACATGGACCGCCTTCACCGGCTCCGTCAACCATCCCGCCATTCGGGCCACGGCGAAACACATCTCGAGGTGTTGCGCTTGCGGCGCGCCGACCACGTAGACGATGCAGTTGACCCCCAGCCGGCCGACACGGTCCCGGATCGCCGCGAGGTCGGTCGCGGCGTACCCGAAACCCTCGTCCGACTTCTGCACGATGAAAGGTAGCGGATCACCGTCGCGGTTGGTGAACCCGACGGGGAACACGCACCGAGCTCCCTCGCTCTCGACGAGCAACCCGATCGCATCGAGATCACGCACGACATCGGGCAGCATGTCGTTGTAGAAGCTCTCCCCCACGATGTCGCCGTCGGTGAGCAGCACTCCCAGCTTGGAGTACACCTCGTCGAAGTAGCGCACACTGCGGTCCACGAGAACGCGCCAGAGACGGAGCGTCTCGGGATCCCCGGACTGAAGGAGCACCACCCGGCGGCGACTTCGCTCGCGGAACTGCTCGTCTTCGTCGAACGACACACGAGCCTGGCGGTAGAAAGTGTCGAGGTCGCCAACCGACAATTCGTGGACGGTCTTCTCCTCGCCGATGTCGAGCAGGTGCTCGATGAGCATTCCGAACGGCGTCCCCCAGTCACCGATGTGGTTCTCGCGCACCACGGTGTGACCGGCGAACCCGAGCATCCTGCAGAGGGCGTCACCGATGATCGTCGAACGCAGATGTCCTACGTGCATCTCCTTGGCAACGTTCGGGTGCGAGTAGTCGACGACCACCACTCCGGGATCGCTCGCCAGCGGCACGCCCAGGCGCTCGTCGACCGCCTGCTCGGAAAGCTGTCGCGCGACGAAACGCTCCGAGACCGTGAGGTTTATGAAACCGGGCCCGCTCACCTCGACCCTCTCGCAGACGTCGTCGAGCTCTGCGCCGGCGATGATCTGAGAGGCCACCTCCGTGGGATTGCGGCCCAGTCGCTTGGCAAGGGACAAAGCGCCGTTCGCCTGGAAGTCCGCGCGCTCGGAGGGCCGCAGGACGGGGTCCGCCCCTTCT
The DNA here is from genome assembly GCA_050011255.1 of Acidimicrobiales bacterium. Lineage (GTDB taxonomy): Bacteria > Actinomycetota > Acidimicrobiia > Acidimicrobiales > UBA8190 > Bog-564. The sequence continues at coordinate 10,113 of JBEKJK010000016.1, forward strand.
TCCACCGAGTCGAACGCAGCCTCCAGACGCTTGAGCAGCACGGCTCTCAATTCGTCCATCAGGATCCTTCGAACCGACGAACGACCTGCGACATGAGACGAGTCACGTCCCATCTTCGCATCCGCCGCCCCGGGCGCCCGCCCCGCCGGCCCGGGCGGGCGCGCACGGGCGAGCGACAGAGCTGCCGGCGGTGCTTCTAAGGTGAAACCGTGCTCCTCGTGGCTGCGTCCCCCGAGCTCGACCACCACGACGCGGGCGCCGGTCACCCCGAGCGACGGATGCGCCTGTATGCCGCCCTCGACGGGATCGTAGAGGCACGGATCGAAGACGCCGTCGTCAGGCTCGAGCCGCGCCGGGCGACCGAGGAGGAGCTGTCGCGCGTGCACCCGGTCTCCTATCTCGAAGCCCTGCACGCCTTCTGCGACGCCGGGGGTGGTGCCCTCGACCCGGACACGAGCGCCACCCCCGGATCCTGGGACACGGCGTTGCTGGCATCGGGGGCGGTGCTGGCGGCCGTCGACGCGCTGGACCAAGGAGCAGGCGAGGTGGCGTTCGTCTGCGAGCGGCCACCCGGCCACCACGCCACGGCGGACGAGGCGATGGGCTTCTGCCTCATGAACAACGTGGCCGTGGCCGCCGCCTCGCTCGCCGAGCGATCAGAACGCGTCCTCGTCGTCGACTGGGACGTGCACCACGGGAACGGGACACAGGCGATCTTCTGGAACGACCCGCGCGTCCTGTACGTGTCCACGCACCAGTGGCCCCTGTTCCCGGGAACCGGACGCGCAAGCGAGACGGGAGGCCCGGATGCTCCGGGCCTCACAATCAACGTCCCCCTGCCGGCGGGGGCGACCGGAGACGTCCTGCTGAAGGCTCTCGACGAGGTGGTGGCACCCGCCGTAGAGCGGTTCGGGCCCACCTGGGTGCTCGTATCCGCCGGCTTCGACGGACACCGAGCAGACCCTTTGGCGGGGCTCGAGCTGACCGCGGGCGACTTCGCCGACTTCGCGGTGCGCGTGAAGGAGTTCGCGCCCGGTCCTGGACGGTTGGCGCTCGTCCTCGAGGGTGGCTACGACCTCGACGCGCTGCGGCTGTCGGTGGGAGCGACCCTCTCGGCGGTCCTCGGACATCGCTTCAGGCCCGAGCCCGCTTCCTCGGGTGGTCCTGGAACCGAAGCTGTGGCGGCGGCACGGCAGTTCCACCAGGGCGACCTCGAACCGGACGCGGCACCCGGTTCCTGACGGCGCCCAACCGTGCCGAAAAGACGCCGGCCTCATCGAAGTGCAAAGTCGCTTCTCGTCGCGGTCGCTTCGGTGTGTGCCGCCGCGCTGAGCGCGTGCTCGTCGAGCGCGACGCCCGCCGGCAGCACACAGAAGACCTCGACCACCCATGCGGGTGCGCGTCCGGGTGCCACCTCCGCGAGGCCGGCCACCTCCGCCCCTGCTGCACAGACGACATGGACGACCTACGGAGGCAACTTCGCCCGGACGTCCGTCGACACCGGCGACCCCGTCGTGGCCCGTGCGCCTGTGGCGGCGTGGACCTCGGGCGTGCCCGACGGCCCGGTCTACGGCGAGCCGCTCATCTACCGCAACGGTGTCTTCGTAGCCACCGAGAACGACACCGTCTACGGATTCTCGGCTACGAGCGGATCGCCCCTGTGGCCGCCCGATCACCTGGCCACGCCAGCACCATCGAGCTCGCTCCCCTGCGGCGACATCAGACCCACCGTCGGCATCACCTCGACGATGGTCATCGATCCCTCCACGGGGGTGCTGTTCGCGTCGGCCGAGACGTTCTCCAAAGGGGCAGTGGGCCACTACCTCTTTGCGATCGACTCCTCCACCGGGAAAGTGCTGTGGAGCCGCGACATCGACCAGTCGTGGAGCTCGGCCACACAGCTGCAACGCGCCGGGCTCGGCCTCTCTGACGGCAACGTGCTGGTTGGTTTCGGTGGCAACTACGGCGACTGCGGTGACTACAACGGTTGGGTCCTGGCCGTCCCCGAGTCGGGTGGCGCCGACATCCTCAAATACCGCGTGCCGACGGCACGCCAAGGGGCCATCTGGGCCCCGGGCGGGATCACGGTCGACTCCTCGGGCGACGTCTTCGTCGCGACGGGGAACGGGAGCGCGCGCCCGGAACAGGCATTCGACCACGGCAACTCGGTGATCGAGCTGTCGCCACAGCTCGACGAGCTCCAGTACTTCGCTCCGACGAACTGGGCGCAAGACAACGTCGACGACGCGGACCTCGGATCGAACGCGCCCGTTCTCCTCGGAGACGGCCGATTGTTCGTGATCGGGAAGCAGGCCACGGCGTACCTGCTGAACGTGGCGTCGCTCGGCGGGATCAACGGCGGGGCGGCCTCGCTGGGTGTGTGCTCCTCGACCGGCGCCAGCGCGTACCTGGCCCCTCATGTCTACGTGGTCTGCAACTCCCAGGGGAGCATCGCCCAGGTCCTCGTCGGTCCGACGGGCTCTTTGAGCCGCGGGTGGACTTGGGCATCACCGACAGGCGGTGCGAGCTCACCGACCATGGCCGCCGGAGTGCTGTGGACGATCGACGCCGGAGCGTCGACGCTCTACGGGATCGACCCCTCCAGCGGCACCACGCGTTTCTCGGTTGCTCTTCACGTAGGGGCTCTGGCGCACTTCGTCGCTCCGAGCGCGGCCGAGGGCATGCTGGTCGTGGCCGGGGCGGGGGGGGTGGAGGCCTTGCGCTGAGGGTGCGCCCGTGCGGGTTCGAAGCGCGCCGCTCTGGAGCAGAATGGCTCCATGGCTCTGCGTGAACCCTCCCTGGACAGCTTCGGCACCCGCTCGGAGATGACGGTCGGCAACCGGAGATTCGAGATCCGTCGACTCGGCGCGCTCGGTGACCGCTTCGACATCTCGCGCCTGCCGTACTCGATGAAGGTCCTGCTCGAAAACGTCCTTCGCCACGAGGACGGCCGCAATGTCCGCGCCGCCGACATCGAGGCGCTCGCCGGTTGGACCGATCAGCAGACGGCGGGAACTTCAGGTGCCGCGGAGATTGCGTTCACCCCAGAGCGCGTCCTCATGCAGGACTTCACCGGCGTGCCGGTGGTGGTCGATCTCGCCGCAATGCGCGACGCGCTGGCGGCGATGAGAGGTGACCCCGCGCGCATCAACCCCCTGGTACCTGTGGAGCTCGTGATCGATCACTCTGTGATAGCCGAGTCGTCGGGGCTACCCTCTTCGTTCGCCACGAACGTGGACATCGAGTACCGGCGCAACATCGAGCGATACGAGCTCCTGCGTTGGGCCCAGGATGCGTTCGACCAATTCCGCGTGGTGCCTCCGGGCACCGGGATCTGCCACCAGGTCAACCTCGAGTACCTGGCCCGGGTCGTGTTCGAGACCGACGACGGTCAAGCGTTCTGCGACACCTTGGTGGGCACCGATTCGCACACCACGATGGTGAACGGCCTCGGGGTGCTCGGATGGGGAGTGGGAGGGATCGAGGCGGAGGCGGCGATGCTGGGCCAGCCGCTCACGATGCTCGTGCCACCCGTGGTCGGCCTGCGCGTGAACGGTGAGCTACCGACGGGTACCACGGCCACCGACCTCGTACTGACCATCGCCGAGCTGCTCCGCCGTCACGGCGTCGTCGGCAAGTTCGTCGAGGTGCACGGGCCCGGCCTGGCTCAGCTGCCGCTCGAGACGCGCGCCACCATCGGCAACATGGCCCCCGAGTACGGAGCGACGTGCGTGGTGTTCCCGATCGACGCCGTCACGATCGACTACCTCCGATTCACCGGCCGTGACGACCGCCACGTGGAGCTGGTGGAGGCCTATGCCAAAGAACAGGGCCTCTTCCATCGCCCCGAGGACCCCGAGCCCGTGTTCTCCGAGTCCGTCGACCTGGACCTCTCCAGCGTGGAGCCGAGCCTGGCGGGTCCGGCGCGACCCCAGGACCGAGTCGCTCTGGCGTCCGCAAAGTCCGCCTTTCGTGCCGCGATCCGGAGCGCAGCTGAAACGAGCGGTGCCTCGGAGCACGGCCGTGAGGGCCAGGCGACACTTCGCAGCGCCCGCGCGACCCTCGGCGACGGTACGGGCGTCGAAATAGCGGACGGCCACGTAGTGATCGCGGCCATCACAAGCTGTACCAACACCTCCAACCCGCAAGTGATGCTCGCAGCCGGCCTGCTGGCGAAGAAGGCGGTCGAGCGAGGCCTCGAGACGAAACCGTGGGTGAAGACCTCGCTCGCCCCGGGGTCGCGTGTGGTCATGAACTACTACGAGCGCGCAGGGTTGCTCCCGGGACTCGAGAAGCTCGGGTTCAACCTCGTCGGGTTCGGGTGCACCACGTGCATTGGCAACTCCGGGCCGTTGCTCGACGGGGTCACCGACTCGGTGAACGCGGGTGGCCTGTCGGTGGCTGCCGTGCTATCGGGCAACCGCAACTTCGAGGGCCGCATCCACCCGGACGTGCGCCTGAACTACCTGGCATCCCCTCCCCTGGTGGTCGCATATGCGCTGGCGGGAACGGTGGACCTCGACCTCACCACCGAACCGCTCGGCACCGACGTCTCGGGACGGCCGGTCTACCTGCGCGACATCTGGCCCACTCAGCAGGAGGTGGCAGATGCCATACGTGAAGCAGTCACCTCGGAGATGTTCCGCGCCCGGTACGCGTCGGTGTTCACCGGTGACGAGCGGTGGACGCAGATGGAAGTGGCCGGTGGTGCGACCTTCAGCTGGGACCCGACCTCCACGTATGTGCTCCGACCTCCGTTCTTCGCCGGTCTCGGACCCGAACCCGCCCCGCTCGACGACATCATCGGGGCGCGCGTGCTGGCGCTTCTCGGCGACAGCGTCACCACCGACCACATCTCGCCGGCAGGCTCGATCAGGATGGGCTCGCCGGCTGCGAGCTACCTGACCGGCCACGGCGTCGACCGGCGCGACTTCAACTCCTACGGGGCGCGCCGCGGCAACCACGAGGTCATGATTCGAGGGACCTTCGCCAACGTTCGGTTGCGCAACCTGCTGGCGCCGGGCACCGAGGGCGGGGTGACGCGGCATCTCCCCGACGGGGAGCAGATGAGCATCTACGAAGCGGCAATGCGTTACCAAGCCGAAGGAGTTCCGCTCGTCGTGCTGGCCGGTGCCGAGTACGGCTCAGGGTCGTCTCGTGACTGGGCGGCGAAAGGGCCTGCGCTGCTCGGCGTACGAGCGGTCATGGCCGAGAGCTTCGAGCGCATACACCGCTCCAATCTCCTCGGCATGGGCGTCGTGCCCCTGCAATTCGCAGAGGGCCAGTCAGTGGCGAGCCTCGGTCTCACCGGTGAGGAGAGGTTCGACGTGAGGGGACTCGGCGCGTTGGGCGAGCATGGAGGCGAAGTGCCGAAGGAGGTCGCGGTGCGAGCCGGCAACATGGAATTCACAGCTCACGTCCGCATCGACACCCCCATGGAGGCCGAGTACTTCCGCCACGGCGGAATCCTCCCCTACGTCCTACGTCGCCTGGCGAGCTAGACGCCGCATCCGGGGCACGTTTCCCAAGCCGGGCTTCTCACGCCGGTAGCTCGGTGCAAACCACCTCGCATCGACGCAAGAGCCCGTCACGCACGACGCCGAGCGCGGCCACACGCCCGATGTTCTCCTCGCTCAGCAGGCGTTGAAGGTCCCGCACGTCTTGAACGCGCGCGCCGTCCACGGACACGACCACGTCGCGCGGGAGCAACCCTGCGCGATCCGCGGGGCTGTCCTTCATGACCGACACGATCTCCATACCCCGCTCGTGGCCTGTGCTGCGCGCGACCGACTGCGGCAACACCCGAGAGCCGCCGCCGACGCCGAGGTACGCACGTCTCACACGCCTGCCGGCCGCCAGAACTCCGATGATGGCTCGGGTGGTCGCGTTCACCGGCACCGCCATGCCCAGACCCTGGCCGACGCCCGGCCCGATGACGGCCGTGTTGATGCCGACGACCTCCGCCGTGCTGATCGCCAGCGCGCCACCCGAGTTGCCCGGGTGCAGGGCCGTGTCGGTCTGGATGACGTCTGCGACGAACCGGCTCGAGCGACCGACGGACGCCACGAGTGAACGACCCAAGGCACTGACCACGCCCGCGCTCACGGACCCGGCGAACCCGAACGGGTTCCCGATCGCCACGACGAGCTGCCCGACCCTGAGCGTGTCGGCGTCACCGAGTGGGGCGCGCTGGTACCCGTCTCCCGCAGCGCGCACGACCGCTAGGTCGCTCAGGCGGTCGGTCCCGACCACCTCGACCGGCACCTCCTCCCCCGTGGCGAAGTTCGCGGTCCCCGACGTCGCACCCTCAACCACGTGAGCGGAAGTGACGAGCAGCCCGTCGGCGGATATCACGACCGCGGATCCCGATCCGACCTTACGGCGTTCGCCGCTCCCGACGCGCAACGACGCCACCGAGGACAGCAGCCGGTCGGCGACGGCGGTGACGGTTCGCGAGTACGCGTCCAGGACCGCGCCCTCCGCCGCAGGAGGTGCTACCTCCGGCACCCGGGCGTGAACCGGAGCACCGCCCGCAGGGGGAACCGCACCGGCGAGCCCCATCACACCCCGCCTTCGTCAGCGGTCCCGCCGCCTCGGAGATCGACGACCACGGCAAGCTCTTCGACCCCGCGCACCACCCCTAGGTCGATCGTTCCACCTTCCTCGCTCACCTCCAGAGAGGCTGCCAGTTCGTCTACCGAGGTCACCGGTGTCCCGGCGACAGCGACGATCAGATCCCCCTGCCGGATCCCCGCCCGGTCGGCGGGTCCTGCGGTCTCGACCGCGTGCACGAGCAACCCGTCTCGCTCGGGCAGCCCCACCGACCTCCGCAGCCTGCGCGCCACACGCGGGGGCGCCAGCGCCACCCCGAGGCGCGCCCGACGCGGGGACTCACCGCGAGCCAGCCCGTCGATTCGCGCTCGCAACTCCTCGCCTGCCTGCACGGCAAGGTAGAAGCCATCGCCGGCCCGGTGGGTGTCGATGCCGAGCACCCGACCGTCCCCGTCGACGAGCGGCCCACCCGAGGAACCTCGCGTCAACGGTGCAGTGTGCTCGATCGCACCGGAGATCTTTCTCCCTCCCGGGCCGCGAAAGACCACGTCCAGCGCCGAGACGAACCCGACACCGACCCGGGTGCCGCGCCCGCCGGGGTTGGCGAGCGCCAGCACCATCTCCCCCAGGCGCGCAGCGCGCTCGCCCCACCGCGGTGCGGGTGCGCTCCCCGTCTCGACGGACACGACAGCGAGGTCACCGTCGACGTCCACGCCTGCGATCGCCGCCGCCACGCGTCTGCCGTCGCCGAAGCTGACGATCACCTCCTCACCACGGAGGTTGTGGGCGTTGGTCACCACCAGGCCCTGGCCCACGACCACACCGCTGCCACTCGTGCCTACGCCGACCACGGACGGTGACAACGCCCCCACAACCTTTTCGACTTCCTCGCTGATCCCCTCGAAAGCTGACCCCATGGCCCTTTCACCTCCGCATTCCTCGTCTGTGCCGATTCACCCACGCGACGTCCGTGGAGCACAACTAGTAACTTGCAAGCTAGGAGTTACTATACCCTTGCATTTTCTCCGACGTTTGCGCGCAAGGGTGCGGGAAGGTTGTCGTGGTCGACCGTTCCCCACCCGGGGCCTCCCTCCCGCCGAGGTGCGGGACGGTCGTGCGAGGATGACGAGGATGAAGCTGTGATCTCGGAACACGGAGCAGACCAGGCTCCCGAGGGCCATGAACACGCCCGCCGCGCCGGCGTGACGGCACCGACCACCGAAGGTGGTGAGACTCCCAACACCGCACTGGACCTCGCCATGGCCCTGGTCGGTGATCGATGGACCCTCCTGGTGATCGACGCGCTCTTGGAGGGCCCCCGGCGATTCTCCGAGCTGCAGGAAGTGATCCCGGGACTGGCGCCGAACGTGCTCACCGCGCGCCTTCGTCGACTGGAACGCGACGGCATGGTGATCGCAGTCCCGTACTCGGACCGCCCTCCGCGGCTCGAGTACCAGGTCAGCGAGGCGGGTCGTGAGCTCGCCGGCGCCCTTCGGCTCCTCGCCCGGTGGGGATCGCGCTCCTCAGGAGGTGAGGTGGAAGGGCCGCGCCATCGCGCCTGTGGCACGCCGCTCGAAGCACGCTGGTTCTGCCCGACCTGCGAGCGCGTGACCGACCGGGTCGACGACGACGTCCAGTGGCTTTGAGGGCTCGAGGGCCTCGAGGACGCTCAGGGCTTCGAGGCGGCGACTGAACCTGGCTCGGCCGTCGAGCAACTACGAGCTGCCCATCAAGGGCATCTCCACAACTTGGAACGTCTCGGCGAGTCGACCCTGCGCGAGCCCGGCAAGTCGCGCCCCTTCGCCGAACCATCCACGTAACTGCTCGTCCAACCATTCGCCTTCTCCCACCTGGCTCCGGTGGCGACGCAGAGCAGCGAGCTTGCGCTCGAACACGTCGGTGATGTCCACCGCTCTGTTCGGGTGGGGCGCGGCCATGAGCCACAGCTCTCCGACGGAGAACGGCTCGAGACCCTCCTCCAGGAGCTCGGGATGGGCGAAGGGGTTGCGGGCGTCGGGGTACGCGGCGCACACCGCGGCCTCGCCGGCGGCCAGGTGGTCGGGATGACTGGCACCGATCCGGTCCCAGTGCCGTTCGGGCGACTGGCATACGAGGCGGTCGGGGCGCAATTGGCGCAGTACCCGGCTCAGGTCGCGACGGAGTTCGAAGCTCGCGGTGAGCCTCCCGTCGGGGTACCCGAGGAACGTGACACCTCTCACACCGACCTCGGCGGCCGCGGCCGATTGCTCCTCGCGTCGCAACACGGCCATCTCCGCGCGCGGGATCGACCGGTCCGATCCCCCCGCGTCACCGTCGGTGACCACGCAGTAGGTGACCTCGACGCCGGCATCGACCCAGACCGCCACCGACCCCGCCACACCGAAGTCGACGTCGTCCGGATGGGCCGTCACCACCAGGACGCGCTCCACCCCGGCCGCGTCGTCGAGGGTGATGGCCGGCCGGTCGTGCTCGTCGGCCATGGCGGCGATCCTAACCGGAGCCCGAAGGCTGACGGAGACCGGGCGGCTGAAACCCCGGTCCGCTGAAGCGCTGGACGCTCGAGCGCTCAGGCCGCCGAATCGTCGGGGACCCAGCCGCTCAAGTCAGCGAGCCTCGGGTCGTTCGAAAAGATCTCCAAGATCGGCGACTGAAGACCGAGCCGCTTTTGGATCCGCTCGACGTCGAGAACCTGGTCCCAAAGCACGAGGGTCGCCACCACCCCTGTTCCCCCGGCTCGCGCCGTGCGTCCCGAGCGGTGCAGGTACGCCTTGTGGTCCTCGGGCGGGTCGTAGTGCACTACGACGTCGACGTCGGAGATGTCGAGCCCGCGTGCTGCCACGTCGGTGGCCACGAGGACGGCGACACGCCCCTGCTCGAAGCTCACCAGTGCCTTCTCCCTGCTGGACTGCGGCAGGTCGCCGTGGATCGCGCCCGCTGCAACGCGTTCGCGCTGGAGCTGTTTGACGAGACGGTCCGCGCCACGTTTGGTGCGCACGAACACGAGCGTCTTCGACGCGCCTCGGCATATGGCGGCAACGACCTTCATCTTGTCCATCTGGTGGACCTGTAGGAAGCGGTGTTCCATCGACTCGACCGTCGCGACGGGCGAGGCGACCTCGTGTCGAACCGGGTCGCTCAGGTGCCTGCGTACGAGCCGATTGACGTCGTGATCGAGGGTCGCCGAGAAGAGCATCGTCTGGTGCGCCCGGTCGATCCGGCGCAACAACCAGTCCACCTGCGGCAGGAACCCCATGTCGGCCATCCGGTCCGCTTCGTCGAGGACGACCACCTCCACGTCACGCACCGACACCTCGCCGCGCTCGCACAGGTCGATCAAACGACCCGGAGTGGCTATCACCACATCCACGCCCTTGCGCAACTTCTTCACCTGACGATCGATGTCCGCGCCGCCGTAGACGACGACGACGCGGCGCTCGACCGCCGAACCGAGCGTGGCGAGCACGTCGGCGACCTGGGTGGCCAGCTCGCGCGTCGGCACCAGCACGAGCGCCCTGGGGCGGCGTTCGGTGCCCCTTTCGACACGCATCAGGAGCGGCAACCCGAATGCAAGTGTCTTGCCCGACCCGGTCTTGGCCTTACCGCACACGTCGCGCCCGGCGATGCCGTCGGGGATGGTGAGGGCCTGGACCGGGAACGGCCTGGAGATGCCCTGGGCCTCGAGGACCGAGATCAGCTCCGGTGCGACCCCGAGCTCGCCGAAATTGTTGCACGGCGCCTCGGCGCCGGGTTCACCATCAGTCGCCACGTCACGATCGGTCGTGTCGTCCGCGCGGGGGTGTCCGCGTCGGGCGTGGGATGCACCGTGCCGCGACGGCGGTGCGGCTGTCGTGGTCATGGATCTTCTCGCTTTCGTTCTTCGTCGGGCGACGCCAGGTGCGCCGCTTCGATGCTCGGCAGCCGCCAGTCGGCAACCGGGCGGCCGTGCCTCGGCCGCATGGTCGGGCCCGCCTCGGTGATCTGCCAGGCCCGTTGTGGCACGGACACGAAGAACGGTGAGGAAGACCCCGTGCGCACGGCCCGTCGCCGTGTCGCACGTGGTCATCCTACAGGTGATCGGCGCCGATGAGACCTCTCAGGTGGCGGCCGGCGTACGGTACAGCTCCGAGCCCGAGGCCCGGAACTCATCGGATTTCTCGCGCATGCCCAGCTCCAGTGTTTCTTCGAGGCTCTTTCCCGAAGACTCCGCGAGATCCCGAACGTCCTGGCTGATCCTCATCGAACAGAACTTGGGCCCGCACATCGAGCAGAAGTGCGCCGTCTTGGCGGGTGTGGCGGGGAGAGTCTCGTCGTGGTACGACCGGGCTGTCTCGGGATCGAGCGCAAGCGCGAACTGGTCCTCCCAACGGAACTCGAAACGGGCCTTCGACAACGCGTCGTCCCATTCCCGGGCACGGGCATGTCCCTTGGCCAGATCGGCTGCGTGCGCGGCGATCTTGTAGGCGATCATTCCCGCCTTCACGTCGTCACGATCGGGCAACCCCAAGTGCTCCTTCGGCGTGACGTAGCAGAGCATGGCGGTGCCGTGCATCGCGATCACGGCCGCGCCGATCGCCGAAGTGATGTGGTCGTATCCGGGTGCGATGTCCGTCGTGAGCGGGCCGAGTGTGTAGAAGGGCGCCTCGTGACAGATCTCCTGTTGCAAGGTCACGTTCTGCGCGATCCGGTGCAGAGGCACGTGACCGGGACCTTCGATCATCACCTGCACGTCGTGACGCCAGGCGATCTCGGTCAGCTCGCCGAGCGTACGCAGCTCCGCGAACTGCGCCTCGTCGTTGGCGTCGGCGACCGACCCGGGTCGCAGACCGTCCCCGAGCGAGAACGCCACGTCGTAGGCCGCCATGATCTCGCAGAGCTCCTCGAAGTGGCTGTAGAGGAAGTTCTCCTGGTGATGGGCCAGGCACCATGCCGCCATGATCGAGCCTCCCCGGCTGACTATCCCGGTCACCCGGGAGACCGTGAGAGGCACGTAGCGCAGGAGCACGCCCGCGTGCACGGTGAAGTAGTCGACTCCTTGCTCGGCTTGCTCGATCACGGTGTCGCGATAGATCTCCCAGCTGAGCTCTTCAGGGGTCCCATCGACTTTCTCGAGGGCCTGGTAGATCGGAACGGTCCCGATCGGCACCGGCGAATTGCGCACTATCCATTCGCGCGTGGTGTGTATGTCGGGCCCGGTCGACAGGTCCATCACCGTGTCTGCTCCCCAGCGCGTGGCCCAGGTGAGTTTCTCCACCTCCTCTGCCACAGAGGACGTGACGGCCGAGTTGCCTATGTTCGCGTTCACCTTCACCAGGAAGCGTCTGCCAATGGCCATCGGCTCGGATTCGGGGTGGTTCACATTGGAGGGCAGGATGGCTCTACCTGAGGCAACCTCGCCACGCACGGTCTGTGCGTCGGTCCCCTCACGTAGCGCCACGAACTCCATCTCCGGGGTGATCTCGCCGCGCCGCGCGTAGTGGAGCTGGGTGACACCACGTCCGTCGATCGCGCGCAACGGCCGGCGCGGCGGGGCGGGGAACACCTCGGGTGCCGCCTTCCTTCGGAGCGCGCCGCGCCCATCGTCGCGAAGCGAGCGAGCTCGTCCTTCGTACTCACAGACGTCGCCGCGGCCGGTGATCCAGCCGAGACGAAGAGGCGCAAGCCCTGCACGCGGGTCCGAACCCGGGCCCGAGGTGTCGTACAGCCGCACCGGGTCGTTCGGCACCGGCCCCCGGGCTGCGGGGGAGTCGGTGAGGGCGACCTCGGCGAACGGGACCCGCGTTCGCGAGGGACCCTCCACGTAGACCTTGCGCCTCTGATAGCGCCCGGTGGTCACGCCCGAGGTGACTGTCATGGCATCCTCCCTCCGCCGGCGTCACCGGCGAGGTCCTACCGTCTTCGCCAGCTAGGCGACCCTGTGAGCCCGGTGTCCCGGGCTACTCGTCTCGAGTCTCGAGTCTCGCGCTCATGTCGTGGCCCGCGTTCGCGTCCGAAGCCCTGTGCACCGCACCCGTGAGCCTCCCTGGTTCAGGTCCTGGACCAGGGAGGACGCCAACGCCTCACCCGAGGTGGCGGCGATAGGGTGAACAGGTGCCTCCGGAGAAGCCGCATTGGGCGCACCTGTACACCGAGGTGGTCACGTCGGGGCTGTGCACGGGGTGTGCCGCGTGCATCATCGCCTGCCCGCATGACGTCTTGAACTACGACGACACGGGCGGTGTCTACCGCCCCTGGAAGGTAGACGAGGACGGCGGCCCCACGGACTGCACGCACGGGGTGCGAGGCTGCACCATGTGCACCCGAGCCTGCCCGCGCTTTCGGAATTGGGAACCAGAAATCGACAATTTCGTCTTCGGCAGGGCGCGCACGGTCGACGAGGTGGCGGGGATCACCAGCGACATCATGCTCGCCCGGGCCACGGACCCCGAGGTGCTCGCCGGTGGGCAGGACGGGGGCTTGGTATCGGCCATCTTGATCTGGGCGCTGGAGCACGACGTGATAGACGCGGCACTCGTCTCTGCGACCGACGGCGACGCCGGCTCGTGGAAGGCCGTGCCCGCCGTGGCCCGTACGCGCGCCGAGGTCCTCGAGACCGCCGGGTCCCGTTACACCTACTCGGCCAACCCCTTGGCCTACAGAGCAGCGGTCGAGGCAGGCGCCGAGCGCATCGCGCTGGTCGGGATGAGCTGCCAGGCATCGGTCCCCGCTGTCCTGTCGGCCCGCAAGACGGGCAAGGTGGCCAGGCGGCTCATGCTTTCGATCGGCCTGTTGTGCTCGAAGACCTTCGACGACACCATCTTCGAAGAGCTGTTCGAGGCTCGCTACGGCCTGAGGCGTCGGGACATAGCGAAGATCAACATCAAGGGCGTCTTCCAGATCTGGACGAATGACGGCGCCTACCACGAGGTTCCGCTCTCCGAGGGCCGCGCGTTCACCCGTGAGGGTTGCAAAACCTGTCCCGACTTCGCGGCAGAGCACGCCGACATCTCCACCGGGGGCATAGGCGCGTTCGGCGACTGGACGCTCACCGTCGTGCGCACCGATCAGGGGCGCTCGGTGATCTCGGGGATGGTCTCCGACAGGGTGATAGAGACACGGCCCGGCGACGACGACCCCGGTGCCATCGAGCTCATGCGCAAGCTCGCACGCACCAGCAGGCGCCGTTGGCCCTCCACCGCCGTGCCCGAGCCGGGCCTGCTCCCCTCACGCTCCTGATCCCCGCACATCGCGCCGCCTCCTTCAGGTTCTCACCGTGCCCGCGGACGCGCTCGGATGCGCTCCTCGCGCTCGTCGCGCTCGTCGCGCTCGTCCGTAGCCGGCGAGCTCGCGGGCGCGAACAAGGACATCGTCGAGCATCTTCTCGGTGAGCTTGCCGGTGAAGGTGTTCTGCTGGCTCGGGTGGTACGAGCACAGCACGACGCGCCCGTCTCGCGCGGGTGCCTCGACGCCGTGTCCGAAGACCGGGCGTGGCCTCACACCGAGCTCCCGTGCGGTGACGTGGTACGCGAACGACCCGAGAGCCACCAGCACACGCACGTCGTCGAGCAGCTCGAGTTCACGACGCATGTAGGGCGCACACGTGTCGCGTTCTTCGGTCGTCGGCCGGTTCGCGGGCGGGGCACAACGCACCGCGGCTAGGACGTAGGCGCCACGGAGCTTCAACCCGTCCGATACCGACACGCTCGTGGGCTGGTTGGCGAACCCGGCTCTCCACATGGCGGCGTACAACCAGTCACCCGAGCGGTCACCGGTGAAGACACGGCCCGTGCGGTTCCCGCCGTGCGCGGCCGGTGCGAGGCCGACTATGCACACGCGCGCTTCGGGATCGCCGAAACCCGGAACCGGACGGCCCCAGTACTCCTGGTCGGAAAACGCCGCACGCCGTTCGCGTGCGACCTGTTCCCTCCATGCGACTAGGCGAGGGCACAGACCGCAGACGCTGATCTGCTCTGCGAGCCGGGCGAGCTGCTCACGACGCCTCGGATCCGGGGCATCTCGCGCGCTGGACGCGTGGGGCACAGAAGAAGACGCCGACGTCGGACCTGGTATGGACCCCGGCGAGGAGCCACCGCTCACGAGCGAGGTGGGCTCCACGACCGGCAGCATACGATGGACCAGCGTGCCACCACGCCGTGCATCGGGCCCCGCCGTCGCGTTCTTGGTCCGTCACGGGCATACGCCCACCACGGGAGAGGTGCTCCCGGGGCGCGCCCGTGGCCTACATCTGTCCGACCAGGGCCGGGCCCAGGCAGACGCGGTCGCCGAGCGGATCGCCGCGTTGCGCCGACCGCCGGTCGCCGTCTACTCCTCCCCGCAGGAGCGGGCGATGGAGACGGCCAAGTCGATCGCGTCACGGCTCGGGTTGCGCGTGAAGGTCGAGCGAGCACTCGCCGAATGCGACTGCGGGTCGTGGACGGGGGCGAAGCTGCGCGAAGTCCGGCGCCGGCGCGAATGGCGAACGGTCCAGCAGCTGCCCAGTGCGTTCAAGTTCCCCGACGGGGAGTCCTTCGCCCAGATGCAGGCGCGTGCGATGGAAGCCGTCGACCGCCTGAGCGAGAGCCACCGCGGTCAGTCGTTCGTGGCGGTGTCGCACGCGGACCCGATCAAGGCGGTGATCGCAACCACCGCCGGGGTGCCTCTCGACCTGTTCCAGCGACTCGTCGTGTCACCCTGCTCGGTCACCGTCGTTCTCCGGGGTGCTACCGGATACCGCGTGCTGTGCATGAACTCGACCGCCACCCTTGCCGAGCTGGCGTTGTCGTGAGCGGGCTCGAGGCGAGCGAGCCGACGGGCGCTGCGAGCCGGCCACCTCCGTCCTCGAAGAGGGCGTCGCGGTGAGCCCGGCACTCGACCTGGGCGACCTCGACCGCTTCACGGTCGGCACAGAAGGCCCTGTAGGCCAGCGGGTGTTCCTCTTGCAGTGCCACCGCGGCAGCTCACTTCTCACCTTGAAGGCGGAGAAGCAGCAGGTCTCGGTGCTGGCCGAGTACCTCGGTCGCCTGCTCGCCGATCTCGAGGCGCCGGGCGAGCTGCCGGAGGCGCCCGAGCTCGAGCAGCCGACCGAGCCGCACTGGGCCGTCGGGACCCTGGGGGTCACCTATGACGAGACGCTCGACCGGATCGTGCTCGTCGCCGAGGAGCTGGTCGGCGAGGACGAGGACGGCGACATGGCACGGTTCATGATCACGCGTGAGCAAGCTGCGGCGTTCGCCGTTCGTGCGACCACCCTGGTGAAGGCGGGCAGGCCGGCATGCCCGCTGTGCGGTGGACCCCTCGACCCCTCCGGACACCAATGTCCCAGGACGAACGGTCACCGGCCGCCCGTCACCTGAGGATCCTCGCCCGCGGCGAGATCGAGGTGGTCGGCCGGCTCCCGTGGAGCTCGAACCGCACGTTCCTCGCCAGGTGCTGCGAGTCGGGCGACGAGGTGGCGGTGGTGTACAAGCCCGGGATGGGTGAGCGGCGATTGTGGGACTTCCCCCAGGCCGTCTACAGGCGCGAGGTCGCCGCGTACGCGCTGTCGGAGATGCTCGGTTGGGGGCTGGTTCCAGAGACCGTGGAACGTGACGACGCGCCGCTCGGTCCGGGCTCGCTGCAGCGCTTCGTCCCTTCGGATTTCTCGCAGCACCATTTCACCCTCGTCGAGGACCCCGCGCACCACGACAGGCTGCGGGCCATCTGCGCGTTCGACGTCGTCGCGAACAACGCCGACCGCAAGAGCGGCCACTGCCTGCTCGGCGAGGACGGCACCATCTGGGCCATCGACAACGGCCTTTGCTTCCATCGGGATCCCAAGCTGCGCACGGTCATCTGGGAGTTCGCCGGCGAGCCATTGCCCGAGGAGCTTCGCGCCGCACTCGCCCGGCTTCCGGGAACGTTGCCTGGTGCTCTTCGCGAACTGCTGTCCTCAGCTGAGATCGCTGCGTTGGATGGACGCGCCCGAACCCTTTCGGAGAACGGGACCTTCCCTTCTCCCGATCCCGAGCGCCACCACTATCCCTGGCCGCTCGTCTGAGCCCGTACCGCTGCTACGAGAGCTGGCAGGAGACTGATACTGGCAACAGGACTGATACTGGCAGCAGGACTGATACTGGCAGCAGGACTGATACTGGCAGCAGGACTGATACTGGCAGCAGGACTGATACTGGTAAGGGACAGACGGCAGACCGGGGCTCGAACGTCATTTTCGGCGCTCCGGAAGAAAGAGCTCCTCCAGGCGTCCGGAACCTGCGACGAGATCTGCCCAGGCCGCGCTCCGCAGGCCGACCTGCGCCAGGGCGCAAGTAGGGAACGACACGAGACGACCGCGCCCGGCGGTGTCGGCCTCCGACAGCAGGAGCTGCACCAGCTCGGCGAACGCCGGGTTGTGCCCGACGACCATGATCGACGCGACTTCGTCCTCGACTCGCCGTAGGCGTTCGATCAGCTCGTCTGCCTCCGCCGTGTAGAGGTCGCCCTCCACCTCGAGCGTGACCTCGGCCCCGAGCGCAGGGAGGACGAGCTCGGCAGTTTGCAAGGCCCGCGCTGCCGAGGAGCACAGGACCAGGCGGGGCACGGCCGCGCCACGGCCGCGAGCCTCAGACAGAAAACGCTGTGCAGCCTCGGCTTGGCGCCTACCGCGTCTTGTGAGAGACCGGCTGTGGTCGTCATCGTCGGGCAGAGCCGCTTCGGCCTTCGCATGGCGCAGCACCCACACGTGGCGGACGAATGCGGGCTCGGATGGTGTCATGCCTGTAGCTGTCACGGCCGAAGACGGCCCGGCAGATTCTTCGCCGACCGAGGCTTCCCAGAAGTCAGCCGCGTGCCTTCAGGGCCTCGATCAACTTCGGGACGACCTGGTGGACGTCACCGACGACGCCGAGGTCCGAGATCGAGAAGATCGGCGCGTCCTGGTCCTTGTTGATGGCGACGATGCTCTTCGCGTCCTTCATCCCCACGAGGTGCTGAGTCGCACCGGAGATGCCGCACGCTATGTACAAAGTCGGCTTCACCGTCTTTCCCGTCTGGCCGACCTGGTACGAGAAAGGCACCCACCCCGCGTCGACGATGGCGCGGGTTGCTCCGGGAGCGCCATTGAGCAACTTGGCGAGCTCCTCGACCATCGCGAAGTTCTCTGCGGAGCCGATGCCCCGGCCACCGGCCACGACCACGGCGGCCTCGTCGAGCTTCGGGCCGGTGCGCTCCTCCACGTGACGCTCGCGCACCTTCGCGGTGTTCAACGCGCCTAGATCAGAGGGGACCGCGGCGGCTTGCACCTGTGCGGGGCCGGATCCGGCCGGCTCGGCGGCAAAGGTCTTGGCACGCACCGCGAACAGCCAGGGTCGCCCGTCGGTGAAACGCGCCGTAGCCAACTGCGTACCACCGAAGTTCGCGTGCTGCGAGAGGACCGCGTCGCCGTCGACCGCCAGGCCGATGACGTTAGTGAGGACAGGGACGTCCAGACGCGCGGAGAGCCGCCCGGCGATGTCGCGGCCGTCGAAGGTCGCGGGGAACAAGAAGGCGTCGGGGCTGTTGCCCGACGTGATGAGCGCTGCTGCCGCTGCGGCGACAGGTACGCCTGGCAGGGCGTCGCCTATGTCACCGACGTCGTATACGGTGCTCGCCCCGTAGTCGCCGAAGGTGCCGGCCAGATCCGAGGTGGCGGGACCCCAGGCGACCACCTCCACCGTCGTGCCCATCGAGCGGGCCTGTGTGAGCAGCTCCAGGGTGGTGCTAGAGGGTCCGCCGCCGGCGCTCTCGGCGAGAACCCAGATCTTCTCGATCGACATCTCAGGTGTCTCCTCTGGGTGTGTGTGAAGGTGGGCTAGACGAGCTTGAGCTGCTCGATGAAACGGACGATGTGCTCGTGCGCGTCTCCCTCGTCGATGACTTTCTCGCCAGCTTGGCGATCCGCGGCAGCAGAGACTTCGGTCACCTCCTGGCGGGCACCTGCAGCGCCCACCGCGTCTGGCGTGAGCCCGAGGTCCGAGACGGTCAGCTGCTCGAGCGGCTTGGACTTCGCCGCCATGATCCCCTTGAACGACGGGTAACGAGGTTCCACTACGCCTGAGGTCACGGTCACGACCGCCGGCAGGGGACACTCGACGTCGTCGTAACCGGCTTCGGTTTGCCTCTCGACGCTGACCGTGCCGCCGCTGATCGAAACCTTCTTGGCGAAGGTGATCGAAGGCATGCCGAGCAGCTCCGCCAACTGGACGGGCATGGTCCCGGTATAGCCGTCGGTCGACTCGGTGGCGGCGAGCACGAGGTCGGGCTGTGCCCGCTCGATCGCCTTGGCGAGCACCTTGGCGGTCGACAGGGCATCCGATCCTGCCAGGATGTCGTCACTCACCAAGATGGCCTTGGCGGCACCCATCGCGAGTGCTGTCCGCAGGCCGGAGGTCTCGCCCGCCGGCGCCATCGACACCAGGGTCACCTCACCACCACCCGCCTGCTCGGCCAGCTGGAGACCCATCTCGACCCCGTAGGAGTCCGAGTCGTCGAGGATCAGTTTGCCTTCCCGCACGAGGTTATGGGTCGAAGGGTCCAGCGATCCCGGCGCTGCGGGATCGGGGATCTGTTTCACACAAACAACTACGTTCATGCCCGCGATTCTCCCCGAGAACCGCCGTCGCGAGCCAATCGGCCGGCGGCTCCCGTCACATGCGGGGCGGCTCCCGTCACATGCGGGCGGCTCCCATCGCACGGAGGGAACCCGACACGTCGTCGGAGACGATCGCGTCGACCCCTGCGTCCAGCATCGCCGCCACTCGCGCCGAACCGTTCACCGTCCAGGCCACCACCATCATTCCCGTGTCGTGGACCCTCTGAACCAATCGCGAGGAAATCTCGAGATGGAACAGGTGCAATGCGGAGCAACCCAGGGCGACCGCTTCCTCGACGGCTACTGCGGTGTCACGTGCCGGGGCCACCAGCAAACCGAGCGGCACCTCGGCTCCCGCAGAGGCGAGCGCGGCGATGGTGCTGAGAGAGAACGAGGACACCACGACACCCGACGGGGATCGAGCGAGCCCCTCACAGCTGGAAGCCGCAACGGACCTGAGCACGTCGAAGGCGGCGGCCTCGCTCGGGTCGTGGCCGGGATCCCCGAGAGCGTTCTTTATCTCGACGTCGACGGTCGCTCCCGCACACACCGTGAGCGCCTCGTCGAGAGTGGGAACCCAAGACGGCAGGTCCTCGCGCCGGAGCTGGTGGACGAAGCCGAGACCGGGGATGGACGGGTCGTGGTGCACCACGAGCATGCCGCACGCCGTACGACGTACGTCGAGCTCGATCCCGTGGGCGCCGGCTCGCAGGGCGCCGGCGAAGGCTTCGACGGTGTTCTCCCGCCAGGGTCCAAGGCCGCCTCGGTGCGCCAGCAACGAGACGGGCGTACCGGGGCCTCGCCATGCCAGATGCGGTGCCTTCTGTGTCATTTCGAGGTGATCCGTCCCGTGAAATGACTCCGAGGCTCTTTCTCACCTACCCGTGGACGGGTAGCGGCCTTTTGCTTGCACGGGGTGAGCACTTGGGAGTATGTTCACTAAGTACCGATTGCTCTGACGGCCGACGTTTCGCGGCCAGTCATGTGAACCGGATCACAAAGTTTACGCAACAGCGCTGCACGATACCGGAGGAGGGCGCCGTGGCACTCATGTGGAATCGTTCGGTTGACTGGGACGCCGAGGACTGGCGAAAGGTGGCTGCATGCAGGCACACCGAGCCCGATCTCTTCTTCCCTGTCGGAACTACGGGTCCGGCTATCGACCAGATCGAGACGGCAAAGCGCGTATGTCGCACCTGCGAGGCGATGGACCCTTGTCTGGAGTTCGCTCTCGCCACCAACCAGGAGTCCGGGGTCTGGGGCGGCACCTCCGAGGAGGAGCGGCGAAAGCTGCGTAAAGCCTGGTTGGCGGCTCGCCGCCGATCCTTTTGACAGTCTCGTCCCCTCGCGACCACTCACGATCTCTTATCCTCACAATCTCGTCCCCCTGACTCTCGCCCCACAGACTCCACCCCGAGACTGCGCCCCTGAGACTTTCTCGGGCTGAGCTGCAAGCTCTCCTAGATGACCTGGTCCGATCCCAGTCGCTCGTGGCACCTGTCGCACCCGCTCTGCCGTTCGCACTGCTCATGCCTGTCGCACCACTATTTGCATCTACCGAGCGCCAGACCAGCAACTCAGCTAGCAAACAACGGCACCACTGATAACGGCCAACCGGTATTCTCGCTGACGACGTGAGGTGAGCTAACGGCGAGGGATGGCAGCCTATGCAGGCTCAAGACAAGGCCCGAGCTCAGCTGTGGTGGTGGGCTGGTTCCTCGATCTGCACGAAGGGTCGCGTCGAGGGCGCCGTCCCCGTCGCCGTGCGCGGACATCTCTCGCCTCCACCATTCGATTCGCCCAGCTGAACGACCGCCCCGAAGGCCCGTCGAGACGTTCTCCGGTCAGATGACAGGCACTCTGACACTCCGTGGGTGGCGGAGCACCCGGGACACCCCAACGAGGGCCAGCGAAGTTGAGGAGGGAACGGTGACCACGACCGACGACGATCACAACGTGCTGGTGGCCGAGGACGACCCGGCCAGCCGGAGCGCGACGAGGCTTTTCCTTCAGCGCGTCGGCTACCGCGTCGGTGAGGTTGCCGATGGGCCCGCAACCTTGCGAGAAGCAAGCCTCGGGAATTACGACCTCGTGGTCCTCGACCTCGGGCTCCCCGGATTGGACGGGGACGAGGTGCTGACCCGGTTACGGCGCGACAGCTCCCTCCCGGTCATAGTCCTCTCGGGTCGCTCCGAGGAGGCCGAGCGGGTCCGCGTCCTCGACCTGGGTGCAGACGACTACGTGGTGAAACCGTGCTCCTTGCCCGAGCTCGACGCGCGGATCCGGGCCGTGTTGCGCCGTGGCCAGTCGACTTCGGCCTCCACGAGGATCGAACACGACGGGCTCGTGATCGACCTCACGGCACACCGGGTCGAGGCGGACGGCAGGGAGGTCGACCTGACTCCGAAGGAATTCGACCTGCTGGCCTTCTTGGCCGCCGCACCCGACCAGGTGTTCACCCGCGAGGAGCTCCTCGAGCACGTCTGGGGATCGACCCAGGAGTGGCAGGACCCGGCGACGATCACCGAACACATCCGGCGCCTGCGACTCAAGCTCGAGCACGACTCGTCCAAACGCCGGTGGCTGCACACCGTGAGGGGGATCGGCTACCGCTTCTCGAAAGCCGGCCGCGGCTAGCAGGTCCGTCCGAGAACCGCGACCGAAGCGAAGACCGTCAGGGGCTCCAGTCGCCGAACTGCTGAGACGCTCCGCCGAGCGGGATGTGGATCGTCACCGTGGTTCCGCCCGCGCTCTGTATCGATATGTCGCCTCCCAACTGGCTTTGGACCAGGTCGCGGACGATCGTCAGCCCGAGGCTGGCCGTGCGGTCGATGTCGAAGCCCTCGGGGACGCCGCGCCCGTCGTCGCGTACCTGGAGAGTCAGTTGCCGCCCGTCATTGGCGAGCAGCAGACGCACGTGACCGCCGACGATCTTGCCGGTACGAGACTCCTCGTCTTGTTCGTGGGACTCCTCTGCGCGGTCCGAGAAAGCGTGCTCGACCGCGTTCTGCAGCAGCTCGGCAAGGGCCACGGCGAGAGGGGTGGCCACGTCGGCGGACAGGTCCCCGGCGTCACCAGCTACCGATATCTCGATCTGTTGTCCCGACAGGAACGAGTCCCGGGTCATGCGAACCAGCGCCTCGACGATCTCACCGAAGGGGACCTGGTCGCCGGGGTCACGGGACAAGATCTCGTGCACGACCGCTATCGATCGTATCCGCCTCTCGGATTCTCGAAGCGCCGCGCGACCCTCGCCTTCCTCGAGTCGCCGGCCCTGGAGCCTGAGCAGCGACGAGATCGTCTGCAGGTTGTTCTTGACGCGATGGTGAACCTCGCGTATGGCGGCGTCCTTGGTGAGCAAGAGGCGGTCCAGCCGCCGCAGGTCTGTCACGTCGCGCATCAAGACCATCGCGCCGGTGACCGAACCGGAGTCGATGAGCGGGGTGCAGTGGACCAGCACGATCACGTCAGGGCGCCGCTCGGCCTCCTCGATGACCGGTCGGCCGCTCGCAAGGGCTGTGTCGACGGCGGTCTCCTCCACGCCCAACTCGGACAGGCGGTGACCTTCGACGACGTCGCTCACGCCCATGCGGTGCAAGGCGCTCACCGCGTTCGGGGACGCGTACGTGATCCGACCCTCGATGTCGGTGACCAACAGACCATCCCCCACCCGTGGAGCGTCCTCCGTCATCACCTCCTCTCCGGCGTGGGGAAACTCGCCCGCCACGACCATGGCGGCCAGGCGGTCGTACAGGTCGCGATAGACACGCTCGAGACGATCGGTGCGACGCTTGGCGAGCGGGCCCACCCGGGCGACCACCGCCACCACCGCACCCTTGCAGGTGACCGGTAGGCACTCGAGCTGAGCCCTCTCTGCGATCGCCGGCACTTCTCCTGTGAGTGGCGCGTCACGCGAGCTGAACTCGGTTTGCGATCGAGAGGCACCAGGACCCCCGAGAGCACCGGCATGAGCGCTTTCGGCCACGCCTGTGCCCGTAGCAGCAGGCCCACCGTCGCCCGCACCGCCAGAAGCCAGCACCTCGGCGACCGAAACGGTGCCTACCGATATCTTTCGTGTGCGAAGCGCCTCATCGGCCACGGGCCAGTGGGCGGCCTCCAAGACATGTCCCACCAGGTCGACGCGCAGCAAGGTGGCGCCCGTCGTGGGACGGATCTGCCCGAGCACGAGCAGCTTGCCGCCGGCGGACCGACTCAGCGGGACGAGCAGCAACAGGTCGGAGAAGGACAGGTCCGAGAGAGACCCCCATGACCCGGTCAAGCGCTGCAGGTAGGCGAACGCCTCTCCGCTCAGGTCGGTGTTCCTCGCCGCCAGCTCTGCCGGTGTTATCACAACCGGCTCAACGAGGCGCCCAAGGGCACGGTGACGGGGCGACGACGCCGAAAGGCCCTTAGGGTGCTCACTCGCAGGTCCTCGAGAACAGACGCGATGTCAGAGGCTCGGTCTGCGACGTCTGCCAGCCGGTGCGCGTCCGAGGCTGTGGTCAGCGGCACGCCTCGCGCGACGAGCCGCGCAAGCAACCCCTTCGCCGGATAGGCCTCGTTCACGGGCTTTCGCCATCCCGCCGAGCTCATCTCGACCGCCATGCCCGAGGAGACGGCCGCCTCGGTGAGTCGGTCCCAACACTCCTCGAGATGCTCGGGCCGATGGCCGGCGACCTTCACCAGGTCCGGGTGGGCGAGAACGTCACAAGTGCCCGAAGCCGCCAGCTCCTCGACCGCCGAGATGTAGCCGTCCCAGACGGCGTCCACCTCACGCACGGACCACTGCGCCATCGAGACCGGGTCGGAGAGGTCGTCGAACCGCCACGTACCGATCCAATGGACCGAGCCCAGCAGGACGTCGAACGGATAGCCGGCGAGCATCTGTGCCACCTGGTCCATCCTTCCGCGGTGGTAGTCGACCTCGAGGCCGAGAACCACGGGCAGTCCCGCCGCCTTGGCCTCCTCCACGCAGGACACGTAGGCATCGAGGTCGGCGTGAGCGTGGGCTTCGAAGTACTCGGCCATCGACGCCCGCAAAGCCGTCTCAGGCTCTTGCTCCCAGAACCCGCGAAGCAGCCGGTCCGCCTGCGCGAAACGGAAGAGGTGCTCGGTGAGCGCGATCTCGCTGACCCCCGCCGCGCTTGCGCGTTCGCAGTACGCAGCCACCTTCTCGATGGTGGGAGCCGCGTCACGCTGTCCGTGCGGCCATAGGTGAAGGTGGTAGTCGAGCACGCGTCCCGCATCGTACGCGGCGTGACCGCGCCGGCCGTACCTGGGGCCGCCTGTGTGCGCCGGTCCCGGGGACTGCGTGGCCCCGGCTGCTTCACCTGGTAGGGCGGTGGGCGGTGCTTCTCTGTCGGAGTACTTACGTGCAGACGAGCGCCCGCTTCAGGGCGAGCACCCTGTCGAGCGCCTCGACGTAGGCACGATGTGCCTCGTCGGTTCCGTCGCGCGCGGCTATGGCGTAGGTGACGTGCAGCCACCGACGAGCGCACGCGGCCTCGTTGCAGGGCGATCCTGTGTCCTCCCTCTCGATCGCCTCGACCAGGCAGTCCATGTCCTGCGCGCTGATGTCGGCGAACCGGTGAAGGAGCTGTGCCAGGTGAACGTGGATCTCGTCGAGCCACTCGGCCCATGTGGCTTCGGCAGCGACGCGCGGGCCGTGTACCCGTTGCCAGGACTCCTCGCACGCGATCACGAGCAGGGCCCCCACGCCCCCGAACCGCTGGACCACCGCATGTCGAGCCGCCAGAGGGACGTCCGGGGCGCCGAGCAGTCCCACCGCCCGGTTGGGGTCGGCCAGAAGCTCCTGCGCGTGCACGCCCGATGCCTCGGCGTCCTCGGCACCGAGCGCGGCGGACGAGAGCTCGGCGACACGTCGAGTGACCCCTGTCACAGACATCGCGTCCGACCCCCGCAGAGCACCCGCAGCGGTCCACAAGTCCCAAGCGCCGATCGAACCCCCAGGCCTGCTTCGGCCTCCGCTCCCAGCTCGCACAACTGCCAGCCCTCCTTCTCACCACAGTTTTCGGCAGATCGCGTCCCGCACTTCAACGCTCGCGGCGAGTTCCGACTCGTCGCGGCCGAATCTCCTGGTACCGGGCCCCTCGGCCGGTGTCAGTCCCCCCACAGCCGAGCGCCGAGACGAAGCAACCCCTCGAGGTCGTACACGTCGGTGTCGAAGTAAGGCACGCTCACCAACGCCTCGGGCGCTCCCGCCAGCTCCGATTGCTCCTCGGCCTCACGCTGGGCGACCATCCGGTAGTCGAGGTAGCTCGAGCCCACCTCGGTCAACACCCTCTCCACGTGCGCGACGTCGGCACCTTCCATCCGCGCACAGAGCTGACCGGCCAGCTGGCCCGCAGCGTCACGGAGCCTCGCCGCGACCGTCGCGCCCGTCGGGTCGCGCAGGTACCCGGGGAGGACCTTGTTGAGCACGATCGCGCCCAGATGGAGCTTGCGATCAGCCAGAGCCTGCGCGAAGAACTCTCCCTCGCGCAGTGGCACCACCTCGAGAGTGGAGACGACGATGAAAGACGTCCTTCTGTCCGCCATAAGCCGTTGCACCGAGCGCGCCCGTTCAACGAACCCGTGGTACATCGACTGGAACAGGATGAAGAACTCGGCGATGTCGGAGAGGAATTGCGTCCCCAGGACGCGGTCTGCCACTTGGTAGAAAGGCCTGGAGGCTACGTTGATGATCCTCGAGCGGTAGGGCACGATGAGCCAGCGCAGCAGACGGCTCGAGAAGAAGTCCGCCATCCGCTCCGGCGCGTCGAGAAAGTCGAGCGCGTTGCGAGTAGGCGGAGTGTCCACCACGATCAGGTCGTAGGTCCCCTCCGCGTGGATCTCGAACAGGCGTTCCATCGCTATGTAGTCGTGGCTCTGCACGAACCGGCCCGAGATGTTGCGGTACAGGGGGTTCGCCAGGATCTCGTCGCGCGTCCGCGCGTCAGGGGCGTGATGCGATACGAGAGCGTCCCAGGACTCCTTGGTGTCGAGCATGGCCGCGTACAGCTCACCCATGGGCTTCGTGCCGGTGTCGGTGAACGCGCTGTCGGGAACCCGCCTCTCACGGTTGCCGATTCCCTGAAGTCCGAGCGCATCGGCAAGGCGCCTCGCGGGGTCGACGGTGAGCACCAGCACCTTCCCACCGAGACGTGCTGCCGCAACCGCCGCGGCCGCTGCGGCGGTGGTGGTCTTGCCCACCCCCCCGGGGCCGCACACGACCACGATCTCGCGCGACGCGAGCAAGCCGCTCAGTGATCCGTTGCGATCCGGGTCGAGAGGGCCGCGAGGCGCCATCAGAATCCGAGCTCCTCGCCGAGCGAGCGGGCCACCTGGCGAATGGCGCGCAGCCCGTGGAACCGGGTGAAGAGGAACGGCATATAGAGCATGGGCACCTTCGCATCGATCCCCGAGCGCAGTCGCTCGAGGTGGCCGGCGCGAGTGCGCCGCAAGGTGACGGCCAGGCGAGCGGCCTCGAGCACAGGTCTGGCGTCACCACCGGCCAGCCGGCCGAGCTCGGACGTCAGGTCCTCTTCGCACAGCCGCTCGAAGATCTCCTCCTCGGTCCTGCCGAAGAGCTCCGGCAGGACCCGGTTCACCACGACCGACGCAAGCTCGACGGTCGTCTCCTCCCGCACGCGCGCCACGAGCTCCATCGTCTCGTTGACCGGCATCTCCTCGGGTGTCGTGACCACGACGAGACCCGTGCGCGCCGGGTCGGACAGGATGTCGAGCATCCAATCGGTCTGGGAGCGGATGAGCCCCACCTTCACCAGCTCGTTGATGGTCTGAGGAGCAGACAGCTGCCCGACGATGTGGCCGGTGGCCGATGCGTCCACGACCACCAGGTCGTAGTGACGCTCACGAACCTCGTAGCAGAACTTCCCGACCGTGAGGACCTCACGGACGCCCGGCGCCGCGGTCGCGACGAAGTCGAAGGCCTTGGCGAGTGGGCCGATGCGACCTATCACCGGGATGCGCAGGCTCAGCTTCAGGTACTCGCGCAGAGAGGCCTCCGTGTCCATGGACATAGCCCAGAGGTCGGGCAAGAGCTCTCGCGCGCCGAACCCGGTCGGGCCGGTCTCCAGGTAGGAGGCGATGTCCCCACGGGCGTCGGACTCGCACACCAGCGTGCGCCGGCCGTGCTCGGACGCGAACAGCGCCAGGGCGGCGGCCACCGTCGTCTTGCCCACCCCTCCCTTGCCGGTGACGAACAGGAGTCGCCGGTCGAGAAGGGGGATCACGGGATCATGAGCGGCCAGGGGCCTGCGGCCGCACGGCGTGCCCTCAGGGTGCGCCGAAGCCGACGCGCCGGTCCGAGACCGGGGCACCGACCTCGACATAGGCGATCTTCGCGACCGGGACCGCCACCCGGCGACCCTTTCGGTCCGAGAGCCACAGGACGCCCTCGGGGCTCTGCAGTGCCTTCTCGATGTCACCCATGACGACCTCGCGATCGACGTCGTCCCCCAGCTCGACCTCGAGCTCCTTGATGCTCTGCACGATCCCTATGCGAACGTCCACCGCCGTGCTCCTCCGATCAGCCTCTGGCACCGACGATACAGCCGTGGTGCACACTGATAGTCGTGAGAGGCCCCCAGAGCGAGCGGGCGCGCCAGTGGGCGGCCACCATGTCGGGGCATGGCGCCGGAGGTCTTCGCACGGCTCACGCCGACTCCACGGCTGTCGCCGCCCCCGAGGGATACCGCTTCAGCCTGCCGCGCGACGCTCGTGAGGAGTCCGAGGACGTGTCCCTCGCACCAGGGGCGACACGATCGAGGGGCTCGGGACGCCGCTTGCAGCCCGAGGAGCCGGATCCGTTCAGGACTTGCTTCGAACGCGACCGTGACCGGATCCTGCACTCGACGGCGTTCCGTCGCCTGGCGGGCAAGACCCAGGTGTTCATCTTCCCGGCGGACCACCAACGCACCCGCCTCACGCACGCCCTCGAGGTGGCCCAGGTAGCCACTTCGGTGGCCAGGTCGTGCCGGCTCAACGTCGCGCTGACCGAGGCGATAGCGCTGGGGCACGACTGCGGTCACGGGCCGGGCGGACATGCCAGCGAGGTCGCCCTCGGCACCTTCTTGCCCGAAGGGTTCGACCATGCAGTCTGGGGGGCCGACGTCTCGGTGGCGGACCTGAACCTCTGTGAAGAGACCCTCGACGGCATCCGGAACCACTCTTGGTCGCGTCCTGCTCCGTCGACGCCGGAGGGGGAGGTCGTCAGCTGGGCGGACCGGATCGCCTACGTCTGTCACGACTGGGAGGACGCGGTGTCCGCAGGGATCGTCTCACGATCGCTCCTACCACCTCTCGTGCGCGCCGGCTGTGGTGAGAGCCGGTCGAGCCAGCTACGGGCTTTCATATCCGAGATGGTCGCCACGATCTCTCGCACGGGACGCATCGCGTTGGACGAGGAGATGGCCGAGGCGCTCTCGGCGTTCCGCCGTTCCAACTACGAGCACGTCTATCTCCGTCCCGCGTCGGTGGCTCAGGGCTCGGCCGTGATCGAGGTGCTTCGTGCCCTGGTCGGTCACTTCGCCGATCACCCTTATGCAATCCCCGATGTAAGGCGCGCCGGTGGGCTCGAGGCGCGGAGCGACGCCGCGGTGCGTGCCGCGGTGGCCTACGTGGCCGGGATGACCGACCGCTTCGCGATGGACCGGGCCATCTGCGACCTCGGATGGGACCCGGCGCGACTTCCCCAGGCCGTCGATTCACGCTCCCGCCAGTGGTGAGCCGCGTTCGACGTCAACGAACGGTGAGCTCGGAACGGTAGATGCGCGCCGGGCCGAGCTTCGCCAGCGCTTCGGCCAGCGAGTCGAACGCCTCGGCGGCCTCACCTGAGGGATCCGCCACCCGCACCGGCACTCCCTCGTCGCACCCCTCTCGTAGCGCGCGGACCAGCGGGATGCGGGCGAGAAGCGGCACCTCGAGAGACTCCGCCAGCTCCTGGCCCCCGCCGGCACCGAAGAGCTCGTAACGGGTGCCGTCGTCACCCGTGAACCAGGACATGTTCTCGATCACCCCGCGCACCGCGAGCTTCAGGACCTTGGCGGCGAGAGCGGCGCGCTGGGCGACGCGCTGGGCCGCCGGCTGCGGGGTCGTCACCACCACTATCTCGGCACGCGGCAGGTACTGACCGAGGGAGAGGGCCACGTCGCCGGTGCCGGGCGGCATGTCGACCAGCAGGTAGTCGGGCTCCCCCCAGTACGCGTCCACCAGGAACTGCTCGAGGGCCTTGTGCAGCATGGGTCCTCGCCAGATCACCGGCTGGTCGTCGGGTACGAAGAACCCCATGGACAGACATCGCACTCCGTGGACCACAGGGGGCACCATGAGGTGGTCGATGGCGACCGGTTCGTGTGTGACCCCGAGCATCTTCGGAACCGAGTACCCGTACACGTCGGCATCGAGCACGCCGACCTCGTGACCCCGGGCGGCGAGGGCCACCGCGAGGTTCACCGTCACCGCTGACTTGCCCACCCCTCCCTTGCCGGAAGCGATCCCCACCACCCGCGTGCGGGACCCCTGAGCCAAGAAGCGGTTCGGCCGCCCCTCACCCTGTTCCAAGGGCCCCGGTGCCGCCCCCGGGGCGCGGTGCTCCGGATGCGGGGGTGAGCGTGGCGGGATCGGTGCCGGTTCTCCTCCGGGGGGGTTGGCCAGGTTCTCGAGCAACGTCGCGCGCTCGTCGTCATTCATCGCGACCATCTCCACTCGCACGTCTTCGATGCCCGCCAACCCCCGCAAGGAGTCACCGACTCGCCTCGCGAGCTCTTCGCGTCCCGGCCACCGCGCCACCGGCAGTGCCAGGGACACCGAGACCTCGTGACGCCCGAGCTCCACGTCGCGCACCATGCCCAGCTCGCCGAGCCCGCGCAGCAGCTCGGGCTCCTCGACCGCCGCCAGCGCGCCATGTACCTCTGCGATGTTCGGCGCCAAGGGTGCTCCTTTCGGGAGTTCTAAGAGCGAGGCGTCCGGAAGAGACCGCGCGACCAGGGACTTCGCTGTCTCACCGGGTAGACTAATGGCGTGCGTGGCGAGCTCGAGAATCCTGAGACGCAGCCGGCCGACCGACGTTTCTCAGCCGCTGTGGCTGCGGTCACCTCGGCGTTCGGGGATCCGACACGCCGAGAGATCTACCTCCATGTCCGGTCGCGTCCGGGCATCACGGCTTCGGAGATCGCGTCGGCTTTCTCGCTCCACCCGAACGTGGCGCGACACCACCTCGATCGCCTGGCCTCGGGCGGGTACCTCGAAGTGAGCCTCGAAAGGTCGCCGGCCGCGGGCGCCGGTCGGCCCTCCAAGCGTTACCGCGCGGCCGGTCTGCCCGGTGAAGAGCTGAATCTGGACCTGGTAACCCAACGCGACGACCTGCTCGTGAGCCTCCTCGCGGAGGCGCTCGAGCTCCTCGGGCCAAAGGAGGCCGAGCGGATGGCCGAACGGGTGGGCGAGGAGTACGGCCGGCTGTTGGCTGAGCGGATGGAGCCGGGAGAGGGACAGCGCTCGCTTCGCGGCGCCATGCACGCGATCGCCAACGCGCTCACCGCGCACGGGTTCGCGGCACACGCCGAGGACCGGGGATCGGCCACCGCCGTGGTGTCCGAGCACTGCCCGTTCGGCGAGGCCGCGTTGTCCCACCCCGTCATCTGCGCCGTCGACCGTGGGATGGTGCACGGGCTTCTCGCCGGGCTCTGCGGCGTGACCGCCGGGGAGCCGATCCCCGTGGTGCTCTCGTCGAGGGCACGCGGCGACGACGCCTGCGCCGCCCTGGTTTGACCTCGCCGCGTCCGCGCCCGCTTTCTTCCACCGAGCCGACGCGCCACTACCTCGACCACGCCTCCACCTCGCCGCCTCGTCCCGAGGCCGCCTCCGCTATGGCCCTGTGGTGCGGGCGAGGTGCCGGCGACCCCGGACGCCTGCACGCCGAAGGCCGCGCCGCCCGAGTCGCCGTGGAAGAGGCACGTGAGCGTGTAGCGCAGCTCCTCGGCACGCGGCCGCGACAGGTGGTCTTCACCTCCGGCGGGACCGAGGCGGCAAACGCGGCCTCATGGGGTGTCGTCCGCGCGCGGCCGGGCCGACCGATCCTCCTAGCCGCCGTGGAACACTCGTGCGTGCGCGAGGGGTCCGCGCGCCTCGCGCCCGTGACGCACCTGCCCGTCGATGGTGCCGGACGGATCGACCCCGAGGCGCTGGAGGAGGCGATCGCTAGGTGCACCACGGCGGGCGAGACCCCGGCGCTGGTGCACTGCCAGGCGGCCAACCACGAGGTGGGGACGCTCCAGCCCGTCGCCGAGGTCGTGGAGCGGTGCCACCGCCACGGGATCTGGGTGCACTGCGACGCCTGCGCTGCAGCAGGGCACGTGCCCCTCGACCTCGAAGAGCTCGGGGCGGACCTGGTGTCGCTCAGCGCCCACAAGCTGGGCGGCCCGGCCGGGATCGGTGCCCTGGTGCTGCGGAGGGGGCTACGCATCGAGCCGCTCATGGTGGGCGGCGACCAGGAGCGTGCCCGGCGGGCAGGGCTCGAGAACGTACCGGCGGTCGTCGGCTTCGGCGCCGCAGCAGAGGTCCTCGCCGAGCCCGCTCGCCTCGACGAGGAGGCGGCCGAGGCGCGACGGCTGACAGGCCTCCTGCAGAGCGCGGCCACGCGAGTCGAAGACGTGGAGGTTCTCGGTGATCCCGGTCACCGCCTCCCGCACGTCGTGTGCGTCGCCGTGGGCGGCGTCGAGGCAGAACCCGTCCTGCTCGCCCTCGACCAGGCAGGCATCGCCGCTCATTCGGGTTCCGCCTGCTCCTCGGAGTTCCTCGCACCCTCGCCGGTGCTCGAAGCCATGGGTGCTGACCCGGAACGCTCGCTGCGATTGTCGGTGGGCTGGTCCACGACCGACTCGGACACCGAGGCCTTCGCCGCCGCGTTCGCACCTGCCGTCGCGCAGCTGCGCGCCCTTCGCTCGTGAGCAGACCGGAACTTCAGGTCATCCGACGCAACTGCGCGATCAAGTCGTTGAACGAAGCCTCACCCATGTTCTCCCACATCTCGCGAGCGGGCTGAGGCATGCCGTTCAACATCGCGTCGCGCTGTTCCTGGGTGGAGTTCTCCAGGATGAGCCCGAGAATCAGCCAGATCTTGTCCCCTTTGAAGTTGGCCATGCCGTGTGCCGGCAACATCCCCCATTCCTCGACCGTGAGGTGTTCACCTGCCAGTGGGAGGATCTGCGCCTCTTCCTGGTCGAAGTGCGGGGACAGGACGTCGTCGAGGGCGCGTAACGAAAGCACCAGCGCCTGTCCCTCCGAGTCACCTCTCGTCTCCCACGAGCCCAGGCGCGAAGTGACCGCGTCCATCCTCCCGATCGCTTCGTCGTGCTGGGACGCGGCCTCTTCGACGAGGGTCCGATGCTCAGGAGCCCGCTCTGTCAAAAGGGGGAAGAGGAACTTCTCCTCGCCGTCGTGGTGGACGTCGAGCAAGGCCATCACGTTGACGTAGTAGTTGGCGACGAGCGCTCGCCGCGCGTCGTCTCCTTCTGCGCTACTGATGAATTCGGGCCCCGACGCGAACGACGATCTGAACACGTTGTGGACGGCGAGCATGTCGGAGGTGTCGGGGCGGTCGGGGGCGGGCTCGGTCATCGTTGCTCCCTCTACTAGGTGCGGCTCCTCGTTGAGCTCCGGCATCCTACGCTCGGGGCACGGTCTTCGATAGGGGTCCCCGGGTCGCCCCGGCGGGCCGAGGACGGCTCGTGCCGGGTCCAGTACGCGTGGATGTTCGTGCCCGGTGTCCGGCGTCCGGCGTCCGGCGTCCGGCGACCGGTAGTCGGCCTCAGCCGGGCTCAGGATCGAGCCGCATGTGGTACGGCCGTCTCCGAGTTGACTACACCCACTGCACGCTCCGAGTCGACGACGCCGGCACCGAGCACGATCGTCCAAGTCGGGGTTTGCGCCGTGGCTTGAGGGGGCTGCTGCACAGCCCCACACGGGTCTACAGGGACGACCCGGACCGACGGCGTGAAGCTATCCTCAGAGCTCAGGAGCGTCGTCGTCTTGGGGTCGACCACGATGGTGAACGTGGTCGCCGACGCGGGATACCGATAGGTGATCGTCATCCGTGGCGACTGAGTACCTGGACCCGGCGTGATGATCATGTTGTTGCCGGAGCGCTTCTCGGTAGCGGTGCCGTTCTCGCATATCACTGTCGTCGTCCCGGCAGATGAACGCTCCACCAGCTGCAGACCGACGCCCGATTGGCCGGCACGGTCTGTCGTCTTCCCGAGGAGCTGCACTCCTGGCACCGTGGCGAGAACCTTGAAGAGCGCTGCGCGAAACGCCGGCGTGGCCCCGATGTCCGGGCCTTGTAGCAGCGCAACCGCCCGCTCGAACAAGGAGCACGCTTTCGTGTTGCACTGAGAGACGAAGTCGAGGGCAGAGATACCCGCGGGCAGGGTCCCGAGGCTCGTGCTCGACGGGTTCTCGTTGCCGAGCACCTTGACGAGAGCCGAAGGGTCTGTCGGGAGCTTCGACACGTCGTAGAGGGGGATCGGTCCGTTGACTTCGGAAGCGCTGCCCGGACCGAACTCCTGGACGGTCGTCAGCTCGCTCGGAGGCACGGCGGCCGGAGGCTTGCCTGCTTCCACCCACGCCCTTTGGTCAGCGGGCGTGAAGAAACGGGGTGTCGGGTCGGTCGTCGTGACCTGCCGTCCCGAGCCGTCAGCCGCGACCCAGGTCTGAACCGTCCCCAACAGGTACTCGTCGAAGGCAGGAGCGGTCGAGGAGCTCCCCACCCCGATCACGTAGGTCTGTCTCTCGATATCGGTGTAGTAGTACTGGCCCGGCTCGAGGCTCGTGGCTTTCGCCGCGGCGGATGCCAGCCTTGTGAACGTGCCAGCGGCGCTTGACGACGACGGCCCGACGGTGCTCGGCAAGATCACGACGAGCAAGACGATCACGGCCGCGACCGCTACGGCGGCCGCGACGCGAACGCGTACCGTCCTGAGTACCCAGGGCCGAGTGCTTTGACGATCCATCGACGCGGTGCGTCGTGAGGTCACGTCATCGCGGATGGATCTTCCGACGGCGGAGTCGGGACCAGCGACTTCGATCTCGAGAGCCGGATTGCTCTCTCGTAGCAGCGTCTCGATATCCATTACGTTCCTTCCGTTCGGGCGGGCCGAAGGTCGCATTCGGATAGCACGGCGGACGGATTCGAGGAGACGCGCGACTCTCGGCGAAGGCGCTCGATCGATCGGTGCCATCTGATGGTGACCGCATTGGTCGAGCATCCGAGCAGCGCTGCGACCTCGGCATGGCTCAGCTCCTCCCAGACGACGAGCCTCACCAGCTCCCGTTCGTCCGGCTTCAGCCGGCTGAGCAGATCGAGCACCTCGGATCGAAGACATGAGCTTCGGTCTGTCGCGGGCTGATCAGGAGGTCGGAGATCGTGCCTGATCCTTGCGAAGAGGCGCTCCCGGCGAAGCCTGCCGCGATCGTGCTGGGACGCGACCCGATGGGCGACGCCGTAGAGCCACAACCTGTCCTCAGGTGGAGGTGGAACCTTGTCGATCCGCCGCCAGGCTGTCGTGAACACCTCGGAGACCAGATCCGGAGCATCGGCGGCGGCCACCCGCCTCAGGAAGTAGGCGTAGACGGCTCGGAAGTTCTCGTCGTAGAGATGCTCGAACCGAACGTCGGCATCGTCGCCGTCTTCGTCGGAGGGCACTAGATGGAGGTGTCCCACTGTCCCCTCATACCCTGTAATTGGCCGGTACGCAGTCAATCCTTTCAAGATTCCTTCGCCGAGCGAGAACGGGCTCTCGGTTTCCGAGAGGGCTCGGGGGTGACGAGCTTCGGAACCGCCGCCCTCCTCCGGGGACAGGATGAGCCATGATCTGCGATCCAGGTCTGTGGCTCGGCCAATCAGGAGGTCCCCCATTGCCGAGGTACGTCGGGTTGCTGCGAGGCGTGAACGTGGGAGGCAAGAACAACGTCCCCATGAGCGAGTTGCGATCGCTCTTCGAGTCGCTCGGCCACTGCGAGGTGAGCACCTTCATACAGAGTGGCAACGTCGTCTTCACGAGCGCCGCGCGTGTCACACCGACGAGCCTGGAGACCGCCGTCTCGGATCACTTCGGGATCGACATCTCCGTCGTCCTGCGAACTCCGAAGGAACTGAGGACGGTCGTGGAACGAAACCCGTTCAGCTACGTCGATCCGTCGAAGCTGCACGTGGGGTTCATGGCGGAGGAGCCGACGGCTGCCGCAGTGGCGGGACTCGACGCCGAGCGCTTCGAGCGCGAGGAGTTCGCGGTTCGCGGCAGCGACGTGTACCTCCACCTTCCGAACGGCATGGGTCGGACGAAGTTGCCCGCGTACTTGGATCGGCAGCTGAAGATCCCGACCACGATCCGCAACTGGAGCACGGTGAACAAGCTCCTCGAGCTTGCCCACAGGTGAGCGACCCCGAGTGGGCGCTCAGGATCCTCACGGCATCGGCGGAGGGGCGAGGCCGGCGTCCTTGAAGGCGCGCTCGACGAACGGCTCGGCGGAGCGCACGACCGAGGTCGGCGGGCTGTCGGCGAGGAACGACCTGTACTGCGCCACCGCGCCCTTGGCGTTTCCCTCGACGAGGAGCATCGAGCCCAGGTACAGGTGCGAGGAGAAGGCCGAGGGATCTGCCCGCTCGGCCTTCTCCTCATCGGACTGTCCCTGAGACAGGAGCTTCGCGTCCTTCGCCTGGACCCCGGCCTCGTACTCGAGCCATCCCGACTCCGCCAGCGCCTCCTGCTGTGCCGGGTCCTTCTCCAGCACCTGGTGGTAGAGCTCGAGGGCCCCGGCCGCGTTCCCCTGGGCCTCGAGAGCCTGCGCTTGGGCGAGATCGCGTCTCAGCTGTTGCTGGCGGCTGAGGCTCACCGACCCCGTTGCGGTCTGGCCCGGCAGGCGGCTCGAGGCGCTGCGGGTGACGAGCAGTACCGAGGCCGCCGCCACCACGACCGCCGATGCCCCCACGATCGCCATCCACCGTCGCCTGTGCGACCGCCGGCCCGGATGCGGTACGGACGCGCTGGCCGCTTCGGGAGGCTCGTTCCCGACGGGAAACCGAGGGACGCTCGTTTCCTCGAGCGCGCGCAGCACTTCCGCGGCACGCGCCGTGTAACGGCCGCGAAGCAACGCGTAGTCCTCTTCCGAGAGATCCCCTGCATCGCGCTCGCGCTCGAGGTCCTCGAGCGACGCCAGGAGCACGTCGCGCTCGCCTCTCAGCTCGTCCTGTCTCATCGAGTCGTGCTCATGGGATTTCCTGGGGGCGCGAACCCGCCTGGGCGCGCGAACCCGCCTGGGCGCGCGCCGAGGTCATCGCGTCCTCGACCAGGACGCGGTCCTCGACCGTGACAGGCACGGGATCGACTCGTCGGCGCCGCCAGAAGAAGAAGACGAGCCCCAGGACTCCCACCGTGACCGCCGCGAGCGGAACGACCCACACCGCGGCGCTCAACCCGCTCGCAGGCAGACGAAGCAGGATGCCCAACCCGTAGCGGCCCTCGAGGAAGCTCTCTATCTGGGCGGTGCTCTGGCCCTCGCTCACCCGTGCGGCGACGGCTCGGCGGATCGCGACCGCGGCGGGGGCCGAGGAGTCTGCGACCGAGATCCCCTCACAGCTTGGGCAGCGCAGGTCCGAGTCGATCGCCGCCGCGCGTTGCGCCGCCGTGGAGGACGCGTTCGGTCGTGACGCCCCGATCGCCAAGGCGGCCGCCAGCACCACCGCGAGGACGAACCACGCCGACGTCCTGGCCGACCAGCTAGACCTTCTGACCGACCATCGAGGCCATCCGGACCACCATCGAGGAGAGTGCGCGGACATCTACCCTCACGTCCCCCCGCGCCGGACCACGGCGAGCCAGTCGTCGAGCCCCGCGCTGGTGACAGGTCCGTCGAGGTGGGCCGTCACGACGCCTCGGGGTGAGATGAGGAAGGTCTCGGGAGGACCCCTCACCCCGAAGTCGAGAGCGATCTGGCCGCCCGGGTCCGTGACGACGGGCCACGTCGCCCCGGTCTGTGCCAGGAAACTGCGCGCCCTCGAGGCGGTGTCGTCGAAGACCACGCCCACGAGAGCCACGTCGCTCCGGCGGTGCTGGTAGGCAAAGGTGACGAGGCCGGGCTGCTCCTCACGACAAGGTGGGCACCAGCTCGCGAAGAAGTTCACCACCACCCACCGTCCGCGAAGCGACGAGAGGTCGAAGTGCCGGTCGGCGAGCGTCGTGCCCGACACAGCGGGTGCCCGGTGCCCCAGGAGCGGAGTGGCGACCTCGGTGATCGTGGACGGCTGCGCGGCAGCGAGCCCGGCGACGAGAGCACCGGCCGCCAGCAGTGCCACTGCGGCGACCCAGCGGGCAAGGTGGCGGCGGCGCGTCGGCTCGATCATCGTGGGCGCGTGCCGACAAGCTCGTCGGCGGGATCGCAGAGACGACCTTCGTCGGTGCGCCCCGCCGCCGCAGACACCGACGCAGACGTCGTCGGAGACACCGGGGCCGAGACCGGGTCGGTGGGCCGGCGGCGCCTGCCCGGCACCGCCGCGAGCACGGCTCCCAGCACGAGGATCGTCCCGCCCACCCACAGCCACATCACCAGCGGCTGCACGATGACCCCGATGCCCACGGGACCCCCTGCGGAAGAGGGCAGGCTGTCCACGGTCAGGTAGACGTCGTCGAGAGCGCCCGAGTCGATGGCGGGAGTGCCCACCGGGTCGGTGCCCGCTCCGAACTGGCTCACCGCCGGGCGCAGCGGCCCGTGCCCGTCGACGAGCACCAGGGCCTCTGTGGCGCTTCGAGAGGGGGTGCGGACACGGGCCAGGCCTTCGAAGGCGATGCGGTGCCCGTCGACGGTGGCCTGCGCGCCCGGGCGTAGCGTGACCTCGCTCCGGTGTCCGTAGGAGACGGCCGCGGCCATGGCGACGGCGATCACAACGACGCCGATGTGGACGACCATCCCGCCGTTGGCCCGACCAACCAGCCCGCGCCAGGCGCCCGCTCCGCGCCGTCGCGAGCCCGCCGACGACAACACGAGCTGACGCACGTTGGCCGCCGCGGCAAAAGATCCCAGCCCGAACGCGCTCAGCGGGCCGAGGCCGCGCACCCCGCCCGCCACGCAAGCCACGACGATGCCCACCGCGCACGCCGCGGGCACGAGCAAGCGCTCGGACATGGTCGCCGCGTTCGTCTTGCGCCACGGAAGCGCGGGGCCGATCGCCATCAACAGCAACAGGGCGAGAGCGATGGGCAGGGTCATCGAGTTGAAGTAGGGAGATCCCACGGTCACCTGCTGGCCGCGCAACGACTCGTAGAGCAACGGGAACACCGTGCCGACCAACACGATGAAGGCGAAGGCCACGAAGAGCAGGTTGTTCAACAAGAACGCTCCCTCGCGGCTCGCGGGCGAGTCGATCCCCCCCGAAGAGCGCAGGCGGTCGCCGCGCCATGCGATCAGCCCCACCCCCACGACGACGACCGCGGCGAAGAAGCCGAGCAGTGCCGGTCCGATGTCGGACTCGCTGAAGGCGTGCACGGAGGTGAGGACCCCCGAGCGTGTGAGGAACGTGCCGAGGATCGTCAAGCTGAACGTCGAGACTATGAGAGACAGGTTCCACACACGTAGCAACCCGCGCCGCTCCTGCACCATCGCCGAGTGCAGGTATGCGGTGGCGCACAACCACGGGAGGAACGAGGCGTTCTCGACGGGATCCCATGCCCAGAAACCTCCCCAGCCGAGGACCTGGTAGGACCACCACGCCCCTAGCACGATCCCCACGGTGAGGAACCCCCACGCGAACAACGTCCAGCGCCGCGTCGCCGCCTGCCAGGTGATCGCGCCTTCGGCCTCCCCGGCGCGGCCGCGAGACACAGGTCCTTTCGGCGCGGTCCTCGTCCCCGCCGCGGGCCTCAGCTCACCCACTCTCCCGGTGACGAGCGAGGCGATGGCGAACGCGAACGGCACGCTGAAGCCGACGAAGCCGAGGTACAGAAGCGGCGGATGGAACGCCACGAGCGCGTTGTCCTGCAGGAGGACGTTCGGTCCTATCCCGTTCGCGGGCACTGGCCCGGCCACGGTGCGAAACGGGTCTGCGGGACCCGCCATGAGGCCGAAGAAGAAAGCGGCTATCAGGTAGGTCACGAGCGTGGCCCAACCGACGAGCGGGTCATCGGAGCTGCGCCGGAACCGCCAGACCATCGCTGCGATGTACCCG
The DNA here is from genome assembly GCA_050011255.1 of Acidimicrobiales bacterium. Taxonomy (GTDB): domain Bacteria; phylum Actinomycetota; class Acidimicrobiia; order Acidimicrobiales; family UBA8190; genus Bog-564. The sequence continues at coordinate 49,481 of JBEKJK010000016.1, forward strand.
GTCAGGATGAGGCTCCACAGCAGGATCGAGCCCGAGAGCGCGGACCACATACCCGTGATCGTGTACAGCAGCGGGGTGGAGCGGCTGTTGTTGGCGGCGACGAAGACGATGGAGAAGTCATGGGTCACGAGCGCGCGCTCCATGGCGACCGTGGCACCCACCGCGCCTGCGAGCGCGAGCCACGCGTAGACGCGTCCCGAGCGGATCGTGGCAGGCCTGCGCCTGACCAAACCGTAGGCGAGCACGCCGGCTCCGACGATAGAGGCACCGAGCGCTAGCAGAACGCCGGTGTGCCCCAGCGCCGCGTTCACCGTTTCGTTCCGTTCGGCGCCCGGACGCGACGAGGGTGGGCCTCGATGTACTGGGGGCTGTGGTCGACGATGATCTGGTTCGAGACGAACCTCGACCCGGTGAAGTGGCCCACCACGACCACCGGGATGTCGGGCTGGAACAGCTGTGGCGGGTTGCCGGTGTTCGACACGACCACGCGGTGGTGGCTTCCCGCGGCCACGAAGGTGACGCCGTTCGCGAAGCGGTGCACGGTTCCCGGAACGACGAGCCCTTCGAGGCGGAACGTCCGGGTGCCGAGCATCGCCTTGTGGGAGACCGCCTGGTCGACGGTCTCGAAGTAGTCGAGGGAGCTCGAGAGGCCCTTTACGAGCAAGAAGCAGAACGCGCCCACAAGGACCGCGCCGAGCACTCCGAGACGCCACGGGAACCGGCGCCGTTCTTTCGTGGAGGACCTCGCCGGGCGCGACGACGACGGCGAAGGGCCTACGTTCTCCTCTGCCACGCGCTCGGTGCTCACCTCTCGCGGCTCCACTCGTCGCAGAGCGCAGGTGCCGGCCGGCGAGCGACAGAAACCGCCCGTTGCCCGGCTGGTGGCGGCGGGTCGTCGCTACATGTCGGACCTGTCGGCCCCGTCCGTCTCGGTACGTCGTCCTGCGTGCCGTATAGCGCCGAGGCGAGCCGTTCGAGACGCCAGTGCCGGAGCCACAACAGCGCGGCGTATACGAAGAGCGTTCCGAGCGCGATCGCGTAGCCGGCGTCTATGTAGCTCATGGCGGGCAGCTCATCGCCCGTGGCTCATGGCCGCGCAGCTCATAACGGCGCCCGCACGAACCCTTCGTCAGCGAGGAGCTCTCCCGCCCCGTCGAGGCCCTCGCCCTCGACCCAACGCTCACGAAGCGCACCCTGCAGCTCCGCGCCCTCGACGGTCTCCGACAGCACCTGCACGCGGTAGCGCGCGAGCAACAACCAGGCGAACACCAAGGTGAACGCGACGAAACCGAGCAGAAGCGTCCACGCCATCGATCCGTGGATGGTGGGGGACAGGTTGCGGTTCAGCACCGTCGCCCCCTGGTGCAAGGTGCGCCACCACTGCACGGAGAAGTGGACGATAGGCACGTCCACGGCTGCCACCAGCGCGGTCACCGACGAACGGCGTGCGCGCGAATCGGGGTCGCCGGGCACCCGGCGCAGCGCGAGGTACCCGAGCTGCAGCACGAGCAACAGGGCCGTGGAGGTGAGCCGGGCGTCCCACGCCCACCACACGCCCCAAGTGGGCCGGCCCCAGATCGATCCGGTGACCAACGTGAGCACGGTGAACACGGTGCCCACCTCCATCGCGGACACCGCCAGACGATCGAAGAACCGGCTTCGAGTCCTGGGCCACAACCACAGCGCGCTCGACAAGGCGGCGATGCCGAACGCCAGGTACAACGCCACCCACGCCACGGGCGGGTGAACGTAGACCAAGCGCACCAGGTCGTGCTGCGTCTCGTCGGGCGGGGTGACCCAGAGCCCGAGCCACACCGTGGCCGTCACCGAGATCACCGCACCCACACCGAGCGCGCGCATCGCCAAGGTCGTCCCCCGGTTCATCGCGACAGCATCCTCGAGGGACGTGACGAGCGGTACGACTTGCCCACAGGTTCGTTCGCCCCGGCCTCGCTCACGATGCCTCCAGCAGAGGCCCGTAGATGACGACACCCAGCGCCAGGTACACCGAGGCGAACACCACGAGCAGCTCGACCCACGGGTCTGCACCGCCCCCCGCGCCCGTGCCGAGCGCCGCCTGCCAGGCACGCGTACCGGCGAGAAGCACCGGGGCCACCACGGGCAGAAGCAGGAACGGAAGAAGCGTCTCGCGCACACGCAGACCCGAGGCGAGCATCCCGTAGAGCGTGCCCACGGCCGCCAAGCCGGCCGTCCCTGCCACGCAGGCCGTGACGAGCAGGCCCGCAGAGCGCACGTGCACGCCGTAGAGGAGCACCACCCCGAGCGCGAGCAGCACTTCGAGGACTACGAGCTGGACGCACAACGCCGCTGTCTTGCCGAGGAATATCCCCGCTGGGTCGAGGCCCGACATGCGAAGCCCGTCGCGGGTCCCCTCCCCCGACTCGAGCGCCGAACTGCGCTGCACCCCGAGGACGGCGGCGAACAACAGCGCCACCCAGAAGAGCCCGGCGGCCGCCTGGGCCATCGGGGCGCGCTGCGGCCCGAGGGCGAACGCGAACAGCACCAGGACCAGGAGGGCGAACGGCACGACCTGGTTCAGCAGCACGCGTGAACGCACCTCGATGCGAAGGTCCTTGCCCGCGACGGCCAGGGTGTCACGCCACATGCGCGCCGTCCGGAGCCGGGGCTCGCGACGAGAGGGTCTCGAGCGCGTCGTCGCGCGCGGCCTCGTGACCGGTCCCTCTCTCCACTCCGGGGGCGGCCGTCGGCTCGGTCGCGATCGTCGTCGCTCTAGAAGCCCCCAGCTCACCGACGACCCGTCCGCCCGCCATCTGGGCGACTCGGTCGGCGAGCACCGCGCTCACGGCAAGCTCGTGGGACGCGATCAGCACCGAGGCTCCCTCTGCGGCTGCTTCTTTGACCATCTCGGCCAGGATCGACCTCGCCCCCGCGTCGAGCCCCGCGTGGGGCTCGTCGAGCAGCCACAGCGCGGGACGGCGAGCTGCCAGGATCGCGAGCGCCACGCGGCGGCGCTGGCCGGCCGACAGTCGTCCGGCCTGGGTGCGCGCCAAGCGGCCCACGAGTCCAAGCCGTTCCAGAGCGGGACCCACCGAACCCTGCGACGCGCGTGCCGCGCGCACGGCGAAGCGAACGTTCTCGGCCACGGTGAGGTCGTCGTAGAGGGCTGCCACGTGCCCGAGCATCCCCACCTGCCTGCGTACCGACGAGCGGTCGCTCCTCAGGTCGCACCCCAGGACGATCGCCTCCCCCCGGGTCACGGCGAGAAGCCCGGCGCATGCCCTAAGCAGGCTCGTCTTGCCCGCCCCGTTCGGTCCGACGAGAACCACGACCTCTCCGCGCTCCACGGCCAGGGTGGCGCCTGCCAGAGCCGGGAAACGCCCAGCCAGGGCAACCGCGTCACGGAGGTGGACGGCTCGGCACATCAGAACCGCACATGCTACGGGTCTCAACAAGGCGATCCAAGCAGCCGCGTACCGCTCTCAGGTACGCGGGCTCAGCTCACGGTGAGCCGCTGGAGCCCGATGTCGTCCAACCACGTGGAGATCTGCGCGGACAGCCAGTGCAGGTTGTTGGTGAGAAGCAGAACGCCGAAGGCGACCAGAGCGGCGCCGGCCACCAAGTCGACGAGCCCGAGACGACGGCGCACCCGTGCCAGCACCCCCGTCAGCCGCCCCAAGGCGAGGCCCGTGACGAGGAAGGGGACCCCGAGACCGAGCGAGTACGCCACCAGCAACACGATCCCCGAGGTGAGCGTGGCGCGCGTCGCCGCCAAGCCGAGCACGCCGCCTAGCACCGGCCCTATGCACGGGGTCCAGCCGAACGCGAAGGCCATGCCCATCACGGGCGGCGCCCACGCTCCGAGCCTCGACGCCAGCGGATGGAAACGCCTCTCGCGCATGAAGACTCGCGGGGTGCCCACGCCCGCGAGCCACAGCCCGAGCACCACGACGACCACCCCGGCTCCCATCTCGAGACCGCGTTGGTGGTGTATGAGCACGCGCCCGAGCCCCGAGGCGGCCGCTCCGAGCGCAGTGAACACCACGGTGAAGCCCGCGATGAACCCGAGGACGCCTCGGAGCACCGGAGCAAGATCACGCCGTGCGCCGGCGTCGATCTCCGCAGCGGAGAGGCCCGAGACCATCGAGACATACCCCGGCACCAGAGGCAGAACGCACGGGGAGATGAACGACAGCATCCCCGCGCCGAAGGCGACGAGCAGGCCTAGAGGGTCGGCCGAGATGTTGGAGTGGGCCGCCAACGTCGCCGTCGGCACGACTTCCTCTCTGTCAGCTTCGTCAGCCTCTCTGTCAGCTTCGTCAGCTTCGTCAGCTTCGTCGGTACCAGATTCGTCCCTGTCAGCGTCGTTTCGCTGGGTCGCCCGATCCGCCGAGCAGCCCCAGGTCGGCGTCGACCATGATCGCGACCAGCTGGGCGAAGTCGACCGTCTCTTTCCAGCCGAGCTCGTCGTGTGCTTTCGAGGCGTCACCGACCAACAGGTCGACCTCGGCCGGACGCATGTAACGCTCGTCGCGCGCCACCACGTGCTCGGACCAGTCCAAGCCGACGTGGGAGAACGCCGCCTCGCAAAGCTCTCGCACCGAGTGCGTCTGGCCCGTCGCCACCACGAAGTCGCCGGGCTCGTCGCGCTGGACCATGAGCCACATGGCGCGGACGTAGTCGCCGGCAAACCCCCAGTCCCGCCGGGGTTCGAGGTCCCCGAGCATCAACTTGTCATCGAGCCCACGGGCTATTCGAGCCACTGCGTGGCTCACCTTCCTCGTCACGAACTCGAGACCACGTCGCGGGCTCTCGTGGTTGAAGAGGATCCCGGACGAGGCGTGAAGACCATGGCTCTCGCGGTAGTTCACCGTGATCCAGTGGCCGTAGACCTTGGCGACGCCGTAAGGGCTGCGCGGATGGAAAGGCGTGGTCTCGGTCTGCGGAACCTCGTGCACCTTCCCGAACATCTCCGAAGAGGACGCCTGGTAGAAGCGAATCTCGGAGTCGACGAGGCGGATCGCGTCGAGCAGCCGTGTCACCCCGAGGGCGGTGGTCTCTCCGGTGAGCACCGGCTGTCCCCACGAGGTCTGGACGAAGGACTGCGCGGCGAGGTTGTAGACCTCCGACGGCCTGTGCTCCCGCAGCACCCCGATGAGCGAGATCTCGTCGAGCAGGTCCCCCGGGACGAGCGTGAGCCGGTCCTGGATGTGGGCGATCCGCTCGAAGTTGACGGTGGAGGAGCGCCGGACCATGCCGACCACCTCGTAGCCTTGCTCGAGCAGGAACTCGGCCAGGTAGGAGCCGTCCTGGCCCGTGATGCCGGTGATCAATGCTCGCTTTCGCATGTCGTCGCCTTCTACTGGACAGCCGGCCGTGGCCGGTGGCTACCGGTCCGTCGCCGGCGGGTGGTCCGTCGCTTCCAAGGTGGACGCCCCACGTCCCAGACAGCGTAGAACTCGCCGCGGCCGAGACCAACGGAGGGCTGGCGAACCGATCTCGACGCGGGTAACGGCAGGCGTGCGGATACGCTGCTTCGGATGCAACACAGCGACCGAGGCCACGGGCGGAAACGGCCGAACCTCGGCCCCAGCACGGCACATGCGCCCACCAAGCGCCTGCCCGCGGATCGCCGACGCGAGCAGTTGCTCGACGTGGCGCTCAAGCTCTTCGCGAGCCGTGGCTTCAAGGCCACGACAATGGAGGACATCGCCGAGGCCGCCGGGGTCACCAAGCCCCTGCTCTACCAGCACTTCGACTCGAAGCGCGCGCTGTATCTGGAGCTGGCGAACGCCATTGCCGACAGCCTGGTCGAGACGATCGGGAAGGCCGTCGCCGATGCCGAAGGCCCCCACCAACAGGTGGCAGGTGGTTTCGCGGCGTACTTGCAGCTGGTGCTGACCCGTGCCGACGCGTTCAACTTGCTGTTCGGGAGCGACGTCCCCAACGACCCGGATCTCTCGCGCGCCGTGCGCGGCGTGAAGAGCAGCATCGCCGAAGCGGTCGACCCCCTCATCGACGCCGGGTTGGACGAGGACCACCGCCGGATGCTGGCCTACGCCGTGGTCGGCATGGCCGAGGGTGCGAGCCTCCATTTCCTCGCCACGCGTGCCCGGAGCGAGGGGGTCGCGCACGGCTCCGAGGCGGAGGAGGAGGCCACGAAGCTGGCGGCGCGTCTCACGGACCTGGCCTGGGCCGGTCTGCGCTCGGTCCATCGCGATTGAGATCGTGATGCGAACATGGTGAGGATCACACCTGAGACTCCTGAGGATCACGCCTGAGACTCCTGAGGATCACGCCAGCCGATCCACCAGGGCGCCTACGAGCCGTTGGATCTCTCGCGCGCACTCCAGGTAATCGGAGTCGTCCCCACCTGCCGGGTCCCTGACGTTTCCCTGTACGTCCGGATCGAGATCGGCGAGGCCGAGCTCCCTCACGCGCTGGGACAGTGGTGCTCGACCCGCGGGAAGGTTGGCGGCGAGCCAACACAGGGTGGCCGTGCGATCAGCGGCCGCCGGATGCCGCCGACGCATGTAAAGGACGTGTTCAGAAGCCATGGCTATCACGAGATCGGCCTCCTCGACGTCGGACTCCGCGACCTGGCGGCTGTGGTGCACCGGGACCTCGAGGCCGATCGAGACGAGTGCTTGGCGTGTGCGCCGGCTCATGGGCTGGCGCTCGACCACGTGGGTGCCTGCGGTGGTCACCCGCGCTCGCACCCCGTGCGCGTCCAGCAGGGCTCCGGCCATGACCGAGCGAGCCGCGTTGCCGGTGCACAGCACGAGCACCTGCGGTGGCTCATCGTCGCCCGTTCTGCTGCTCGAGCCTTGCGACATCTCCCCGGTCATCTGGCGACGGACGGTACCCCAACCGAGCCGCGCGGCCCGATTCCTCGGTCGTCCCGGCTTGGTTCGGCGGCCGCGCGCAAAAGTCGACCAACCTTGTAAGCTTTCGATCTCGACCCATGGGAAAGCCGACACAGGAGGCGGTCATCATGACCCTGAACGTGAGATCGCTCCTCAGCTTCCCCAATCCCGTGAACGAGAAAGCCGCTCGCGTGGTCGCCGGGGTGGTCGTGGCCATCTGCGCCGCGGCCATCGGCTTCGGTCAAACGTGGCTGCTCGTCCCCCTCGTCTACGGATTCTGGGCCCGCGCGCTCAGCGGGCCAAGCCTGAGCCCTCTCGGCCAGCTCGCGACGCGGGTCGTCGCCCCCCGGCTGGGGCCGCCCCGGCTCGTGGCGGGACCCCCCAAGCGCTTCGCCCAGGCGATGGGGGCCGGATCCTCGACTGTCGCAGTGGTCCTGTGGTTCGGCTTCGGCGAGCACACGGCGACGTGGGTGGTGCTCGGCATGCTCGGCGCGGCAGCGTCGGCTGAGTCGTTCTTCGGCTATTGCCTCGGTTGCCGGATCTTCGGTCTCCTCATGAAAGCGGGCCTTGTCCCGGACGACGTTTGCGCCGCCTGCGCCGACGTCAGCCTGCGTCATCCCGAGCTGCGACGAGAGCCGGTGAGCGCCTGAGGGCATCACCGATCAGACGCCGGGGCCTCAGACGTTGACTCGAGCCATCTGGTCCGGCGGATAGCGGTCGCCCGAGGCGACTCCTCTCGGGGCCACCTCCTCGATCTCCGCCAGATCCTCGGCGGTGAGGTCGATGTCGAGGGCTGCGACGTTCTCCTCCAACAAGCTGCGGCGCTTGGTCCCGGGGATAGGGACGATGTCGTCGCCCTGGGCGAGAACCCAGGCCAACGCCAGCTGTGCGGGGGTCACGCCCTTCGCCCGGGCCAGCTCCCCCACCTTCTCGACGACGGCGAGATTCTTGGAGAAGTTCTCTCCCTGGAACCGGGGAGCGGACTTGCGGAAGTCGTCGTCACCGAAGGCCTCGGGACTCGTGATCTTGCCCGAAAGGAACCCCCGGCCGAGAGGGCTGAAGGCGACGAAACCGATGCCGAGCTCGCGCACGACCTCGAGCACGGCGTCTTCGGGGTCCCGGCTGAACAGCGAGTACTCCGACTGCAAGGCTGTGACCGGATGCATTGCGTGCGCTCGCCTGATCGTGGCGGGTGCGGCCTCTGAGATCCCGAGATGACGCAGCTTGCCGGCGTCGACGAGCTCGCTCATAGCGCCCCACGTGTCCTCGACCGGCACCGAGGTGTCCACCCGGTGTTGGTAGTAGAGGTCGATGTGGTCCACGCCCAGGCGCTCGAGGGATGCGTCGCAGGCGCTGCGGACGTAGTCGGGGTGGCCGTTCACGCCTACCCACGACCCGTCGGGCCGGCGTTCGTTGCCGAACTTCGTCGCGAGCACCACCTCGTCACGTCGTCCGGCGATCGCTCGGCCGACGAGGCGCTCGTTCGTGAAGGGCCCGTAGATGTCCGCAGTGTCGAGGAAGCTCACCCCGAGGTCGAGCGCGCGCTGGATCGTGGCAATCGACTCCGAGTCCTCCGCAGGGCCGTAGGACTGGCTCATGCCCATGCAGCCCAGTCCCTCGGCCGAGACGACCAGGCCCTGTCCCAACGTACGTAGCTGCATCGGCACGCCTCCTCGCTTCGCCGGCGACTGCGCCACCGGGTCGGAAATTGCCGAGAGTCAGCCTGTCAGGTCCCGTGCCTGCCGGACAGCCACGACACGAACCACCTCATGGCACGAGAGAGCACCCGCGCCCGGCGGCGGGCTCAGTCTGCTGGGGCGGTGCTCGACGCAGCGCTACGGGACACGGATGCCCGAGATGGCCCGGGCGATGATGAGGCGCTGGATCTCCGAGGTCCCCTCGAAGATCGTGTAGACCTTCGAGTCGCGGTGCCAACGCTCCACCGGGTACTCCCGGACGTAGCCGTAGCCGCCCATGATCTGGATCGCCTGCTCGGTCACCCACACCGCCGTCTCGCCCGCGTAGAGCTTTGACATCGACCCTTCGCCGGCACCGAAAGGCACGCGCTTGGCGCCCATCGAAGCGGCTCGCCAGACCAACAGCCGGGACGCGTCGACGCGCGTCTTCATGTCCGCCAACTTGAAGGCGATCCCCTGGTTCTCGATGATCCGACGGCCGAACGCCTTGCGCTCCTTCGCGTACTCGAGCGAGTACTCATAAGCAGCGCGAGCGATGCCGAGAGCCTGAGCGCCCACCGACGGTCGGCTGGCTTCGAACGTGGCCATCGCGGCCTGGGAGGTCGAGCGCTTCCCTTCGCGCGCGCGCGCCAATTTCTCGTCGAGCCTCTCCTTGCCACCGAGCAGGCACCGACCCGGGACGCGAACGTCGTCGAGGACGACCTCACCGGTGTGCGAAGCACGAATTCCCATCTTCTTGTACTTCTGGCCGGCCGAGAGACCCGGTGTGCCCGGAGGCACGACGAAGCTTGCATGACCACGCGCTCCGAGCTCGGGTTCGACTGTCGCGACGACCACGTTCACATCGGCGATGCCACCGTTGGTGATCCAGCTCTTGGTGCCGTTGATCACCCATTCGTCCTTGGCCTCGTCGTAGACGGCGCGGGTGCGAAGCGAGCTCACGTCCGAACCTGCGTCCGCCTCGGACACGCAGAAAGCCGCCAGCTGTATCTTGTCGGGGGTCCCGTAGCACTGCGGGCCCCACTCCATCAGCTGCTCGGGAGTACCGGCCGCAGCGATCCCGGACAGGCCCAACGAGCTCCCCGTGATCGCGAGCGCGATGCCCGCGTCCCCCCAGGCCAGCTCCTCGTTGGCGATCGGCAAGGTCAGGCCCGTCGGATCCGAGACGGCCTGGGCGACGAAGTCGAAGGAGTACAGCCCGACCTTGGCCGCCTCCTCGATGACCGGCCAGGGAGTCTCCTCGCGCTCGTCCCACTCATGGGCAGCGGGCCTCATGACTCCCTCGGCGAAGTCGTGCACCCACTTCTGGATCTGGAGCTGGTCTTCATTCAGGTCGACCAAGAACTCGGACATAACCCTCTCCCTGTCTCGTCGGGTCGCTCGGACCTGCCTGCAAAGCTGTCCGCTCCACCTGAGTGGTCAACCACGCTCTTTGCGGTGAAGGACCGAGATTTTCGGTGGGGCCGCGGGCATCTCCAGCCGTCCTACCTCTTATTACTCAAGAGTAACCTGGCGTCGGTATCCCGGCAACGAAGAGAGTGCCCCGCAAGTTGCGAGTCTCCTCAGAGATACAAGGCCAAGGGCCGCTCAGCCGGGCCGGCGGTGCAGGCGGGTCCCCTCGGAGGAGTCCTCGACCACCCAGCCGGTCGCCCGAAGCTCTTCCCTGATGGCATCCGCCCTGGCCCAATCACCGGTGGCTCGCGCGGCATCGCGCTCGGCCACGAGCGCGGCGGCGTCGTAGTCGACCTCCTCCACCGCGCTTCGCAGGACCAGTCCCATCGCTCCGCAGAGCACGGCGACGGTGATCGCCAGCTTCCTCGCGCTCGCCTCGTCCCCCCCGTCGGCCAGAGAGTTCGCGCGACGCACCAGGTCGAATATCCCCGCCACCGCAGCAGGGGTGTCGAGGTCGTCGTCCATGTGCTCGACGAAGGACTCGAGCGCGTCGGCCTCGGCGCCGGCCGCCTTCGCCTCCTCCAGGCTCACCCCTGCCAGACCGACATCCAGCGCGAACCGCCGGCCCAAGGAGTCCAAGCGTGCCAGCGCCTCCTCGGCGTCGGCGATCGTGGCCGGGGTGACCTCGACCGGCGACCGGTAGTTGCTCTGGAGGAGCAACAGGCGGTAGGCGCGTCCGTCGGTTCTCGACAGAAGATCGCCGAGGGTGACGAAGTTCCCGAGGGACTTGGACATCTTCTCCCCACCCACCTTGAGATGCCCGCAGTGCACCCAATGACGGGCGAATTCACGCCCCAGAGCGACCGCCTGCGCACGCTCGTTCTCGTGGTGGGGAAAGGCGAGGTCGATCCCGCCACCGTGTAGGTCGAACCCCTCGCCAAGCAGGTCCAGTGACATCACCACGCATTCGGTGTGCCAACCCGGGCGTCCCGGGCCCCAGGGCGAGTCCCAGGTGGGCTCGCCGGGCTTCGCCTTCTTCCACAAGGCGAAGTCGAGAGCCGAGCGCTTCTGCTCTACCAGCTCCACGCGCTCGCCGGGGCGAAGCGACTCGAGGCTCTGGCGCTTCAGCAGCCCGTAACCCTCGACACGTTCCACCGACAGATACACCCCGTCCGCGGTCTCGTACGCGGCGCCTCTCTCCACGAGCTCCGCGACGGTCTCCACCATCCGCCCGACGTAGTCGGTGGCGTGAGGGGTATGGGTGGGACGTGCCACGCCCAGGGCGTCGACGGCCTCCCACCATGCCGCCTCGTACCTTGTGGCCACCTCGGAGGCGGGGCGCGCCTCGGCGTTCGCCCTGTTGATGATCTTGTCGTCGATGTCGGTGACGTTCGAGACGTACTCGACGTCGAGGCCGCAGAACTCGAGGTAGCGCCGCAGCACGTCGAAGGCCACGGCGAAGCGCCCGTGACCGATGTGCGGAACGTCGTAGACGGTCGGACCGCACACGTACATCGCCACCCGGCCCGGGTCCCGCAGCTCGAGCAACCGCAGCGAACCGCTGGCCGTGTCGTGGAGTCGCAGCACTCAGGTACCGTAACCGACCATGAACCCTCTACCCGTGGAGGCTCCGCGGGCACCCGAGGTCCCAGAGCGCCCGACCCTCGAAGGGTTGGAGGAGAAGTGGTCCGAGCGCTGGGAGGCGGCCGGGACGTACCGCTTCGACAGGTCGGCACAACGCGAGCGCGTCTTCTCGATCGACACCCCCCCGCCGACCGTCTCGGGTTCCCTCCACATCGGACACGTCTTTTCTTATACGCACACCGACACCGTCGCCCGGTATCGCCGGGCGCGCGGCGACGTTGTCTTCTACCCGATGGGATGGGACGACAACGGGCTGGCCACAGAGCGGCGCGTGCAGAACTACTACGGGGTGCGATGCGACCCGAGCCTTCGCCAAGAGCCGAACTTCGTCCCTCCACAGGGACCGCGACATGAGCAGGTGCCCGTGTCGCGCCCCGCGTTCATAGGTCTGTGCCACGAGCTCACCGCCGAGGACGAGCGGGTGTTCGAAGCGACCTGGCGGTGGCTCGGCCTCTCGGTCGACTGGGGCCTCGGATACACCACGATCTCGCACGAAGCCCGACGCGCCAGCCAACGCGGCTTCCTGCGCCTCCTCGCCGGCGGCCACGCCTACTCCACGGACGCGCCCACGATGTGGGACGTCGACTTCCAGACCGCCGTCTCGCAGGCGGAGATGGAGGACCGGGAGATACCGGGCACCTACTACAGGCTGCGCTTCCCCCGGGCCGAAGCGCCGGGGTCGGTGGAGATCGAGACCACCCGACCTGAATTGCTTGCCGCCTGCGTGGCGCTCGTCGCCCACCCCGACGACGAGCGTTACCGGCCGCTGCTCGGCACCGACGTGCTCACACCCCTGTTCTCGGCACGCGTCCCGGTGGTCGCGCACCCGCTCGCGGAGCCCGAGAAGGGCTCGGGCATCGCGATGATCTGCACCTTCGGCGACATCACCGACGTGACCTGGTGGCGTGAGCTCTCCCTACAGACCCGCACGATCGTCGGACGCGACGGCCGGCTGCTGCCCGTGTCCTGGGGGGAAGGAAGTTTCGAGTCCGAGGACCCGGCCGCCGCGGGTGCCGCCTATGCACAGCTGGCCGGGAACACCATCGCCGGAGCCCAGAAACGCGTGGTGGAACTGCTCACCGAGGCGGGCGCGATCGTGGGGAACCCGCGACAGATCACCCACCCCGTCAAGTTCTACGAGCGAGGCGAGCACCCCCTGGAGATCGTCTCCAGCCGTCAGTGGTACGTGCACACACTTCGCCTTCGCGAGCGCCTGCTCGAGCGCGGTCGACAGCTTCGCTGGCACCCGAGCCACATGGTCCATCGATACGAAGCGTGGGTGGAGGGCTTGAACGGCGACTGGAACATCAGCCGCCAGCGCTTCTTCGGTGTGCCGTTCCCGCTTTGGTACCCGGTCGCAGAGGACGGGGCCGTCGACCACGACCGGCCGATCGCGCCCGACGAGGACCTGCTCCCGGTCGACCCCTCGAGCGACGCGCCCCCCGGCTACAGCGAGGACCAACGCAACCTACCCGGGGGCTTCGCGGCCGACCCCGACGTGATGGACACCTGGGCGACCTCCTCGCTCACGCCGCAGATCGCCGGCAAGTGGGAAGACGACCCCGACCTGTTCGCGCGCGTGTTCCCCATGGACATGCGACCCCAGAGCCACGAAATCATACGCACCTGGCTCTTCTCCACCGTGGTGCGCGCGGAGATCGAGCACGGAATGCTGCCGTGGTCGGACGTGGCCATCTCGGGATGGGTGCTCGACCCCGACCGCAAGAAGATGTCCAAGTCCAAGGGCAACGTCGTAACCCCGATGGAGATCCTCGAAGAGCACGGGAGCGACGCCGTCCGCTACTGGGCCGCCTCGGGACGTCCCGGGGTGGACACCGCCTTCGACGACGCGCAGATCAAGGTGGGACGAAGACTCGCGATAAAGATCCTCAACGCGTCGCGTTTCGCGCTCGGTCGCATGGCGGGTGGCGAGGTCCCCGGGATCGAAGCCGTGTGCGCTCCCATCGACCACGCCATGTTGTCGAGGTTGGGCGAGGTGCTCGCCGACGCCACGGGCGCCTTCGAGTCCTACGACTACGCCCGGGCGCTCGAGCGCACCGAGGCGTTCTTCTGGTCCTTCTGCGACGACTACCTCGAGCTCGTGAAAGCGCGCGCCTACGAGCCGGCGCAGCGCCCGGAGCCCGCATCGGCGCGCGCCGCGCTCGCAGCGGCTTTGTCCGTCCAGCTGCGGATGCTCGCGCCTTTCCTCCCCTTCGTCACCGAAGAGGTGTGGTCCTGGTGGCACGACGGGTCGGTGCACCTGGCGCCGTGGCCGACGGCTGAGGAGCTTCCGGGCGCCCTCGGCACCGACGGTGTTCCGGGGACGCCAGGCGACAAGGCATGCCGGGATGCCACCGTGCTGGACATGGCCGCGTACGTGCTGGGCGAGGTACGACGGGCCAAGACGGCTGCGAAGCGATCGATGCGCGTCCCTGTGGCGCGGCTCACGGTGGTCGACGAGCCGGCGCGACTGTCCCTGCTGGGCCAATCCGAATCGGACCTGCGCCAGGCCGGGCACATACTCGAGCTCGTCACCAGGCCCGGGACCCCCGACGTCCAGGTCGAGCTCGCCCCCGACGAGCGTGTGGAGCAAAGCTCCGACAAACAAGAGAGGTCCAGGGGCCGCAACCCCCGCTGACCGAGGAGCCCGAAGCGGGCAACCGAGAGCCCGAGCACCAGAGACAAGACGCAGCGAGCCCCTATCCGGCACCGACCGAGGTGGAGCCCTCGGGCTCTTGCGTTTGCAGCGTGGACCGGCGAACCCGTTCGAGGAACCGGACGATGCCAGCCGCCACGTGCGCCGAGCGCACGCTGGGCAGTACGTCGAATGCGTGCTGCGCGAACGGCAGCTCGGCGTAGAGCACCGGGGAGTTCGACACCGCACGTAGCGCTTGGACGAACTGCCGGGCGGAGCTCACCGGCACCAGGGTGTCGTTCACACCATGGACCACGAAGAACGGAGGGGCGTCCGGGCGCACCCTGTAGAGCGGCGAGGCGTCCTCGAAGACCTTCGGGTCGTCCTCGAAGCGCCGCTTGAACACCTGTCGCTCGAGCAGTCTCAAGAGCCCTTTGTCGTATCGGGCGTTTGCGGGTTGGAGCGGCCCTCGACCCGCGGTCATGTCGTAGACACCGTAGAGCGGTACACACGCGTCCACCGAGGTGTCCTCGTCCTCGAAGCCTGGCTGGAACGACGGGTCACCGACGCTCAGGGCGATCAGAGCACTTAGGTGCCCACCGGCGGAACCGCCGGTGACGGCTATGAAGCTCGGGTCCCCCCCATGTTCGGCTATGTGCGAACGGACCCACGCGACGGCACGCTTGCAATCGACGACGTGATCCGGCCAAGTGGCGCGCGGGCTCAGGCGGTAGTTGACGCTCACGCAGACCCATCCGCGACGCGCCAGCTCGTACATGAGCGGGAGACCCTGCTCACGCTTGTCGCCCATCGCCCAGGCGCCTCCGTGGATCTGGACGAGCACCGGCGCGCGTACGGGTGGATCGTGGCGACGTCGGACGACGTCCAGGCGATGGGCACGCCTGCCGTCGCCCGCGTAGTCGACGTTTCGGAGCACCTGGACCGAACGAGCAGGCACGGGCAACGGAAAGGCCAGGCGCGGGAAGCGCCACATGGTCTCCCCACCTTCCTTGGGCAACACGTCGTCCTCCACCGCAGGAAGGGGGCTCTCCTCTTCCGCCCGCGTCAACACGTCGCGGGCGTCCTGTCCGCTCCGGGCCACGACGCCAAGGCCCACCCACGATGCCCCGGCCACCGCCAGACCGATCAATCCGGGCAAGTGCCCGAAGGCCCCGGCGAGCCCGAACCCGACCGTGCTCGCCGCCTGCCACACGATGTGCCAGAGGGGGAGCTCACCCGTGTACCACCCGGCGAAGAAGCTCGGGACGGCGAGGAAGGCGACGCGCGGCGGCCGAAAGGCGTTCACCACCAACGCCGCTCCCAGCAGGCTGACGGCTAAATACGCCCAGGACCAGGCCATACCCACATCCTCGCGGACCGCCGAAGGTTCCACCAACGACGCCCACGCCCGTGCACCGGACACGCGCCGCTCAGCGCCATCTGGGGAGGCGGCTTGCACTTTGCGCTACAGACTGCAGCGATGCTTGGGCATTGCGTAGTAGTTCACCCCATTTGTTCGGGACGCATAATCACGCTGTGTGACTCTGACACCACTACAAGCGGTGAAAGAGTATAAAGGCCCTTATTCGGAGGCGGAAGGTTGCCGGATAATTTTCACCATGGCGGTACCAGCACTGCTCAGAAGAACGCCGCCCGGCAACGGAACAGAGAACACCGCCCCTGCTCGGCGTGCTTTCAAGTCACCTCGTTATCGCGCCGATACAGCACGAGTGCCAACGGACGGTGCCGAGGCGACACGCGCTCGTGTGAATTCGGCAGGGGCAGTCCCTCCCGCAGAGAAGTTCCCCCAAGCTGATTCGGAAGACCGCGTCCCCCTGGCCCTCGTCACGCCCGCGGATCCGGCTCCCGAACAAACCCCTGGGCGGCTCAGCTGGCTGAGGAAAGCGACCATCAATGCGATCTCGCTGCTGATGGCGGGCGGCGCGGCCGTCCTCCTGGCGGTGGGGCCTCTCTCCGGGCTCGGGCCCGTCAAGCACCTCGCCGGTCAGCCGATGATGTTCGGCCTGCTCTTGGCGGCGTTCGCGGCCACTGTATGGGTGCCGGTGTCGTTCCACTACCGGGGTAGCAGCTACATGTTCTCGCTCGCCGACGTGCCGCTGCTGCTCGGCCTCGTCTTCGCATCGCCCTTTGTTCTTGTCCTCAGTTATGTCGCTGCTCTCGTCGCCGTGTTCGGTCTCATACGTCGTCAGGCACCTTCGAAGTTGCTCTTCAACACAGCATCTGCCGCGTTTGCATCTGCGGTCGCTGCCACAGTCTTCCGCCAACTTCTCGGCACCCACTCGCCGGTGAGCCCGTTCGGATGGATCGCAGGAGCGGGGGCGCTCGCGGCGTGCACCTTGACCGCTACGGAAGGGGTAAGGCTGGCCATGAGCTTGAACGGCCAGAAAGCGCACCGTCAGTTCGCGACAGAGACGCTGCTGTTGGCGGCCAGTATTGGTCTCGCGTTCGTGGTGCTCGACGCGGCCTGGTGGGACCCGTGGGCCACCTTGCCGCTGGTGCTCGTCGCTGCACTGATCGTGTTCGCCTACCGCGGGTACACACGGCTCTCTCTCCGTTTCGGCGCGCTCCAGCGCCTCTACGACTTCAGCCGATCGCTCGGTGATGCGGACCTCGAACCGGCCGGAATGACCTTGGCAGTGCTCGAGCAGGTCCGTACGGTGATGAGAGCGCGCCGGTCCGAACTCATCCTGGCTGAGACTTCTGGCATCCCCCGACGGGTCTCGCTCAACTCTGCGGCCGCCCCAACTGTGGAACCGCTGGTCCTCGACAAGTCGTCGATCGTGACCCAGGCGATGTCGAATGGAGCGGCTGTGCTCCACGGCCACCAGCGGGGGACCACCGGCATGGGCGGGAGCGACCCGGTCCTTGGCAATTTTCGCGAGGCGTTAGTGGCACCGCTTCTCGACGGGGGCAGCGTCGTGGGCGCTCTCGTGGCGCTCGACCGGGAGGAGGAGCTCGACCCCTTCGACACCGAAGACCTCCGTCTGTTCGAAGCGCTCGCGGTCCATGCGGGCTCGAGCCTCGACAGGGCGCGGCTCATCGAGGAGCTTCACTTCGAGGTCGACAGCAAGTCACACCAGGCAACGCACGACACGCTCACAGGACTACCGAACCGCACGCTGTTCCTCAGTCGCGCTCAGAGGGCGCTCAGCGCGAGCACAGGGGTCGCCATCGCCCTGCTCGATCTCGACCGATTTAAGGACGTGAATGATACGCTCGGGCACGCGATCGGGGACCGGCTGTTGTGCGAGGTCTCCGAGCGCCTCGTGCACGTGGCGTCGGGACGCGCCACCGTGGCACGTCTCGGTGGCGACGAGTTCGCCCTTGTCCTGCCGGAGATCTCAACGGCCGACCGGGCAATGACGATCCTCCGGGAGCTCAACACCGAGTTGTCCAAGCCGATCGAGATCGACGGCCTGACCTTCGCCGTCACGGCCAAAGCCGGTCTGGCGCTCTCCCCGGAGCACGGCGAGGACGTCGCCGTCCTGCTCCAGCGTGCGGAAATCGCCATGTACCTGGCCAAGGAGCACCGCAGCGGGATCGAGCTGTACTCGGTCGTTCAGGACCAGTGCATGCAGCGGAGACTCATGTTGGGCGGTCTGCTGGTGCACGCTCTGGAGACGGGGAACGAGCTCAGCCTCATGTACCAGCCGATCGCCGACCTCGGTTCCGGCCGAGTGGTGCGCGTCGAGGCACTGGCGCGCTGGCATCACCCCGTACACGGATGGATCCCTACGCCCGAGTTCATAGAGATCGCCGAACAGATAGGCATCATCGGCAGGATCACTGAGTTCGTCCTCACCGAGGCATGCGCCAGGTTGGCCGAGTGGCGACGCGCCGGTCTCCAAATCGGCCTTGCCGTCAACCTCTCGGGACGTGACCTCTCCGACGAGCATCTGGTCGACCGGGTAGCCAGGCACCTCAGGGAGAACGGTCTCCCGGCGCAGACGCTCACCCTTGAGCTGACCGAGACGGAGGTGATGGCCGACCTCGGTCAGGCGGGCAAGGTCCTGAACGAGCTGGCCGACCTCGGGATCGGGATCGCCATCGACGACTACGGAACGGGTTACTCCTCCCTTGCCTACCTGCACCGCCTCCCCGTCCAGGAGCTGAAGATCGACCGCTCGTTCGTGACCAACCTCGCCGAGGATCCGAGCAACGCGATCATCGTGCGCTCCTCCATCGCGATGGCCCACTCCCTCGGGCTCGGTGTCGTAGCGGAGGGAGCCGAGGACGAGATCACGTGCTTGATGCTCGCCGAGGCCGGCTGCGACTCGGTCCAGGGTTACTACCTGTCACGACCGCAGGAACCGGCCAAGCTCCGTAAGTGGCTCCTCGGCAGTGCGTCTCTCGAGCTGTCCTCCTCACTGACCGCGGTCCGAACGCTTCATAGCGTCGCGGGCAAGCGGGTACCGCGTCTCTGATCAACTGATCTAGACGATCCGTCACGCCCGCGTGAGTCGTACCTCAGGGTATGACGACTCTTTGCGCGCCACAAAAGTCACCCAAGCGTTGCTAAACGCCCCCTCTAATTGGGAAGATGGTGCGCGGAGGACCGAGGGTACCGGTTGCACGGTGTTTGACCCTCGATCCCCCTTGGCCTTTCCGACTGCCGAAGGGAGGTGCGTGTATGGCGTTCCCACACTGGGGCTGACACTGAACGGTCCATGACCGCTCGATGCAGCCGTCGCAGCCCTCCACCGTCTTCAGCGCGCGGAAGGTCCTGCGATTAGCTATCGACACGGCGGTCGGCGAGCTTTAGCGATTTCCTTTCTTCGCAGAGCCACCGCCCGCCGTTTGTCGCGCTCAGGCCCGCACGGAGTCGATGGAACCGTCCTAGCCTCTGTGACTGCGCGACCATTTGGCATGCCACATCACCGCTGGCGTGCTCGGTGACGGCCCAGCACGCGATCAAACGGAGACACGAGAGACTCGGCCATCGCTTCGGTCGTCTGCAGGTGGGCTTCACCTTGGCGAGCTCGGGAGACGGCTTTGCCTACGGCGCGGTTCCGCTTCTTGCCGTCGTGGTCAACCCGCATCCCCTCGCCATCTCGGCTGTGGTCGCGTCCGACGAGATTCCCTGGCTTCTCATGGCCCTGCCCGCAGGTGCCCTTGCCGACCGGTTCCTCCGAACCAGGCTAATGGCGGTCGTGAACCTCTTGCGCGGCGTCGTACTGCTCGCTGCCGGGCTCCTGGTACTCAGCCACCGCATGAATCTGGCACTTCTAATCCTTGCGGTGCTGATGAATGCCGCGGGCCGGGCCATCTACTATTCGTCGCTCCAAGCAACCGTCCCCGAACTCGTCACGCTCGAGTCGCTCGAGCGAGCGAACGGTGCGCTGACAGGTACGGAGGCCGCAGCAGAGCATGTGGCAGGGCCCATCGTCGGAGCGGCCGCATTTACTGCAGCACGGGCGCTGCCGTTCCTCGCAGACGCCGCAGCCCTCGCCTTCTCCGGCCTCCCTCTCGTGAAACTTCGTACGAAAACGCCACCATCGACTGGGCCCCGAGGATCAATATGGGGCGGAGCCATCTGGGACGGCGCTCGACATCTCTTCGGCGACCGACGCCTGCGGCTCCTGGTCGTCACGATGTGTTCGCTCGCCGGCCTGCAAGGGCTCGTAAACGGCGTGTTGGTGCTCACCGCTACCAGGGACTGGGGAGTCCACGCTGGGGCATACGGGGCGTTCCTCGCAGCCGGCGCCGTCGGCACCATACCGGGCGCGATCGTGGCCGAACGCCTTGTGGCGCGCTTCGGCAGCGCGCTCACGCTTCTGGGTTCCGCCGTCGCCTGTGCAGTTGGCTACTTCGTGATGGCGTGGTCGCGCACCTGGCTGCTGTCTGGTCCGGCGTTCGCCCTGACCGGTTTTGCGATCGGCGCAGGCACGGTCGTGGCCATCTCGATGCGTCAGCGCCTCACCCCCGACGAGCTCATGGGCCGGGTGGGCGCTGCCTGGCGGGGCATCATCTGGGGGGCCGCGCCAGTGGGCGCGCTTGCGGCAGGTGGTCTCGCCCTTCTCGGCGGACTGCGGCTGCCTCTCTACCTCGCAGGCGCGCTTCAGCTTGCGATGGTTGTCATGCTCGCCCGGCCCCTCGTCCGGGGCCTACCCAAGAGAGTCGGCGCCTCGCCGTAGCCCGAACCATCCCGCTCGGGCCCCGGGTCCAGGCGGAGTGTGGGCACAGCCTCCTAGGGTGAACGGGCATGGACGGTGATCGACACCCAGGGAAAGCCCAAGCCGCCTCCGATCGACTCGCGAACGCCGCTGAGATCGCGTTCTTCTCCATGGAGGTAGCCCTCGACGACGCGCTCCCCACCTTCGCCGGAGGGCTCGGCGTACTGGCGGGTGACTTCCTCCGCTCGGCCGCCGACCTCGGCCTGCCGGTCATAGGCGTCACTCTCTTGTACCGCCACGGCTACTTCGTCCAGCACCTCGACGCCTCCGGACGTCAGAGCGAAAGCCCCGTCAGCTGGTCACCGGAGGACTTGCTCGAGCCCCTGGTGGAGCAGGTGTCGATCGAGATGAGCGGCCGCGTCGTCACTGTGCGTGCCTGGCGACGCCTGATCCGGGGACAGTCGGGCGCGGTGGTCCCGCTCTACCTTCTCGACACCGACTTGGCGGAGAACGCTGCCGGTGACCGCGCCGTCACGGACCAGCTCTACGCGGGTGGACAGGAGCATCGCCTCCACCAGGAAGTCGTGCTCGGGCTCGGAGGACTCGCCATGCTCGGTGCCCTCGGCCACGAACCTGTGAGGTTCCACTTGAACGAGGGACACTGCTCGCTGCTCACCCTCGGGTTGATGGAATCTCTTCTCGCACCGGGGTCGGCGCCGAGCGAGAAGGACATCGACGCCGTGCGCGATCAGTGTGTCTTCACCACCCACACTCCGGTGCCCGCCGGCCACGACCGCTTCCCTGAAGCGCTGGTGCGCTCGGTGCTCGGCCCGAGACGATCCGAACTGCTCGCGCAGGTGGGCGCCCTGACGAGCGGCTCGCTCAACATGACAGAGCTAGGCATGCGCCTGTCCGGCTTCACCAACGGCGTGTCACGTCGTCACGGCGAGGTCTCACGAACGATGTTCCCCGAGGTGTGCGTACGATCGATCACGAACGGGGTCCACGCAGGCAGCTGGGCAGCCGCCCCCTTGCAGAGGCTGTTCGACCGCGACCTACCCGGCTGGAGAGCCGAGAACGACCTCCTTCGGTACGCGACCGGCATCGACCTTACCGATCTCGAGGACACCCACCGCGAATGCAAGGCGGAGTTGATTCACACGGTGCAGCGGTCCACCGGGTCGATGCTAGATCCCGACTCTCTAACAATCGGGCTTGCGCGCAGGGCGACTCCGTACAAGCGAACCGCTTTGTTGTTCTCCGACATCGATCGGCTCCGCGCGTTGGTCGAAGCGCACGGACCTCTCCAGGTTGTCTGCAGCGGGAAGGCGCCCCCGGACGACGAAGGAGGCAAGGCGATGATCGCCCAGATCGTGTCGGCAGGCGAACAGCTCCGCGGGGCCGTGAAGGTCGTGTTCCTGGAGGGCTACTGCCTTTCTCTCGCCAAGGTCCTGTGCGCCGGATCAGACGTGTGGTTGAACACGCCTACCAAACCGTATGAGGCCTCGGGTACCAGCGGCATGAAAGCAGCCTTGAACGGCGTACCCAGCCTGAGCACCCTCGACGGGTGGTGGGTCGAGGGGTGCATCGAGGGGGTCACGGGATGGGCCGTCGGTTACGACACGACCGACGGGGATGACGCGTCGGCCCTCTACGACAAGCTAGAGCGGATCGTGGCCCCGCTCTTCTACGGTGATCGTCACGCTTTCCTTGTCGTCATGCGCAACGCGATCGCGCTGAACGGCTCCTTTTTCAACACTGAGCGCATGGTCCGTGAGTACGCACTCAGTGCGTACGGCTTCGGCGCGGACGACCGGCGGATACCCTCTGATAATGGAGGTTTCTGAGCACATCACCGCCCTACGAGTCGAGGGGAAGAGACTCTCAGCGGCGGCCGCTTCAGTCAGCTTCGACGCGAAAGTGCCGAGTTGTCCCGACTGGGTGGTGCGAGACCTCGTTCGTCACCAAGGTGGCGTCCATCGCTGGGTTACGGGAGTGGTCTCAGGGCCTCGTACCGAGCCCTGGATCGTCGATCTCGATGAGGTGGTGGGATCTTGGCCGCCGGACACGGAATTGCTCGAGTGGTTCGAGGAGGGCAATGGCGCGTTGGTCGATGCACTCTCAGAAGCGGACCCAGGTCTCGAGTGCTGGACGTTCCTCACAGCACCGTCACCGCTGACAATGTGGGCGCGCCGACAGGCGCACGAGACGGCGATCCACCGCGTCGATGCCGAACTGGCATCCGGCAGACCGATCACGCCGTTCTCTGCACAATTTGCCGGCGATGGGATCGACGAGCTGTTGTCATGCTTCATCACTCGACGAGGTGGCCACCTTCTGGCCAACCCGCCCCGGTCGCTTCACGTCCGATGTGTCGATATCGCCGGGGATTGGTTGGTACGAATAGGCGCCGACCGCGTCGAGACCATCAGGGCCTCTGACACGGCGGACTGCGAGACGGCCGGTAGAGCGTCTGACCTCTACCTCGCTCTGTGGAACCGTAAGAGCCCCGCCGCCCTGACGATCGAAGGAGACAGTCGGGTCCTCGACCTGTTCCTCGATCAGGTCCACGTCCGCTGGTGACAAGGGGTCATACCGGCAATCGACGGCCTCAGTGCATCATCTCTTGGGCAGCGCAGACTGAGCGAAGCTCCACGGCCGTTGACGACGCCCGCTTGGCTGCGGACCTACGCCTCGTGTGTCTGGTCGAGTACGGGTTTGATGTCGACGATGGGCGTCGCGTCGAGCGCCTCCATGTTGCGCACAGGAGTCTCGTGCCGTCGATCGAGACGATTTGGACCCGGTGCACTCCAATGGGGTTGGGCCGATCAGGAGAACGGGTACTGAACACGCCCCGCTCGGGTACAGCGGGATCCCCCCGTGGGTGAGCTACGAGCACATCGCGGCGAGCTCGATCGAGCCAAGTCAACACGATGATCTCGCGGCCCACTTGAAGGTTACGTCACCCCGGCAGCGGTCCACTCGGCGCGCAAACGGGTCTGGCGCTCGACTCGACGAAGGGCAGAAAGCAATTGACGGTTGACCTCGCGGATGTCCTCTGCCTCCATCCAGGTATCAACATGGAACCCGCCAGATCCACGGCCCGCTTGTCGCGTTAGCTCCAACCGACAGGTTGGAGCTATGTAGGCTCTTCGGATTTCAGCGGGGAGCACCCTGGGTAGCCGGGGTTCTCCAGAATTGGACAAAGGCACCTCAAGCTTGAGGTGTGAGCCACAAAGCTAGAAGCACCTTCGTCCTCACCCACCCTAACG
>JBEKJK010000017.1:0-71118 GCA_050011255.1 Acidimicrobiales bacterium
TGCCGGTCGGGGTCCCGGTCGAACCGGAGGTGTTGTCTGTGACAGTCGCCGTGAAGGTGACGGACTGGCCGTAGACGCTCGGGTTCAAGCTCGAGGTGACGCTGGTGCTGCTGGAGGCCTGGGTGACTTTCTGGGAGAGCGCGGGGCTGGATGTCGAGGTCGTGAAGTTGGTGTCACCTGAGTAGGTCGCTGTGATGGGGTGGGTCCCGACTGTGAGCGACGATGTGGAGTAGGTAGCGACCCCGCTGCCGTTCAAGGAATAGGGACCAGTACCGAGTTGGGTGCCGTTGTCGTAGAAGGTGACCGTGCCGGTCGGGGTCCCGGTCGAACCGGAGGTGTTGTCTGTGACAGTCGCCGTGAAGGTGACGGACTGGCCGTAGACGCTCGGGTTCAAGCTCGAGGTGACGCTGGTGCTGCTGGAGGCCTGGGTGACCACATAGGAGAGAGTGTTGGACGTCGAGGCCCCGAATTTGCTGTCACCGGGAAAGCTCGCGTTGATGGTGTGGGTCCCGACTGTGAGCGAAGAGGAGGAGTAGGTGGCCGTACGCGGGTTACTTGAGTTCAAGGTGCCAGTACCGATCTGGACGCCGTTGTCGTAGAAAGTGACCGTGTCCCCAGCCGTCGGACAGGTGGACCCACTGCAGCCCACAGTTGCCGTGAAGGTGACCGACTGGCCGTAGTAGCTGGCTGAGGGGCTGGCGCTGACAGTAGTGGTCGAGCTGTACGTCCTCACCACCTGGGACATCGAGCCCGAGACGCTGTTGAAGTTGCTGTCACCCGAATAGGTCGCCTTGATGGTGTGGGTCGCGACCGAGAGCGATGAATAGCTGAGAGTGGCCTGAGGCGGGTTGCTGGAGTTCAAGGTGCCAGTACCGATCTGGGTGGATCCGTTGTAGAAGGTGACCGTCTCCCCAGCCGTCGGACAGGTGGACCCATTGCAGCTCACCGTGGCGGTGAAGGTGACGGACTGTCCTGATCCGCTCGGGTTGAGGCTGGAGCTGACGGTGACGGTCGGGGTGTATTTCGCCATGAGCTGGGCAGTGGGCTCGTGAGAGGTACCGCCATACCACGAGGCGAGGATCCCCTCTTGGCTGATGGGAGTTTTCATGCCATGGCGGTCGCTGGTGTTACGAAGCGATTTGGTCAAGGACGCTATGAGCTCCTGGGACAGCGCGCCCGAGACAGACTGTGTGAAGTCGGCGTTGCCCGCGTACACCACCGAGATGCTGTGATTCAGCCTGGCGGGGAGCGTAGAGGCGGTGTACACCGCGACCCCGCCCTTCAGGGTGCTCCTATGGAGGGTCTCAACCCCGTCTTTGAACACGACCCTGCCGGTAGGGGTGCCGGAACCCGGGGAGACCGGCACCACCGATGCGATGAACGAGACCGACTGGCTGTTCCCACTGCGGTTCACGCTCGAGGCGAGGGTGATCATGGTCCTCGCCTTCCGGACCGTCCTTGACAGCACGCGGGACGTCGAGCCCTTGAACCTGGTGTCGCCCCCGTAGACCGCAGAGATCCTGTGCTTAGCGAGTGTGACGTTCGAGGTCGTAAAGATCGCGACCCCCTCCTTCAACCAACCTGTATGGATGATGCTGTTCCCGTCTTTGAACCCCACCTTGCCGGTCGGGGTACCGGAGCCCGGGGAGACCGGCGCCACCGCTGCGATGAACGTCACCGGCTGGCCATGCACACTGCGATTCACGCTCGAGGCAAAGCGGATCGTGGTACTCGCCTTCCGGACCGTCCTTGACAGCACGCGGGACGTCGAGCCCTTGAACCTGGTGTCGCCCCCGTACACCGCAGCGATCCTGTGCTTCGTGAGAGCGAGGTTCGAGGCCGTATAGCTCGCGACTCCCTCATTCAGAGCGCCCCTTGCGACAGTGGTGCTCCCGTCCTTGAACGTGACGGTTCCCGTCGGGGTATCGGAGTCCGGGGAGAGCGCTGCCACGGTTGCAACGAACGTAACCGGCTCGCCCTGGACACTGCGGTTCACGCTGGACGAGATCGTGGTACTGGTAGCCGCTCTCGTTGGGGAGATTGTTCCGTCGCGTGAGGCCTGAGCGGGAGATTCCTGGATGCCCCTGACCGGCTTTGTCGTCGCGTCGCGATGCTTGTCCGTCTGGGAGGCGCGCTTTGCATCGCTAGAACGCATTGCGTGTGAGTCCACAGCGACACGGTGGCGCGGGGAGATGCGACCGCGTGAACTTGGAGACTGCTGAACATCCGCGGAACGCGCCATCACCTCCTTGGTTCGGCTGGCCGAGCGAGACCCACTGAAGTGCGAGGTTGCTGACCACGACGTCAAGATCGACTCGGGTAAAGCCCGGGCCGACCGGTGGTAGGCGGTCTGAACAGGGCAGCTGCCTCCACCGGAACACGTGGTACCAAGCGAGAGCGTGGGCATGGCCAACGACCCCGTAGCGCAGGGGGTGTCGGGCACAACTCCAGTGGCAGTCGAAGCCGAAGCGGTCACACTTGCACCCGAGAGCTGATCGCCGTTTGCATCAGTGACCGCGATCTCGAGGGGTGCCAACGGGAACGTCGGATAAGCGCTGCCGTTCGGAACGAGGTTCACCGCTTGACCGTCGGTAGTAACGCTGTTGTCCGGAATGCTGTCGGCATAGCAGCTTCCGGCTACTGCGTAGTAACTGGGAGGACTCGAAGTAAACGGGTAAGCCTCGGCCGGTGCGTTCGTCACGTACGGATTGCTTGAAAGGTTGCTGTTGTAGAGCGACAGCGGCAAGGACGAGATATTCGAAGGTGGGTTGCCCTGTGACAAGGTGTACTCGGGGTATATCGTCCCTTCTTGCGCGTATTTCAACGGCACCGTGGTCGGCACACCCGCAGGTACGTTGCCCGTCCACGTGGCAGATGCGTTTTCGTTGTTGTCCAACCATCCGGTTCGTGTGGCCGTAACCTTCCATTGGCCCGGTGTCACCTGGTTCGTGGCGAAGAGAGCACAGCCGGCACTAGTGGTCTGAGCAGTCAGAACCGTGGTCGGATTCGTAGGCGGGGTCTGAGCCGTAATGGTCACCAACGGCTGACCGTTGGCGGAGTCGTCGCTGACAATCACCAGGATTTCGCCCAACGTGGAGCTGAGAGCCGTCGCAGGCACGGAGGCATAGCTCGACTCTTGGACGAGTTTGTTCGTGGCCGAGGACCCGGTCCACCACGTCGTGCCTGAAACCCCATGCGCCCAGGTGACGAATTCGGTTACCGTCAGTTCGTTCGGCTCACCTGGTTGCGGAGCAGCGCAGGTGGTGGTGCCGGGAGCCACCTCCTGTTCGATGGTGTACGTCACCCCGCCCTTTGTGACGGTGCCGCGCGAAGGACCGCCACTCGCACAAGCGGTGCTTGGGTTCCCGAAGCCCATCTCGTTGAGCAAAGTGGCCCCACCCTGTTGCACAGAGCAGTCGAGAACGCTCGAGGCGATGTCGGTCGCGACCTCGTTGAGCCTCGAGTTCCCGCCAACTTTGAGCCCGCTGGCCACCAGGCTCGACGTCGCCACCAGCGCCCCCAGCAGCAAGACCAAGGCGAGGATGGTCTCGATCAGGCCGAAACCGCTCTCACGACCGGACGCGGGCAGGACCAACCGGGCCATTGCGTGTCGCGAGCGGCCAGACGGCAGCTCGAGGTGGGGCATGTTCCTGGCCACGAGATCATTGATCGGCACTTTTCGTTCGTGTCTTGACCTGCGACACCCAAGAAACGGCCGAAAAGTCCAACCTCCGAACGCCTCCGGCTGGTCGGCCCCTCGGAGGCGAGAACCCCTCCCGCGACGGCATCCGTGGACGACTCCCTAAGGGACCATCGGCACCGTCCGTGGCGGCCTTGAGGGTTCCTGCCACTCCCTGTGAGACCTCTCCTCCAGGGGCCCCAGCCTGAGGGCAACACCGTTGCTACCTCTAACTATCGCCCATGTGTCTTCCGGCCAATTCGGGCAGTGCCAGCTCGGCACCTCGGCGCGAAGGGTCGAGTGCCACCAGGATGAAGGTCCGCCGCTCGCCTCGCTCGAGCACCTCCCGCGCCTTGCCTGGAGCGGGGCGACCGAGACCGCCGACCGGGACGTAACACCGCATGTCGCCCACCTCTACGGTTGCACCGTGAGAGGTGAACGAGGACACCGTTCCCACCACCGGCGCACCTATCGGGTGGTCGCTCACGAAGGTCAAAAAAGTGAGCGGGTCGTTCACCGCCTCGGGTGGACCACCTCGCCTTCGCCGAGCAGCGCCTGAACGTCGCTCCACCACCGGGTCCGCGGGAACCAGCACCTCCTCCCTTGCGACCTCGATGGCGGCCTCGATCTCGGTCCCCGTCGCGGTGCGGTCGCGCGTACGACGACGACCACGCACCTTCGTCATCTGCTTGGCCTTCTGCGGCTCAGCGACGGGCGCCTTGTCGATGTTCACGACCTGTTCGGCCTTGCCGGCCTTCGCGGCTTTGCCAGCCTTCGCGGCTTTGCCAGCCTTTTCGACGCGCGCGGCCTTCTCGACTCGTCCGGCCTTCTCGGGCTTCGCAGTCTTTCCGATTTCCGCGGCACCCGGAGCCTTCTTCGTCTTCGTAACCCCGGCCACGCGCCCCCCCTTGGCGGCTTGGCGGGCTCGCTTCGGGGCTTTCGCAACCTGCTGCTGCTTGTCGGCGACCTTGGACGGCTTCGCCGCCTTCTTGGCCGGCTCTTTGACCTTCGCCGCCCGCAGACCCTTCACCGGGCCCGCCTTGGGGGGCGAGGAGCTCGTAGCCTTCTTAGTCGGCCGAGCTGCTTTCTCCGGTGCAGACTTCGGCTGCACCTTCTCCTGCACCTTCGCCACCTTCTCCGGCTTTCCGGCGCGGCGGCCTTTCACCGCCTTGGTCACAGCTCGGCTGCGCGCGCCCCTGATCGGGGAGCGAGGGGTGAAGATCCACCCCACGCCCGGAACAGGGGTGCCGCCGATCAAACGGCCTTCGAGAAACAGCCAGGGGTGCTCACCGTGGAACTCCTGGAACGAGTCGTTCGACAAGACCTGAGCATCCACTCTCTCGGCCACCCGTAGCAGGAAGGCGTCGCCTCGACCGACGGCGCCTGCAGGAGGCGACACGATCTCGGCGTGGGCCACTGCCTCGTCGAAGACAGCCTGCTCGGAGGGATCGACGCGATGCCCGAACGTGGCGTCGACGACGACGATCACCTGCACCCCGGGAAACTGCTCCTGGAACTGGCGCACCGCGTCATCGAGCTGGGCGAGGCTCGGGGTGGAACGGCCCTCGGTCGCGATGTTCGAACCGTCCACCACCACGAAGCCCCTGTCGACGACAACAGGTTCCCTCTCGGACATCAGAGTGCGGGGACGACAGGCACGACTAATGCATCTTATGGGCACTCTTAGAGACGCAGGTGGATGAGCAAGCCGCGAGTCCAGCGTCTCGTGGGTGACGAAAGCGCGAGTCGCTCTCGCTTCAGGTGAGCCACCCGGACCCGCTCCGTAGGATGAGGCCGTGCCCTGCGCAGGGATCGAGGCGGTGCTGTTCGACTTCGGAGGAGTGATAGCCGACAGCCCGTTCGAGGCGTTCGAGCGCTACGAGCGCGCCGAGGGCCTCCCCGAAGGCTTCATACGGGCGCTGAACGCCACCAACCATCACGACAACGCGTGGGCTCGCCTCGAGCGCAACGAGATCTCCTTCGATGAGTTCTGCGACGCGTTCGAGAAGGAGGCCAGACACGCCGGGGGGGACATCGACACCCGCGAGCTCTTCGCCATGCTCTCCGGATCCCTGCGGGCGGAGATGGTCGAGGCGGTGCGCCGCTGCACCGAGAGATTCAAGACGGCGCTTCTCACGAACAATTTCGTGACAGGCGACAGCTCGCGAACACCTCGAAGCAAGGAGCACGCGGACGTGCTCGAGCTCTTCGACGTGGTCATCGAGTCGTCTGTCGTCGGGGTACGCAAGCCGGATCCTCTCTTCTACTTGCTCGCCTGCGAGGCGCTCGGTGTCGAGCCCGGGCACGCCGTGTTCTTGGACGACCTGGGAGTGAACTTGAAGCCCGCTCGTGAGCTCGGCATGGTCACGATCAAGGTCACGAGCACGGCTCGCGCCATCGCGGAGCTCGAGGCGGTGCTCGGTATGACCCTTCGCTGAGCCACCCGCCCCGATCAGGCGAAAGCGCGCTCGAGCAGGTCCTCGTGCTCGAGCTGGTGCATCGCGGCACTGCCCGTGGCGGGACTGGCGGACTCGATCCGGCTCACGTGGGTGAGCTCATATCGCTCGCGAAGCACCCGGTGCAGCTGCCCGTGGGCGAAGGACCACGGCCCCATGTTCTCGGGCTCCTCTTGGACCCAGGTCACCTCGCCGGCTCGGGGATATCGCTCGAGCACCTCCGCCAGCCCTCTCCGCGGCCACGGGTAGAGCTGCTCGACACGCACGACCGCCACCGACGAAGGCTCGACACCAGGCGACGGCAGATCCTCCCTCCCGGTACGAAGCTGGTCCCGGCGTGCCATCAGGTCGAAAGCGACCTTCCCCGAGCAAAGAAGCACACGCTCGACCGCCTCTGCATCGAGCACATCGGTCGTGGGCGGCTCGCTGGCTCCGCCGGAGGTGGCGAGGTCGTCTAACACCAGGGAGAACGAACCCGACACGAGCGTGTCGAGGTCAGAGCGGCTCTCGCGCGCGCGGAGGAGGTATTTCGGAGTCAGCACGACCAGGGGCCGCCGCAGCGGGGCGCGCACCTGGGAGCGCAGCAGGTGGAAGTACTGCGCGGCAGTGGTGGGTTGCGCCACGCGCATGTTCCCCTCGGCGCAGAGGGTCAAGAAGCGCTCGATGCGCGCGGAGGAGTGCTCCGGGCCCTGGCCCTCGAACCCGTGAGGAAGCAGGAGGACGAGTCCCGATGTCTGGCCCCACTTGTCCTCGGCGGCGACCAGGAAGTTGTCGATCACGATCTGAGCGCCGTTGGCGAAGTCGCCGAACTGGGCCTCCCATGCAACGAGCGAGTCAGGTGCCTCGACCGAATATCCGTACTCGAACCCGAGTGCCGCGTACTCCGAGAGCAGCGAGTCGAGCACGGCGAAGCGACCTGTGCCGCCGGACCCCAGGTGTGCCAGCGGCACCCATTCGGCCCCGGTGGCGTGGTCCACCAGCACCGAATGGCGCTGGCTGAAGGTGCCTCTGCGGGTGTCCTGTCCCGCCAACCGCACGTCGGCGCCTTCTGTGAGAATCGACCCGAACGCGAGGGTCTCGGCCAACGCCCAGTCGACCTGCCCGGCCTCCACCATCTTCGAGCGCTGCTCGAACTGACGGGCGAGCTTCGGGTGCAAGGTGAAACCCTCGGGCACCGAGGTGGCGGCGTGCACCAATCGCTCGAGGTCGCCGCGCTCCACCCCTGTCGCAGCACCCTGCGTCTCGGGCACCGGGGGCGGTCCGACGAGCGAGGTCGGCTTCGGGGGGGCGGTTTGGCGGGTCTCGTCCAGCGCCGCTTGCAGGCGAGCCCGAAAATCCTCGAGCGCCTGCTCGGCCTCTTCGAGCGTGATGTCGCCGCGGCGGACGAGAGACTCGGTGTAGAGCTTTCGCACCGAACGCAACGCGTCGATGATCGCGTACATCTTCGGCTGGGTGTAGCTCGGGTCGTCACCCTCGTTGTGCCCGAACCGCCGGTAACAGACGAGGTCGATCACCACGTCCTTCGAGAACGCCTGGCGGAACCCGAATGCGAGACGCGCCGCGCGAGCGCAAGCCTCGGGATCGCCGCCGTTCACGTGGATTATCGGCGCCTGGACCATCTTGCCGACGTCGGTCGGGTACACCGACGATCTCGCCGACTCGGGGGCGGTCGTGAAACCGAGCTGGTTGTTGATCACGAGATGGACCGTGCCGCCCGTTCGGTAGCCCGCGAGCTGGGAGAGCTCCAACGTCTCTGCCACCACACCCTGTCCGGCGAACGCCGCGTCGCCGTGGACGAGCACCGGTAGCACGCCGTAGGGACACTCCGAGGCGACCCGCTCCTGCTTGGCCCGGGCCATGCCCTCCACCACGGGGTCGACCGCCTCCAAGTGCGAGGGGTTTGCCGCGATCGTGACCAGCAGCTCCTTGCCGCTTCGGCCGACGAACTTGCCCACGACGCCTTTGTGGTACTTGAGATCTCCGGATCCTTGGACCGACTCGGGGTCGACGTTCCCCTCGAACTCGGCGAAGATCTCGCCGTAGGACTTGCCGGCGATGCTCGCCAGCACGTTCAGCCGGCCCCGGTGGGCCATGCCGAGCACAGCCTCGCTGACCCCCTCGATCGCAGCTTCGTCGAGCAGCGCGTCGAGGAACACGATCGCAGACTCGGCCCCTTCCAGCCCGTAGCGCTTCTGTCCCACGTAGCGAGTGTGCAAGAAACGCTCGAACGCCTCGGCGGCATTCAGACGGTCGAGGATGTGCCGCTGCTCGTCCTTCGAGAGAGCGCCGTTCACTCCCTCGAGATGACTCTGGACCCACCGCTTCTGCTCGGGATCCTGGATGTGCATGTACTCGATCGCGAGCGTCCTGCAGTACGCGTCGCGCAGGATGTCGAGTGCCTCGCCCAACGTTAGGACGTCGCGCCCCGCCAAGCCGTCAACTACGAACTCGCGATCCAGGTCCCACAGGGTGAGACCGTAGGTGGCCGGGTCGAGCTCGGCATGAAGCGGGCGGTGCTCTGCGGAGAGCGGGTCGAGATCTGCGATCAGGTGGCCACGCACCCTGTACATGTTCACCAGGCTCTGCACGTGAACCTGCTTCGCCAACCGCTGGTGCTCACCGTCGATCGCGTTCACGTCCACGTTCACGTCGGCCTGCCAGTGCACGGGCTCGTAGGGGACGTCCATGGCCGCGAACACTTCCTCGTAGAACCCCTTGCCGCCCATGATCCTCTCGGCCACCTCACCGAGGAAGAGGCCCGACTCGGCCCCCTGGATGATGCGGTGGTCGTAGGTGGAGGTGAGCGTCAGGACGGGCCCGATCCCGATGGCTGCAAGGCTGCGGCGGTCTGCCGCCTGGTACTCCGCGGGGTACCCGAGCGCACCCACGCCGATCACGGCGCCCTGGCCTGCCATGAGACGCGGCACGGACTGGACCGTCCCGAGGCTCCCGGGGTTCGTGAGGGTGACGGTGGCGCCGACGAAGTCGTCGGGGGACGCCTTGTTCGTCTTCACCTTCCTGACCAGGTCCTCGTACGCGACCACGAAGGACCGGAAGTCGAGCATCTGCGCGTCACGGACGACCGGTACATACAGCGCACGCGAACCGTCGGGCTTCGACACGTCCACTGCGACGCCGAGGCCGATGTGGCTGTGGTGCACCACACCGGGTGCGCCATTGCCGTCGGAGTCGGCCACGAAGCTCGAATTCAGCGCGGGCACGGCCTGCAGGGCACGCACGACTGCGAAACCGATCATGTGAGTGAAGCTCACCTTCGTGCCGCTGGTGAGCACCAGGTGCTGGTTCAGAGCCGAGCGGTTCACCTCGAGGAGCCTCGCGGGGATGCCTCGGACGCTCGTCGCCGTAGGCACCGTGAGCGACGCCTCCATGTTCATGGCGATACGTGCCGCGGCCCCGCGAAGTGGTACAGCCACCGGCTCCGATGCAGCCTGCAAACCAGGCGGGGGGGCTTCGGTGGCACGCGCTGCGTCCTCGGTGAGCGTGGCGGACGAAGGCGAGGTGGTCGCGGGCACGTCGGCGAAGAACTCGCGCCACGACTCGCTCACCGAGGAGGGGTCGGCGCGGTACTGCTCGTACATGTCGTCGACGAGCCACGCATTCGGGCCGAAAGCGCCCCCCGTCGGCGTCTTTCGGCGAGCTGACTCTTCGCCGGACATCGCCTCGATCCTAACGGGCCACCATGCGTGCGTTCCCCAGCGCGCGATCAGCCATCACGACCCAGGATCGGCCGGGAGCCCGAGAACGCGCTCGGCGATGATGTTGCGCTGCACCTCGGCGGTGCCGCCCCCGATCGTGAGAGCCCTCGAGAACAGGTACCCCTTGGCCCATACGTCAGACGGCCAGCTCGTGCCCGTTCTTCTCCCTGCTTCGGCGCCTGACCCGGATCGATTTCCTTCGGTGCCCGACCCGGCGCCCGACCCGGTACCCGCTTCGGCTCCCGCCTCCTCGGCTGGAGGTCGCCTCGGTGCCGGTAGAGCGGCGCTCGTGCATCCGACCTCGCCGTTTCGAAGCCCGTCTGCGGGTCCTGTGTCCGCGAGCATGCTCCACGCTCCGGCGATATCCATGGCCAGCTCCATGACACGTTGGCCGTGGTCGTCCGCGAGGGCCTTTCTGACCGACGCCTCCGGACCCGGAGTTCGGCCAGACAGCGTCGCGCCCACTGTACGCAGGCGGATGAGCCGCAGGATCTCGCCCTCGGCCCAAACCCGCGCCAAGCGCTCACGAAGCAGCGGGTCGTTCGTCCCCCCGCGTTCGCGGACGAGATCGACCAGGTCCTGGGCTGTCGGTCCCTGTCCCCACAACGCCCCTTCACCGGACAGTGAAACGCGCTCGTTGCTCAAGGTGACCTTGGCGAGGGCCCAACCCTTGTTCACGTCTCCCACGAGATTGGTGACAGGCAGACGCGCGCCGTCGAAGAACACCTCGTTGAACACGTGCTCCCCGGTCATGTCGACTATCGGACGCACGGTGACACCAGGAGCGTCCATCGGGCAGATGAAGTAGGAGATGCCACTGTGCTTCTCCGCATCAGGATCGGTACGCGCCAGCAGGATCCCGAATGCCGCAACGTGCGCGAAGCTCGCCCACACCTTGTGTCCCTCGACGACCCATTCGTCTCCGTCTCTGGTCGCGCGCGTCGACAGCGAAGCCAGGTCCGAGCCTGCCCCCGGCTCGCTGAACAGCTGGCACCACAGCTCCTCCGCGGCGAGCAGCGGTAACAGGTACCGCTGCTTGTGCTCCTCGGTACCCGCATGGATGATCGTGGGGCCCGCCCACCCGATCCCGATCTGGTTCGACGGCCGTCGGACGCCCGCCCGCCGCAGCTCGTCGTCGATGACGAGCTGTTCCACCGCACCTGCACCCAGTCCCCATGGTCGCGGCCAGTGCGGCGCGACGTAGCCGCTCTCGGCGAGGTCACGATGTGACGGCGAGGGATGCTCTGCCAACCAGAGGCGCAGCTCGCGGCGAGCCGGATGGTCTTCACCGGGAAGGGACAGGTCCACGGCAACGAGCGTAAAGCGTTCCCAGGCCCCACACCGACGTCGGAGCGGCAGGGGGATCGTGGACGACCGGTGCTCACGTAGGCTGTTTCGGTGCTCACCGACTGGAACTTCGCGGACGTGTGGGAGGTGGTCGCCGACACGTTCGGAGCCGCCCCGGCGCTCGTCCAGGGGTCGAGGACGATCTCGTGGGCCGACATGGACAGGAGGGCGGACGGCGTGGCTCGATGGCTGCTCGACCTCGGCTTGGAGCACCAGGACAAGGTGGCGCAGTACCTCTACAACTGCCCCGAGTACCTCGAATCGATGTTCGCGGCCTTCAAGGTGGGCCTCGTCCCGGTCAACACGAACTACCGCTACGCCGACGACGAGCTGGTCTACCTGTGGGAGAACGCTGACGCAGTGGCGGTCGTGTTCCACGGCACCTTCGCGTCGCGCCTCGACAACCTGCGCAAGCGTGTGCCGAGTGTTCGTGGTTGGCTGTGGGTGGACGACGGGAGCGGACCCTGCCCGAAATGGGCCACGCCGTACGAGAAGGTCGCACGAGTCGTCTCCGGCGGGAGCACTCGAGTCCGGGCTCCGTGGGACCGAAGCGGCGATGACTTGGTCATGCTGTACACGGGCGGGACGACCGGCATGCCAAAGGGCGTCATGTGGCGCCAAGACGACCTCTTCGCCCGGGTCAACAACAGCAACGCCATCCGGGTACCCGAAGACAAGGGGCTGGAGGGGCTGCGACGGACCCTCGTCGGAGCTGGACCGGTGGTGATCCCAGCCTGTCCACTGATGCACGGAACCGGGATGTTCACGTCGATGGGGACCCTCTGCATCGCCGGGTGCGTGGTGATGATGCCCCAACGGGGCTTCGAGCCCGAGAGGCTGCTCGACACCGTCGACGAGAAGAACGTGAACGCGCTGGTGATCGTAGGTGACGCCTTCGCCAAACCAATCCTCGCCGCTCTGGATGCCCACCCGCGACGCTGGCGTCTACAGACGCTGCTCGGCATCATCTCCTCGGGCGTGATGTGGAGCGAAGAGACCAAGCGCGGTCTGCTCCGCCACCATCTAGCGCCGGTCCTGATCGACGCCATCTCGTCGTCGGAGGCCCTCGGAATGGGCACCTCGGTGTCGATCGGGGCGGTGAGACAGGGCACGGCGCACTTCGCGCTCGAGCCCGACGTCCGGGTGATCGACCCCGAGTCCGGAAAGGACGTGCTGGCCGGCTCAGGCGAGGTGGGGATGTTGGCGCTGGGGGGTCGCAACCCACTCGGCTATTACAAGGACGACGAGAAGACCGCAGTCAATTTCAAGGTGATAGACGGCGTCCGCTACTCGATTCCGGGGGACTACGCCACTGTGGAGAACGACGGCTCGATCCAGCTCCTCGGGCGTGGCTCGGTGATAATCAACACCGGCGGAGAGAAAGTCTTCCCCGAGGAGGTCGAGGAGACACTGAAACGCCACCCCTCGGTGTTCGACTCGGTCGTGGTCGGGGTCCCCGACGATCGCTTCGGAGAGGCTGTGCTGGCGGTGATGGAGCTGCGCGAGGGCACGAGCGCCTCCGACTACGAGCTCATCGAGCACACGAAGTCACACCTCGCGTCGTTCAAGGCGCCCAAGCGAGTACGCTTCGTCGACGGCATCGGGCGGACCCCGTCGGGAAAGATCGACTACGTCCGTCACCGCTGCGAGGCGATCGAATGGCTCGCATCCACATGAGTCGGATCACATGAGTCGGATCCACGTGAACGGTGTCGTGCCGTGAAAGGCGTGATCCTGGCGGGCGGAAGCGGTACCCGGCTCCATCCGCTCACCCGCATCACCAACAAGCACCTCCTACCCATATATGACCGGCCGATGATCACCTACGCCATCGAGGCCCTCGTGCTGGCCGGCATAACCGAGGTCATGCTCGTCACCGGAGGTACCCACGCCGGGGAATTCCTGCGCCTCTTGGGCAACGGACACGAGCACGGGATCGAGCGTCTCTCCTACTCGTACCAGGATCGCCCTGGGGGAATCGCCGAGGCACTGGGACTTGCCGAGCGTTTTGCCGCCGAGGAACCCGTGCTGGTCATGCTCGGTGACAACATCGTCGAAAGGACCTTCAGGCCCACTGTCGAGCGTTTCGGCGCCCAGGGTGTGGGCGCTCGCATCGTGCTCACGGCCGAGGAGGACCCCCTCCACCTTCGGCATCTCGGGGTACCCGCGTTCGACGACGAGGGCCGCATCGTGCGCATAGTGGAGAAACCCGAGGATCCCCCGAGCCATTACGCGGTGACGGGCATCTACTGTTACGACTCCGACGTGTTCCGGGTGATCGCGACCCTCGAACCCTCGGGGCGCGGAGAGCTCGAGATCACAGACGTTAACAACTACTACGTCGATCAGCAGACGATGGCCTACGACGTGCTCGAGGGGTTCTGGGGCGACGCCGGAGAGTCCATCGACGCGTACTACGCGGTCAACGACTTCGTGCGGGAGAACGGCGCCAACAAGGGCTGAGGAACGGGGTTGCCCCGCCCGGGCGCGCAGGGCGCCGACGACCCGGCTCAGGTCTCGAGGAACCGCCGGATGGCGAAGGCGGAACCGGCGGTGCCCACCACCAGCCCGATGACCACGACCACGGCGCTCGTGGCGAGCACCTCGCCGACAGGCATGCGCATCTGCGTGAAGACATTGCTGGTCCTGGTGTCACCGAGCGCGTCGAGTACGAGATGCAAGCCGAAGACGGAGAGCGCTGCGATCACGGCTCCCGACAGACCCTGCAACAGGCCCTCGAACATGAACGGGACGCGGATGAACCAGTTCGTGGCTCCCACGAGCTTCATCACCGACACCTCTCGGCGCCGGGCGAAGATCGCCAGGCGGATCGTGTTCAAGATCAGCACCGACGCCGAGAGCAGCAAGATCACGGCCACTACGAGAAAGACCCACTGCAAGATGCGCGTGACCTGCTGCATGTTGTGCACCGCCTGGCTCGGGTAGGTGACGCGAGCGACCCCGGTACGCCCGCTGAACTGCTGGGCCACGGCTTGGGCCTGGCTCGGGTCGTTCAGCACGCACCTCAGCGACGCGGGTGTGGTGACGGTGCTCAGAACCTGCGACTCGTCCGCAGCGAGAAGGTGCTTCGCCTCGTTGTAGTCGTAGGCCTGTGACCGGTAGATGCACGAGTGGACATAGGGAAGCTGGAGAAGGTCCTGATCGATGGCCTTCTCTTGGGCCACGGGGAGGCCGGGCGTCAAGAAGACGTCCACGTTGACACCGTGCTGCCACTGCGTCGTAGCGTGGGCCACGCCCTGTTTCAGTAGCATCGCCGCTCCCACGAGCGACAGCGACACCGCGACGGTCAGCACCGCCGCAACTGTCATGAGGCGGTTGCGCCACAGGTTCGACGCGGTCTCGCGAGCGACGTACTGAACGTTCGCAGCCATCAGCCCACGGCCATCTGTGATCGGCTCCTCGTAACGTTCACAGCCTGCTCAGGTGCCATAGCCGTAGACGCCCCGGGCCTGGTCTCGCACCATCGTCCCCTCGTCCAGCTCGATGACCCGTCGACGCATCATGTCCACGATGCTCGCGTCGTGAGTGGCGACCACGACCGTGGTCCCCGTGCGGTTGATGCGGTCGAGCAGCCGCACGATACCCAGGGAGGTCTTCGGGTCGAGGTTCCCGGTCGGCTCGTCCGCGAGGAGGATCAGAGGCCGGTTCACGAAGGCGCGCGCTATGCCGACACGCTGTTGCTCACCACCAGAGAGCTGGCCCGGCAAACTGTCACGCTTCTTGCCCAGGCCCACGAGGTCCAACACCTGTGGCACCTGGGAGGCGATCACGTGCTTGGGACGGCCAATCACCTCGAGCGCGAACGCGACGTTCTCGAACACGCTCTTGTTCGGCAGGAGCCGGTAGTCCTGGAACACACAGCCGATGTTGCGCCTCAGGTACGGCACTCGCCAATGGTTCAGGCGCGCGACCTCGTGCCCGGCGACCCAGATTCTCCCCTTGTCGGGGAGCTCCTCTCGCAACAGCAGGCGTATGACCGTGGTCTTGCCGGAACCCGTGGAGCCGACGAGGAAGACGAACTCACCCTTGTCGATGTCCAAGGACAGGTCGCGCAGCGCTACGGTCCCGGTCTGGTAGGTCTTGCTGACGTTCTCGAGGCAAATCATCGTCTAGAAAGACTCCTCGGCGGCTCTCCCACGCCACCTCTGGTGACCGGCACGGCGCTCGAGGTCACCAAAGGCTACCAGCCGTGCCAACTCCTGGGCATGAACCTTGCAACGCTCCACTTCAACGGCCCAATAGCGGCGCGCTCACCAGCGACGCGCGTGGAAGCAGGCGCCTACACGATCAGACGCCCGCAGGCTCTCAAGATTGAGTCCGGCGACGACGTAGCTCTGCCTCTATGAAGTCGTCGATGTCACCGTCGAGCACTGCGTCGACGTTGCCGGTCTCGAAGTTCGTGCGCAGGTCCTTCACCAGCTGGAAAGGCGCGAGCACATAGGAACGAATTTGATTTCCCCAAGCGACGTCGACCCGGGGGCCCGACATCGACTCGAGCTCCGCCCGTCGCTCGGCACGCTCACGGGCGACCAGTTTCGCGCCGAGGATCTGCATGGCGCGCGCCCGGTTCTGGTGCTGGGAGCGCTCGTTCTGACACGACACCACGATCCCCGTGGGCAGGTGCGTGATCCGCACGGCTGAATCGGTCTTGTTCACGTGCTGGCCGCCCGCACCCGACGAGCGGTAGGTGTCCACCCGAAGGTCCTTGTCGTCGATGGTAACCGTGTCGACGAGTTCCTCCAAGAACGGAATGACGTCGAAGGAGGCGAAGCTCGTCTGGCGCCTGTGCTGCGCGTCGAACGGTGACATTCGCACGAGCCGGTGCACGCCGCGCTCCGCAGAGAGCAAGCCGTAGGCGAACCTGCCCTTCACGATGAACGTGGCCGACAACAACCCCGCCTCGCCGCCCTCGGTGGCCTCGTCGACCTCGGTCTCGAAGCCGCGTCGTTCCGCCCACCGCAGGTACATGCGAAGCAGCATCTCGCACCAGTCCTGGGCGTCGGTTCCGCCGGCGCCGGCATGGAGTTCGGCGATAGCCGCACGCTCGTCGTGCTCGCCCACGAACAGCGACCGCAGCTCGAGCTGGTCGAGACGATCGGTCAGGTCGTCGATGGACTGGACCAGCTCGCCCTCAACCGAGTCGTCGAGCTCCGCGATCATGAGCTCGTGCAGGGTCTCGGCATCGGACAGGCATCGTTCGAGGTCCTCCAGGAGCCCGACGTCGTCTCCCAGGTGGCTCAGCTCCGAGGTCACTTCGCGGGCGTGTTCTGCATCCTCCCAG
Source organism: Acidimicrobiales bacterium (assembly GCA_050011255.1). GTDB lineage: Bacteria > Actinomycetota > Acidimicrobiia > Acidimicrobiales > UBA8190 > Bog-564. The sequence goes on from JBEKJK010000017.1 coordinate 16,501, forward strand.
AGGTCTGGACGGGAGACCTCCTTCTCGAGCTCACCTCTGGCGTCGCGCAGGCGTTCGAGGCCCAGATAGCCCTCGGCCTCGGTCAGTCGGGCACGCAAGCTTCGAAGCTCGGCCCGGAAGTCCCTGGGCTCCCCCGGACGCGCTTCGCTCACCGATGCCCGGGGAGCCGCTCAGGAAGCGCCATGGCAGAGCTTGTACTTCTTGCCGCTCCCGCACCAGCACTTCTCGTTGCGCCCGAGCTTCTCGCTCGGTGCCTTGAACAGAGGCGCCTGCGTGTCGGGATCAGCCGGCCTAGCGCTGGGGGCGTTCCTTCGGTCGATCTTCCCGCCTTTCGTACCGGAAGCCGCCGCCGACGAGCTGCGAGACGGCTTTTCGCTTGCAGGCCGAGACTCGTCGCGTCGCGCGGTTTGCGACCCCGGGGTGGCGACGGACCTCGCGGTTGCCGGCGCGGAGCCGTCTCCGTCACCCGACGCCCTGCCGGAACCCGCCCCGGCGGGGACCGCTGTGCCTGCTGCGACGTACTCCGCCTCAGGGCCCGTGGCCCGGAACGCGTCGAGAAGGCTGGGGCCCTCGAGTGGGTCCTCGGCTGCCTGGTAGCTGGCCTCGGTCAGGTCGGGCTCGTCAGCGGGCTGGGTGATCACCTGCACGTGCATCACGTAGCGCAGGTAGTCGTCGTCGATCGCCTCGATCATCCGACCGAACATCTCGAAGCCCTCGCGCTGCCACGCCACGAGGGGGTCCTGTTGTCCCATGGCCCTGAGGTTGATGCCCTCGCGCAGGTAGTCCATCTCGCCGAGATGCTCCCGCCAGCGCTGGTCGATGATCTGGAGCATGACCTCGCGCTCGATTTCGCGCGCCTGGGGTTCGCCGCCGGGGAACGTCTCGTCGCGCGCGTGGTAGTTGTCGAGCACCTCGGCCAGAAGGCTCTCGGTGATCTGGGACGAAGATGTCGCAGCGGATAGGTCGTGGACCGTGAATTCCGTCGGGTAGTACTGCGCCACCTCGGCCAACAGATGCTCCAAGTCCCAGTCCTCGGGGAACTCGTTCGGGCACGCCGCTCTCACGAGCTCGCCGATGGTCTCCTCGAACAGCTCCTCGGTGCGCCCGCGGAGATCCTCTCCGTCGATCACCTGCAGCCTGTGGGCGTAGATGACCTTCCGCTGCTCATTCAACACCTCGTCGTACTTGAGAACGTCCTTGCGGATCTCCGCGTTACGACCTTCCACCGTGTTCTGCGCGCGCTCGATGGCCCTCGTCACCATTCGGGCCTCGATGGGCACGTCCTCGGGCAACGCCCTCGTCATCACCCACTGCATCGCCCCTGTAGCGAACAGGCGCATGAGCTCGTCCTCGAGGGACAGGAAGAACCTGCTCTCACCAGGGTCACCTTGGCGCCCGGAGCGCCCACGCAGCTGGTTGTCGATGCGCCGTGACTCGTGGCGCTCGCTGCCGAGTACATAGAGCCCGCCCAGCTCGCGAACCTGATCGCCCTCCTGAGTGCATTCCTTCTCCAAGCCGACCAGCAGCTGCTCGTAGGCGGCTCTTCCCTCGTCCGTGTCGAGGTCGATGCCCCTCGCTGCCGCCTCGCGCCGCGCCAGGCCCTCGGGGTTGCCCCCGAGCACGATGTCCACACCTCGTCCCGCCATGTTCGTAGCCACGGTCACCGCGTGGAGCCGTCCCGCCTGCGCCACGACCTCGGCCTCACGGGCATGCTGTTTCGCGTTCAGCACCTGGTGTGCTACGCCTCGCCGTTCGAGCAGGCTCGACAAGTGCTCGGACTTCGCTACCGATGCCGTGCCCATGAGCACGGGTTGGCCCCGCTCGTATCGCTCGAGGATGTCGTCCACCACGGCGGCGAACTTGGCCTCCTCGGTCTTGTACACGAAATCGGGGTGGTCGGCGCGGATCATCGGCTCGTTCGTGGGGATGGGCACGACGGGCATGTTGTAGGTGCTCGCGAACTCGCCTGCCTCGGTCTCCGCGGTCCCGGTCATCCCCGCGAGCTTCTCGTAGAGACGGAAGTAGTTCTGCAACGTCACAGTCGCCCACGTGTGGTTCTCCTCACGGATTCGCACACGCTCGTTGGCCTCGACCGCCTGGTGCAGCCCGTCGGACCAGCGGCGACCCTCCAAGGTCCGCCCCGTGAACTCGTCCACGATCTTCACCTCGCCATCGGCGACGAGATAGTCCTTGTCCCGGTGATAGAGCTCCTTCGCACGCAGCGCTTGGGTCATGTGATGGACGTAGTTGACCGAGACAAGGTCGTAGAGGTTCTCCGCACCCACCTGGGTCTCGACCTTCGCGATACCCGCCTCGGTGGGAACGACGATGCGCTTCTCCTCGTCCACCTCGTAGTCCTCGTCGCGCACGAGGATCCTGGCAATGCTCGCGAACTGGTAGTAGAGCTTCGCCGACTCCGCCGCCGGGCCAGAGATGATGAGAGGTGTACGGGCCTCGTCTATGAGGATCGAGTCGACCTCGTCGACGATGCCGTAGATGTGCCCGCGCTGTACCATCGCGTCACGAGAACGGGCCATGTTGTCGCGCAGGTAGTCGAACCCGAACTCGGTGTTCGTGCCGTAGGTGACGTCACATGCATATGCTTCGCGCTTGTCGTCGAAGTCCGGCAGATCAGGGCTTACCCGGCCGACCGTCAGCCCCAGGAACCGGTACACCTGGCCCATCCACTCCGAGTCACGCCGTGCCAGGTAGTCGTTGACCGTGATCACGTGCACGCCCCGCCCGCCCAGCGCGTTCAGGTACACGGGCAGGGTGGAGACGAGGGTCTTGCCCTCGCCGGTTTTCATCTCGGCTATCCACCCGAAGTGAAGGGCCATGCCGCCCATGAGCTGGACGTCGAAGGGCCGCTGTCCGAGGGTTCGCCATGCCGCCTCGCGCGCGGTCGCGAACGCTTCGACGAGCAAGTCGTCGAGGCTCTCCCCGTTCTCGATCCGCTGGTGGAACCTGTCGGTCTGGCACCTCAGGTCCTCGTCAGAGAGCGCCTCCATCTCGCGCTCGAACTCGTTGACGAAAGGAACCAGCTCCGCCAGACGGCGAATCTTCCTTCCCTCACCGGCGCGCAGGACGCGCGTGAACACGCTCATGGGGTGCCGAGTCTACGCCGGTGCTCCGTTCAAGGACGCACAGGAGTCTTCGTACGCCGGGGGTGTGAGCGCGCCAGGAGCTTGCCCTTCAGCCGCTCTACTTGGTGCTCGAGCTTCTCGACCGCAACATCGACAGCCACCAGGAAATCATGCGCGCCCGCGCGTGCTCGCAAGGTGAACCCGTGCCCGGTGACGATGACCTCGCAGACCCTGTTGGCTGCGGCCGGAGCACGGGGGTCCTGCCCGAGCTTCACTTCTGCCTTGTCGAGCACCGGCGCACGCCGGACGATCCTGGCCACCTTCATCTGGGCCAGCTCTCGAACCTCCTCCGAAACCAGGTCCTTTCGTCCGTGAACGGCAACGTCCAACTCTGAACCTCCTTCAAGCCACGTGTGGATGACTGCCTTTTCTTCTGGAGCGGTGACTCTGAAGCGGGTGGGCTGCGCCCGGCTGACCTGGTCTTTGACCCCACACCCGCCTGCAGAGGAGGTGGCGGCCGGGCACCGGCGGCCATTTCGACGTGTCGCCCGATGAAGACGGCACATGTCTCGGCCCTACGGCACCCCTGACGGCCGATTTCGCTCCTTCTCCACTTCGTGCCGACTGCCGGCTCGCAAGTGGGCAGGACTTACCTCTAAGTCGCACCATGCTCAGCAACCATGAGTTGCCTTACGTGGGTCGTTTCGCCTGCGACTGGCTTCGACTTGCAACCACAGACCCGGGCGCAACCCACACTCCGATGTTACGCCCGGCGCGCCCGAGATATCGCCCACCCGGCACGATCGTCGCCGGATCGTCATCCTGGCGGTAGGGCGCCCCACCCTGCTGGGCTGTTCGCGCACCGTCTCGTTCGCGCAGCGTCTCGTTCGCGCAGCTCGTCAATAGCGGTACCCGTCCGGCTTGTAGGGACCGCCCACCGGCAGGCCCAGGTACTGCGCCTGGGCCTCGGTCAGGAGCGTGAGCTTCACACCAAGCGCCTCCAGGTGCAGGCGCGCCACCTTCTCGTCGAGGTGCTTCGGAAGCACGGTGACCCCGTTCGGGTACTGCCCTGCGCGGGTGAACAGCTCGATCTGCGCCATGGTCTGGTTCGTGAACGAGTTCGACATCACGAAGCTGGGGTGACCGGTTGCATTGCCGAGGTTCAACAGGCGGCCCTCGGAGAGGACGATCACGGCGTGCCCGTCCGGGAAGACCCACTTGTCCACCTGAGGTTTGACATGGACACGTTCGATCCCAGGGACACGAGCCAGGTCGGCCATGGCGATCTCGTTGTCGAAATGCCCTATGTTCCCCACGATCGCCTGGTGCTTCATCCTTGCCATGTGGTCGGCAGTGATCACGTCGCGGTTGCCGGTGGCGGAGACGAACACGTCCGCCGTTTCCACCACGTCCTCGAGCGTGGTCACCTCGTAGCCCTCCATGGCCGCCTGCAGGGCGCAAATCGGGTCGATCTCGGTGATCACGACGCGTGCGCCCTGGCCGCGCAGGGACTGGGCGCAACCCTTGCCGACGTCGCCGAACCCGCAGACGACGGTCACCTTGCCCCCGATCAGCACGTCGGTGGCCCGGTTGATGCCGTCGATGAGTGAATGACGGCAGCCGTACTTGTTGTCGAACTTCGACTTGGTGACCGAGTTGTTCACGTCGATCGCCGGGAAGAGCAGCTCGCCCTTGCGCTGCATGTCGTAGAGCCGATGTACACCCGTGGTGGTCTCCTCGGTCACCCCACGGATACTGCCGGCGATGCTGGTCCACCGGTTCGGGTCCTCCTCGAGGCTCCGGGCGAACAACCGCAGCAGCGCTGCGAGCTCCTCGGAACCGGTGGTCGAAGGATCAGGCACGATGCCGGCCTTCTCGAATTCGACGCCCTTGTGCACGAGCAGTGTGGCATCGCCACCGTCGTCGAGGAGCATGTTCGGCCCGCCCTCGGGCCACGTGAGCGCCTGCTCAGTGCACCACCAGTAGTCCTCGAGCGACTCTCCCTTCCAGGCGAAGACGCTCACCCCGCGCGGGTCCTCCGGTGTTCCCTGGGGGCCGACGACCGCCGCGGCCGCCGCGTGGTCTTGAGTCGAGAAGATGTTGCAGCTCGCCCAGCGGACCCGAGCGCCGAGAGCCACCAGCGTCTCGATCAACACAGCCGTCTGCACCGTCATGTGCAGCGAGCCTGTGATACGCGCACCTGCCAGAGGGCGCGCTCGGGCGTACTCGTCACGCATCGCCATCAGCCCGGGCATCTCGTGCTCGGCAAGTCCGATCTCTCGCCGGCCGAACTCGGCCAGCGACAGGTCGGCGACGCGGTGGTCAGTTACGTTCGGCATGACCACGATCCTCGCACTTCCCTCATGAGCCAGCGGACACCGCTGACCTCAGGCCTCCGCCAGGCGCCGCTTCAAGTCCTCTAGCACGGGCACCGGCCCCGGGTCGATCCCCTCGCGGGCCGCGAGGTGGAGGGAGACGAAGTCCCCCACGAGGATCAAGTCGAGCAGCTGAGCGAGGTCACCCTCGCCCTCTGCACGCACCTCTAAGACGTCGGCCACGGTTTCGCGGAGCAACTCCGAGACAAATGCTATGCGCCTGACCACCTGTGGATGCTCGGCGTCGTGGCGCAGGTTCACGAGCGTGATCAGCTGGCGTGTCACGTCTCCGTGCTGGCCCCAGCCGGCTATCTCGTTGTGACAGAGCTCCGGGAAGACACTGGAGAAAGCGGGTGACTTGGCGTTCTCGTTCACCTGGGTCTTCCACCTGAGCGCCGCAGTGGCACCCAGGGCGTGCGCGCCGTAGAAGAGCGGGATGTGCCGCCCGATGCGCGCAGCCAGCTCTTCGGCTAAAGAACCCGACCGAACCAAAGCGTCGCGCCGGCGTGCCAGCTGCTCGACGGCCTGCGCCACCCATCGAGCCGCGCCTGGAAAAAGGCCGATCTCCTCGAGGATGACGAGTGCAGGCACTGCCATGGCACCGAGCGCCGCACGAGGTTGGGGGATGCTGCTCGGCACCGGCACCACCGGCGCCCCCCACTCGTCGGCCAGTTTGGCGAGCTGGCCCCCGCTCGTCACGGCCACCAAGCTCGCACCCGCGCTCACCACCTCCCCCGCCGCCTCCACGGTCTCCTCCGTGTCGCCGGAGAAGGAGACGGCGAACACCAACGAGCCGGGGCCAACGAAGTCAGGGCGATCGTAGGACTTCACCACCACCACGGGCACCGGGAGGAAGGGTCCGGCGACCGACGTCATCACGTCCCCGGCTATGCCGCTTCCCCCCATACCGATCACGACCACGTTCTCCACGTACTCACGGTCGGGCAACCCGTCGATGCCGCGCGCCGTTCCCACGGCCGCGGCCACCTGTTCCGGGAACGCCTCGGCCGCCTTGAACATCCCCAGAGTGTCGAGGGCACCGGTGGTCGCGTGCCCATGTGGCATTTCTTCCTCCGTTTCTTCCTACGTATCTTCGTTCTTCGTAACTTCGTTCTGCGTCACTTCTCGAGTGTCACGCCTTCTGCGTCACGTCTGTCCGCCATCGGGGCTCATCGTCTGGTTGACCCCCTCTGCACCGGCCTTCGCCATCAGCCGATCGTGCTCGGAGTCCTCGACTGTGGTCGCCTCGTCGACGAGCATCACCGGGATGTCGTCACGCACCGGGTAGCTGCGGCGAAGCCGCGGGTTGTAGAGGCGGTCCTCGTCGGCGAAGTACAACAGCGGTCCTTTGTCCTCGGGGCAGGCGAGAACCTCGAGCAGCAGCGGATCCAACGTCATAGGAGCAGTCCTTTCATCGGTCTTTGCGCACCCTGCCACCACATCGACGTGCCATCAGTGTGCCCCACCGCGCCGGGCGGTTCCGGGCAGGCATTCGAGCACCTCTTTCACATGCCTCTCGCACTCGGCCTCGTTGGACGCCTCCACGTTGAGGCGCAACATCGGCTCTGTGTTCGAAGGCCTGAGGTTGAACCACCAGTCGCCGTACGAGACCGTGATGCCGTCGGTGCGGTCGACTTCGGCACCCCGAGCGGCAAAGTGAGCCGCCACCTCGTCGACCGCTCGGGACGGGTCGGGGACCTCCCGATTGACCTCCCCCGAGTCCGCGTACCGCCGGTACGGGGCGAGGAGCTGGCTGAGCGTCTCGGAGCTCGCGCACATCACCTCCAGCACGACCAGGGCCGCGATGATGCCCGAGTCCGCCCGGTAGTTGTCGCGGAAGTAGTAATGGCCCGAGTGCTCTCCCCCGAAGACCGCGCCTGTCTCGGCCATCACCTGCTTTATGAAAGAGTGCCCTACACGCGTGCGAACGGCCACCCCACCGTTACGCTCGATGGTCTCAGGGACCACCTTGGAGCAGATCAAGTTGTAGAGGATCGTCGCGCCGGGGTGCTTGGCCAGCATGCTGCTCGCCACGAGGGCGGTGGTGAGCGAACCCGAGACCGGCTCCGCCCTCTCGTTGACGAGGAACACGCGATCTGCGTCGCCGTCGAACGCGAGCCCGACGTCCGCGCCGTGGTCGATCACCGCCGAGCAGAGCGCAACGAGGTTCTCGGGCTGGATGGGATCCGCCGGGTGGTTGGGGAACGTCCCGTCGAGCTCACCGAAGAGCATCTCGAGCTCGAAGGGAAGGCTCTCGAAGATCTTCGGGACCACCAGCCCTCCCATCCCGTTCGCCGTGTCGGCGACGACCTTGAGCGGGTGCAACGCCGAGACGTCGACGAACGACCGGACATGGCCCGCGTAATCCTCCAGCAGGTCCTGGGCGTCGAAACCCCCCGTCTCCGGACCCAGGTCAGAGCCGGTGACCAGTGCTTTCTGCGCGTCCGTGCGCACCTCCTCGAGCCCGCTCTGCGCGCCGACCGGTCTGGCGCCGGCCAGGCACATCTTGATGCCGTTGTAAGCGGGCGGGTTGTGGGACGCCGTGAACATCGCGCCCGGCGCTTCGAGACGGCCGGACGCGAAGTACATCATGTCGGTCGACGCCACTCCGAGGTCCGTGACCGACACACCCGCGGCGCGCGCTCCTGCCGCGAACGCCGCAGACAGCTCCAACCCCGAGGCCCGCATGTCCCGTGCGACGAGCAACCGTGGTGCTCGGGTGTAACGGGCGAATGCCCAACCGATCGCCCGGCAGGCTCGGGCGTCGAGCTGGTCCGGAACGGTTCCTCGCACGTCGTAGGCCTTGAAGACGGCGTCGAGCGCGACCATCGAGCCGAGCCTAACCGTTCGGCTCACCGCCTCCTCGGGCCCATCTGCCTCCGACCTCCTCGGGGCCCGACCCTCTGCGACCTCCTCACGCCCATTTCTCTTCGACCTTGTCCCTCGCGAACGTCGGGGCGATCGCGCGACGGCGGCGCAAGAGCACCACCAGAGCCACCAGTCCCCCGACGAAGAGCACCTCGCCTGCGAGGCCGGCGCGGCTGGAGCCGTAATGCAGAGTGACGTCGTGCGCAGAGGGGACCACCACCATCAAGTTCGGCTCGGCACGCCATGGGCCCGCCGCCCCTGTGGCGTGCCAGGCGGGGAAGTAAGAGACGCGCACCAGCACAGGCACACCGGTCCGGTCGACATGAAAACTGATCTCGTCGTTGCTCGCTCGCACCCGGCTCACCCGGACCACGGGAAGCCGCTGTCCCGCCTCGGCTGCATCGGTCACGACAGGCGTACGGGTCCACGACGCCGGCCCGCCGGCAGTCAGCTCCGTGCTCCAAAAGGCCGGGTTCGCGTACCACCGTTCGGCCACCGGCAACCACGAACCTTGACTTGCCCCGGTGTCCACCAGCACCTCGGGTCGCTCGGTCAGCGGGCTAACCATCGACGACCCGTGCACCAAGTAGATGTTCCAGGTGGTGAGCGCTGTCTGGTCGCCGTTGAGCGTCCGCCAGGGTCCGGTTCTGGCGACGAGCGACAGTGCCGGGTCGGCGTTCGCCTGGACCTGCACCGAAGGCGAGGAGGCGAGGAAGTACCGCACTCCGAGAAGCTGCAGATGCTCCACGCCCAGGGCCACGTCGAGCGGACCGTAAGGCAGGTTGGCCATCGCGTCGTCCGGCGCGGCCGAGAGCTCGGCCTGGTTCAGGAAGTGGTACGGGGTGGTCGCAGACGACTCGAACAAGAGCCCCTCCATCGAGTCGATGCACCCGCCGGTCCACATGGGCAGGTCCATGAGCGACTCGGGAGTACCGAACCGGTTCAGGCTCGAGTTGTACTCCCACATCGCCCTTCCGCATCCGTAGCGGCGGTCGACTCGTCGCAGCGTCGCCACTATCCCGTCGTGGAGCTCGGGCCAACCGGCCTTGCGCTCGTAGCCGGAGTAGTTCCACCGCGCCCAGTCGCTCACGTCGCTGTGCTGCACGTGAACGGGGCCGATCGAAAACGACGACGACGGTGAGACCACCAAGTCCGGGACCACCAGCGCAAGGGACGCGACCATCGACAGCACCGGTACCGCCACGGCGCCGGGCGCCCACGGTGCAATGCGCGGGCGGAGCCGGGCTCCGCGTAGTGCGCGACCGCCCTCGCGCGCAGAAGCGGGTGGTGGGGCAACGCTCAACAGGGCGGGCGCGAGCGAAGCGAGCACCTCGGTCTCCGAGATCTGCAGTCGCAGGGCCCGCCACACACGGGCGACCAGCACGCCGGCCTCCGAGAAGGCGGATCCCACCACCAGGTAGACACACAGCCACCAAAAGGGCAGAAAGCGCACGTTGTAGAGCTTCCCTTGTGGATCGAGCCAGACTGCGATCGCCGAGAGCGCTCCGAGGATGCCAAGGACAGCTACAGCCCGATCGCGGCGCAGGAGAACGAAGACGAGGCCCGCGGCCGCGAACCCAAGCGCCCAGCGGTCGGCGGTTGGTGCCAGCAGGGCTGCGAAACTCGTGACCTTCACCCAGCCCATGTTCGTGCTGTAGGCCTGCTCCGTCACGAACGGCACCACCCACCACGACACGAGCAGCAGCCCGACGCCGATCGTGGACACCATCCACCAAAGCCTCCGCCAACTGAGCCCGGCAACCACCAGCACGACGAGCGCCCCCACCACCGCGAACAACGCCGTGAGCACGTGACAGAGGACGCAGGCGGCGAGCAACAGTGCCGCCGGCACGCGCATGCGGCCTGTGCGCATGCCGCGGATCGCGACACCGAGGAAGACGAGCGCGAGCGAGAGACCGAGCGAGTACGCGTACTCGCCTGCGAGCGTCGAGAAGAGGTTGCCCCCGTAGATGGTGAAGGTCTGGTCGAAGAGGAACGGCAGCGTCGCCAGGGCCAAGACGGCGGGGCGAGGGCGCTCCAGACCGGCGAGGCGACCGAACGCCCACGCGGCCACGGGAAGCGTGACGGAGCCGAGGATCGTCACGAGCTTGAACGCGATGTTGAAGGGGATGACGTATCCGGCCAGCGCGGCGAGCGTGTCGGGGAGGGGGAAGTAGAAGGTGTTCAGGGGGAACCCGTCGTAGGCGCCCGGGTCCCATCCGGTCACGTGCAGATGAGGCAGCAGGTTCGTCTTCAGGTACTGCGCCAACGCCACGTGGGCACCGGTGTCCCCTCCGGTCGTCGTGGTATTGGCGAGAAGCAAGCCCGGGTCCATCGCCCAGACGACCACGACGATGACAGCGACGACGGCACAGAGCGTCACGAGCGAGGGGGCGGCCGGCCGGCGCATCACCCCCCATCGTGCCCGACCAACCGACAGATCGTCGTTCAACCCGACTGCCGAGCGTGACTAGAGGCGGGGACGTGACTAGAGGCGGCTCAAGTGGACCATCCCGGTCGGGTACGCCACCACCAAGATCGCCACGAGGTTGAACGCCCCGTGGGCGAAGATGCACGGGCCGAGACGACGGAACCTGTACGCCATCCACGACAGCACGACCCCGAAAACCGCCAGACCGAGCAGCTCCAGGAGCTCGAAATGGGCCAGACCGAAGACGAGCCCCGTCGCGCAGCAGGCGAGCGCGGGACCGAGCAGACGACCGGCTCCACTGAGCAGTCGAAGGAACCCGCGCAGCACGAGACCCCGAAAGAGCATCTCCTCTATGACGGGGACCACCACCACCGTGAGGATGCCGATCACGACCAGCTCCGCACCCGGGAACCCTCCGGTCAGATGCTTGGCGGGCTGAGAGAGCCGCTTGGAGAGATGGGGGATGAATTGCTCGAGCGGCAAGTAGACAAGAGGTAGCAAGAACAGCTGGAAGGCGAGGCCCACGGCGGCGCCGACGACCACATCCCACGGTCGCACCTCGAGTCGCATGTCTCGACGGACGCTGCCCGTACCCCGGGCCCTGCTCGCCACGACGACCGCGCCCGAAAAACCGATCCACAGTCCGACCAGGCCACACACCACGACCCAGGCGGGCGGCACGGAGCGGCTCGCGAGCTGCGCGACGTTCGAGAGGTTCCCGGTAGCCGCCGCCGCGGCGTACAGCAAGGCCGCGCTGAGCACCTGTCCGAAGAGGAACCCGACGACGGCAATGACGAGCCAGGCACCCGCGTCCGCGCGCGTCCGGGGAGGCGAGCCGTCGTCGTCCGCGCTCGGCGCCGGTAGCTCGAGACGCTTCGCCCGCACCGGACGGGCCCACCGAGGCGACGCATGTGGACGACCACCGGGCGGTGAGTGGTCTTGGCCCTTCGGTGCACCGCCCGGCGGCGGACCTTCGGCGCGGGCCTGATGCGCCGCAGACGACGGACGGCTCCGGCGTGGCAAATTCGGTTCTTCCGCCCGTCCAGCGCCTTCGCAGCCCGTCGTCCCGCTGTGCACCCGGGCCACGTTATCCACGGTTCGCGTCGGGACCGCCCCGCAAGTGCATCAGGTACATGGGGGCAGCCTCGATAGTTGCATCGAGACAGCCTCGACCGTCGGCCCTCAGGTTCCTCTCGGGGCGGCCTCGACCAGTCGCCTCGCCGATGTCTCGGGATCGCTCGAGCTCATCTCAGTGAGGGTCGCGTCCCGTACGCACGGTCCGGGCTCCTGCGCCACGTGGCTCTCCTTTGCTATATGCGTGCTCGAGGGTTCACGGCACCTAGCATGTGGTAATGAGCCCGTTTCCCGACCGACGCCCGGGACGCCCCATGCCTGGCGGGTCTTCCAAGCCCGCGCCGGGAGGGGCAAACGGGTCGCAGTCCGGGGGCGACCGAAGCTGGCGCTGGGTGTTCGCCTTGCTGATACTCGCGGTCGTAGCAGTAGTGATCGTCCCGCCGCTTCTGTCGAAGCCTGCGGTCTCACAGATCGGCTACCAGAAGTTCGTAAAGACCCTGCTCCCGCAGCACGAGATCAAGACGGCGAACCTGAACAACGTCACAGGGGTCATCACAGGCAAATTGAAGGACGGCGTCAATTACTCGGTGAACGGCCCCAGCCCGGTGACGGACTCCGAGTTGAGCGTCCTGAGCAATGATGTGCCGTCGGGAAGTTTCAAGCCCAGCACTCCCACGCAGAGCGCATGGAGCCAGTGGCTGCCCACGATCCTCATCATGGCGATCGTCGTAGGGGTTTTCATCTGGTTCAGCCGCCGTGCCCAGGGTCAGATGACAGGGATGATGTCCATCGGTCGCTCACGCGCGCGCCTGTACACGACCGAGCGTCCGCGAACGACGTTCGTCGACGTGGCCGGCTACCAGGGCGTGAAGCTGGAGATCAGCGAGGTGGTCGACTTCTTGAAGTCGCCTCACCGCTTCAGGGACATCGGCGCCAAGATCCCGAAGGGGATCCTGCTGGTCGGTCCGCCCGGGAGCGGCAAGACGCTGTTGGCGCGCGCCGTTGCCGGCGAGGCCGGCGTTCCGTTCCTGTCGGTGAGCGGCTCTGACTTCATGGAGATGTTCGTGGGCGTCGGTGCCAGCCGGGTCCGCGACCTGTTCCAGACCGCCCGCAAGCAAGCCCCGGCGATCATCTTCGTCGACGAGATCGACTCCATCGGCCGCAAGCGCGGTGCAGGGCTGGGCGGCGGACACGACGAGCGCGAACAGACGCTCAACCAGATGCTGAGCGAGATGGACGGATTCGACCCCGCAGAAGGCGTGGTCATCATGGCCGCTACGAACCGCCCCGACATCCTCGACCCCGCCTTGCTGCGACCGGGACGCTTCGACCGCCAGATCGTCGTTCCCCTCCCCGACCTCGAGGAGCGACTTCCGATCCTGAAGGTGCACTGCAAGGACAAGCGGATAGGGCCCGACGTCGACCTCGAGCTCGTCGCCCGCGGCACCCCGGGGATGAGCGGCGCCGACCTGGCCAACCTGGTGAACGAAGCCGCGCTCCACGCGGTGCGTCGAGGATCGCACCAGGTGGAGATGCGCGACTTCGAGGCGGCGCGCGACCGAGTCCTCATGGGCCAAGCGCGAGAGAGCCTGGCGCTCTCAGAAGCTGAGAAGGAGCGGGTCGCATTCCACGAGGGGGGCCACGCCGTGCTGGCCTACGTGCTTCCTCACGCCGATCCCGTCCACAAGGTCACGATCCTCCCCACGGGAATGGCCCTCGGCGCCACCCAACAGTTGCCCCTCGAGGAACGGCACATCTACCCACGCGAGGTCATCGACGACTCGCTCGCGGTTCGAATGGGCGGTCGCGCCGCCGAGCTGCTCGTCTACGGCGACCTGTCGACGGGCGCCAGCAACGACCTCGTGGGGAACACGGAGATGGCCCGGAAGATGGTGCGTGAGTGGGGGATGAGCGAAGAGCTCGGCCCGATGGCCTGGGGGTCGCAGGGCATGGTCTTCCTCGGCGAGGACCTCTTGCACTCGCGCGACTACTCGGAGGACACAGCGCGCGTCGTCGACGCCGAGGTGTCGCGCATCCTGCGTGTACAGGAGGAGAGGGCCATCGAGCTGCTCAGCCGACACCGTGGCGGTCTCGACGCGGTGGCCAGAGGGCTGTTGGAGCGTGAGACGTTGGACGGGGCCGAGGTCGCGAAGCTGGTCGACGCCGCCTACGGACGACCCGTGCACGACACGGACGTGAGCGCGGTTCCCCACTTCGCCCCGCCCGAGCCGGCCGCCCACGACACCACGTCTGCTGCTCAGGGCCCGCAGCCCGGCTCGGCCGCGCCGGCCGACTTGGGTCCGAACGGCGGAGCGGATCGACAAGCCGACGGGGGTCCGAACGGCGGAGCGGGATCGAGCGGTTCAGGCACCGAGAACGTCGCTGCCGACGACGCCGCACCGCCGCCCAATGGTGCCGTCGCAGAGGCCGAGGCGACGGGCCCCTCGGCACGCAAGAACCCGAAGTGAGCCCCTGACGACAAGCACCTCAACCGAGGGCGAAGCAGGGGACGACGACGGCACCGGGTGCACCGGTCGCAGACGCGTCGAGCTCGACGGCGACCGGGCCGCTCGCCTCCACGAGAAGCGGCACCACTCCGAGCGGTGAGCCGGGTTGCGGGGTCGCGATCAGGGGCCTGCCCGGCTGCACGACCCGACGATCAAGGCCTGCGAGCGGGACCCCGCGCACCGCGCTTCGGACCGTGACGACGACTGGGTGCGAAGAGAGCCCCGAGATCGCAAGAGACGAAGCACCCGTACCCGGAGGGATCACGGCCGGCAGAAGTGCCCGGTGGGCACCACCCGCGACACCGTGCACCTGACCTGCTCGAGGGAAGGCTGAGCCTGCCTGGGCGAGGACCTCGCGATCGACCACGATCCCCACTCCACCGGCAGCGTGGAACTCGAGTGAGTAGGGACCGGAGGTCGGGATCCGCATCTCGTGCTCGGCTACGAGCTCGGATCCCGAACGAGGCGCGACCCGTAGCGACAGCGGCTGTTCCGCACCTTGCGCGAGCCCTACCTTCACCGAGACCGAGGCTTCGTGGTCAGACGGGTTGAACACGTGGAACACCAAGCTCCCGCCGGGCGGGTCGAGGTTCTGCGGGAACTCCCACTCCGAGACGGGCGAACGCACACCGAGAAGGAGGGACGACCCACCACCTCCTCCCGCCTGCGGTGTCGACTGCAGCTCGGCGGCGACCACCGTTCCCGACGAGGTCGAGATCTCGGCCGCCACCTCCGGGTCGTCGAGCAGGTGGTCACCGACGTTCTCGACCACGAGTGAACCGCCGGCCACCGCTATCCCCTGGTACGCCGGAGGCTGCACCACGCCGGCAGAGGACGAGTCCAAGGTGATGTTCACCACGGCGTCGGTCGTAGAGGGGTTGTACAAGGACAGAGAGAGGCTCGCTCCCGAGGCGGTCGAGCCGTGCGCGAAGTACCAGTTCGACGACGTCGACGAGGCGCACGGGGCGCTGCTCCACCCGAGCGGGCCGGTCACCACCTCGGACACGCCCACACCCCCACCGTCCAACAGGACCGTGGCCGCCACCCAGGACCCCTGTGCCACCTGCGCCGGCACCACGCCGATCTGGCCCTCGGCGGGGACCGAGACCCGAGTCGAACGGTCAGCTCCACCCGTGGGCGCAGCCAGGACGGTCCCGCTCACCGCATGGGCGGTCGCATTGGTGAGAACCAGCGTGCCGAGCGCTCCCCCACCGGTGCCGCTCCCCCCGACGCAGAACCAGGCCGAGGACTCCGCGTCCGAGGAGTTGACCGTCGCCCAGGTGGCCGAGCCGGCCGCAGGAAAGCTGGACGAGCCCGAGCGCCCCACCAAGCCGTCGGCCGTCGCGACTCCCGCCACGATCGCGACGACCGCGAACAGCAGCCGCAGGCGCCGGCCGACCTCGCCCACGAAGAGCCCCTGGAGCCGGTGAGACGACGACTCGCTCGCAGCCACCGGCTCGGCGTGCGAACCCGACTGGCTCATTCGAGGCCCTCGACGGTGGAGACGCCATGGTCGACCCCGCGCCCGCTCCATCTCCCGAGCCACCGCCCGCTCCATCTCCCGAGCCGCCTGCGCCACCTCCCGAGCCACCGCCTGCGTCCGCTGAGCGCGCCGAGCACCACGACCCAAAGCACCACCTCGGCACCGACCGCCAAACCGTGGCGCCATGACCCCGAGAAGCGGACGGTCACGGTTGCGGGACGGACCAACCTGAAGCTCGCCGCGTACCCGAACGCGAGCTGCGCGCGCTGGTTCTGTGCTGTGGAACCCACCAGCTGCCACGTGCTCGCCGGGGCAACAGCATCGAAGATCGTCCCGGCATCGACGCGCCCTGTCACGTGCGTGGAGCCGGGTGCGCTCCGAAGCACGGCGCGCCAGCCGGATAGAGCAGGCGAGGAGCCAGGTGCAGGGGCACCGGACGCGGTCGAGCTCGGAGCCGTGCTCGTCGCGCCGTGCCCGGCGCCGGCGCGCCCCACGGGCGAGGAGGGGCGCAGCGCGCGCTCGGGCAGGGCGGCGTCGTCGACGAAGACCTCGAACCCCGACTGGCTGATCAACTGGCGCAGATCGATCTGTCTCGCCAGGCCCGTAAGCAGATCCGAGGGCGGAGAGCGGCTCAGGGCCGGCTGCGACCCGACGGTCGACGGGCCCAGGGTGTTCACGACCACCACGTAGCGGACCGCGTACGGCGCCAGCAGGTACCCGAGACGAACCGTCTCGGCGGACTCGGCGAGCCGCACCGCCGCGCCGACGGCACCGGCCGGGCCCGGAGACGACCCCGGCCACAGAGAGGTCGCGTCACCGAGCCCGTTCTCGCTGAGCTCATAAGCGAGCCCCGTCGAAAGCTGCCACGCCCCTCCTGGTAGAACCGCCGGGTCGCCGAGCCACAGCACCCGGAAGTTCCCCGGTGACCGCTGCGCCATCCATGAGGTGGCCTCGCCGTAGCCGTTGGCCGGCAAGTCCCAGCGACCCGACGCCGAAGCCTCGAGCACGGGCAGGGTGGCGACAAACCCAAGGAGGGCCGCCAGTCCCGCCGCCGCCTGGCGCCAGCCGAACCGGTAGCCGGGCAGGTCCTCCTCGAACGCGGCCACGCCAAGGCCCACGGCCATCGCGACCCCGACACCCGCCGGCACGAGCATCACCTCACCGGGCACCGACAGCGCGCCCAGCCAGCCCCGACCACCCGCCCAGGCGCAGGTCCACGCCAACCCTGCCAGGACCCAGGCTCGACCCGCCCAGACGAGGCGCACGCCGGACCCGATGAGGAGGGGCAGCACGGCCGCGAGAACGAAACCCCAGGCGAGGGGGGTGTCCCCGATGGGCCCGACCCCCAGGTGCAACAGCGCGCCCCATGTGGCACCCGAGCGCGGCGCGGAGGCCAGCCCGGCGAGCTCCTGCCATCGCGCAGGGCCCGCCAGCACAGATACCGACCAGGGCGCCAGCAGCACCGTGGTGACCGCCGTCGCCCCGACCCCCACGGCCACGACCCGTCCCGAGGACTTGAGCGCACCTCGTCCACCCACCACGAGCGTGCCAAGTGCGAGCCCGGCGGTCAGCACCAGGGTCAGCACCGCACCAGAGGGAGCCAACGACGTCAGAAGCGCCTCGAGCACGCCCAGCCCGAGGGCGCGCCCCGCAAGGGTCGTCCTCCACCGGGGAGCCCTCCTGCCGGCGGCACCAGCACCGCTACGTGCGAGCAGGGCAAGCGGCTCCGACCCGACGGCGGGTCCCCCCGAGATTCGTCCCGCGCCAACCTCGGGGCCAACCTCGGGGCCAACCTCGGGGCCGTCCTCGGAGCGATCTCGAGGCGAGCTCGCCGAGGCGCGTGCGAGGCGCACCACGATCCACGGGCAAGCCGCGTACGCGAGGAGGGCGTCCCAACGCCCGGTGGCGAGGGCGTCGTAAGGGAGCGGGACCACGAGGTAGGCAACCGACGAGGCCACCCGCGCCCATACCGATCCGAAGCCGCCGACCAAACGAGACATGCCGAGCGCGCCCAGCGGGATGCAGCCGAGCACCACGATCTTCTGCAACAACCCCACCCCTCCGAAGAGGACGAGGCCCCCCAGACCCAAGATCCCCGTCCCCGGCGTGGCAGCGCTCGTGGTCCCGACACCGGACGGCTGCCATCCCGACGTGAAGTGGTGGAGGAAAGAGCTCCACGAGGCGAAAGGCAACAACTGGCCCACATAGGGGAACCCGCTCCCGACCAACTGCCGACTTCCGAAGACCAGGACCAAGATGACAGCCGCCCATACGACGACGCGCGCCGAGCGCGTGGCACGCTCCCTGATGCACCGCTCGGCGTCTGCTGCGGCGGTGGTCCCACCCTCTGCGTCCTCTGTCTCGTCGATGTGCCCGAGGCGAGCCGCGCGCCTCCCGTACGTCACGGCTCGGCGCAGGTAGGCGAGCAAGCGCGCGCTGCCGTGCAGCTGGAGCCGACGCACCGACGCGTCGTCGAGCCTGCGCGTCGCTTGTACCTTGGCGCGCGCCTCACGCAGCGTCGCACGCTCGGTGACGTTCCAACGCCATGCATGGACCACCGCCGCAGCCCTGTCGCGATGACCCGTGGCCCACGCGACGAGGATCTCGGCCGTCGACGACACCGCCAGCTGTGGCAACACCCGAAAGCGGTGAAAGTGCCCGTAGTTCTTGAGAACGGCGCGCAGTTCGTGACGCCGTTGCAATGACTGCAAGGTCACCTGCTCCGTGCGCGTTCGAACGCGGCGAGCGCGCAGCACTCTGCGCCTGCGAGCGGGCGCGCCTTCGGCTTCGTCGGCTGCGCGCTGCGACCTGCCCTCGACATCGTGGCCATGCACCGACGAGGCGTCGAACAGGCGCGGAACGGCGTTGCGGACGTCGTCGGGCAGGCCTCGGCGCCCCGAGGCCAGCAGCTGCAGGTGGCGAACCCGGGCCCCGGGCGCGACCATCACCCTCGCGCCCGCCACCTGCGCCCGCCAGCAGAGATCGAGGTTCTCGCCCATCGCGAAGATCTGAGGGTCGTACCCGCCGATCTCCGCGAAGAGATCGGCTCGCACGAGCGTGCATCCGCCGGGCGCCAGGAACACGTCGCGCACCGAGTCATGCTGGCCGTGGTCGATCTCGCCAGGCTCGATCCGGTCGACGATGGCGCCTCCCTTGTCGACCGTCATGCCCACGTGGAGCAGGCCCCGGGGGTCCTCCCAGCGAACGTACTTCGGGGCGATCACACCGGCGTTCGAACGGAAGGACTCCTCGACCATGATGCTCAGCGCCTCGGGGTCAGGCGCTATGTCGTCGTGACAGAACAGGAAGTGCGAGGCCCCTTCGACCATCTGAAGCACCGTGTTGGCGCTCGCCCCGAAACCCAGGTTGCGCTCGAGGCGCCGTACGTAGGCGCCTGGCGCCACGGCCGCCACCCGGTCGGTGAGGTCTTCGACGCCGACGTCGAGGATCAACACCGACAGCTCCGGGTAGTCCTGAGCGGCGAGAGCCGCCAGCTCCTCCTCGAACCACTCCCCCGGGTCGCACGCCACGACCACAGCGACGACTTGAGGAGCCAGCGCCTCCGGGGTCTGCATACAGGATCTCGAGGCTACCCTGGCCAACTGCTTGCAACTGTTAGCAGAATCGTTACAATGGCTAGCACAGTCCACGGGGGGCTTCGTGCCCACCCCGGGAGCAGGCCTGCGACCCACGCCGTGGCACGAGACAGGACGAAAGGGAGGACGACGAGATGCCCGAGATCAACGAAGTCACCGGTGAGATGACCCGCATCGCGCGCGAGACCGCCTACCTCGCGGTGGGCCTCGGGGTACTCGGTCTGCACCGCGCGCA
Organism: Acidimicrobiales bacterium; assembly: GCA_050011255.1. Taxonomy (GTDB): domain Bacteria; phylum Actinomycetota; class Acidimicrobiia; order Acidimicrobiales; family UBA8190; genus Bog-564. The sequence continues at coordinate 36,153 of JBEKJK010000017.1, forward strand.
GGTGCGCCGCCAGGAGCTGATGAAGCATCTGGCGGAGCCGAGGGGCCACGGCTCCGAGCACCTCCAAGCGGCGCGTGGCGAGATCACGAAGCGTGTGAAGGTCGTGGACCAGGCCGTCGAGCAGGTGATCGGCCGGGTCGAGGCGTCGCTGAAGCCGATCGAGGACCGGCTTCCCACCCAGGCCCGGGACCTGGTCGAGCAGGTGCACGCGAGATCACGCGAAGCGCGTGAGCAGCTGCGCAACGTCGTGCGGGGCATGGCCGCCTAGAAGTCACGACCGCCACGCGCGCTAAGGCCTCCGGTGGTACGCCCCGACGCGCGTCCTGGCGTCTACCGGCGTCTACTTCCGTCCGCGCCGCGGGGGGCCGAGCTCACGTGACCTTCTCGCCGCAGTGATCGAGCACGTCACGAAGCGTCCTGGCGAGGTCGATCTCGGGCTCCCAGCCGGTGGCCGCGTGCAACTTGCCAGGGTCGCCGCACAGCACCGGGACGTCGACCGGCCTGGCGAGGGCGCGGTCCACGACCAATCGCAGGTCCACGCCCGCCAGCTCCAGCAACGTCCGAGCGACCTCCTCGATCGACACGTCGTGTCCCGAGCACACGTTATAGACCTCGCCGGCAGTCCCCCTCTCCACCAATAGCCGGTACGCGCGCACGACGTCGCGCACGTCGGTCAAGTCGCGCCGTGCTCCCAAGTTGCCCACGGGGATGCTCTTGGCACCCGAAGAGCGTGCCTCGATGATGTGCGAAGCCAGGGACGGGACGACGAACCCTGAGGCCTGTCCGGGGCCGACGTGGTTGAACGGCCGGACGCGCACCACGGGCAACCCGTAGCCCAGGTGGGCCTGGATGGCCAGGAACTCGGTGGCGACCTTGCTCGCCCCGTAAGGAGTGACGGGCGCCAGTGGCGTCTCCTCGCGCACCGGCAGCTCCTCCTCGGTCACGGACCCGTACACCTCGGCCGAGCTGGTGATCAGCACCCGCGGTGCCCGTGCACAGGCTCTCGCGGCCTCGAGGACGTTCAGCGTGCCGAGCGCGTTCACCCGGAACACCTCACCCGGATCGTCCCACGAGCGCCCCACGTGTGTCAGGGCCGCCAGGTGGTACAGCGCGTCGGGCGCCGCAGCGATCACGGCCTCGCGAACGGCCACTGCGTCGGTTATCTCCACCTCTCGGTCGATCGGGACCACCTGGTCCCCCTCGGCACGCAGGTACGCGATGAGCCACGTCCCGACGAAGCCTCTGCCGCCGGTGACGAGCGCGCGCACGCGGCGCACCTTAGAGCGCGCGCGGCCGGCCTGCCGCCCAGCGGTAGGCCATCACGTGGGCGTCGGCGCTGGCCTCCCACGAGTAGCGAGATGCGACCTCGAGCCCCAGCCTCCGCCGTTCGGCGACACCGTTTCCCCTCAGGACCGCGCCGAGCGCTTCAGCGAGGTCGCCGACCGAGCCTGCAGCGACCGTGAGCGCGGCGTTCCCCGCAAGGTCCGCCATCACGGTGCCCGAGGTCGTCACGAGCGGCGCCCCGCAGGCCAGAGCCTCGAGAGCGGGCAGCCCGAAGCCCTCCTCCTTGGCCGGGTAGGCCACCACAGCTGCCCTGCGCAACAGCGCCGGCACCGCGTCGTCGTCCACGTAGCCGACACGCGTCACACGATCGCCGTGGCGGGACGAGGCGACCTGTCGATCCACCTCTCGTGCTCCCCACCCCGGTTTGCCGGCGAGGACGAGCGACAATTCGCGCTCTTGGCGTGCGAGGAGGTCGAACGCGGCCACGAGCTCGGGGACCGCTTTACGCGGCTCGAGGGTACCGAGGAACAGCACGTACGGCTCGCTCACGCCCAGCGACGCGATGAGATCCTCGTCGCCTCTGCCCACGTCGGTAGAGGTGCCTGCATCGTCATGGCTGTGCGCGGCCGGTTTGAAACGCTCCAGGTCGACACCGAGGGGGACGACGAAGACACGGCCGGCGGGACGACACAGCTCCTCGAGGCGCTCGGCGGTCCTGCTGCTGTCACAGAGCAACGCGCTCGAGCGACGCGCCGCCACTCGTATCGCTCGGCGGAAGACGAGCACCTTCGTGCGCTCGTGCCATTCGGGATGGTCGAAGAACGTGAGGTCGTGGATTGTGACGACGAGCGGCACCCTCGCACGCTCGGGCATCGTGTAGTGAAGACCATGGTGCACGCCGACTCCCGCGCGAGAAAGGAGCCCCGGAAGGCGTAGTTGCTCCCAGGCGAGACGAGCCGGTCGCGCCGAAGGAGCTTTCGCGCGCACGACGGCCGAGTCGTCGCGTACTGACCATCTCCTCGAGTCGTCGCGCCTGCACCACAATGTGAGATCCACGTCCTCACGATGCGCCAGCACGCGCACGAGGTCGAGGGCGAACCTGCCGACGCCCACCGCCTGTCGGGGCACGGCGCTCACGTCGAGCGACACCGACACATGCCCCGGAACACCCCCTGTCACCGAGCCGGTCATGAAAGCGAGTCCCAGAGCCTCACGTAACGCCGGGCGGTCGTGGCCCAGGTGAGCGCCTGCGCACGGATGCTCCCGGACGATACGAGCTGGCGGCGGATCCCCTCGTCCGTTGCCACCTCCACCAGGGCCTCCGCGATGTCCTCGACGTCCAGGGGGTCGACCTCCATGGTGGCGTCACCTGCGCTCGGCACGTGGCTGGCGACCACGGGGGTCCCTTCGCGCATCGCCTCGAGAGGCGGAAAACCGAAGCCCTCGACCAACGGGACGTAGACGAGCAGACGCGCCCGCCGGTACAGCGCGACGAGCGTGGCTCCCCCCACCTCTCCCGCTAGGACGACGCCGGGTCCCCGAACGACCCCCTCCCCCCATCCTTGCGGGCCCACCACCACGAGGGGCCAGGGCTCGGAGAGGCGCGCTCGGGCAAGCCTGTAGGCCTCGAGCAGGCGTGAGAGGTTCTTTCGCGGCTCCAGCGTGCTGACCGACAGCAAGAACTCGCCTTCCACGCCGAGACGATCGAGCAATTCCTGCGAAGCCGCGAGGTCCGGGGGCGGAAGGTGATCGCACCCCAAGGGGATCACGTGCACCCTGTCCTTCGGCGCCCCCGCCGCGAGGAGGTCCCGGGCGACCGCTTCACACGTCGCCACGAGCGCGTCGGCGTGACGCAGCGCCCGTCGCAATGCCGCCTCGTGCCATCTCCTGCCCCGTGGAGGAAACGCCTCCGGAACCTGCCGCCACGAGAGGTCGTGGACGGTCACTGCGAGCCGTGCGCCGCGCGCCGGGGGCACGGCGAAACTCGACCCATGCACGACCTCGAAACCCTTCGGGACGTCGATCAATCGCCTGTCCCAGGCCCGGGTCATGAGCGGACCGGGCAGCGCGCTCTGCAACACCGGCCAACCGAGCTCGCGTAGCGGGTCGGGTCCGCGAGGAGCGCGACTCGCGTAGAGGGTCACCGCGGGCGTCGTCTCGAATTCGCCGTTCGAAGTGGCGAGCCCTTCGAGCAGGCCCCGGATCATCGAACCGATCCCGCCGGGGACGTGACGACGCAACTGCTCCACGACGAGCAGAACCCGCGCCCGGCTGCTCATGTGGCGGCCGCCGCATAGAGATCCGCCAACCCCGCGGCGCACGCCTCCCAGGTGAACGAACCGGCACGGCGCCGTCCGCGCTCGGTGAGAGCCGAACGGGCCGCTTCGTCGCACAAAGCCGTGCGAAGTGCGTCGGCAAGGGCGTCGACGTCACCTGGAGCCGCGAGCAGAGCGCCGTCGCCCACCACCTCCGGAATCGCTCCTGCGGCCGTGGCCACCACGGGTACGCCGGCGGCCATCGCCTCGAGTGGGACGAAACCAAAGCCCTCGTACACCGACGGGTACGCGACCACCGCAGCACCGGCGAAGAACCGGCCCATTCGAGCGGGTGACACATAACCGAGCCGTACGATCCGGCCGGGCCGGCGCAGAGCCCCGAGCGCGATGTCCAGGGCGGCGGTACCCCAGCCGTCGGCACCGGCTATGAGGAGCGCCACGTCGTCGAGCTTCTCGGTCAGGACGTCGAAAGCGCGTACCAGAGCCGGATAGTCCTTTCGCGGCTCGATCGTGCCCACCGCCAGCACGTAGCGAGTGGTGCCGGCCGGCAACAGATCGACGAGATGCGTCTCGGCGTCGGGACCGCCAGTCGACTCGCGAACGCGGCCGTGGTCGGGGACGCCGGGATGCACGGCGCGCACTCTGCTCGGGTCGACGCCGAGTTCGGCCACGACCTCCTCGGCCACGAACTGCGAGTCGGTGTGCACCCAGGCACCCGCTGCCGCGGCGCGGCGCACCAGACGCGGGAACTCGAGCGTAGAAGCGTCGCAGAGCTGCGGATAACGAAGGGTGGTGAGGTCGTGCACCGTCACCACGCGCGCGGCGTGGCGTGTCGGGGGCACGACGTAATTGGTGCCGTGAACGACATCGACCGGACCGATGAACCACTCGACGGGCGGCCCCGGCAGATGCGACCAGGCCAGGTGCAACGGGCGAGCGGGCATGGCACGCTGAGCGCTGCGCACGCCGTGTGGAAGCAGACCGACCAGCTCGCGGCGGCGCCGCCAAGATACGGCGAACGCCGCCACGTCGAGCTCGTGGCGCTCCACCAGAGCTCCGAGCGCCCCTGCACAGAACGCGCCGACCCCGGTTCGCTCTCCCAGAAGGGGCGTGGCATCGAGGGCCACCTTGAGGAGATCGCGGTCGATGCTGCCGGCTGCGTGCACTCGCCGAGCCTTGCACAACGGCCCGATAGCCTGTCGACGGTGATCACCGCGCTCGCCGGAGGAGTGGGTGCCGCACGCCTCCTGCGCGGCATGCTGCGCACCGTGAGCGCGTCCGAGGTCACAGCCGTGGTGAACACCGGCGACGATACCGTCCTTCACGGCCTCTACATAAGTCCCGACCTCGATACCGTGACCTACACACTGGGAGGTCTGAACGACGACGAACGCGGCTGGGGCTTGGCAGGTGAGACTTGGAACGTCATGGAAGCGCTCGAACGGATCGGCGGCGAGACATGGTTCAGCCTGGGCGACCGGGATCTCGCCACGCACCTGTACCGGACCCAGCGACTCGCGAGCGGCGCCTCTTTGTCCCAGGTGACTGCCGAGATCACCGACGCGTTCGGAGTGGAGGCTCGCCTCCTTCCCATGTCGGACGACCCGGTGCGCACCTTCCTCCAGCTCGCCGGCGGCCCGGAGATCTCTTTTCAGGACTACTTCGTGCGGCGCCATCACGACGTGCCCGTAGAAGCGGTGCGTTTCGACGGCGCCGCTCGGTCATCGCCGGCGCCCGGAGTGCTCGGAGCGCTCGAGCGAGCCGACAACTTGGTGATCTGCCCCTCGAACCCTGTCGTCTCGATCGGCCCGGTCCTGGCCGTGCCCGGAGTGCTGGACGCGCTGTCCGCCCGGCGCAAAGACGTGGTGGCGGTCTCGCCCATCGTCGCCGGTGCCGCGCTGAGGGGTCCCGCGGACAGGCTTCTCGTCGAGCTCGGACACGGGTCGTCGGTGGTGGGAGTGGCGCGGCTCTATGCGCGGGTGGCCGCCACGCTCGTCATAGACGAAGCCGATGCAGACCTCGCATCCGAGGTCGAGGCGACCGGAGTCCGCTGCGTGGTGTCGCCGACGATTATGCAAACCCCGGACCATGCGGCGAAGTTGGCACGCGTCGTGCTCGGCGCCGCAGCAGCTCCCGCATCGAGCTCGAGATGACGCGAACCCCTCGGGCACCCGGCGCCTTGACCGTGACACCGGTGACAGGACTCGGGGAGATCCACCGTGGAGGCGACCTCGCGCGACACATCGCGCGGCACGCGCAGCTCGTCGACGGCGACGTGGTGGTGGTCACACAGAAGATCGTCTCCAAGGCAGAAGGCCGGATAGTGTCGCTGAACCCCGAGGACCCGAACGAGCGCCAGCGCTTGATCGAGAGTGAGGCCGTGCGCGTGCTGCGCCGGCGCGGTGGGCTTCTCGTGACTCAGACAAAGCAGGGGTTCATCTGTGCGAACTCCGGCGTCGACCTCTCCAACGTGAAGCCGGGGTTCGCTGCGCTGCTCCCCGAGGACCCGGACCGTTCCGCCAGACGCATCCGCGACGCGCTTCGTGCCGCCGCCGGGGTGGAGGTCGCCGTGGTGGTCTCCGACACCTTCGGTCGGCCCTGGCGCCGCGGAGTCGTGAACGTCGCCATCGGCTGCGCGGGACTAGGAGCGATCCTGGACCTGCGTGGGACGGCCGACACGTTCGGCCGTGAGCTCGTGGCCACCGAGATCTGTGTCGCCGACGAGCTCGCGTCGGCAGCCGAGCTCGTCATGGGAAAGGCGGATCAGATCCCTGTGGCGGTCGTGCGCGGGGTCGATCAGAAATGGCTGCGGACCGGTTCGATCGCTTCGGAGGTCATCCGCCCTCCCGCCGAAGATCTCTTCCGTTGACCGCAGCACTTCTTTGACGGCCGCTCTTGACGGCCGCTCTTGACAGCGCGAGCTCACTTGCGCCGCAGGTGGCCGAAGACGGCCTGTACCCCTTCGGCCAGTGACGTCCAGGGCTTCCAACCGAGATGGATCGCTGCGCGCTCAGGATCGAGGGCGTTGCAGCGAAGCTCCCCTGGTCTCGCGGGGGCGTGGGCGGGCGGCGTGCTCACCCCGGCTCGGTCGGCCATCACCGTCGCCAACTCGTTGACCGACACCTGCAGGCCCGTACCTATGTTCAGCAGGAGGCCACCACCGCGTGTAGACGCGCGCACGAACGCGTCGACCACGTCGTCGACGTAGACGAAGTCCCGGGTCTGATCGCCGTCGCCGAAGATGGTCACCGTCTCACCCCGCAGCAGCCGGTCGGCGAAGATCGCCACCACGCCCGCCTCGCCATGGGGGTCTTGGCGTGGCCCGTAAACGTTCGCCAACGCAAGGGCGCAGAACTCGACCGCGTGAAGCTCGCGATAGGCGAAGAGGTAGTCGACGGCCGACTTCTTCGACACGCCGTAGCAGGACAACGGCCGCTGCTCGTGCGACTCGCGCAGGGGGAGGTCTTCTGGAGGTGCTTCGCCGTAGAGAGTCCCCCCGCTCGCCGCTAGCACCACCCGGGCGCCACCGGCGGCGCGTGCTCCCTCGAGCACCCGAAGCGTCCCGAGGATGTTGACCTCGGCGTCGAACACGGGGCGCTCGACCGAGACCCGCACGTCTGCCTGGGCGGCCAGGTGGTAGATGACGGCGGGCCGGCTCCGGGCGATGACCTCCACCAGCTCGCCCGAGCGGACGTCCAGCTGGTGAAAGGTCATCTCGTGCGCAGGCTCCGCGCGCGCCTCAGCCAGGTTCACCAAGGACCCGGTGCTGAGATCATCCACGACATCCACGTGATGACCCTCCGCGAGCAACCGGTCCACGAGGTTGGACCCGACGAAACCAGCGCCTCCCGTGACCATCACCCGGGAGTTGTCGCGTGTCACAGCGACACCTCGAGGCGATCGTCTCGGATACCGGAGCGCTCGGAGGATCGCGCTGCGCGTTCAGCGGTCACTTCGCCACCTCGGCAGGGACACGACCTGCCACCAGGTGGGTCCGTGGACACAGGATCTGCCCGTCCCCGATCACGGTGAGCGGCTCGAGCTCGCAACGTTCCCCCACACAAGAGCCGTGCCCGACGATCGAGCCGAAGACGCGCGCCCCGGCGCCGACGCGAGCACCCGCCAGCAGCACCGAACCTTCGACCACGGCCGAGGCTTCCACGATGCAGCGCGCGCCCACGACGCTTCGGCGGACGCTGCTGCCGGCGGCCGTCTGGGCCCCATCCCCGACCAACGTGCAAGGACCCAGTTCACCGCGCACCTCGGGAGCTCCGAGCGCCCACACCTGCGTTGCCAGGCTTCGCGCGCCGGGAGCCGGGAGCGACCCTCGAGTCCCGTCGAGCAGATCGAAGTTGGCGCGCAGGTAGGCATCGGGAGTCCCGATGTCCAGCCAGTAGGCGTCGCTCGCCTGCGCGTAGAGCACACCCTGCACGGCCAGAGCGGGAAACGTCTCGCGCTCGATGGAAGCTCGCCTGCCCCTCGGGATCCGTTCGAGCACCTCAGGCTCCAGCACATAGGTGCCGGCGTTGATCAGGTTCGTCGGTGCCCCGCCCGGCGGAGGCTTCTCGATGAACGAGACGACCCTGTCCTCGTGATCGACGGGTACCACGCCGAAGCGCGACGGATCATCGACCGCAGTCAGGTGGATCGTCGCCGCCGCGCCGTGTCGGCGGTGAAAAGCGACCAGGCCCGAGATGTCAACGTCAGTGAGCACGTCCCCGTTCACGACGACGAAGGTCCCTTGCACCCCTACCACGTCGGCTGCGAAGCGGACGGCCCCTGCCGTATCCAGGGGTTCGGGCTCCACCGCGTACGACAGCCTCACCCCGCCAGCCACACCCTCCGGATAGGCGGCCATAAAGGCATCCGGTCGGTACCCGAGCGACAGGACCACTTCGTCGACCCCGTGCCCCGCGAGCTGAGAGAGGACCCGTTCGAGCATCGGCACCTCGGCGATCGGGAGCAACTGCTTCGGCGTCGTAGCGGTGAGGGGACGAAGCCTCGTCCCCTCACCGCCCGCCAGGACGATGGCTTTCACGTGGTCGGCTGCCGACCGTCACCTACTTCTCTCACGGCTTCGTGGTGGTCGTGGACGGAACGGTCGTGGTGGTCGTGGACGGAATGCTCGTGGACACCGACGGGGTCGTTGTGGTGGTGGTGCTCGGTGGAGATATGAGGTTGAGCATGTTCGTGATCGTCTGGGCACTGGGCTTTTGGATCGACGCACCTGGCGGCAAGAAGGCGACCGTGATGAGCTGATCGTTCGTGAGCCGGAGCGTCGAGGGGTCGCTCACCATCACCGGGTGGTTCGATCCCGCCCCGCTGAAGCTGGGCCACATCTGCACCTGCACGTCTGCGCGCCTATGAGCGTTGGACGTGCCCGCCGGGCACGTGTCGCCGTTGTGGTACGTGCCTTTCCCCGGCAACTTCAGCGTGCTCGAGGTGAGCTCCAACCCGCGGTAGCTCTGCACGAAACGCCCGAGGGTGGCGTTGGCGCCTGCGTCGACCTTGCTGGTCGGCTCGACTCGGATGACGCCGTCGCCCTCGGTCTTGATGCCGGGGCTGGTCTTCGTAGTGGGGTTGGCAGGCAAGGTCGACTGGGCACCGCAGACGTCGAACGCCAGCGCCGCGTACCAGTGGGTGCCCACGACCGGCTGGACGCCCGAAGAGGGGTGTTGGTGCTCGTAGCGGCTGTAGACGACCAGCGCCACCCCGACCAGGCAGATGAGCACGAGGCTCATGTACCAGCGAGTAGGCGCCTGGCCGCGATAGGTCCGACCACCACCCGTGGCGGCGGCGCGCGCCACCCATCTCCCTGTGCCCTTGTTGGCCATGATCGGCTCGCCACCCTAGTCCGGCACCCGTTCAGGCACCTTTTCGCTGGCTCTTCGCCTGACAGCTTGCGTGGCACATGCCGCGACGAGACGGAGCGCGAGAAGTGCGGCCGCGCCCGGCAGCGCCGCCCGGCGCCAGCCGCTGGTGCTTCGCGAGGCAAACCGGTATGCCGAACGGTGGTGGGCGAGGAGCATGCGATAGGGGTGCCGGGAGGTGGAGAGCCCCTGCAAATGCGTCACCACCGCCTCTGGGACATAGGCGACCCCCCATCCGGCCTGACGCGCTCGCCAGCACAGGTCCACGTCCTCGGCGTACATGAAGTACGCCTCGTCGAACCCACCGAGCTCGCGCAGCGCACGCCTTCGAGCAAGAAAGCACGCACCGGACACCCAGTCCACCGCGGTGGGCTCGGTCAAGTCCAGGTCCTCCATCCTGTACCTGTCCGTGAAGCGGTTACCCGGAACCAGCTGGCCCAGGAGCACGTGGCCGACGCCGTCGGCGAGGGAGGGGAACCGTCGCGCTGAGGGGTAACGGGTGCCGTCCGGCTCCTCGAGGCGCGGGCCCGCGATGGCGAGCGTGGCGTCGGCGGCCAGGGCCTCCTCGAGCACGTCGAGAGCTCCGTGGTGCAAGGCGACGTCGGGGTTGGACACGAGAACCATCTCAGAGGCAACAGACGCGATCCCGCGGTTCGCCCCCGCCCCATAACCGAGGTTCACACCTGTTCTGAGGACCCGGACCTCGGGATCGATCTGTGCCAGTGCGCCGAGGGAGCCGTCGCTCGAGGCGTTGTCCACCACCACCAGCTCCGCCACGCCCTCGGCGCGAAGAGACGCCACGCACTCCGAGAGGGACTCTCCCGCGTTGTGGTTGACCACGACCGCGCCCACGACGGATCCGGACCGACCTCGAGCGCCACCCCGGACACGTGACCGCGCCCGATCCGAGGTGCCCGCCGAGGGGTCCGGCGCCGTCGAACTCACCGCCAGGTCTGCCGGGTCAGCCAGGGGCGCGACGACGTCACGAGCGCCAGGAGACGGTCCGCACCTCGAGCAGGCGCTCGAGCCCGTCATGCCAATCCGGCAACAGGGGCATTCCCGCCAACCTCAGTGCGGCGTTGTCGAGGACCGAGTTGGCGGGCCTCGGGGCGGGACGCGGAGGCTCGAGCTCCGCCGTCGAGATCGGCTCCGCACGCGACGGGTCGTTGCCGCAAGCAGCCAGAACGGCGGCCGCGAAGCCGTGGCGGGTCGTCGCGCCCTGGTTCGTCACGTGGAAGATACCCGACAGGCGCTCCGTCGCCAGGGTGCAGATGGCTCCCGCGAGATCGGCGGTGAAGGTCGGCGAACCTCGTTGGTCGTCGACGAAACGCAGCGTCCCACCGGCCGCGGCAAGGCGCAGGACCGCACGGACCATGTTCTCGCCGTGAGCCCCGCACACCCACGAGGTGCGCACGATCGTGGCTGCGGGATCGAGCTCGCGCTCTCCTCCGAGTTTGCTGCGCCCGTACACCGACAATGGACGTGGCTCGTCCCATTCGTGGTAGGGCACGGTCGACGTGCCGTCGAACACGTAGTCGGTGGAGACGTAGACGACGTGCGTCCCGAACCGACGGGCCGCCTCGGCCACGTTTCGCGTCCCGAGCGAGTTCGTGGCGAACGCCCGATCGGGATCACCCTCGCATGCGTCGACTGCGGTCCAGGCAGCGGCATGCACCACGACGTCAGGGCGCACACCTTCCACCGCCCCCAACACCGCGTCGCGATCGGTGACGTCGAGCGCGCGGTGGTCGGCGCCTGTGACCTCGCACACCGAACGCGTGCCCAGTCGACCCGTCGCTACGTCGCCGTGGAGCCCGCCCAACGGCACCTTGCCCGAAAGGGCCTCCACCAGGTCGTGCCCGAGCTGCCCCCCCGCGCCGGTGACCAGCACGTGCACAGCTCTCGCCACCTCAGGCCTCGTCCGCCGGCGCCGCCGTTCCCCCGTCCTTGCACCCAGGTCCCCACGCTGTCTCTGCCACAGGGGCCCTGTCCAGGAGCGGTTCCCACCAGGCGCGGTTGGCTGCATACCAGTTCACGGTCTCTCGGAGCCCCTCGGTGAACTCCACCGTCGGCTCCCAGCCGAGCTCCTTTGCGATCTTCGTGCAGTCGAGCAGGTAACGACGGTCGTGCCCGGGACGGTCGGGAACGATCTCCTTGAGCGATGAGGGCTTAGCAAGTATCTCCAGGACCGCGTCGGCGATCTCGGAGATGCTCGCCTCCACCCCGCTTCCTACGTGGTAGGTCTCCCCGATCCGACCGCGTTCGAGCACGGCTTCGATCGCCGTGCAGTGGTCGACGACGTGAAGCCATTCCCGTCTGTTGTGAACGGAGGCATACAACGGGAGTGGCTTGTCGTCCAGAGCGTTGGCGGTGAAGAGGGGTATGACCTTCTCGGGGAACTGGTACGGCCCGTAGTTGTTCGAACAATTGGTGATCGTCGCCGGCAGCCCGAACGTCTCCCAGTACGCCCGTACCGCGTGGTCCGCGCCCGCCTTCGACGCGTTGTACGGCGTGCGCGGACGATAAGGGCTCTCCTCGTTGAACGCCTCGGAGGAGTCCAGGGGGAGGTCACCGTACACCTCGCAGGTGGATATGTGGTGGAACCGCGCCACACCAGCTTGCCGCGCCGCCTCGAGCAAGGTCTGGGTGCCCAAGACGTTGGTTCGGAAGAACCGGGACGGGTCCAAGACGGCGAGGCTGTTGTGGGACTCGGCGGCGAAATGGACCACGGTGTCGATCTTCTCGCTCTTCATCGTAGTGAGCACGAGATCGTCGTCACAGACATCCCCGCGCACGAAGGTGATCCTGTCATCGACGTCGTCGAGGTTCGGTCGGTTGCCCGCGTAGGTGAGCGCGTCATAGACGATCACGTGGTCCGTGGGATGACGCTCGACCCAGTGGTGCACGAAGTTCGACCCGATGAACCCGGCGCCGCCTGTCACGAGGAGGTTCACGCACAGCCATGGTAGACGGACACATCGCCGACACCCGTCCATCGGACGGCCTCAGACCGCCTCAGTCGGCGGCGGCCTCTCAGTCGACGTAGACCACGTCGCCCGCGGTGATCGTGCAGAAGCTCGCCCCGGCGTCGAGGACGAGATGCCCCTCGGCGCTCACGTCCACGGCCGTGCCTTCGAAGGTCTCCTCACCGACCGACACCCTCACCCGCCTTCCGACAGTGGCGCATCGGCGGCGGTACTCGGCGGCTTGGCGCCTGCGGCCGTCGGCGTAGGAGAGGTCGTCGACTCGGTGCTCCAGCGCCCCGAGCACGAGCTCGAGGAGGGTTCGCGGGTCCAAGCGCTGTTCGAACTCCGGCCGGGCCTCGCGCCAGAGGGAGGTGGCGATATCGGCGAGCTCGGCGGGGACCGGCGGCACGGAGCTGCCGGCCTGAGATGACGCCGCGTCAGGCGGTGGCCAGCGGACGTTCAGGCCCAGCCCCACGACGACGGCGCGGCCCTCGTTCGCAACCCCGTCGGCGTCGGATCGTCTGGCTCTGTTCGAACGCTCCCCGTGACGCTTCTGCGCCTTCGAAGCCCCCTCGCCGGAAGGGCTCACGGGGACCGACTCTGCCAGCACCCCGGCGAGCTTGCGCTGCGAGACGACGAGGTCGTTCGGCCATTTGATACGCGGCTCGAGCTCCGCCACCTCGACGCAGGAATCGGCCGCCGCAAGCGTTAAGACGACCGTGCACAGGTGGAGCTGGTCGAGGGAGAGGCACGGCCGCAGGAGCACAGAGGCGAGCAGGTTCGCTCCCGGCGGCGCCTCCCAGCGCCGTCCCAGGCGCCCGTGGCCCGCGCTCTGGTAGTCAGCGACCGCCACCAAGCCTTCAGGAGCACCTGCAATTGCCTCGTCCACCAGGTAACGGTTCGTGGAGTCGAGCTCCGTGAACCTCCGGACCTCGCCGAAGCGGGTCCCCGGCGGTCCGTCCTCTGCGACGAAACGCACCCGATCGGCCTTCTTGGACATGGCACGTACCCTAAGCGGTGACGCCCTGTCGACGCAGGCCCGACGCCCACGAAGCGCTAGCGCACGCTGTCGCGTGCGTGCCAGTGTGGTGGCTCGCAAACCCGAGGGGTCGCGAGTGTTCGCCAAGATCCTGATAGCCAACCGCGCCGAGATCGCTGTGCGTGTGATGCGCACGTGCCGAGAGCTGGGGGTACGCACGGTCGCCGTCTACTCCGAGCTGGACCGAGACGCCTTTCACGTCAGGATGGCCGACGAGGCGTACGCGCTGGGGGGTGAGAGCGCGGCCGAGAGCTACCTGAACAGCGCGGCGATACTCGAAGCCGTCGCCCGCAGCGGCGCAGACGCCGTCCATCCCGGTTACGGCTTCTTCGCCGAGAACGCGCATTTCGCCCGTCAGGTCGCCGCCAGCGGTGTCACCTTCGTCGGCCCGCCTCCAGAGGCGATCGAGGTGATGGGAGACAAGATCAGCTCGCGCAGGGCGGCCGAGGCTGCCGGTGTGGCGTGTGTGCCAGGGCTCACCGAGCCCGTGACGGATCCCGACGAGGTCCTCGCCTTCGGGCGGGAGTTCGGTTGGCCGATCGCGATAAAGGCGGCCCACGGCGGCGGCGGCCGAGGCATGAAGGTCGTGGCCGACCCGGCGGAGGTCAAAGAGGCCATGGCCTCTGCCAGACGCGAGGCCCAGGCCTATTTCGGTAGCCCCGAGATCTACCTGGAGAAGTACCTGAGTTGGCCGCGTCACGTGGAGATGCAGATCCTCGCCGACACCCATGACCACACGCTGTGGCTCGGAGAACGCGACTGCTCGTGCCAGCGCCGCCACCAGAAGCTCATCGAGGAGAGCCCGGCGCCCGACTTCCCCGACGACGTGCGCCGCGCCATGGGTGCCGCCGCCGTGCACGCGGCCGAGGCGTGCGGATACGTGAACGCCGGAACCGTCGAATTCCTGTTCCAGGAAGGGGAATTCCACTTCTTGGAGATGAACACGCGACTGCAGGTCGAGCACCCGGTCACCGAGCTAGTGACCGGTCTCGACCTGGTCGAGTGGCAATTGCGGGTTGCCGCGGGGGAACCGCTCGCGTTCACCCAAGAGGACCTCAGGTTCGAGGGCCATGCGATCGAGGCACGAATCAACGCCGAAGACCCCACCCAGGGGCGCTTCGCCCCTTCCCCCGGCACGCTCACGCGTCTGCGCACGCCCGGGGGACCGGGAGTTCGGCTCGACAGCGGCTACGAGGCAGGTGACACGGTAAGCCAGTTCTACGACAACCTGGTGGCCAAGCTCGTGGTGTGGGGACACGATCGTGAGGCAGCCCGCCTGCGGATGCTGCGTGCGCTCGGTGAATTGGAGCTCTCCGGTATTGCGACGACGGTGCCCGCCCACCTCGCCATCGTGTCCCACCCGGACTTCGCCGAGGCGCGCCATTCGAGCAATTGGGTGGAAGAGCGCCTGGATCTCTCCACGCTCGGCCAGGACATTGCGAACGAAACCGTTACCGGCGACGCAGGAGCGGACGAGACGGAGCCCAAGGTCCTTCGCCAGGTCACCGCAGAGGTGGACGGGCGCCGTTACGAGGTCAAGCTGTGGCTGCCGGATGCCGCGGCGACGTCGACGGATACCGTTCGTGGTGGGACCAGATCGCCGAAGCCGCACTCGGCGATGACGGGCACCGGGTCCGGAACGGTCGCCGTGTTGATGCAGGGCACGATCGTGAAGGTCCTCGTGGCCCCTGGCGACGAGGTCGAGGTGGGCCAGAGCGTGTGCGTCTTGGAGGCGATGAAGATGGAGAACGCGATCACCGCCGAGAAAGCAGGCACGGTGAAAGAGGTCAGGGTGTCGGCCGGTGACTCGGTCGGGCCCGGTGACGTCGTAGCCGTGATCGATTGACACCCCGCGTCAGCGCGTGACGAACATGGATGCCCGACCAGCCAAGCTGTCTGCTCGACGGATCGTCGAGGCGAAGCGAGACGAGCTGGTAGCGCTCAGTCGTGACATCCACGACGATCCCGAGACTTGCTTCGAGGAGACGAGGGCGGCCAATCGGGTGGGCGAGATGCTGGACGTCAACGGTCTGTCGGTGCGAACGGGCATCTGTGGCCTGCCAACCGCTCTGGAGGCACGTTCGGGCTCGGGACCGGTGTCCTTGGCCCTCTGCGCCGAGTACGACGCCCTGCCAGGAGTCGGACACGCCTGCGGTCACAACCTGATCGCCGCCGCCGCCGTCGGAGCCGCCATCGCCCTCGCCGGTGTACCAGAGGAGGTTGGGCTCACCGTCACCGTGCTGGGAACCCCTGCAGAGGAAGGCGGCGGGGGCAAGATCCTTATGCTCGAACGCGGCGCGTTCGACGGGGTCCACGCGGCGATGATGGTCCACCCCTGGCACGAGGACCGCCTTGGGACCACCTGCCTGGCCGTCGACCACTTCGAAGTGCGCTACAGCGGTCGAGAGGCACACGCCTCGGCCTCCCCCGAACGGGGACGCAACGCCGCAGACGCACTCGTGGTGGCCCAGGTCGGCATCGGCCTGCTGAGACAGCACCTGCGCCCCGGGGACCAGGTGCACGGGATAGTGATGAAGGGCGGCGACGCCGTGAACGTGGTGCCGAAGGACGCGGTCGCTCACTTCATGGTGCGCGCGCCGAGCCTCCAAGACCTGGCCCTGCTACGCCCGAGGATCGAGCGCTGTCTCGAAGCCGGCGCGCTGGCGACCGGTACCGAGCTCGAGATCCGCGCGCTCTCGCCGACCTACTCACAGTTCGTCGCGGACAACGCTCTCCTCGCGTCGTGGAGGCGCAACGCCGAGGAGCTGGGCAGGCGCTACGACGCCGACGACGAAGGCCTGCCATTGCCCACGATCTCCTCGGACATGGCGAACGTCTCCCTGTCGGTGCCTTCGATCCATCCCCTCATCGGTCTCGACGCCCGTGGCGCGGTGAACCACCAGAGCGCCTTCACCGATGTGTGTATCGGGCCCTCCGCCGAGCAGGCGTTGATCGACGGCGCGATCGCCCTGGCGTGGACCGCCATCGACGCGGCCACCGATCCGGTCTTGCGCGACCATCTTCTGTCGCGTTCGCACTGACCGACGAGCAGGGCTCAGCGGTGCGACTGGTAGACGCCGAACGCCTCGCGAAGCACGTCTGACACCTCGCCGAGGGTGGCCATCCGACGAAGCGCCTCGCGCATCGGCACGAGCAGGTTCTGTGTGCCACGTGCGGCCGCGGCGACCTCCACGAGCGCAGCGTCGACAGCCGCCTGATCGCGCCTGGCGCGTACGTTGCGGGTGCGCTCGATCTGCGAACGCTGGTGGGCCGGTCCCACGGGAAAGACGTCTGGCGGCTCGGCCTCTTCCTCGACGAAACGGTTCACCCCCACGAGCACCTTCTCCGAGCCGCCGATCGCCTTGGCGTAGGCGTAGGCGGCGTGCTCGATCTCGTCCTGCATGAAACCGGCCTCGATCGCGGTCACCGCGCCACCCATCTCGTCGATGCGATCGATGTACTCCCAGGCCCTCTTCTCGATCTCGTCGGTCAAGCTCTCCACGAAGTACGAGCCCGCTACGGGATCGACGGTGTCGGCCACTCCCGACTCGTAGCCGATCACCTGCTGGGTCCGAAGCGCGATCTTCGCCGCACGCTTTGTGGGAAGGCCCAGGGCCTCGTCGAAGCCGTTCGTGTGGAGGCTCTGGGTGCCTCCGAGCACGGCGGCGAGAGCCTCGAGCGTCACGCGCACGATGTTGTTCTCGGGCTGCTGGGCCGTGAGCGTCGAGCCACCCGTCTGGGTGTGGAAGCGCATGAGCTTCGAGCGAACGTCGGTCGCGCCGAACCGTTCGGTCATGATCCGAGCCCACATACGCCTTGCCGCGCGGAACTTGGCCACCTCTTCGAAAAGGTGGCTGTGGGCGTTCCAGAAGAAGCTGAGCCGGGGCGCGAAATCGTCGACGTCGAGACCCGTTTCGAGCGCCGCCTCCACGTAGGCGATCCCGTTCGCCATGGCGAAGGCGATCTCTTGCACCGCGGTCGATCCTGCCTCGCGGATGTGGTAGCCGGAGATCGAGATCGTGTTCCACGACTTCAGATGCTCGGCGCAGTAGGCGAAGGTGTCTGTCACCAGGCGCATCGAAGGGCGAGGCGGGTACACGTAAGTCCCCCTCGCCACGTACTCCTTCAAGATGTCGTTCTGGACGGTCCCTTTCACCGCTTCTGACGGCACTCCTTGCTCGGACGCGACGAGCTCATACAGCAACAACAAGATCGCGGCGGTGGCGTTTATCGTCATCGAGGTAGTCACCTCGGCGAGTGGAATGCCTGCCAACAGCAGCCGCATGTCTGAAAGGGAGTCGATGGCCACACCGACCTTCCCCACCTCTCCTTCCGCGCGTGGATGGTCGGAATCGAGTCCCATCTGCGTGGGGAGGTCGAACGCGCACGACAGGCCGGTCTGCCCGGCGGCAAGGAGGAAGCGGAACCGCTCGTTGGTGGCCTCCGCAGTCCCGAAACCCGCGTACTGGCGCATGGTCCACAACCGGCCCCTGTACATCTCGGGGTGGATGCCGCGGGTGTACGGGTACTCGCCCGGATCGCCCAGCTGCTCGCGGGGGTCCCAGCCCTCGAGGTCCGCGGACCGGTAGACGGGCGCGATCTCTATTCCCGAGTCGGTGCGGCGCTCTTCGTGGGGCTTTGCCTTCCCGGCGTCACACTCGACTCCGGGAGTCTCGTCGAGCTTCGCGTCGTCGCGCTCGAGGGGCATCGTGCCAGGTTAGGGCGCCTGGACCTTCCGGGCACCATGGACGGGCGATATGCGAGGCTTGCTCAGCCGACCGCGTGCAGCTCTACCGCGTGCGGAAGGCAGAGCTCGTCGTACTCGGCGATCACGATGGGCGCGACGTTCTCGGCGCAGGCCGGGCAATGCGGATCGCGGCGCACCTTGAAGGTGCGGAACGACTCCTCCAGGGCATCGTACGCGAGCAACCTGCCCACCAACGGGTCGCCGATGCCGAGGAGCAGCTTGATGGCCTCCGCCGCCTGGATCGAGCCCACGATCCCAGGCAGTACCCCGAGCACGCCCGCCTCGGCGCACGAGGGAGCGAGCTCGGCGGGCGGGGGCTCTGGCACGAGGCACCTGTAGCAAGGCCCGCGGTAAGGGTCGAACACCGTCACCTGTCCCTCGAAGCGGAAGATCGAACCGTGCACGACCGGGATGCGCTTCAACAGCGAAGCGTCGTTCACCAGATAGCGGGTCGGGAAGTTGTCCGTGCCGTCGACGATGACGTCCCATCCCTCGCCCGAGGGGCCGTCGAAGATCTCCTCGACGTTGTCGGCTCCCAGGCGCACGTCATAGGTGACCACGTCGACGTCGGGGTTGAGGGCCACGATGGACTTCTTGGCCGAGTCGACCTTGCGTTCGCCGAGGCGGTCCATGGAGTGCAGGATCTGGCGCTGGAGGTTCGAGGCGTCGACCACGTCCATGTCGACGACGCCGATCGTTCCCACGCCCGCGGCAGCGAGGTACAGGGCGGCCGGCGAGCCGAGACCGCCCGCTCCGAGCAACAGCACCTTCGACTCGAGCAGCCTCACCTGCCCCTCTACGCCCACCTCGGACACGAGCAAGTGGCGTTGGTAGCGGTTCCGCTGCTCGGGGGTGAGCGAGCGCGGGATCTTCCAGGGACGTCCCTCGTCCTTCCAGCGGGTGAAGCCTCCGGCGAGGGACACGACGTCGCGGTACCCGAGCTCTGCCATCGTCTTCGCGGCCAGCACCGATCGTGCCCCGACCGCGCAGTAGACGACCACGGGCGCTGCCTTGTCAGGCAGACGGCCCTCCACCTGGAACTCGAGGAAGCCCCGGGGCACGTGCAGCGCTCCCGGTAGAGCCCCCTGCTCGTACTCGTCGGCCTCACGCACGTCGAGCAGCACGACCTCTGCGAGGCGAGGCTGCACCTCGTCCCCCTGCACCTCACGCACAGAGCCCTTGGCCTGGCTGAGCAGTTCTCGCGTGGTGGCCATCTGGACCTCCTGGTACCTCGATCCTGGTACCTCGTTCGCGGTACCCGGCTCGTGGTACCTAGCTCTCAAACTCCCGGTGACGATCGCCTTCCCCGGTGACGAGCCCCGGTGACGAGCGCAGTGGCCGGCAACTGAACAGCGTCCCGAGGCGGCCCCTGTCGCCTCATATTAAAACCTTACCGGCTCGGTCGGCATTCCGGGCCTCGACGACCGGGCCGAGGCCCTTGCGGACGCCCGCCGCCGGCGGGCCCACCGGGTCTCGATAGCGTCGGCGGACATGGAGCTGTCCGAGGTCCTGGGACGCCGGAGGATGGTGCGCAGCTTCTCGGGCCGTCCCGTGCCAGGTGAGGTGCTGGAACGAGTTCTCGACGCCGCCCGACGGGCGCCGTCGGCCGGAAACACGAGCGGCTGGGACGCAGTCGTGCTGGAGGGACCGGCGCGGACGGGGGTGTTCTGGGACGCGACCACCACGGCCGGCTGGCGGGCCCGGTCGCGGCGTTGGCCCGGCCTCGTCCTGGCGCCGGTGGTGATCTGCGTGTTCACGAGCCCCGGGGCGTACCTCGAGCGCTACGCCGAACAAGACAAGGCCGGAAGCGGGCTGGGGCCGCCCGCCCGTGGGGGGGGCGGCGCAGAGGCATGGCCGGTCCCGTTCTGGTTCGTCGACGCCGGTTTCGTGGTGCTCCTCATGTTGTTGGCTGCTGTAGACGCCGGGCTCGGCGCCTGCTTCCTCGGGAACTTCCGTGGAGAGACCGAGCTCGCCTCTGCCCTCGGCGTCCCCGCAGGCCACCGCTACACGGGCGCTGTGCTCCTCGGGGAGCCCGGCGTCGAGGACCCGCCGTCGCGCTCGACCACGAGGAACCGGCGCGCCACCTCGGAGCTGGTCCATCGCGGACGTTTCTGATCGCGCGAGGGACGGGGCAAGGTTCTCGGCGAACATCGAGTCGCCATGCTGATCCGATGACCGCTTCCCTTCACGTCCTGGCCGATCCCGATCGGGTCACCGGACACAACGGTCCCGAGGCGTGCGACACGTTGCGCATCGTGGCCTGGCCTGACCCTGTGATCGACACGCTCGGCCACGACCCGCGCTCGTGGTACGTCGAGCACTTCTGGTTGGGCGTCCTCGGACCCACCAGCACCTGGCTCATGCGACGGCTCGTGGCGGGACTTGACGTGGAGCCCGACGGCTTCGACCTGCCCCTCTACGACACGGCCCGAGCACTCGGCCTCGGTGGTCGAAGCGGGCTGCATTCGCCCTTCCGGCGCGCGATCACCCGCTGCACGACCTTCGAGCTCGCCCGCCTCGGGGGGACCGACATCCTGGCAGTGAGACGCAAAGTCCCTCCCCTCCCACGTAGGCACCTGCAACGACTTCCCGGGGCGCTCCAGCGCCTTCACGAGAGCTGGTCAGAGTCTCAGCGCGACGCGCCGTCTCTCGACGGCATGCGAAGACGCTCGCGCAAGGTCGCGCTCGGGCTGCTCGACATCGGAATGGACCCCCAAGACGTCGAGGCTCAGCTCCTTCGCTGGCACACGCACCCTGCACTCGCCCACGACGCGGCCGAATGGGCTCGTGCATTGCGTGGGTCGGCATGCGGGCCTGAGTGGTCCCGACCGGCCACGTAACCCCGTGGTCGCAGGTACGAAACACACCGTTCATCCGCCCGTCGTACCCTGGAGAGGTGACGACCTTCGTTCTGCGCGTCTCGTTGCCGGACCGACCGGGAGCTCTCGGGGCGGTCGCCAGTCGGATCGGCTCGGTGCGTGGTGACGTCGTCGCGGTCGAGATCGTCGAGCGCGACGCGGGTCGTGCCGTCGATGAGTTCCTGGTGGAGCTCGCCGACGACGACGTCCTCCCCCTGCTGTTGAGCGAGATCACCGAGGTCGACGGCGTCCTCGTCGAAGAAGCGCACCCGATCACGGGGAGCTTTCGTGACCGGCGCCTCGACGCCTACGACACTGCGGCGCTGATCGTCGGAGAGCGCACTCCCCAAGACGTGGTGAGAGCGCTCACCTGTCGCGCGCGTCACGAGCTCGACGCCCTGTGGGCGGCCGTCGTAGACGTCGAGTCGGCCATCCTGATGGCTGCGGACGGGCTCACTCCGGCTGCGCCCTGGATCATCGCCTTCGTGGAAGGAAGACGGCGAGGCGGCCACACGGCGGCCAGCCACGAGAGTGACGTCGAGTGGGTTGAGCTCGCGGCGTGGGACTTGGTTCTCGTGGTAGGCCGCCCCGGCTGGCGTTTCGGAACTCGCGAGCGCGATCGCATGGCCGCTCTGGCCCGGCTAGCAGACGCCCGGTGGATGGACTTCCCCGAGCGAGAATCGCGCATCTCCCACCCGGCTCGCTCGTCGCGGTCTTCGCGTGCTGCGCGGCCCGGTCGACCTGAACCGGGCTCGCGCGCGTCGCGCTCCGCCGTTGCTTCGGAAGAAGGTGCGCTCAGGACCTGATCCTGCTCAGCCCCGTCGCCTGGCGGGTCGAGACGTGAGATGCTCGCCCTCCTGCCAACGGGCCGTCACCCACAGCAGGTCCGACAACCGGTTCAGGTACGGCACGGCCAGTGAGCCCTCCGCCGGGGGGGCACGGATCAGGAGCCGCTCGGCACGCCGTACGGCGGTTCGCGCCACGTCGAGGGCGGCCGATACGCGATTCTGACCGGGCACCACGAACTCCGCCGGCATGTCGAAACGCTCAGCGAGCTCGTCGATGCGCGCCTCGAGAGCATCGATCATCTCGAGTGTGACGAGCGATCGACCGGGCCTGAGCTTCTCGCGCATCTGCGGCGCCGTCGCCACCTCGGCCATGAGGACCCACAGGTCACGCTCGAGACCGACGATCAACTCGTCGAGCTCGCTCCCGGGCTCTGCCTCTGCCCGGGCCAGTCCGAGCGCCGCCTGCGATTCGTCTACAGCGCCGTTGGCTTCGATCGCCGGCGCGTCCTTGCGGACGCGGCCACCGTAAAGCAGACCGGTGGTGCCGTCGTCGCCTTTACGCGTGTAGATCCGCGCCACCGTTCGGGCATGCTACCGGTCGTCCCCGTTGGCTTCATCCGCCGAGCTTCTCATCGGCCGTAGACTGGGTGGTCGTGTCCGATGACGCTTCCGAGCTCACCGCGGTGCTTGCACACGACGCCCTTGCGCTCGACGAGCGCGGCGCCGCCTATCTGGACGCGGCCGCGAGCCGGGTCGTGATATTCGACGGCGCGATGGGCACCAACCTTCAACTTGCGGGGCTCAACGCACAAGACTTCGGGGGCGGCGCACTCGAGGGTTGCAATGAAGCCCTCGTCTTGTCACGCCCGGACGTGGTGGCCGGCGTGCATTCGTCGTTCCTGTCCGCGGGAGTAGACGTGGTCGAGACCGACGCCTTTGGCGCGTTTAGGACCATGCTCGCCGAGTACGGTCTCGAAGACTCGGTGTCCGAGGTCAACCTCGCCGCGGCGCGCATCGCCAGGGAGGCCGTGGACGCCGTATCGACCGACGTGCATCCTCGCTGGGTGGCCGGCAACCTCGGTCCCGGCACTCGCTTCCCCACCCTGGGGCAGATCTCCTACACGGAGCTGCGTGACGCCTACGAGGAGCAGGCCGCCGCGCTGCTCAGAGGAGGCGTCGACCTGCTCGTGATCGAGACGGTCTTCGACCTGCTCCAGGGCAAGGCCGCGATCAACGCCTGCAAGCGGGCCATGGTGAGCACCGGTCGGCGGGTCCCGTTACAGGTGCAGGTCACTATCGAGCTCACCGGTCGGATGCTTCCGGGCACCGAGATCGGCGCCGCGCTCACGGCGCTCGAGGCGATGCGGCCCGACGTGATCGGTCTCAACTGCGCTACGGGACCGCTGGAGATGGGAGAAGCGGTGCGCTACCTCTCACAGCGTGCGAGGGTGCCCATATCGGCTCAGCCTAACGCCGGTCTGCCCAGCGTGGTGGACGGTGCGATGCACTACGACCTCACGCCGCGAGAGCTGGCGGACCACATGGAGCACTTCGTGACCGACCTGGGAGTCACCGTCGTCGGCGGTTGCTGCGGCACGACGCCCGAGCACATGCGTGCCGTCGTCGAGCGATGCCGCGACCTGGTACCTGCATCGCGCTCGCCCGTGAGCGAGCCGAGTGCTGCGTCGATCTACAGCTCGGTCCCTCTCCGCCAGGAAACCTCGTTCCTGGTTGTCGGGGAACGGACGAACGCCAACGGGTCCAGGCGATTTCGCGAAGCGATGCTGGCCGGCGACTGGGACACCACGGTGGCGATGGCGCGCGACCAGGTGCGTGAAGGCGCCCACGTCCTCGACGTGTGCGTCGACTTCACGGGTGCCGACGGGGTCGCCGACATGACCGAGGTCGCCAGCCGCCTCGCCACCCAGGCGAGCGTTCCACTCATGGTCGACTCGACCGAGGCCCCGGTGGCCGAGACCGCTCTCAGGTGGCTCGGGGGCCGAACCGTCCTCAACTCCGTGAACCTCGAGGAGGGCGACGGGCCCGGCACCCGCCTCGACAGGTTCTTGACTCTCGCGCGCGAGTACGGGTCTGCAGTCGTGTGCACCTGCATAGACACCGAAGGACAGGCCCGTACCGCGCAGTGGAAGCTGCGCGCCGCACGGGCGATCGCCCAGATCGCGATCGAACGCTACGGGCTCGAGCCCGCGGACCTCATCTTCGATCCACTCGTCCTCCCGCTGTCGACCGGTATGGAGGAGAGCCGGCGCGACGCGATCGAGACCATCGAGGGGATCAAACGTATCAAGGCCGAGCTCCCCGAGGCGTTCACGATCGTGGGTCTCTCCAACGTCTCGTTCGGTCTGAGCCCAGCCGCGCGCCAGGTGCTCAACTCGATGTTCCTGCACGAGTGCGTGGAGGCGGGACTCGACGCGGCCATCGTCAACCCTGCACGGATCCTCCCGCTGTCGAAGATCGACGAGAAGACCAGGGAGGTGTGTCTCGACCTCATCTACGATCGCCGCCGCGAAGGATACGACCCGCTGTCGGAGCTGCTCTCGACGTTCGAGGGGGTCTCCACCGGAGCTCTCACCCGTGAGGACCGCTCGGGCTGGAGCGTAGAGCGACGCCTCGAGCGCCACATCGTCGACGGGGAGCGCGACGGGCTCGAGGCCGACCTCGAAGAGGCGCTCGCGAACGGGCACGGGGCGCTCGAGATCGTTAACGACATCCTGCTGGTCGGCATGAAGACAGTGGGAGAATTGTTCGCCTCGGGCCAGATGCAGCTTCCGTTCGTGCTCCAGTCCGCCGAGACGATGAAGTCCGCTGTCTCCTATCTCGAGCCGAAGATGGAGAAGGCCGACCAGGGCAGCAGGGGCACCATCGTGCTTGCCACCGTGAAGGGTGACGTGCACGACATAGGGAAGAACCTGGTCGACATCATCCTCACGAACAACGGCTACGAGGTCGTGAACCTCGGTATCAAGGTGGGCATCGGGGAGATGATCCAGGCGGCGGCCGATCGCGCCGCCGACGCCATCGGCATGAGCGGCTTGCTCGTGAAGTCCACCTTGATCATGCGCGAGAACCTCGAGGAGATGAAGACCCGCGGTCTTTCCAAGGTGCCGGTGCTGCTCGGTGGGGCGGCACTTACGCGCACTTACGTAGAGCGCGACCTGCGCCAAGTCTACGACGGGCGCCTCTTCTACGGCAAGGACGCCTTCGAAGGGCTGCGAACGATGGACCGTCTGATCGAGCTCAAGGCGACCGGCGAGGACGACCCTGCCTTCGGGCGCGAGGTCAGCCCGCGCAAGCTGCCGCCACGCAGGAGCGAGCTTGCAGCCACAGGCGGTGCTTCAGGTGCCGCGCGCCCGGCGCGTTCACGCGACGTGGAGATCGACAACCCCGTGTTCGTCCCACCGTTCCTCGGCACCCGCGTCGCCAAGGGGATACCGCTCGACGACATCGTCTCGTACCTGAACCTGACCGCCCTCTTTCGCAACCAGTGGGGCTATAGACCCGACAAGGCCACAGCCGAGACCGACTCCGACTTCAAAGAGCGCGTCCGTGCGGTGCTGCGCGACGAGCTCGACAAGGCGAAGGCCAAGGACCTGCTCGTCCCCCAGGTGGCGTGGGGCTACTTCGTCGCCAACTCAGACGGCGACGACCTCGTGCTGTGGCAGGACGAGACGCGCTCGCAGGAACTCGCGCGTTTCAGCTTCCCCCGACAAGCCACAGAGCCCTGGCTGTGCTTAGCGGACTTCTTCCGTCCTGTCGAGAAAGGTGAGCTCGACTTCGCAGCCTTCTTCGTCGTCACGATGGGCACGAAGGTCTCCGATGAGACCGCCCGGCTGTTCGCCGAGAACAGCTACACCGACTACCTCCACCTTCACGGGCTCGGAGTCGAGATGGCCGAAGCGCTCGCGGAGCTCTGGCACAGGCGCGTACGCGAGGAGTGGGGCTTCGCCGAAGAGGACGGGCCCACGTTGGCGGGACTGTTCCGCCAGCAATACCGCGGCGGTCGCTACTCGTGGGGGTACCCTGCCTGCCCGAACCTCGAGGACAACGCCAAGGTGGTGTCGCTCCTCGGCGGGGAGCGCATCGGCGTGACGGTGAGCGAGGGTTTCCAACTCCACCCCGAGCAGACGACCGACGCGATCGTCTGCCACCATCCGAAAGCCAAGTACTTCGTGGCGTAGCGCCCTAACCGAGAACGGCTGCGTGCGCGGGACGCGCGAAGTGGGCGCCGTCGGCCGAGGAACGCGCCGCCTCACGAGCGTGGTAGCTGGACCGGGTGAGCGGCGAGGACTGGACGTAGGAGAAACCCATGCCTTCACCGATCTCACGAAGCCTGTCGAATTCGTCGGGCGTCCAGAACCGTGCCACCGGGAGGTGGGCCTCGCTCGGCCTCAGGTACTGACCGAGCGTGATGATGTCCACCCCCACGGCTCGCATGTCCGCGAGCGCCCCTACGACCTCTTCCTCGCTCTCGCCCATCCCCAGGATCATGCCCGACTTGGTGACAAGCCCGGCGTCCTTCGCGAGTGCGAGGACCGCAAGGCTGCGCGCGTAACCGGCCGACGGCCGGACTGCGCGTTGCAGGCGCGCCACGGTCTCGAGGTTGTGGTTGAAGACGTCGGGGCGCGACGCGATCATCACCGAGATCGCCTCGCGATCGCCCTTGCAGTCAGGTACCAGCACCTCCACCGAGGTCCCCGGACAGCGAGCCCTGATCGCCTCGACGGTGGAGGCGAAAGCTCCCGCCCCACCGTCGGCGAGGTCGTCACGCGTCACCGCCGTCACCACCGCGTGCTCGAGACCCAAACGCTGCACCGCCTCGGCGACACGCTGTGGTTCGCGAGGGTCGAGCGGCAGTGGATGGCGGGTGTCGACGAGACAGAACCCGCAGGCACGCGTGCAGCGTTCGCCGTTGATCATGAACGTCGCGGTGCCCTGGGCCCAGCACTCGAAGATGTTCGGGCAGCCCGCCTCCTCGCACACGGTCACCAGGCTCAGGTCCTTCACGGTGCGCTTCAGGCCGAGGAACCCACCACCCATGCGAGCGTTCACACGAAGCCATGGGGGCTTGCGCGCGGACAAGGCGAGACCTTCGCGTGGATCCACACCGGCCTGACGAAGCCGGACTCGCAGCTTCCCACCCGGCGCCCCCACCACCTCCGGGCTCACACCGGCGCGATCGCGCCGCGAAACTTCGGGGGCGAACGAGACCACGTCCTGGCGCTCGGAGGCGCGATCTCGTGCCCATCGGTCCTGCGCGTGTCTCACGAGCACGTCCACCACGTCTCGCATCGAGACCCGCACCCCCTCTGCAGACATGGACGTCACCGCCTTGTCGGGGATCCCACAGGGCACGATGCGATCGAACCAACGCAGGTCGGGGTCCACGTTCAGAGCGAACCCGTGCATCGAGCGGCCCTTCGTGACCCGAACACCGACCGCACAGATCTTTCGAGGAGCCGCCCCTTCGACGCCCATCCACACCCCGGGGTACCCGGGCAGGCGACCGCCAGCCAGCTGGAACTCCGCGAGAGTGTCGATCACGACCTGCTCGACGCCGTGGACGTGGTCCGGGACCGCGTCCGGACCCATGGGAACGTCGAAGATCAGGTAGCCGACGAGCTGGCCGGGACCGTGGTACGTGACGTCGCCACCGCGGTCGGCACGCACGATCTCGGCTCCGACCGTCGCCGGGTCGACCAGCACGTGTGAGGTGTCGCCCCGTACCCCGACGGTGAAGACGTGTGGATGCTCGAGAAGCAACAGATGGTCGTCCGCGTCGCGCGCATGAAGAGCGTGCTGGAGTACGTGGGCCTCCTCGTAGGTGACTCGACCGAGCCACCGGACCCGGAGCACCTTGCCTCTCATGCCGCCGGCCTCTCCTCTCAGAGCTCCGCGCTCCAGTGGTGGGTGGCGAGAAACTGGACCACGCGTGCCACGAACGCCGCCGCGTAAGCGCCGTCGACCGCCCGGTGGTCCCACGACAGGCACAACAGCCCGACCGAGTGGATCGCGACGGCCTCCCCGCCGTCTTCCTGTGCCACCACTACCGGCCGGCGCCTCACCGCGTCGGTGGAGAGGATCGCCACCTGGGGCTGGTTGATCACGGGCGCGGTCAGCAGCGTCCCGAAGGGGCCAGCGTTCGTTATCGAGAACGTGCCTCCCGAGATGTCGTCGGCGCTCAGCTTCTTGCTCCGGGCACGGTCCGCCAGATCGCGGATCTTGCGCGCCATCCCCCGCAACGTGAGCTCTTCGGCCCGCTGCACCACCGGGACTATGAGACCGTGGTGGTCCAGGTCCACGGCGATTCCCAGATTGCGCTCGTGGTGCACGATCAGAGCGTCGTCGCCGACCGACGAATTCAGGTTCGGCCACTCACCGAGGGCTTCCACCACGGCCCGGGCCACGAACGGGAGGTAGGTGAGCGAGAACCCCTCCTCGGCTTTGAACTGCGATCCGTGCGCCCTGCGTACTCGCTCCACCTGCTCGTAGTCCGCCTCAAGCACGACCAACGCGTGAGCTGACGTCGCTTTGGACCGCGCCATGTGCTCGGCCGTTCGTCGCCTGATGTTCGTAAACGGGACGATCTCGTCGTTTCCCACGCGTGCAGCCGGCTGCGCCTCGCCACCTGAACGAGCGGGGGTAGTGACCTGAACAGCGGGGGTGACCCGCGTGGGGGTGTCGGCCCGCGCGGGGACCGCTGCCCGCGCGGCGGTGTCGACCCGAGGAGGCGTCGCGAGGCCAGAGACCGGCACCCCGGCCTCGCGCCTCGCGTCGATCACCTTCAGGACGTCAGAACGGGTGACCCTTCCACCGGGGCCAGTGCCCGGGACCTCTGACGGATCGAGCCCGTACTCGCCGAGAAGGCGCCGCACCACCGGAGAGAAGATGCGGCCCGCTGTCCGGCCCACGCCGTCAGGCGTTCGGGCGCCGTCTTCGGGAACTCGAACCGCAAGCGACGTGGCAGGCGCGACAGGCGACAGCGCGGGTTCCCTCTCGACGGCCGCCGGCATCGGAACTCCTGCTTGCGCAGCGGGAGCTTCAGGAAGAGGTGACTGAGCGCTCGCGGCCACTTCGCTCGCCACGACAGCAAGGACAGTTCCCACCTCGACCGTCTCGCCTTCCGGCACGAGGATCTCGGACAGCACCCCGGCTGCGGGCGAGGGAACCTCGGAGTCGACCTTGTCCGTCGAGATCTCGAACAGCGGTTCGTCACGCTCGACGATCTCGCCGACGGACTTGAACCACTTCGTGACCGTACCCTCTGTGACGGTCTCGCCGAGCTGGGGCATGACCACGTCAGCCAACGCGCAATCTCCGATCAGATCTGTTGCCCGACCCGTTGCCTGGCCAAGTCACAGATCCACCCTACCGTGCTCGATTTCGAGAGCTTCGGGGAGTCCGGTGGTAGTGGGCGCCCTCTGGCCCGTTCGACGACGAGCCCAACTCTTGCCGGGCTGTGCCTTCAGCCCACCGCGAATCGCTGGAACGTAACGGCGTACTCACACCCCACGGCCATGCCGGCCAACCCAGCCAGGTTGCGCAGGAAGTCGTCGGGGTCGAACTCCTTCCCGAGCCCGTCGAGGTAGGCACGTTGCTCGCGCAGCGACGCCACCCCGGCGTCGAGCGTCGCGGATACGTCGACGAAGTGGGTGGGTGCCGACGCGCCGGCCACGTACACGTGACGGATACCGCTCCACGGCTCGCCGGCATCTGTGAACACCCATCGGTTTGCCGCGTCGCGACACGCGTCCAACACCGCCAGACCGGTGGCTCGGTGATCGGCGTGGTTCACATTGCCGTTCTCACCCCACGTGAGGTCGAAGTTCATCGTGACGACGATGTCGGGGCGCAGACGCCGGAACACCTCGGCAAGGTCGCGCCGCAACGCCAGTCCGGCCTCCACCACCCCGTCGGCATGTTCGAGGAACTCGACCCGATCGACTCCGACGATCGCGGCGCTGCGACGCTCCTCCTCTTGACGGAGAGGGCCGACCTTCGCGGGCATCATGCCGTCGATGCCGGCTTCCCCGCTGGTGACGAGAACATACGCAACTGCCTTGTCCTGTCCGGTCCAGCGCGCCACGGCGCTTGCCGTTCCGTATTCGAGATCGTCCGGATGGGCGACGACCGCTACTACCCGGGACCAATCCTCCGGCATCGGCTCCATGCTGGTCACCGTAGCGGGAGCGTTGATCCCCGTGACCGTTGAGCAGAACGTTCCCGGGTCGCAGCCCGGATCCTGTGCCCCCCCGGCATCTAGCCTCAGCGCGGCGTAGCCTTCTCACGTGACGACAACGGCAGAACGACTCCAAGCAGCTCGGATCAAAATCGAAAAAGCGCTCCACGCGGTTCAAAGTGACCACGGAGCGTCACCGGTACTTGTAGCGGTGGTCAACGAGTTCGCCAAGAAAGCCGACAAGGCGATCGCGTCACCTGATGAACGCGTCGCCGTGATCGAACTCGAACAAGCCGGGGACAGCGCCAAGGCAGCAGCGGAAGCAGACCCCGGTGTATCGCGGACTACCCAGGACGCAGTTCTAGACGCCCATCTGGCAATCTGCGTCGCGAAGGACAAGCTCGATCTCTGATTAACCGGTCGAGGACATACTCACGTGGCGCGGATCAAAGGCCCGAATGTCAAGTTCAGCCGTACTCCACCTGCGGATCAGAGGACGCAAGCTCTCTAAAGGACGCGTTCGCCGGACCCCACTGACATCGAGTGACAGGACCCTGGTGTGCTCAAGGCTCTGCTAATGTCACTTGAGTGAAGGCAGCTGCCCTCTACGCCCGGATCTCCTCGGACCGAGAAGGCACCGAGGCCGGCGTCAGGCGTCAGATTGAGGAGTCTCGGGCCTGGGCCGATCGCCACGGGGTGACGATCGCCGAGGTCTACGTGGACAACGACATCAGCGCCTACCGGGGGAAACCTCGACCCGACTACCGCCGCATGTGCGAGGACGTCAAGGCGGGCACCCGTGACGGAGTCATCGCCTGGCACCTAGACCGCCTGCACCGCAATCCGATCGAACTGGAAGAGTTCATCATCTTGATCGAAGCGACCGGCATCGAGGTCCGCACCGTCACCGGAGGCGACTACGACCTCTCCACGTCAGACGGGCGGGCCATGGCGAGGGTCGTAGGGGCGTTTGCCCGAAAGGAATCCGAAGACAAGAGTCGGCGAATGAAGAGCGAACGGCGACAGCGAGCAAATGCAGGGAAGCGCTCGTGGGGTGGGACCCGCGCCTTTGGCTACAGCGCCGACCACCGCAAGCTCATTCCTAAGGAAGCCGCCATCGTCAAGGAAGCCGCCAAGCGCATCCTGGCGGGGGAAACGCTCAGGTCGGTCTGCGTCGACCTCAACAACAGACGCGTGCCCACCGTCACCGGGAAGCAGTGGACGACAACAGTCCTTCGGGGCATCCTCAACTCTGGCTCCATCAGCGGCCAGGTCGAGCACTTGGGCCAGATCGTGGCCACAGGCGACTGGCCAGCGATCATCACGCCGAGCGAAACCACCCGGCTCCGAACCAAGTTCTCGAACCCTGCACGTCGCACCAACAGGACACCGAGGCGCTATCCCTTGACCGGCCTCCTGCGTTGCGGACTATGCGGCGCAAAGATGGTCGCCCGACCACGAGAAGACGGAGTTCGTCGCTATGTGTGCGCCAAGGGCCCGGGGCTAAGCGGATGCGGACGCATGGCGATCCTGTCCGAGTCACTTGAGAAGTTCGTGACAGAGGCCATCCTCCACCGTCTCGACACCCCGGACCTCCAACGAGCCCTCGTCCAACAAGTGACCCAGGACGACGAGGCCGAGGCCCTCCAGCGCCAGATCGACGAGGCCCGAGCCGACCTAGAAGCACTCGCCACGGTGCACGGAGAAGGCCACATCACCCTGGCAGAGTGGCTAGCCGCCCGAAAGCCGATCGAAGCTCGCATTCAGAACGCCACCAGGCATCTGAGCCGCCTCACCAAGACCACCGCACTGGAAGGATTCGTCGGCAACAGCAAGGCCCTACAGGGCCAGTGGACCAGCCTCTCCCCCGCCCGCCAGCGAGCCATCGTCGCCGCCCTAATCGACCATCTCACGATCGCTCCTGCGCTCAAGGGCCGTAACACCTTCGACCCCAACCGAATCGGCGTGCTCTGGAGAGCGTGAACCTCTAGCCGAATCCTCGCCCAGTCCGTGCGTCTGCTTCGCATGGGACACAGCTGCCAAACACACAGCCCCAACGTCGCGCTGCCAGCCAACGACGAACGACACGCTGCAACGCTCGCACCGAGCTCCGTAGAGGGGACCCTGACGATCGTCACTTCGCAGGACTTCAACCGGGCCCAGGCGTTTCCAGATCTCGACCTCCTCCCACCAGCCGAAGAAGTTGCTCTCCTTCGAGTCTTCGTTGCTCTGGCGACTTAGCTCGCTTCTTGCACCCCCCACCTCCCCACGAATGTCCGGCTCTCGCCCAGCTCCCAACAAGATCGCGACCTCATGGAGCACCCCGGGGTCGCTCACACGCGGTGACAACCCCTGCGATATGGCGGTTTCCTCCGCCCACCGCCATGCCTGGTGGGCTGGGCCCGGCGCCGGGCGCCGGCGCGACCTCGACCCTCGGCCTGCGCCGCGCCCCGTCACCGGTTCCACGCCACCCAGAACGAGGGAGGGCCAAACCACTCCCGCTCGTCACGGGAGCGCCATAACACACTGGGCGGTCCCCCCATTCGATCGCTCGCTGCCGAGATGAGTTCGGCCATGCTCCGCCCGGCCAACCGGGTGACCTTCGGCCCAAACCCCTGTGCCACATCAAATCGATGCCGACCGAAGTCGTGTGACGCCTCAATCCCCTTGACTACGTACTTGGCCAAGTACCGAGCCGCTGCCCTCGCCTCGTCGAGACTTCCGCCTCCCATCGGAAGCTCACCCAGGAGCTTGATGTGGACGAAGCCACGCCCCCAGGCCGCCTCGATCTGTGAGCGGTGGATGAAACGACCGACAGCGAAATGAACGTGGAGGCCGTGGCCCCCCGGATGCCACTCCGGTACCCACACGTACGGGAATGCCTTGCCCACCGAACCCCGGATGCTCCGAAAGAAGTCCCCAATGTCGCAGCGGGCTTGCGCCTGGTCGAAGCACGACTCGGCATATGTCAGCGTGCCGAGACGGTTCAGTCGGTTGGCTGTCCCATATCGGCGTATCCGACCAACTGAGCGACGAGCCGCCACCTCCCTGGACCGCTCGGGGTTGGCCGCCTCACCCCTTCGCCCCCGATTGGTCGAAGCCCGTCCCGTGTATCGAAACGACCCAACCGCCTCGGCCGCATCCCGGTATAAGGCCAAGATCCAACGGCCACTGTCCCGGTCCCCGAGTTGTGTTGATACTTCAAGTGAAGGGCCGGTGCTTCGCACCGGCTTCCTCGAACCTCCCGACATCGCATCCGACCTCCAGGTGAGAGCCAATAGGGCTCCGCTTCCTGGGTTTCCGGGCTGCGCAGGACAACCCAGGAATCGGGTTGCCCGTCGCTCCCTCGACGTCGGGCGCTCCTAGGTCGGGTCCACCCCATGATTCAGGTGGGCCTAGGAAATCTGGGATCAGCACCGCCGGGGATCTAGCGGTTCCGTACCTTTTTACCGGCCGGTCAATATGACCTTCGGACTTCACCCCTAGGCCTCTACGCGACCGAGGCATCCTGTGCCCTGCCCGCAGACAGGGCTCGCAATATTCATTGAACCAC
The DNA here is from genome assembly GCA_050011255.1 of Acidimicrobiales bacterium. Classification (GTDB taxonomy): domain Bacteria; phylum Actinomycetota; class Acidimicrobiia; order Acidimicrobiales; family UBA8190; genus Bog-564. Next base: position 69,731 of record JBEKJK010000017.1, read on the forward strand.
ACCGGTGTAATTCTGGCAAATAGCAATCAGGCCAGCCGCCTTCGGTGCTGGCCGGACTCATTGTCAGTCGATGAACGGGGACGGCCACGAGCCCGTCAAGGCTTCCCCTACGGGCGACCTTCGGCCGGCCTTGACCGACTCTGGTTGATATTCCCGGACTCGTCCCGTCAATGCTTCTCGGTTGAACGGCCCAATCGCCACCAAGTCCGACCTGTTTGCTCGTCCTGCATTGCGCCGATCGTCACGGTCCGTTCAACAACTTCCCCATGCCCAAGCCTGACTGTGACAACTGCTTCATCCTCAGGGAATTGCCGGCCATCGATGATCCAAGACACAGCCGAGTGTCCCTGCAGCCGGTACGGAATAACACTGCCGCCCCCTACAATGAGGTTCTGACCATTGAGTATCGTCCGTGCTGACGCGATGATGATCGACTCCACTTCGCTATCTTCTCGACCGGTGTTAGCGACGCTCACGATGAAGCCTCGTATAACTCCCTCAGTCGCTCCAACAATGTTGTTATGAAACTCAACACTGATCGAGATGTTCGGCCGAATCCGGCGTTGTTCTCTTACCGTTGCACGGCCCTGCCAATAACTCACTCCTACCGCAGAAATAGCAATCAAGAGAGTTAGCACGCCTAACCACAGCGGCGTTCCCGCTGCAGAGTTGGTGGCCAAACTGACAACGTGCTCACTTCCACGAGCATCGGCTATCAGACAGACAACCACCCAACCACAACGTAATGTCATCGCCCCACGATTACCTTTCGACCAACCGTGCCAGCGGAACTTGCCTAGTCCCGGATCTCAAACTGTTGAGACCCTGGCTGGGACACGTAAATGGCGCTTCCGGGGCCATAGCGTCCGCTCATCGTGGCTTCATCGGTCTTGTAGACCAAGCGACCGCCGAAACCGAGCCCACGCAGAGCCGCCAACACTCGCTGCACATCATCGAGATCTTGGTAATCGCAGGTATAGACACAGGTCAGGAGCGCGTTTGAGCTTCCTTTCAACGGATTCGGCCGAGCAGTGGCAGCCTTCGCCCTACACCCAAGGTCTCCCGCTTCGGTTGCAGCTCGAATCTTCTCCCACACTTTGTCGTGTCCATCTAGGTTCGTGAAAAGAAGCCACTTCCCCACTCGGTCACCCGGCCGCTTAACATTCACAGGGGCCTCGGCCCGTATCCAGTATTTGGCTGTAACGGTGGATGGTACCCGGCCGCTTCTAGCCACCTTCTCTCGTCGGGCAAGTTCGGTCATGGGTGGCGTCCGGTCCCTGGTGTAAACGCGCGACGGGCGTAGGTTCCTTCAAGAGACAGCAACTCACGAAGGAGGACCTACACCCGTGGCACCACGAGTATCACCCACCGAGCGCATCCGCGCAGAG
>JBEKJK010000018.1:0-62121 GCA_050011255.1 Acidimicrobiales bacterium
ATGAACGCGGGGTCGTGGCTGCGGATCTCGCGCCGCCAGTCGTAGACGGCCCCGAGGGCGAGCACACTCGCCTTCAGCTCGGCTATGCGCTTCTCGGTGAAGGTGCGCGGATGCTCCCCCGTGCGGATCGCAGCGTTCTCGGCGGGCAGGCCGAATGAGTCGAAGCCGAAGGGGGACAGGACCGCGCTGCCGAGCATCGTCCGATGGCGGACCAGGACGTCACCGATCGTGTAGTTGCGAATGTGGCCCTGGTGCGCCGGACCACTGGGGTAGGGGTACATGCAGAGCACGTACTGGGTCGGACGTTCGTCGTCGAGGTCGACCTCGTAGAGATGCTCGTCGGCCCAGAGTTGCTGCCAGCGTCGCTCGACCTCCTGGACGGGATAGGCACGGGCCATTGGACGATTGTACGGAACCGGCGCTTAGTCCCCCGACACCGATGCAGATCGCCTGGTACTGAGGAGTCGGTCCGGCCACCTCGGGAAAAGGCCGCCCCGGACCAGCAGCCCGGAGGAACCATGAATGGGACTGGTAACGTGGCCGACTGCCCCGGGGGCGTAGCTCAGCTGGTAGAGCGCTTGACTGGCAGTCAAGAGGTTCGTGGGTTCGAGTCCCATCGCCTCCACCCAGGCACCATCGCCTCCACTTACAAGTGCAGGTCACATGCCGCGACCCGCGCCAGAGGTGCCCAGGGACCAACGCTGGGGCCGACAGAACGCCGCAACCAATCGAGTTCGTCAGTGTTTCGACGACGCGACCGAGGAACAGACGTGCGCGTTTATGATTGTCGGCCAGCTCGCGCACTCTACGGTGAGGAGCCCGACAGGTACGACGATATGTCGATGGCGCCAGTGGGGACCAACGAGACCGGCGCCGCGCCGTACTCGTCGAGGTCCACATTCCCCGAAGCTTGGGAGGACAAATAGCTGTGCGCAATTCGCATGATGTAAGGAGGTCCCGTTTCGGCCACGTAGATCGTCGTTCCCGCCGAGTCTGTAAGAGGAATGACCTCAATCCCGTTGAGTCGGACGTCGGACTCCTTGTAGAGCTTGCCTTGGGTCTTGATCTGACTGAAGACATGCGTCAGCCTCGAGAATCCTGAGAACTCGGAGTTCGTCTCAGAGACCTTGATCCACTGGTCTCCCAGGGCTTCGGCTACCGAAGAGTCGCCGGTCGTCTGCTGCCAGAAGGAGGCGCCAGTCTTCAAGTACACGTATCCGCCCGATATGACCAAACCAAAGCTTTGCCCGCCCTCGTTGATCGTGCCCCCCGACACGCGCTTAGAGAGGATCAAGTCGACTTTGACGGGGCTCGACGAGTTATCCGACGATCCTGATATGTGGACGCTGGAGGCGTTCTCGCTGGCCGATATGGCATCTTTGAGGATCTGAGCCGCCGGCTTGCGGTCCTCGGCATTGAGGCTCGCAACTGTGGTTCCGATGATGGCAGCTACCAAGACGGCGATCCCGGCCCAGCCGAGCAAAACTCCGGCAATGGCCATACCTCGCCCGCTCTGGCTGCGTCTGCGTATCTGCCCAAGTCCTATCTGTCCCAAGACCGCGGCCAGGATCGACCCAATCCAAAAGATCCAGAGGATGCCAAGTACCAGGGCAGCTATAGCAAATCCGTTCACTTCTCGGTCTTCGCGCCGACTGTCAACGCTCGAAGGCTCGTGCGGTTCCAGCGACGAGTCCTCGACAGGCGATACCTCGCTCTGTGCACGTTGCCACTCGCGAGTGATGTCCGTCAGCGCGACGAGGCCAGTGGCAAACCTGCTGACAAGGTTGTCAGACGGGTGGCGCATCAATGATGCAACGCTTTGGGCACGAGCCTCGCAACGGACGTGTACCGATGAGCCGTCTTCGGTAGATTCGACCCATACTTGCACTTGCGGGGTAATGAGCTGGCCGCTCGTGCGGCGTCTTGCGACGATCATTCCGTTGGTGTCCACAGAGATCTTCTTGAATCGCTGCACGGTTAGCGCCTGTCGGCACAGAGCAATGACCCGTTCCGGCGACTCATGTGTCAGAAGTACTCTCTCAACCGACCGAGAGCAGATGCGAGATCTTATCTGCATGAACCTCGCAAGAAGCGCGACCGCACAGACGGGCCCGATCAAGAAGAGGATCCACGCGGCGACCCAAAGGGCGCCTTCACTACCGTGGGGATGATGATGCGAAGCCGCTGAGGCAACGGCCATGAGCGCGAGCCCGACCAGCAAAGAGACGAAGCAGCCAACCACAAAGGCCAGGTAATGGCGCGCGAAGCTCCGGAGAATCGCGTCATCTTCAGCGGTCGCTATCGCATCTTTGGGCGTGCGGACTCGCAACGACGCGTCCGCCAGCGGCGCTTCGACCTGGGAGGCAACCGGCGTTCTCGTCCATGGCAACCGCTCTCCAGACCACCGTCGCACCGTGGACGGGCCCAGCGAGGCGAATGCCGCTAGCACCCGCCGGCGATAGACGACGACCAGTGTTGCCACCACGCACAGGCCGATCAACAAACATAGGAGCCAAGTGGCGACGAACGCCGGGTGTGCCCACCAGCGATCGACCGCTCCCAGGGTGAATGAGGCCGCGTTTGACGGGACTTTGCCGGTGGTGACGGTGGTCGTCTGGCCTGCAGACAATTTGACGACCTTCGTTCCTGCTAGGTCCGTCACATCGACCGCGCCGGAGAAGACTCGGAACACCGTGGTTCCTTTGGACACGTTGACTGTGAATTGGGTTCCTAGCAGGACAGCGACGGCTTGCGGCGTGACGACGTACCGGCAGCGCTGGAGTGTGAATGAGGCTTTGTTGGGATCTGGTATCGAACCGAAGCGACAGGAGAAGGTCGTAAGGCGATGCTCGGTCCAGTACAGCGCGCCGGACTGGACGTCGACGAACCACGGCAACGCCTCGAAGCCTCTCGCACCGCGCTGGGCCAGGACTTGGCCATTGTCGAGGTTCGCCTGTTGTGGAAGGCCCGAGCCTTGATCTTGTGCACTTTGCCCCGCACAGTCCGCCTTGATCTGTTCCACGGTGGAGGTCATCCGCTTGAGACCGTCTTCGAGGCTGGCGATCTTCTTCTTCTGCTCGGGGATGGCAAACTTTTCAAGCTGATTGACCTGGCGCTCGCGCTCGATGGACCTGAGGGTCGCATTGGCGCGCACCGTACCTAGCTGGTTCTCGAGGGCGACAAGATTGGCTCTGGCTTGTGACAACTCCGTTCCTAGAGACTTGAAGTCGACAATGAAGGGATCGTGGTTCAGACAGTTGTCCTGCGACGGCGTGCTCGTAGAAGGTGTGCCGGGGGCGGCAAGAGGTTCGGTGCTGGTTGTCGTCGAGGGCGTCGACTCTTGGGTGGTCGGAGGGGAATAAGGTTCGGTCGTCGTCGTCGTGGTGGTCGTCGTAGGCGCGGAGGGCAGTGTCAGTGGATACCCGTTGCCTCCTCCGCTCGGATCTTGAGAAGAATTGCAGTTGTTGCTCGCCGTCGACAGATAGACGTAGAGCGTCTCGCCGTAGTTGAAAGGATCTTCGCACGGCTGGTCCTGAACCGATCCAGATTCGCTGGAGAAGTTCTGAGCCTGGGTGCACATCCCATCGTCGTTCGAAACGATGTACTGGACCACGGGATCGCCCGGTGAGCTCCACGAGAACGAAACCGAGAACTGGCCGTTGCCATCATCCTGGGCTGAGGCGCTTGTCACCACTGGGCCGCCGTCGGCGGCGACCGGACGCGCCACGGAAACGAACAGCACCGACGCCAAAGCGGCAAGAGCGCAAGCAGCGGGTGCCATTCGGAGATGCAATGGCCCTCTCCTTTTCCGGGCGCGAACAACCAATTTTCTTGTCAAGCCATGTCAATATTCGGCACGATGATGGCTTTCCTTTAGAGGTACTGCGTGTTACAGCTGCATCGCCTTCGACCGCCGGCTCAGTGACCCGCCGTCCTCGTTCTGTACATGAAAGTGCCTTGTCCTCAAGCGGTATGTGACCGACGAGCATCGCGACTCCACCGGAGCATTCATCAAGATCCGACACGAGAAACTGATGTTTATGCAGATCTAACTAGCGCGACGAGGCCTGCGCTTTTGGCGCTCATACCACCTTGAAGCGCTACCTGGCACGGCGAGGCACATGGCTTTGTCGTCGACAGGGGAGCCGTGCACGCCGACGGACGGCGTACCTTTCAGGACCCGAGCACCGAGGCGAAGAGGTTCTCCATGGCCTGCCAGTGACGTTCGGCGGCGGCTTCGTCGTAGCTGGCGTTGTCGGGGACGGCAAAGCCGTGGTGGGCCGGGTAGGTCTCGATCGTGTGGGTCACCCCGGACTCGGTCAGGGACCTCTCGAGGAGCTCCTTGTCCTCGTCGGCGAACGACTGGTCCTCGATGGCCCCGGCCACGTAGACGGTGGCCCTGATGGCGCCGGCCTTGTGGTGGGGACTGTTCGGGTCGTCCTCCTTGGCGATGCCCCCGCCGTGGAAGGATGCGGACGCCGCGATCCTGTCGCCAAGGTTTGCGGCGGTGATGAGCGACAGCCGGCCACCCATGCAGTAGCCGGTGGTGCCGACGCCGCCGGGCTTCTTCTCGGGTAGCGAGTCGAGATAGTCCACGAAGGCGCTGGCGTCGCTCACCACCTTGTCAGGGGTGTAGCCCTGCATCATGCCCATGATCTTCTCCGCGGTCTCCTTTGTGGAGAATGCGGTCTTCATGTCGACCGGATCGTAGGGCCCGTTGCGGTAGTAGAAATCGGGCACCAGAACCACATAGCCCAGACCCGAAAGCCGCTCGCCCATCTGCCGCATGGTGTCGCGCATCCCCCCGGCGTCGGGAAACATGATCACCGCCGGCCAGGGCCCTTCTCCAGCGGGAATGCTGAGCGCGGCCGGGCAGATCCCATCTGCGGCCTCGATCTCCACAGAGCGTTGCGTCACGGTGACTCCCTTCCTCGCACCGTTCTCGGACCCTACAGGTGGATCCGGGACGAGGGGGAGAGGCAGAGGAGCCGTGTCCTTCGGCCACCTCCAGGACAGTTACTTGTCGAACGGCAAGTGCCTTGCCTGTCGACCGTCAAGTAGCTAACCTCGTTACGGAGCCGGCTGAGGGTCCGGGCCTGCAGGTTTCCAGTCTCCGAATCTTTCTCCGGATCTGCTGGTCTGCCTGGCTGAAGAAGGGCATCTAGGAATGGCAGAGCTCACACACAGGGAGTCTCGCGACGAGACCAGGGCCCGCATCTTGAAGGTTGCCCTGGAGTTGATCGCCGACCGGGGGTTTGCCGCCACATCGACGCGCGAGATCTCCGAACATCTGGGCTTCACCAAGGCCGCGCTGTACTACCACTTCCGCACCAAAGACGACCTGCTCGCCGCCATCGTGGCTCCAGCGATCGAAGACCTTGCCAGGCTGGTGAGCGAGACCAGCCCCTGCCATGGGTCCGCCGCGCGGTGTCAAATTGTCGACGGGTACATCGATCTCGTCACCTCCCACGAGGACCTCATGAAAGTGCTCCACGACGATCCCGCCGTTCGCCGGCGCTCGGCGCTCGGCGATGCCGCACCGCTCTACCAGCGACTCACTCAGCTGCTCTCGGGCACACAGACGCCCGACACCGCTCAACGAACACGTGTCCGTGTCGCACTCGGTGGCATTCACCTTGCCCTGCTTCGGGCAGACCCCAAAGACGACAAGTCGGTGGTGCGGGCCACTGCGCTGACGACCGCATGCAAAGCGTTGGGACTCCACCCCAGCGCCTCGCCTCATCGAGCTTCGTCCCGAACGCCATGACACTCGTCGCCTCCACATCCTGTGCAGGCTTGACCCTGCGTCCCGCGCCGGCTGAAGAAGATCCTGTTGAAGAACCACAAGGAGTTGGGAACAGATGACCTCGAAAGCTCTCAACCGCAATTCGCATGAGTGCCTGGTCCCCGACGATTCCGTCGAGCGTGTAGATGGGGCTCGGCATGGGATGCAAGCTGCCGAGCCTTCGGAGACAGCTACGGCTGATCCCAGCCTTGACGGGTCCTCGCTGCGGTCCGAAGCTGGCTCAGTGGGTGGTGGTCTCGTGGGAACGGCGAGCCACAAGTCCGCACGACTTCGGCCCGAAGCAGGTGAAGGAGCAGAGCTAGCGGTGACCGCGACAGGCCTCTCCAAGCGCTACGGAGAGGTCGAGGCGGTGAAGGACGTGTCGTTCACGGTGGGCCGTGGTGAGGTCTATGCCTTCCTCGGTCCCAACGGCGCCGGTAAGACCACGACCATCAAGATGCTCTGCACCCTCGCCCGACCGACGGGCGGACGGGCAACCGTGGACGGCTTCGACGTGGAGCGCCAACCCAAGGCCGTTCGGCGCCACATCGGCCTTGTCTTCCAGGACCAGACCCTCGACGACCAGCTCACCGCCGAGGAGAACCTGCGCTTCCACGCCGTCTTGTATCACGTTCCCCACGAAGAGGCCGCCAAGCGGATCGACCGCGTGCTGCGCCTGGTGGCGCTGAACCACAGACGAAAGGACCTGGTGTCCACCTTCTCGGGAGGCATGGCCCGCCGCCTCGAGATCGCCCGCGGGATGCTGCACACCCCGGCGGTGCTATTCCTCGACGAGCCCACGATCGGTCTCGACCCCCAGACCCGGGCTCTCATGTGGGAGGACGTCCTACGGCTCCGCCGGGAGGAGGGCGTGACGATCTTCCTCACCACCCACTACATGGACGAAGCCGAGTACGCCGATCGTATAGCGATCATCGACTACGGATCGATCGTCGCCCTCGACACCCCGGCAGAGCTGAAGCGCCTGGTGGGAGCCGACACGGTCGAGCTCACCACGGCTGACGACGACCGAGCAGCCACGCGTCTGTCCAACGCTGGCTTCAGGGTGAGCCGCGGTGAGGAAGCCATCGTGGTCTTCAGCGACGACGGCGAGGCTCAGGTCGCTCGTCTCATCGAGATCGCTGGGGTGCCGGTGAGCAACGTCCACGTCCATCGCCCGACCCTCGACGACGTGTTCTTGCACTTCACTGGGCGCCAGATCCGAGAGGACCACGCAGAGCGCGCGATGCCGATGCGCATGCGTGCGATGGCTCGGCGTCGTTAGGAGGACCGATGACCACATTGGACCTGGCCGTAAAACCGACGTCGCTGGTCGACGAGCGTGCAGATCTGTCTGGGGAGCTTCGCACCGTCGGCATGGTGTGGAAGCGCGAGCTGATCCGCTTCGCCCGCACCCGCACGCGCATCCTCTCGAGCTTCATTCAGCCGATCTTGTTCTTGTTCGTCCTCGGTTACGGGATGTCGAACCTGGTGGGAACGACGGGCGGCTTCGACTTCAAGAAGTTTGTCTTCCCGGGTATCGTCGCCATGTCGGTCGTGATGACAGCGATGTTTTCCGCCATCTCGATTGTCTGGGACCGTGAGTTCGGGTTCCTGAGAGAGATGGTCGTCGCCCCGGTCAGCCGGACAGCACTTGTCGTCGGAAAGACCCTGGGAGGGGCGACCATCGCCACGATCCAGGGGACCATAATGCTGGCTCTCGCCCCGCTCATCGGTGTGCACCTGACAGTGCTGGTGGTGATCGCGGTCATAGGGCTCGAACTGCTCATGGCGGTGGGGATGACCACGTTCGGAGTCTTCATCGCCAGTCGCATCCAGAGAATGGAGGGGTTCCAGGTCGTGATGCAGCTCTTGCTGTTCCCGATGCTGTTTCTCTCGGGTGCTCTTTTTCCCCTAAAGGGACTTCCCACATGGCTCGACGTGATAACGAGGCTCAACCCCCTGACCTACGCGGTGGATCCCCTTCGCCACGTCGTGTTTGCAGTTCAGCACATGCCGCCAGCCGCAGCCGCGCGGTTCTCGACGGGTGTCAGTCTGTTCGGCTACACGCTCCCTCTGTTCGCCGAGATCGGGTTCGTGTTCCTGTTCGCTGTGTTCTTCCTCGGTTTGGCTGCCAGGGGCTTCGGCCGGCCGGAATGACGCGGTGAGCAGCTCGCTGGTCCTGAGTCTGTCGTGGGTTCGAGCCCCATCGCCTCCCCCTCACTCACAAGAGTCCGGGTAAACAACAGCGCGACCGCCAAACGGCCCAGCGTTCAAGGCCGCTCGGAGCGATCTCGGCGCGATGGGTTCGATCTGGTCATCTGGAGCACAAACGGACACCCACGGCCTTCGTGACATCGACGGCAGTGGGCATGGATGGGTAGCGTCAGCTGCGGCATGAAAGAGCCCGTCTACAACACGATCATCGAGCCGTTCCGGATCCACTCGGTCCAGCCAATCCGGATGACTACACGGGAAGCCCGCGCCGAGAAGCTGGCGGCGGCGGGCTACAACCTGTTCCGCCTGGACGCCGATGACGTCCTCATCGACCTGCTCACCGACTCGGGCACAGGGGCCATGTCGGCGGAGCAGTGGGCCGGGATCCAGCGCGGAGACGAATCCTACGCGGGCGCCTCCTCGTTCCACCGCTTCAGAGACGCGGTCACCGACCTGTTCCCGTTCCGCCACGTACTGCCGACCCACCAGGGCCGCGCGGCCGAGCGGATCCTCTTCTCCGTCCTCGCCGGACCGGGCCAAGTGGTCCCCAACAACACCCATTTCGACACGACGCGAGCGAACGTGGAGGCCACGGGCGCCGACGCCGTCGACCTTCCCGTGCCCGAAGGACTGCAGCCCAGCCTGCGTCATCCCTTCAAGGGGAACATGGACGTGGACGGGTTGACCCGCCTCCTCGATGCGCACGCCGGCCATGTCCCGGTGGTATTCATGACCGTCACCAACAACTCCGGCGGCGGCCAGCCGGTGAGCATCGAGAACCTACGAGCGGTCCGGCAGGTCTGCGACGGGTTCGGGGTGCCGCTCTTCCTCGACGGCTGCCGCTTCGCCGAGAACGCCTGGTTCATCAAGACCCGCGAACCCGGCTACGAGACCAGGGCGGTGGCGGACATAGTCCGCGAGATGGCCTCCCTGGCCGATGGCATGACCATGTCGGCCAAGAAGGACCCCCTGGCCAACATGGGCGGGTGGCTGGCGATGAACGACGACGAGCTGGCCGAGCGGTGCCGGCGCATCGAGATCCTGACCGAGGGCTTCCCCACCTACGGGGGCCTGGCCGGGCGGGACCTGGAGGCGGTGGCCCAGGGGCTCACCGAGGCCGTGGACGAGGACTACCTGCGCTACAGGATCCGCTCCACCCAGTACCTGGGTGAGGCACTGGAGGCTGCCGGGGTGCCCGTGATGGTCCCCTTCGGAGGCCATGCCATCTTCCTCGACGCCCGGGCGCTTCTGCCCCACATCTCGCCTCTTAAGTACCCGGGCCAGGCGTTGGCGTGCGCGCTTTACGTGGAGGGCGGCGTGCGTAGCTGCGAGATAGGCACCGTGATGTTCGGCTTGCGTCCGGACGGAACCGAGGTACCCGCCGCCATGGATCTCGTGCGACTTGCCATACCGAGGCGTACCTACACCCAGAGCCACATCGACTACGTGATCGAAGTCGTCACCAAAGTGGCGGAGCGGCGCGAGGACTTGCGCGGAATGAGGATCGCCCGCGCCCCGGAAGTCCTGCGCCACTTCAGCGCCTCATTCGAGCCTTTGTAGGCGCGATACCTTCCCATTGTGGAGTTCCGTATCGACCGCGTCCCTGCGAGCGCGACCTTGGAGCTCAGACAGGCAGTACTGCGCCCGCACGAGACCGTCGACCAACTGGCGCTACCCGATGATGACGAGCCCTTGACCGGATCCTTCGCCGCGTTCAACGAAGACGAAGAGATCGTCGGAACCGTTCGTGTGGCGCCCGCCCGTCCCCCCTTCCCCGTCCGCACTCACACCGCAGCTGATTCACCGTCATGGCGAGTGCGCGGAATGGCCACCCGTGAGGACGCCCGCAACCTCGGCATCGGGAGCGCGGTCCTCAGCCGGGCCGTCCAACATGTGGCGGAGCACGGCGGAGGCCTGCTGTGGTGCAACGCCCGTGTGCCTGCCGTGAACCTCTATCGGCGAGCAGGTTTCGTGGAACATGGGGAGGTTTGGGAAGAGCCTGACATCGGACCGCACGTGGTGATGTGGCGATCGGTGCGGCTCTCCGATCCGTCCGAGTGATCAACGGATACCGGCACTCCATTTCCAACACCGTCCGCTTGCTACTGTGCAACAGGTGTCGCAGCGACGCGCGACCGCGGGAATGCGTTCGCAGAGATCGGTCCTGATCACGGCGGCGACAACCTTCGCATTGGCATCTGCCGCATGCGGTGGCCCGTCTCGACTTCAGACCTACACCGTTGGTCCCGCCGGCCACCAGATCCTGATAGCCGCCGCACCGAATCAAAAGGTTCCTATTCCCACGATGAGCGGCCCGACACCCAACAGCGTGGTCGCCGGTGCGACCTATTACTCCTACTCATTACGCCTGCCAGGTTCTGGTCGAGTCGATGTCACCGTGAGCGTGTCTCGGAGAGCGATTCCGGCGGCGCACGCTCGCTGGATCATCCAGGACTTCTTCAACAACGTCCCCGAGCGACTCACGACCTGGCACGGCCGGCCGGCAGACGCCGGCGTCCAGCCCTGTAGCACTCCGGCTGGCCCGTGTCCCGGTTGGGTCGGAGGTATCCAAGTCCTCCGGGACGGCACCCTGTACGACGTGGTCGTCAGCGCGGACAGTAAGTTGACCGCGTCGGCGGTAGTGAACTCCTTCGACATCTTCGCGAAAGAGTGAGCCCGTTCGGTACACCGAAGCCGGGAGCCGGAAGTGGATCACGACAAAGAAGACGAGGTGGGACTCGAGGCCGATCCCGACGACCAGGACGGGGGCGAGCCCGATCGGCCCTACTGGCCGCCCCCTCTCGTCGGGATCTCATCTGTCTCGGGGACCTCGCCGGGTGCAATCGGGATCAGTCCGCTCCTGTTCGAGCCGGAACCCGTCGAAGAAGGTGACTCCGAGGAGACCATCCCCTCGGCCCTGCTCCTGGCCCTGAAGGACCGTATGCACTCACGCCGATCCTGTAAGCCAGGTGAGCCGGGGTACGTCCATCGCCGCCTCGGAGTCGCAGACCAGGCGATCTTCCTAATAGATGACGGCAAGGACCACTGCATGGTCGGGCGCCTCGTGGGTGAGACACCCGACGGCTGTGCCTACTGTCTCGTCGCGCGCGTCTCGGTCTACCGGTGCGAACAACTGGCAGATGGGGACGTCCCGCTAACAGACGCGTTCTCCGATGCCCACGACCTCTCCTTGTGTGGCGTATTCGAAGAGGAGCAAGGCTTCTCGAACGTGCTTCTCGTCCAGCATTACAGGAGCGTGGACGGCGTTCCGCCTGACTACCTTCCGCCCAGTCCGTTCCTCGAGTTCACGGATGAGTCATCGCCGAACGGGCGGTGACGAGGCGTTGAGGAGTTCACGACAGCATGAGCCTTGTCCGTCGAGTTCCACCAGGTAGCGATGGCAGGGCTCTGTCTGAGTTCGTAAGACCAGCAGGACAGCGGTCGCAGTCCCAAACGTGTTCAGGGGATCCGTACATCGCGGCTTTGCGCGGCGAGTCGCCTCTCTTCCTCGGTCAAGTCCGACTCTTTGACGGGAGTTACGAGACTCCAGTGCCTCCCTACTGGACAACGCTGGAACCTCCACCAGCCAAGACGGACCGCTTTCAGGGAAGCGCCTGGGATCCAAATTGTGGTGTACAGGTGGCCATCTCGGCACCGCACGAGGGTGTTGCCACCGACCGAATAGCCGCGACGGCGCATCACGACGGTGGCCCCTAAGTACAGCAGGAAGACAGCTACGACGGCGATGACCTTGCGACGCACGGCGTCAGGGTACGCCAGCGAGCTTCGCTCAGGTGTGAAGAATAATGATCGGGTCGGATCGGGGAGGCCATATGAGGCTCTCAGGCAGGGCAAGCTCGTGGGCGAGGGTCTTCTCCCTCGTCCTGCTTGCCGGTGGCGCTGCCGGCGCTTCGGTAGCGACTGCTCCGACGAGGTCCTCGGTGGCCCGTAATGCGCCGCCCGTGTCCCCTCAGCCAACTACAGCCAGACAGAGCCTTACGATCGGCTTGGACCCCAACATCTATCCAGCCCCCGTCAGCCCGGGAATGGGCGATTACCGTTCAGGTTGCCCCAGCCTGGCAGGCGTCGACAGCTCCGCCCGGCCCTCGCTCGACCAACTGGCGCAGGCGCTGTTCGACCTCGGGGGCTCGCAGACCGAGGCGCTGCAAGTCACCGACCCTGCGTTCTGGCCGATGATCCTGACGAACAAGTACGGGACCTACTACGGGGGAGGATCTCGCCCGGTCTCACAACTCGTGTCGTTGCTCGTGGTGACTCCGGCCTCGCAATCTGGCTACGTCTTCCTGGTCAGCCACTGCGGCTATCCGACAACCGCCAGTTCTTGGATAGCGCAGATCTGCACGAACCCTGATGGGCGCACCGGCGCAAGGGCTTGCGATTCCTATCCGGCTCTTGCCACCGAGGTGGTGTTCATCGACCGCCTGGGCCACTGGCTCATCGTGTACAGCTACCCGTAGTTAGCACGACACCGCGAGCTCACGAATCACGATCTCATAGGCCGACGGATCGGATCCGGCGACTGAAGCCTTGCTCGAGGCAGGTCGAACGTTTCGCCCTGTGACTACGTTGACCGCCGGCGGCATCGCCGTGTCGACCCAGGTGGCGACCGACCGCCATCTGGTGCTCGCCAGCCCGGTGCATGTCACCTTCCCGACCACCGGTCGCCACACCTTCATCGTCCAGGCCGTGTACAAGGCACGCGAGCTCGCAGGTGAATACATCGTGCCCCTGGCCGCGGCCGAAGCCAACTTCCCCCAGCAGCTCGACTTCCAGGTGGACGTCAAGCTCCCCGGTGTGTCGGCTGTCCCAGCTGCTGGTGGTCGCCGTGCTTGCCGGGCTCGCCGGGCTCGTGGCAGCAATCGCACCGGGCAGGCGAGCGGGCCGGCTGGACGTACTGAGGGCCGTCACCACCGAGTAGAGCGGCCTGGAAGCACGCTCATAGAGGCACACCACCGAGGTGGTGCAGGCACCCGACAACGCTCGCTGGCTGTCACCCTTTCGGGTCTCATCACGATCTGGGTCAATGTGTGCATGAGATTCAAAGTCCCAAAGAACGAAAACACCGATCGATCAATGAAGACGCGTCACGTTCGCGCCATGACACTCACGGCCGTGGCACTCGCGTTCGGCGTCGGCATCTGCGGCATCGCCGCCGTGACGCCGGCGGGCGCCTCGGGAACTTCACGAGCAACCGTCTCGGCCGAGAGCAGCCCCTACGGCCAGGTCCTCATGGTGGGGTCGGGCACCTACGCCGGTTACTCGCTGTACGAATTCAACCGCGACCAGCCGCACCACATCGCCTGCAACACGACCGTCGTGGCCACCGTGAAGCTGTCATGTGCAGGACCCCCGGCTGACCAGACCGCCGACTGGCCGGCGCTGGAGACCCAGGGCAAGCCGGTGGCAGGGCCTGGGGTCGACCACCGCCTGCTCGGCAGCATCTACCGGACGGACCTGGGGGCGCGCCAGGTCACCTACGCGGGCCACCCCCTCTACCTGTTCGACACGGCGCCTCACCAGTTCAGCGGCGAGCTCTTCTTGGAGACCGTTCTCCCGATCCCGCCGTGGCACGGGATCTGGTACCTCGTATCGCCCGGGAACGGGCTACCCGTGGCAGGTGCGGCGTCCCTCACGACGCAGACCCTTCCGAGCGGGCAGAACGTCCTCGCGGCGGTCATGCTCCCGGCGAGCGGCTCGCTGGCGATCACCGTGTACTCCTACAGCAAGGACACAAAGCGCCACAGCTCCTGCACGGGCAGCTGTGCGCTCGTTTGGCCACCGGTGCTGACAACGGGCTCTCCCCAGTGACTGCGGGCCTGCCGGGGCGTGATCTCGGTGTCATAGTGCGATCCGACGCAACCCACCAGGTGACCTTCCGCGGAACGCCGCTCTACCTCTACTCGAACGAACAACCACGTCTGGATGCGCAAGGGAATCCCCTGACACCCGCCAGCACCGGAAACGGTAACGGCGTGAAGGGGCCACACGGCTTCGGCGGCCACTTCTCCGTCGTCGCACCCTGACCCTCGTCACACCCTGAACTCAAGCCGGGACCTCCGAACAGAGAAGTCGAGGGCAACCCGGGTTACACCCGACCGCACCCGCGGGTCGCGACCGCGATCTCAGGGTCTCATCGCGACCTCGGCGAGCGCGCCCAGCTGCTCCGTGGTGCCCACGCCGATGAGGACATCGCCCGCCTCGATCGCGTGCTCGGGTGAAGGGTTGGTGACGAAGCCGCCGTCGGGACGCCGGATCGCGAGCACCAGCGCACCTGTGCGGTCGCGTAGGTGCATCGTGCCGAGCGTGCTTCCGGTCAAGGGCGAATCGGCCGACACGACCAGTTCCTCCAATCGGAACGTGAGAGTACCGTCGTGCATGACAACGTCGATGAAGTCCACGACGTGGGGATGCGTCACGAACGACGCCATGCGGGCCCCGCCGAGCTGTTGAGGGTTGACGACCCGGTCGGCGCCGGCGCGCACGAGCTTGGACTCCGACGATTCGTTCCGTGCACGCGCGATGATCTGGAGGTCGGGTCGCATCGACTTGCCGGCCACGGTCACGTACAGGTTGTCGGCGTCGGAGTCGAGAGCGGCCACCAGCGTCGCGGCCCGATCGATTCCGGCCTGGTGCAGGATCTCGTCGTCCGTCGCGTCACCGCGAACCGACGCATAGGGAACCCCACTCAGCCGTTCGGGATCATGGTCGATCACCACCACGTCCCGGCCGGCGTTCGTCAGGAACTGGGCGACCTCACGACCGACCCTCCCCCATCCGCAAACGATCACGTGCCGGTCCATCCGGGCGATGTCCCGTTCCATCTTGCGCCTCCTCACGAGATCTCGCATATGACCCTCGATGAGCACTTCGAGCACGGCAGAGAACGTGTAGAGCGCGGTACCCACGCCCACGAGGATCAGGACGATCGTGAAGACCTTGCTCCCTGCACCGAGCGGACGTGGGGAGTTGAACCCCACGGTGGTGACGGTTATGACCGTCTGATAGACGGCATCCAGAAGATCGAACCCGAACGACAGGTACCCGACGGTGCCCGCCACGAGCACCAGCGTCAAGGCCCCGAGGCCGATCCTCACTCTCCTGAAGGGGTCGCGCACCTGGTTCATCATGCCCCACCGACCCGAAGACGCACCCGATGCTCCGATACGGGCCACCGATCACGTACCGTGTCGCTCCGGGTCATGAGTGGTGTTCGGCTAGTATCTCGTCGGCCCTCAGGCGGCCCGTCTCAGGGTTTGCGGTCTGCGACCAGTACTGGGATCCGTCGCTCGGTGTTGGCCTGGTACTCCGCGTACGGGGGATATGCCACAACCGCTCGCTCCCACCATCGCTCGCGTTCTTCACCGTCCGTCTCGTGCACGATCACGTCGAAGACCTCGGGGCCGTCTTGGATCCGAACCTCGTCGGGTCTGGCCTTGAGGTTGAAGTACCAAGAGGGATGCTTCGGATCCCCTCCCTTCGAGGCCACCAGCGCGTACCGGCCGTCGTGCTCGACGCGCATCACCGGCGACTTGCGGATGCTCCCGCTCCGACAGCCGCGCATGGTGACGACGATGACCGGCAACCCGGTGTCCCACAGAGTCGTCGCCTCGAGCCCGCCGGAGCGCTCGTAAGCGTCGACCTGCTCTCGTACCCAGTCCCAGCTGCTGGGCTCGTACTCGCCTTCGAGAGACATGGCTCCACAGTACGCCCGTGTTCGGCCTCGACCCGTCCTGGGCCACGTTGGTAGGGTCCCCCAGTCGTCGACCGTGGCGACCCGCAAGTGCTTCTCGAGGAGCTCGCATCACCATGTCCGACACCGTCACACTCACACGACCGAGACAGCTCGTTCTCGCGGACCTTCTGCCGGGAACGGTCGTGCGCGACGTGCTTCTCGTGATCGGCGCCGCCGGCTTCGTCGGGGCACTCGCCCAGATCTCGATCCACCTGTCCTTCACGCCGGTCCCGGTCACCGGCCAGACCCTGGGCGTGCTGGTCGCGGGCACGGCGCTCGGTTCCAAGCGGGGCACGGCCGCGATGGCGCTCTACGGATCGGCAGGGCTCGCTGGCGTTCCGTGGTTCGCCGGCCACTCGAGCGGGTACGTGGGGGCGTCGTTCGGCTACGTCGTGGGGTTCGTGCTGTGCGCGGCGCTGTGCGGCTCTCTCGCTGAGCGAGGAGCCGACCGGTCCCTCCTGAAGGTGGTACCGGCAATGGTGGCGGGCGAGGTCGTCATGTACTCCGCCGGGGTGATCTGGCTGGGCATCAGCCTCCACGTCGGCCCGACGAGAGCCGTCGCCCTGGGGTTGACGCCTTTCCTCGCCGGTGACGCCGTGAAGGCGGGCATCGCCGCGGCGTTGCTCCCGGGCGCGTGGAGACTGGCGGGACGTCGCTCGGCGTGACCGTACCGCCGGCGTGACCGTGCCGCCGGCGGCAACCGGAGTTGCTACTTCTCGTCAGACCCGTTCGAATACGGCGGCCAGTCCCTGACCACCCCCGATGCACATCGCCTCAAGGGCGTAGCGCACCTGTCGGCGGTGCATCTCGTGCATGAGCGTGGCCAGGATCCGCCCTCCGGTCGCGCCGACCGGGTGGCCGAGGGAGATCCCCGACCCGTTCACGTTCAGACGTTGGAAGTCGCTGTCGGAGAGCTTCCACTCGCGCGTGACCGCGAGCACCTGTGCCGCGAACGCCTCGTTCAGCTCT
This sequence comes from Acidimicrobiales bacterium, assembly GCA_050011255.1. Taxonomy (GTDB): domain Bacteria; phylum Actinomycetota; class Acidimicrobiia; order Acidimicrobiales; family UBA8190; genus Bog-564. The sequence continues at coordinate 16,725 of JBEKJK010000018.1, forward strand.
ATGAGATCCATGTCGCTGAATTGCAAGCCGGCGCGATCGAGCGCGCGCTGGGTCGCGGGCACGGGACCGAGCCCCATCGTCAACGGAGACACTCCGGCCGTGGCCCATGACACCAGCCGTGCCATGGGACGCAGTCCCAGCTCGGCGGCACGTGCCGGATGGGTGACGATGCAGATCGCAGCAGCGTCGTTCTGGCCGCTCGCGTTGCCGGCCGTGACCGTCGCCTCCGGATCGGTCTTCAACAGTACGGGTCGCAACTTCGCGAGCTGTTCCATCGACGAGTCGGCCCGAGGATGCTCGTCACGTTCGACGTCGACGGTCTCGCGCGGCGAGACCACCTTGACGGGCACTATCTCGTCGTCGAAGCGCCCACTCGTTTGGGCTGCGACCGCGCGGCGATGTGATTCGAGCGCGAGCGCGTCCTGCTCCTCACGGGGGATCGAGTACTCGCGGCGAAGGTTCTCGGCGGTCTCGAGCATCCCGCCCACAACCGGGAAGTTGATGCCGCCGGCGGTCACCCGCGAACGCGCCAGCCGGTCGTGCAACATGACGCCGTCACCCCTCACTCCTCGCCGGAACGCATTGCTGTAGAACTCGACCTGGCTCATGCTCTCCACGCCCCCGGCCAACAGCACATCCCCGGCGCCGGTCTGGACCTGCATCGCTGCGTACAGCACCGCCTGCAGACCCGAGCCGCATCGACGATCCAACTGAAGGCCGGTGACCTCGATCGGCAGCCCGGCGTCGAGTGCTGCTACCCGACCCACCGCCGGCGCGTCGCCGTTGGGGTACCCCTGGCCGAGCACGACGTCGTCGATGGCGGCCGGATCGAGCTTCGTTCGATCGAGGACCGCGCGTACCACCGTGGCGGCCAGCTCTGCCGCGGGTACATCGCGCAACACCCCCCCGAACCGGCCGACAGGCGTCCGGAGCGGCTCGCAGATCACCGCCTCACGCATGGCCTGTCTCCCCCACGCGACGTCCTTCCCCTTCTCCTGCTCGGCGCCGGAGACCGAAGGTGGCGTTCATCCGGATCCTTCTGCTGCCGGGTCGGGGCGACGTCCGTCCGTCTTGGCGTTCGGTGCGGCTCGGGCCACCAGGTCGGGTACGACCTTGCCCAGCTCGGAAGGATCCCAGCGCCCGTCCTTCTCCGCACCAGGTCCGGCCACCCAACCCTCGGCCACGCTGATGCTTCCACCGACGGCGTTGAACACCCTGCCGGTGATACCTGCCGCTTCGGCACTTGCCAGCCACACCACGAGCGGTGCGATGTTGTCCGGGCTTCGCGGGTCGAACTCCTCCGCCTTGAGCTCGGGGGACGTGGCCCACCTGGAGAGGTTCTCGGTCATACGCGTGAAGGCGCCCGGAGCGACGGCGTTCACCGTGACCCCGTAACGGCCTAGCTCCATCGCGGTGATCACGGTGAAGCCGGCGATGCCGGCTTTGGCCGCGCCGTAGTTGGACTGTCCGGGGTTCCCGTAGATTCCCGAGGACGAGGTGGTGTTGATGATCCGGGCGTCGTTGTCCAGCCCCGCCTTCGAGCGCTCCCTCCAATAGGCGGCTGCCCAACGCGCGGGCGCAAAGGTGCCCCGGAGGTGCACCTTGATCACCGCGTCCCACTCCTCGATGCTCATGTTCACCAACATGCGGTCCCGCAGGATGCCTGCGTTGTTCACCAGGACGTCGAGACCGCCGAAGGTCTCCACGGCGGCGTCTATCAGACGTTTGGCGCCCTCCCAGTCCGAGACGTCCTCGCCGTTGGCGATCGCCTCTCCTCCCATGGCGCGGATCTTGTCCACCACCTCACCCGCGGGACCCTCTGAGGAGCCTGAACCGTCCACGTCGGCACCCAGGTCGTTGACGACGACCTTGGCGCCTTGGCGGGCGAACTCGATCGCATGTCCGCGTCCGATGCCTCGGCCCGCTCCGGTGACTATCACGACCCTTCCATCACATATTCCGCTCATGTCTCTCCTCGACTGCGTCGTCCTTCCTTCGTGTTCATACCTCGGGGGTCCCGCCGGGATCAAACAGCCTCGGTCGAGGCGGTCCCGGTGCTGATCAGCGCCTGCGCGTCGGCAGGCAGCAGTGCTTGTACTTGGCGCCGCTCCCGCAGGGACAGGGGTCGTTGCGCCCGGTCGTGCGCCATAGACGTCGCTCGTCGGCCTCGGCTTCCTCGAGCTCCTCCGTGATCGCCGCGATCGGCCGGCCGGCACCGGCCAGGAGCCCCATGCGCTCCAGGTAGGGAAGGACATGGCCGTAGAAGCGGCGGTAACCCGGACATAGGTAGTTGAGCCCGGCCTCGCCGTTCGGCGATCGAGCGAACCTGTCCTTCGGACAACCCCCGTTGCACAGGAAACCGACGGGGCACTCCACGCAGCACACCGGCAGGCCGTCGCGCTTGGCGTCGCCGAAGGCCACCTGCTCGGATGCCGCGACGAGCGCGCCGAGCCCGTCGCTCGTCACGTCGCCGAGGCGATGGGCTGTGTCGACGAAGTGGTCACAGGAGTAGACGCTCCCGTCGTGCTCGAGCGCGAGAACCTGCCCGCACGTCTCGGACATCACGCACAGGTTGACGCTCTGGCCCGTCACGACGAGCAGGCACTCGAGGAAGTTCTGGACGCCGATCTTCTCGACGTCGTAACGCACCCACTCGTCGAAGACGCTGCAGAGGAACTCCCCCATCGCCTCGGGCGCCACCGAGCGCTCCGACACGCCGCCGCCGGCGGCCCTCTCCACGACGGGCAGGAACTGCAGCCAGCGCACCGCCTCGTCGACGAAGAACCGGTAGACCTCCGACGGGTGAGCTGCCGTGGCCGCGTTCAGCGTGCAGAGCACGTCGGGATCGATGCCGTGCGCGCGGAGCAGGCGCAGTCCCCGCATCACCCGGTCGTGGGTGGGCCGCCCTCGCCGGTCGCCGCGGTAGGCGTCGTGCAGGTGCGCGGGACCGTCGATGCTGATCCCGACGGCGAAGTGGTTCTCGGCCAGAAAGGTGCACCAAGCCTCGTCGAGAAGGGTCCCGTTCGTCTGCAGGTTGTTCACGACACGCCACCCGTCGGGCAGGTGGCGGCGCTGGAGCTCCAAGGCCCGGCGGTAGAAGCCGACACCGGCCAGGGTGGGCTCCCCGCCGTGCCAGACGAAGTGCACCACAGGCCCTGGGCTTGCAGCGATGAAAGAGGCGACGTATGCCTCGAGCACCTCCGGACTCATCCGGAAACGTTCGTTCGAAGAGAAGAGCGTGGTCTTTCCCAGGTAATAGCAGTAGCGACAGTCGAGGTTGCAGACCGGTCCCACGGGCTTCGCCATCACGACGAAGGGCTCGGACGCGCTCAACACGGGGCTCATCTGTCGCTCCGCCATGCCGGGCGCGCCGACCTAGGACGGCTCACGCAGCAGCGAGCCTGCCTCGCGTCGCGCGTTGCTCATGTCGCCTCGGCCTCGCCCGCCCAGGCACCGAAGGCCGCCCAGAACGGGTCGAGGCCGGGGTGGACGAGCGGCCGCTCCCCGTCGTCGACCACGAGCACGCGGCCGTCCTCGGGTGGGCGCACCTCGCCGACGACCGCCGCCTCGATGCCTTCTGCAGCCAGTGCCGCGACGAAGCCCTCGGCGCGCTCGGGGACGACCGTCGCCAGCAGGGTCCCCTCCGAGATCGACACGTAAGGATCGATCCCCACGTGGTCGCAGACGGCTCGCACCTCGGGCCGCACCGGGATCGCCCGTCGGTCGATCCGTAACCCGACCCCGGCTGCGGCGCCGAGCTCGGCGAGGCCGCCCACGACGCCGCCTTCAGTGGCGTCGTGCATGGCCGTGACCCCTGCCTCTCGTAGTCCGAAGGAGGCGGCGAGGCGGGCCTCGGGCACGACGGTCATGGCGTCGAAGAGCGAGTCCGCGGCCACCACCACCTCCTCCCCCAGCTCCGCAGCCAGGCGGGCGGGAAACGTGGCGGCGAACAGAGCGGTCGCCTCGATCGCGGCCCCCTTGGTGACGACGACCGCGTCGCCCGGTGACGCCATGGTCGGGGTGACGTAGGCGTCCTCCGACCCCAGCGCGATGCAGGTGGCGCCGCCCACCATCGGCCAGTTACAGCCCTCGTAGCGGGCGGTGTGGCCGCTCACCACTGCGAGCCCAAGCTCCCCACAGGAACGGGCGTACGCGTCCCAGAAGCTCGCCAGGCCCTCGTCGTCGAGCTCGCCCGGCAGGTTCAGGTCGACCGTCATCCATCGCAGCGGGAGCCCGCTTGTGGCCGCGTCGGAGGCGAGGATGTGCACCGCGAACCATGCCGCTCGCTCCCAGCCGTAGGCGGGGACCACGAACACAGGATCCGTGGTGAGCGCCATAGCCACCCCGGGAGCCGGGCGCACCACCCCCACGTCCACGCCGTGGCGGGGCCCGACGAGCACCTGCGCGTCCGGCGCGCCGAGACGCGAGAGGATGATCGCCTCGAACCACTCGGGGGTCAGCTTGCCCAGCCGCGCTTCGGTCATCGCAACACCCTCCTCGGCTCGCTCACGGCTCACCTCGATCCGGACGCTCGCGCGACGCCGCTCCGACGGCGGCGACGAGAACCCGGGTGACCTCGGTCGGGTCCGGTGCCGCGCCGACGGCTGAGATCACGGCCACCGCTCTGGCCCCGGCTTCGATCACCTGCGCGGCGTTGTCGGCTCTGATCCCTCCGATGCCGACGACCGGCAGCGGTGTGGCCCGGGCGACGGTCCGAAGGCCGGCAAGGCCGACCGGGGTCGCCTCCGGCTTGGTGGGCGACGCCCATACGGTCACGCCAAGGTAATCCGCGCCGAACGCGGCGGCCCACCTGGCCTCGGCCTCGGTCCCGACGCTCACGCCGAGCGTCCGGGCGTGTCCCAGCCGGCGGCGCGCAGCTTCGGGGTGGTCGTGGCGTCCGAGGTGCACGCCGTCGGCGCCGACTTCGAGCGCGACCTCGATCCGGTCGTTCACCACGAAAAGGACGCCGGCCCTCCGGCAGCGCTCGGCCAACGTGGCCGCGACGGTGAGCAGCTCGTCGTCGGTGAGCTCCGGCGCGCGCAGCTGCAGCGCGTCCGCGCTCCCTTCGACCGCAGCGAGCCCGACGTGGAGATGCCCACTTCTGCGAGCGTCACCAGGCGAGGTGACCACATAGACGCCACACGGAGTCCTGGGAGACTCCTCGACGGCGCTCCTGTCACCGCTGTCGTCGCGCTGCATCCTGGGCCCGCCTGATCACCGTCGTCCGGCACGAAGGGCAACTATAAGGACTCCCCACGCTACGGTGCGTGGGGCGGCGCAGACGCCTCCGACCCCGCCGGCACCGCCGGGTCCACCCCCGGATCCCGAGGACTGGACCGACGAGCAATGGCTGGAGTGGCTCGAGGCCACCGACGATCCCGGCGAGGAACGAGCGCTCGCACCGACCAGACGGCGTCCGAGGCAGCGTGGAGGTGCCCTGGGCGCGGGGATGCTCGGGCTGCGCGACGCGATCTACGGGCATCTCGACGACGAGGTCGCCGTGGTGGTGGACGCGTCGGGGGGTCCGCCCGACGACGATAAGCCCGAGCTACGTCTCGATCCCGAGCATCCCGAACGCTCCGAGGTTGTCGTGCACCCGAGGACCGTCGGCCGACACCGTCGAGACCGATAGACGCTCACTCAGCGCGCAGGAGCAGCGCGGTGGAAGTGCGTGCCGCGACACGTCCGGGTATCGCGGCGACGATGTTCGCGAGCAGAAGGCTCCCACGCAGATCAGGGCCACCGACAGGACCGGGACTCCGGGCGCGGGGGTCGAGCCCCGAACCCCGCAGACGTGGATACGCATCGCGGCGATCTGCGCGATCAGTCGTTCGCGCTCACCTCGGCGAGCAGGTCTGCGAACTTCTTCTTCGCGGCCTCACGCCGCGTCGGAACGTGCTCTGAGGGAACGTCGACGGGCGTGTAGCGCTTCAGCACCTGGCGGGCGACGGTCACCTTGTGCACCTCGTCGGGACCGTCGTAGATGCGCGCGCCACGGGCTGCGCGGTACATGAGCTCGAGCGGCATGTCGGTCGAGAAGCCGAGACCTCCGTGAACCTGGATGGCGCGGTCGATCACGTTGTAGAGGACCCCGGCCCCGTAGTACTTGATCATGGCGATCTCGGTGCGCGCGGCCGGAGCTCCCTCGCGGTCGATCTTCCACGCGGCCTGAAGCGTCATGAGCCGCGCCGCTGTCATCTCGGCCATCGAGTCGGCTACCCAGCCCTGGACGAACTGCTTCTCGGCCAGGGTGGACTTGTGCAGGTAACGCGACACGGCGCGCTCGCAGAGCATGTCGAAGGCGCGTTGGGACTGCCCCAGCCAGCGCATGCAATGGTGGATGCGGCCGGGCCCGAGGCGCATCTGCGCCAGCCTGAAACCCTCCCCTTCCTTGCCGATGAGGTTGTCCACCGGTACCCGCACGTCGCGGTAGTAGATCTCCGAGTGCCCACCGAAAGCTCCGAAACGCACTTCGGGATGCTCCATGGTGGGCACGTCGCGCGCGATCTCGACTCCGGGGGTGTCAGAAGGCACGAGGATCATCGAGCAGCCTGCGTAAGGATGGACGTCAGGGTTGGTCACGCACATCACGATGAGAAAGTCGGAGATCGAGCCGTTCGTCGAGTACCACTTGTGGCCGTTTATGACCCACTCACCGCCGTCTCTCACCGCAGTCGTGCTTATGAGAGTGGGATCGGCCCCGGCCCCCGGCTCGGTCATCGAGAACGCGCTGCGGAGCTTGCCCTCGAGGAGGGGCTCGAGCCACTGCTTTCGTTGGTCCTCACGCCCCGAGGCCTCGATGCCCACGGCCAGCAGCTCCGCGTTGCCCGAGTCGGGAGCGTTGTTGCCGAACACCATCGGAGCGAGGAAGGTGCGGCCCAGTATCTCGGCAAGCAGCCCCAGCCGCACCTGTCCGAAACCCATGCCCCCGAGCTCAGGTGGTAGGTGCGCGGCCCACAGGCCCTGGCGCTTCACCTCCTCCTGGAGCGGGCGGAACGCCCGGACCAGGACTTCGGGAGGGAGCTGGAGGGTCTCCAACGGCACGATCTCGTTGTCAACCAGCTCGCGCGCCCATGCCAGCTTCGCCGCGTACTCGGGCTCGGTCTCGAAATCCCACGCCATCTTCCCTCCTCTATATGGCCCCTATGACCGGCCCTCGACGGGCCGGCCCTCGACGGCCGATGTCTGGCGGGCCTGTACCTGCCGCGGTGCACCGCGACCAGCTCGTACCGGCGCGCGTGACCTACCCGTTCCCCACACGCTTAGCACGGTCAGCACATCGGCGCCCAGCGCGGACGGTCGTCGCTGCGGACAGCGTGGGACAATCGTCGGCGTGGACCGCATAGGGATCGCCGACACCATGTTCGCCCGCTACGACATGGCCGCAGAAGCGATCGACGAGCTGAAACGGTGCTCCGGCTACGGCGAACGCTTCGACGTCGTCCGGCGCACAGTGCCGGGCTTCAAGGACCTCGGTGTCGAGTGCAAGAAGCTGATCGAAGAGGACGGGTGCAGAATCGTCGTGGCGCTCGCCATGCCCGGTAGAGCGGCCATCGACCAGGTATGCGCCCACGAAGCCTCCCAGGGGATCATGCTGGCCCAGCTCCTCACGAACACACACGTGCTCGAGGTCTTCGTGCACGAGAACGAAGAAGAGGACCCCGCCCGGCTCGCTGCCGTGTGCGTCGACAGGGCGCGCAAGCACGCCCGAAATGCCTACTGGATGCTCTACGAACCCGAACAGCTCACACGGCGGGCCGGCCAAGGTGTGCGCCAGGGGTACGAGGACGCCGGCCCGCTCCCCTCGCCCCCCGATTAGTACCGAGGCCCATCAGTACCGAGGCCTATCAGTACCCGAGGTCCATCAATACCCGAGGTCCATCAATACCCGAGGTCCAGACCTGCCTCGTGCCCGTGCCCGAGGTTTCGGTCGCCTGACCGTGACATCCCGCGCGCGGCGAGCAGGCGCTCCATGTGCCGGTGCTCCACGAGCTGTTCGCGCTCGATAGCGCCCCCGAGGACCATGAGACGGCGCTCACCGACGCCGGGGCCGTCCCTGGTACCCGCCCATCCCTCGACCGGCTCGAGCGACGACAGGTACCGGTCCGCGACATGCTCCACTTCTCTCGCCGGAGCCCCCTTCTCCAGGGCCAAGCACCAAGCCCGTACGGCGTCACGCCGCGTGACACCGCGACCGAGCTCGCCGAGGATGCCTTCGACCACCTGCTCGAGACCCTTGGCGCTTGGACCCTCGTCGACACCGCTGTGGCCGACGCCCCTCTGCTCGGCTCGCCCGACGACGCGCGGCACCCGGTCGAGCGTCGCCTCCAAGAGGCGCGCCGACAACCCGGCCTCACGCGCACGCTCCTCCCACCACCCGCGAAGCAGCTCCGGCACGAGTTCTGGGTCGCGCGGCGCGCGAGTCGCGAAGTACGCCACGGCTCTCGCCCGCGAGCTTGCACGTCCTCGTCCAACGCCGGGCCGCGAAAGGCCGACCGGATCGCCCCGCTCCTGCGTAGCGTCGACCACACCGCCCGGGTCTGACCTGCGCGCGACCCCGGGCTCGTTCAGGAGCCCACGTTCGGCGAGGTGTGCGCGGATCGCTGCGGCGCGCTGGGAGAAGACCTGGCGCACCTCGGGGCCGATGCCTGCGATGTCTGCCCGGCCCCTCGTGGGAGGTTCCCAGGCGACGCCCAGGCGCCGCGTCAGCTCGTGACGGAGCTGTACGTGGTAGAGCGCACCGGCAGTCGCCGCGTGAACGTAGACCCCTCGTCCGTCGATCGCGCTCCAAGTGCCGTCCGGGGCTCGGCCCAGGTTCGCCACCACCACGTGGGTGTGCAGGTGTGGATCGAGGGCGCGGCTCGTGCGGTGCACGAAACCGCCTGCCGCCACCCCGTCGACGGGAAGGGGGATCCGGTGAGCGCCGCTGCCCCGGCGCACCGCCAGAGCACGGCGCTCGACGTAGGAGAGGGCCTCTTTCACGGCCTCGTTGTGACCGGATCGCACCTCGGCGGACACGTCGGGGGCACCGAGCGCGTACAGGAGGCTGACCGACTTGGGCGCGCAGAACGTGAGGTCGAAGCCGGCCACCTTCACCCGGTCGTGCGACCGCCCGAGCCGCTTCCCACTCGACGGGTCGAGACCCGCGAGCACCGCCTCGAGGTCGCCCGCGGCCACCTTTCCCCGTAGCTCGAGCAGGTCCGCGCCGGCGCTCAACCACTCCCCCGGCGCCTCGACTCCGGTGTCGACGACTTCCAGGTAGTAGGCGTGGCCGCCGGTGCGCACCTTGGAGACGCACAGCACGTAGCCACGGTGCGCCGCCGTCCTCGCCACGCAGCTCGCAGCGGTCCTCGCACAGCGGCCCCACGGCAATGCGCGCGTCGGCCGGGACGACGATCTCAGAGCGTCAAGGGCAGCAGGCGTGCTGACCCCGACATCACGGGATCACCCGGCGAGGACGTCCAGTTCCAGGTCACCGTCGAGCAGCTGAGACCTCGGAGCGGCACGCCCGGTGCGAGCTGTTCTGTCCAGGGCCGACGCCACGATAGGACCGAGTTGGTCGATCTCCAACAAGAACCCGTCGTGACCGGACGCGGACTCGATCACCGTCACGGGCCTATCACCGGGGAGCAGGCGTGCCAGCTCGTGCTGCAGAGGGAGTGGGTACAGGCGGTCCGAGGAGATGCCCACCACCGTCACCTCGGCGCTCACCCTGGCGAGCGCCTGAGCCGACCCACCACGTCCGCGGCCGATGTCATGGTGGTTCATCGCCTCGCTGAGGACTATGTAGGAGTTCGGGTCGAACCGCCCGGCCAGCTTGTCCCCGTGGTACTCCAGGTAGGACTCGACGGCGAAGCGCCCGCCTTTGAGAGGCTCCTCCGGTGCCTGGGCGCGCCGGCCGAAGCGGCTCTGGAGCTCATAGGCGGTCCGGTAGCTCACCTGGCCGATCCCGCGGGCGATGGTGAGCCCGTCCAACGGGCGCGCCACGGTGCCGTAGTAGTCGCCGCCTGCAAAAGCCGGGTCGGACCGGACGGCGCGGACCTGCAGTGAGCAAAGCGCTATCTGGTCCGCGGTGGCGGCGGCACCGACCGCGATCACAACGGCCCGGCTGACACGCTCGGGGTAGCCGACGCACCACTCGAGGACCCGCATCGCACCCATCGAGCCCCCGATCACGCCCGCCCACCTCAAGATGCCGAGATGGTCGGCGAGCGCGACCTCCACGGCGACCTGGTCACGTACGGTCACCTGCGGGAAGCGTGAACCGTAAGGGCTGCCGTCAGGCGCGGTCGACGCAGGGCCGGTCGTACCCTGGCACCCGCCGAGCACGTTCGGGCAGACGACGAAGTACCGATCGGTGTCGATCGGCCCACCGGGCGCGATCATTCCTTCCCACCACCCGGCCGTGGGATGCCCCGGGCCGGCCGCGCCCGTCGCATGGGAGTCGCCGGTGAGCGCATGCAGGACCAGGACGGCGTTGCTGCGGGCACGGTCGAGCTCGCCCCATGTCTCGTAGGCGACCGAGACCTCCGGGAGCGAACCACCGCCTTCGAGCGGCAGCGCTTTGCCGGGCCCACCGAACAGCGCGGCGAACTGCCGCCCGCCCGGATGATCGCCGGGTTGCCAGACGCCCGGGAGCGCTAGTCGTCTCATGAGCCCTTGGCCGCACGCAGGCCGGCTTCGAGATCAGCCAGGATGTCCTCGATCGACTCGAGCCCCACGCAGAGCCGCACGAGATCGGGGGTGACGCCGGCGGTTACCTGCTCGGCCTCGGTCAGCTGCGAGTGCGTGGTCGACGCCGGGTGGATCGCGAGACTGCGGACGTCGCCGATGTTCGCGAGGTGGCTGAAGAGCTCGAGCCCTTCGATGAACTTCCGGCCCGCCTCGGCTCCGCCCACGATCCCGAACGCCAAGATGGCGCCGCCGCCACGGGGCAGGTACCGCTTCAGGCGCTCGTGCCACGGGCTCGACTCAAGACCCGGGTACGCCACCCAGGCCACGTCGCCGCGCGCCTCGAGCCACTTCGCCACCGTGGTGGCGTTCTGCACGTGCCGCTCCATGCGCAAGCTGAGGGTCTCGAGGCCCTGCAGGAACAGAAAGGCGTTGACCGGGGAGATCGCAGGTCCTGTGTCTCGCAGGTACTGCAGGCGGGCCTTCAAGGCGAAGCGCGCCGGGAAGAGGTCCTCGGGTAGCTCGCCGAACACCAGCCCGTGGTAGCTCGGGTCCGGTTCGCTGAACCCGGGAAACCGGCCGCTTCCCTCGTAGTCGAACACGCCGCCGTCCACGATGACGCCGCCGATCGAGGTGCCGTGCCCTCCTATGAACTTCGTCGCGGAGTGCACGACGATGTCGGCGCCCTCGCGCAGGGGCTGTGCCAGGTAGGGCGTCGCCACCGTGTTGTCGACCACGAGCGGCAAGCGGTGCTCGTGGGCGATCTCGGACACGCCATCGAAGTCGAGGACGTCACCCTTCGGATTGCCGAGCGTCTCGGCGTAGAACGCCTTCGTGTTCGGCCGGATGGCGACGCGCCACGCGTCGAGATCGTCGGGAGCGTCGACGAAGCTCACCTGCACCCCGAGCTTCGGCAGGGTGTAGTGGAACAGGTTGTACGTGCCGCCGTAGAGCGACGCCGAGGACACGACGTGGCCGCCGTTCTCCGCCAGGTTGAGAAGCGTGATCGTCTCGGCGGCCTGGCCGCTCGCCACCGCCAGCGCGGCGACCCCGCCTTCCAGGGCGGCGATCCGCTCCTCGAAGACCGCCTGGGTGGGGTTCATGATCCGGGTGTAGATGTTCCCGAGCTCTTCGAGACCGAAGAGCGCCGCGGCGTGGGCGGTGTCTCGGAACGTGTAGCTGGTGGTCTGGTATATCGGAACGGCCCTTGCCCCGGTCGTGGGGTCGGGAGCTGCACCGGCATGGATCTGTCGGGTCTCGAAGCCCCAGTCGGGCACTGCCGTCTCCTCCTCGAAGCGCTTCGCGGGCCTGGCTAACCGACACCCCACGGCGGCCCTGCGGGCCGAATCATGAGAACTCTGACTAGGTTAGTCAGCTTTAGTGGCCCTGGGCAAACGGCCTGTTCAGCCAATGTGTCGGTAACGGGCAAGCAGCCGGCGCGCCGCCTGGCGTCCGATGTCGGCAAGCTCGGGCGGCCCGAGAACCTCCGCATGGGACCCCAGCCGAAGAAGCAGCCGTTCGAACCACACCGTGCTCGACACGCCCAGCACAACCTCGGTGCGACCGTCGGTGAGCGCCGCGGTGGAGATGACGGGCACCGCCTCCGCCACCCAGGCCGCCGCTTCGTCGACCGCGAGGTGCACGACGGTGGCATCAGGACCTGGGACGAACGCGGCACTCGCCGGCATCCGGTCACGCGACGCCGGAGCCGGCCCTGTCTTTCCGAGCTTCTTGCCCGTGGGACGCAGAGCCACGATGCGGTCGACACGGAACCTGCGGGTCCCCTCGGCGCGGTGGCAATAGCCGTCGAGGTACCACCGGCCGTCCAGCGCGACGACGTCAACAGGGTCGACCACGCGCAAGGACTCCTCGTCGCTCGACACCGAGTAGTAACGCAGCTCGAGCTGGTCGTGCGCGAGCGCGGCGCGCCGTGATTCGGCGAGGTGTGGTGGCTCGTCGAGGTCCACCCGAAGCGACCCGAGGTCACCGAGGGTCGCCTCCAGCTTCTCGAGAGCGCGCGCCAACGCGCCCTGGGGGTCGGCTCCGGTCACCGAGAGGATGGCTCGCGCCGAAGCAGCCAGGGAAAAGCCCTCGGCGGCGGTGAGTCGACGGGCCCGGGCGAGATCCGGGCCCAAGTCGGCTACGACCTCGTTCTCGTCGACGATGATCTCCATCAACTGGTCCGGCGTGTACGGAGGCAGGCCGCAGCAGGCCGCCAGCTCGAGGTCCGCGATCAGGTCCGCGGGTGAGTACCCGAAGCGCTCCGCCAACTCGGCGACAGGAGCCCGGCGTTGCCGGGCGAGCCACGTGAGCACGGCGAGCAACCGGTGGAGGCGCCGGCCTGCGCCCACGCGTCCTCCTGTCGCCCTTGCGCCAACGCCGTCGCGGTCCCCTGGATCTGGGTCCTTTGGTGCTCCGTGATCACTCGGTGTGTGCGCGTCTTTCGGTGCTTCGTCGACGATGCCGTTCCTGGTGGGCGCTCGCGAGGCGTCACGCCCGGGACGCCTTGCGTCCGAGCGTCGCCGCCGCACCCGCTTGGCCGGCGTGGCCGAGACGATCTCCTCGAGCCAATCAGCGATCTCGTCGCGAAGCCGCTGCGGTGCGAGCACCTCTGCATGGTCGCCGAGCTCGAGGACCCAGCTTCGCAGGGCTGCGGTGTTCGTCGCCTCGAGACGCACGACCACCGAGCCGCCGCCCCTGTGCTCGGTGACGGTCTGCTCTCCGAGCTCCGAGACGACGAGCACGGCGAGCGGCGCGTCCACTAGGACTTCGACCGGTACGAGCTCTGACTCCCCCATCCTCCAAGGCTCGTCTCGCAGCGCCTCGGAGATCTCGAAACCCTCGGGCAGGTGGAGGGAGCCGGGTTCGCCCACCGTCGGCAGCCCCTCCATGCGGTCCACCCGGAAAGTGCGCGAAGCGCCCCGGTCCCTGTCGTGGCCGACCAGGTACCACCAGCCGCCGTGGAAGCGAAGCAGCGCCGGATCGACCCGACGCTCGTCGCCGCGATAGGAGAAGCTGAGGCTCGAGCGAGAGCGAAGCGCCTCGTGGAGTCTCGGGAGCGCCGGCAAGGCGGGCAGCTCGGCAACGGGTTGCGAGCCGGCAGAGGCGGGCAGCCCCAAGCGCCACAGCGCGTCGCGGCCACTCGGGTCACCGAGGTCAACGCCGGCCACTGCGAGGTTCAACGCCGCCTGCTCGTCGGATTCGAGCTCGAGGTCGCGCAGGTAGAAGTCCTCGGTGCGGATCATGTAACCGATCTGGTCCCTGCCCTCGACCGGGACCGTCGTGATCTCGACTCCACCACCGCGGAGCGTGCGCTTGTCGCGTTCGAAGGCCTGGCGACGCGCCTCGCCTTCAGGGGGGTAACCGGGGACCGAGCTTGCGATCTCGCGAAGGGACCTCGGCCGCCCCTCGCGCAGGAACAAGACCAGGTCCGTGAGACGCTCCAGCCGGTCCACCACGTCCGTCAGCTTGACATCGAACCCAACGCCATGTGGCGGAAACGCACCGGCAGTGTGACACGCACGAACGTAGCGAGGAGCTGGTTCGAGGCACGCGACACGACCACGATCGCGAAGCGGCCCACACCACCTTGGGGCGCTTGCCCGAGTGGTCGCTCCACCTCGTCGAGCCGGTAGGTCCCGCGGTACTCGACGACGCAGACGTCGTGCAGCTTGCCGCCGGCGCGCGCCACGAGCAGGTCCAGCAGGTGCGTGCGCTCGGCGAGTTGTTTCGCCGTCACGAGCCGGACACCGCCGAATGATCCTCGGCCGTGGACCGCGTCCTCGGCCACCGGCAACGCGAGGTAGCACGGACTCGAGTTGGTGCCAAGTGCGTTGCGGGCCGAGGTGCAGCTCGCGAGCGTCAACGAGCCAAAGGAAGACAACGACAACAGGGCGACCGCCGCGACCGGCGCCAGCCTCCTCTCACTGAAGAACGTCACACGGTCACCTCCGAGACCTCGGCCTCGATCCTCGCGTCGACGACGCCGGCACGCGACATGCGGTGGCCCCAGACGATCGCCCCCCACGTCGCCCATCCCACGGGCAGCTCCCCCCAGAAGCTGATGATCCTGTAGAGAAGCACGGCCGCGACCGTCTGTGTCTCTAGTCCCCCGAACGCCACCAAGGCGATCGTGAGGCTTCCTTCCACCACCCCGAGTCCTCCCGGGGTGATCGGCAGGTTCGCAGCCAACTGGCCGGCACCGTAGGCGAGGAGAAGCCCCTTCCACGGGACCCCGACACCGACCGCAACGAACGACAGTGCGAGGCATCCGCAGTCGAGCAACCAGTTCGCCACACCCCATCCCGTCACGGACATCACCGTGCGGGCGCCGAGCCGCACTAGCGAAAGACGGTCCACCATCGCGTCGACACGCGCAGCAGCCTCCTCGCCCGGCCAGTGGAACAGGCGCCTGCTCGCTCGCACCGACGAAGACGTCACCCATGCGACGACCCCTCGCTGAACGAACAGGGCGCCGAGAGCCACGGCGGCGGCCAGGACCCCCACCGTCACCCACACCAGGTCGAGCCCCGCCCCTTCGGCACCAGCCACGGCGAGCCCCGCGGCGGCCACGACCGCCAGGCTCACCGAAGCGGCCACGAACACCGCCGCCAAGGTCCAGCCTGCGAACGCCTCGTCGGCCCCCTGCCGGCGGTACTGGCGGAAGGCGAACACCGACGACACCACGGGTCCTGCAGGCATCGAGTTGGCGATGGCGGTCACGGCAAAGGTGACCGCCGTGACGCGCCCCAGGCTCATGCGCACCTGGCCCGCCTCCAATAGGCGTTGCTGGACCACGCCGAAGGCGACTAGCGATCCCGCCTCGAGCGCGATAGCCACGGCGAGCCATACCCAGTCGATGTGAGACAGGTATCGCGTCGCGCCCGAAAGCTCGCCTCGACGGCCCGCCAACGCCCAGAGGGCGAGTGCGGCCAGCCCCACCCCTAGGACGTAGCGAAGCCATGGCCAGACACGCCGCAAGCGTCGACGCCAGACCGGGAGCCCGCCTGAGCCCGGCTCTCTCGGGGCGCCGGTCATCTGCGCCGCAGCGGGTGCACGAACGAGACGATCGTCGCCAGCGTCAGGTGGGACCGACGTGCCGGCCGTGCGATGGCGGTCATGCCCGCTGATCGTGGCACATCGGCGGAGGGGATCCTTCGCATCGTGCTCGTAGGATGGCGAGCGGTGTCGTCACCGATCATCAGCGAGCTGACGATGCGAGTGCACGTTCCCGGCACGTTGCGCTCGGGAGCCGAGCTCCTCGGGGGCCGCAGGGTGGTGGTCGCCCGATCGGTCTCGCGCCATCACGCCGGGGCGCTCAGAAGAACCGACGGCGCGAAGATCGCCTGGGCGGCCGAAGCCGCGTTCGCACAGCGCCTTCCGCTCGTCTTGGTTCTCTCGTCGTCGGGGTCCGAGGTCTCAGAAGGCGTCGACGCGCTGCACGGCTGGGGGAAGGCGGCTGCTGCGGTGTCGGCGTGCTCGGGAGTCGTGCCCGTGCTCGCGGCGGTGACCGGGACAGCTATCTCGGGACCGGCGCTGCTCCTCGGCCTGGCCGACGTGACGATCATGACGCCGGACTCCTTCTCCTACCTCTCCGGCCCCGACGCCGTGGAGGGGTTCACGGGCATCCGAACCGGACCGCGCGAGCTGGGCGGGACGGCGTTGCACGCCACCACGAGCGGTCTGTGCGCGCTCGTGGCGTCCGACGAGGCCCAAACCTCCGAGCTCTTCGGTGTCGTGCTCGGCTACCTGCCCGACAACACCGACGAGGAGCCGCCACCTATCCCGACTTCTGACCCGCCGGGTCGTCTGGCGCCGGAGCTGCGCAGCATCGTGCCCTCGTCGGATCGCGCCACCTACGACGTGCGCGACGCGATCCTTCCCGTGGTCGACGACGCGGAGCTGCTCGAGCTGCGCCCGCGATGGGCCCCTCAGATCGTGACCGCCCTCGCGAGCGTCGCCGGCAGGGCCGTGGGGGTGGTGGCGAACCAGCCCCGCTCGCTCGCCGGCACCCTCGACATCGCCGCCTCACAGAAAGGTGCGCGCTTCGTGCGCTTCTGCGACGCCTTCAACCTGCCCGTGGTCACCTTCGTCGACACCCCGGGATTCCTGCCGGGGAAGGACCGCGAGTGGCGCGGGATGATCCGCCACGGGGCGGAGCTGGCGTTCGCCTACGCCGAGGCGACCGTGCCACGTGTGTGCGTCGTGCTGCGAAAGGCCTACGGAGGTGCCTACATCGTGATGGACTCGAAGGCGATCGGGAACGACGTCTGCCTGGCGTGGCCGTCGGCGGAGATCGCGGTGATGGGGGCGAAGGGGGCCGCGCAGGTGCTCCGCCGCGACGGGACCGAAGAAGAACGTCGCGAGCTCGAGGAGCATTACGAACAGAAGCTGCTCGGCCCCTGGGTCGCCGCCGAGCGCAGGTACGTCGACGACGTGATCGACCCGGCCGAAACGCGCGTCGCGGTCTGGCGTGCGCTGGAGTTGCTCTCCACCCGCCGCGAGCGCCTCCCCAGACGCAAGCACGACGCCGGCCCCATGTAGCCAGCCCTTCGCTGAAGGGCTCCCATCGGGGCCGACCGTCGAACCGTCACCACCAACGCCACCTGGGGCCTGTGCGACCTCCTCGTGATGTCACAAGTCGGCGAAGGTGCCCGCGTCGGTTCCAAGTTACGATCGTGGCCCCCGCCAAAGCGGGGGCCACGATCGACTTCACTCAGTCCCGACGGCCTGTGACCGCCGGATCCTAAATGTAACGCTGGATCAGGTACCGATTCCCGTGGTCGGTGAACTGTAACTGGGGCCGGTTGTGTTGGCAGCAGTAGCGTTCGAGGCATTGCAGTCCGCCGCAGCGGTTTTGTTGCCGTAGAACGTCCCTGCCCCGGTACCCGCCGCAACATCAACGATGTACCAGCACGTACCAGTCTGGCTGAGATCCGCAAGCGCTACGGTCTGGCCTCCATTGGTCACGGCCACGCCGACCTCGTTCTTGTAGTTTGTATCCGAGTTCTTGATCTGCGCCGTCACCCACTTGAACTCCGGTGCGCCCTGTGTGTAACACGAAGTGGTCCCCGCACCGTTGCAGCTGGCGACAGTTGGGTCCGGAAAGGCCTGGCCGTTGTTCTGGTAGATGGCGGCAGACTCGGTCGTAGCGTTGGTCAGGTTGGACTGAGCAGCGCGGTCGTTGGCCCCGCTCGTAACCCCGAGGAAGGTCGGGATGGCGATCGCCAGCAGGATCGCGATGATGAGCAGCACGACCATGAGTTCGATGAGGGTGAAGCCGGCTTCGCCCGCTCCTTCACCTTCGAGCTCTTCCGCCCGCGTATCGCGCAGGTGCCGGAGCATGGACTTGATCATGACTTCCTCCTATATGGTCAATCGGCAAACGTCTGCTGCCGGGAGAGTCATCGACGGGGAGGAGACGGTGCTTTAGGCCTTTTGCCTTCACTGCCAGGAATTCCTCGCATTACGACCATGCAGGTGCCACTTCTTGTGAGCGTCGACGTTCACGAAATCACATGGTCACCGCAGCCCGCAGTGCCGTAATTTCCTGTGCAAGACCCGCTCAGCGCTGAGTATCCGGTCGGTACAAGCAAGTCTCTACGGTCAGCGGGCGCGCTATTTCGAGCTGGCGCAGGCGGACTGCTCACCTGTCGAGTAATAGACGCTCCCTTTGAGCACGAGGTTGTAGTTCGGAGCGGCGCCGGCCGGAACAGATCCACCGATCGCAACGGGGCCGCCCGAGATGGTGATTGACGAGATCGTGAACAGTCGGGGGAACGAGTACAGGCCCTGGAGGAACGTAGACATCTGCCCGTAAGTGCCGGTGAGAGTGAAGTCGACCGTCACCGGCGTTACCCCCGCGCTGCCCGTACTCCCGGTCGCCTCTGTCACGCTGATGCTAGGCGTGTTCGGGTCGCCGCTCGAGACGGCCAACGCGGTCACCTGCTGAAGGAAGCTGTCGACGTTCGGGTTACCAGGGATCTCCGTGAAATTCTTCGTCAAGGTCGTACATGTCGGTCCCAGGTTTGCCTTCTCGCGATTCAACGAAGCGATCTCTGTCCGGAGCTGTATCTGCTGGCTCTGGAGCTGTGTCTGCTTGGTGTGCAGGCTCGTGAGCTTCGATCCTTCGGGGGATATCCACGCCAAGTAGACGATCAGGGCAACGACGACCACTCCGACGGCCGTGAAGAGCGGAGCCCGGTACTCCCGGAGGCGTTCCATCAGGAGCTCGCCTTCTTCACGAGGGCGGCGCTCTTGAGCGAAACCGTCGACTGGAAGGAGACCGTCGTGCCACCGGGAGCCGGCGCGTTCGTGACCCCGCTCACGCTAGGCGAGTCGAACATCGTCGACGCGGTGATGCTGTCGATCCACTCAGCTACGGGATCGAAATGGGCATTGGCAGGGAAGCTGCCCGACACGGATACCGTGAAGCTTCCCACGGACCCCGCAGTCGATGCACCGGGCGACGTTGTGGACGAGGACCCCGACGTTGACCCCGACGCGGCGATGCCGGTGAAGCTGGTGAGCGACAGGCCGGTAGGTGTCCGTGCATTCAGTTCCGCCAACACCGCAGGCCAGTTGACGGACGTGGACGCGAGATGTGTTATCTGGCTCTCGGTTACGTGCAGCTCACTGTTCACGCGCACGACCCTGTCATATGTGGGGATCAGGGAGTGAAGCCCGGCGACATTGTTCCGAAGCGCGGTAACATCGTTCTGCACGCTGTGGACCTGGAGGAAGCGTGCGGCAGAGAGACCCCCCAAGAGCACTACGACCGTGGCCGCGCCGATGGCTGAATACTTGACAAGCAGTCGTGCGCGTTCGCGTTGGAGGACCTCGGGCGGGACGAGGTTGAACTTCTTCACGGCCGGGTTCGGCTCGGGAAGCGCCAGGCCGATCGGTGCCGCGAGAACTGGCTCTATGCTCGCCACCTGCTCGGACGAAAGATCGAGCCCCGACAGGTCCAGACGCGTCAGGGGAGACACGAAGCGAACCGGTATGCGAACCTCCGCTTGCAGCTGCTCGAGAAGTCCCCGCAGCCGGGATCCCGCTCCAGTGATCGTCACATCTGCAATGGGGGACCGCCCCGGTAGAGAAGCGAAGTACTGGATCGAGTTCCTGATCTCGCTCACCAGTTCCCCGATGGTCGGCTTGACTGCGCGCTCGGCTGATCGCACCTGCGACTCGGCGGCACCGAGATGGCGCTTCATGTCCTCGGCGTCGACAAAGGGGACGTCCAATGCAGAGGCTATGGCCGCAGTGGCCAAGTTGCTCCCCATTCCGATGGTGCGAACGAACTGCGGGCGGCCTTGCTGATGGACGACGATCACCGTCAAGCCGGCTCCGATCGACACGATCGCCTCGGGCTCCTGCGCCTCCGGCACGCTGTCCACCAGGGCCCTCACCAGGGCCGAAGAGACGAGATCGACCCGCTCCACGTGGAGACCTGCCTGCTCTACGGCACCGACGACACCATCGATCAGGTCGCGATGCGCAGCGGCCACGAGCACATGCCTCTGAGTGGTCCCGTCGGGGCCCTCGTAGTCCGCCAGCACCTCGGTGGAAAGGATCGTCTTGTCGGCCGGAAAGGGAATGACCTCCTCCGACTGGAAACGAACGGCGCTCTCGACCTCTTCATCAGGGACCCACGGAAGTTCGATCTCACGCATAATGGCGCGTAGGCCGGCGATCCCAACGACCACCGACTTCGAGGAGAACTTGCCGTTGCGCCAAAGGCGCGTAATCGCTTCGGAGACCGCCGAAGAATCTTGAATTTCGCCGTCGACGACGACACCAGGGGGAAGCCCGACTTGCGAGAACGCCCGCAGCACGGGACGTCGACCGTTGACCTCCAGCTCCGCGGCGCGCACAGCGCTCGTGCCGATGTCAAGCCCCACTATCTGTTGCATCTGGATCGTCCCATCATCAATCTGGTCGCTGCAGGGTCTATGAGAGCTGCAAGGCCCGTGCCGCTTGCGGCAAACCGCTCGTCACGTCGCCTTGGAACATCGGCAGAACCGATCGAAGCCTTGACATCCTGCCCATCCTTCGTGTGAGGGGTACTCGTCATCCTCAACTCCCTCGCTCAGCTCTGGGGTATGTGCTTTATGTAGGTGAACATCGGCAGGTACATGCTGACCACCATCGCCCCGACCATGGCGCCCATGGCGACCGTCAAGATCGGCTCGAGCATCGAGGTGAGGTTGTTCACGGTGGAATCCACCTCGCCGTCGTAGAACTGGCCCACCTTCTGCAGCATGTTGTCGAGCTGGCCGGTCTGCTCGCCCACCTCGATCATCTGGATGACGAGGGTCGGTACGACCCCCTCGTGCTTGCGCAAGGAGTCAGCCAGTGAGTGGCCCTCGCGCACCCCGGCCTTGGCATCGAGGACCGCGTCCCCCACGATCCGGTTACCCGCCGTGTCGGACACGATGTCGAGCGACTCGAGGATTGGGACGCCTGACTGCACCAGAGACCCCAGGGTGTGGGCGAAGCGCGCGAGCGCGACCTTGTGGGCCAGCGGGCCGAACACGGGCGGGCGCATCTTGAAGGCGTCCCACTTCTTGCGACCCGTGTCCGTCTTGATCCAACGCCGTAACAGCACGACGCCTGTGACTATGACAGCGAGGATGAGGACAGCCGCGGGCGAGATGATGGTCTTGGACATCCGGATCAGCATCCGGGTGGGCAGTGGAAGCGTTGCGTGAAGCGACGAGAAGAGCTTCTGGAAGGTCGGAACGATGAAGATCAGCAGTGCCAGGAAGATCACGACCATGACCGACACGACCACTGCCGGGTACGTCATGGCCCCGCGGACCTTGCGCTGGAGCTCGGCCTGCTTCTCCATCGTCGACGAGAGGTCCAGAAGCACCGAGTCGAGATGACCGCCCGCCTCCCCTGCCTGCACCATCGTCACGAAGAGCTTGCTGAACACATTCGGGTGCTTGGCACACGCCGCCGACAGCGAGGAACCGCGCTCGACGTCGAGTTGGACGTCGCCGAGGACGCGCGCGAGCTCCTTGTTATCGACCTGTCCGGCGAGAATCCCGATAGCGCGGATGACGGAGAGCCCGGACTCGACCATGGTGGCGAGCTGACGGGTGACGACGGCCGTCTCCCCCAGCTTCACCCGGTTCGAGAACCCTGGGATCGTGATCTCCCGGTGGACGTCGACCTTCGACTGCGGCGTCACCGCGATCGGCATGTAGCCCATCTCACGGAGCTTCCCCACGACGAGCGTGAGGCTGTCGCCATCGAGCTGGCCCTGGACGAGTTTCCCGCCGTGATCTCTGACCTTGTAGTCGAACGTGAGTGCCATCTCGTGCTCCTATGACGCCTGCGCTATCGCGCTGCCCTCTGTCCTCAAGTGGTTCCGGAGGTCTTCCTCGTTGCGGCAGCGGTCAAAAGCGACGCTCTCGGTGATGCAACCCTCATGAACGAGCTTCGCCAGTCCCTGGTCCATGGTCTGCATGCCGTACTGGCCGCCTGTCTGCATCAACGAGTAGATCTGGTGGGTCTTCTCGCTGCGGATCAGGTTGCGAATTGCCGCCGTGCAGAACATCACCTCGCACGCCGCCAGCCGTCCGGAGGCGTCCGCGTTCGGGATCAGCTGTTGCGTGACGACGCCCTGAAGTGCGCCCGCGAGCATGGCACGCACCTGCGACTGCTGGTGCGTCGGGAAGATGTCGATCACCCGGTCGATCGTCTGGGGCGCGTCCTGCGTGTGCAAGGTGGCGAAGACCAGGTGTCCCGTCTCCGCCGCTGTGAGCGCCATCTGAGTCGTCTCGAGGTCGCGCATCTCGCCGACCAAGATGACGTCGGGGTCCTCACGGAGCACCCGGCGCATGGCCTCTGAGAACGAGAGCGTGTCGCTTCCCACCTCTCGTTGGTTCACGATCGAGCGCTTGTGGTTGTGGAGGAACTCGATAGGGTCCTCCACCGTCACGATGTGAAGCGGCTTGGTCCGGTTGACTATGTCGACCAGGGCTGCGAGAGTCGTCGACTTCCCCGATCCCGTGGGCCCGGTGACCAGGACGAAGCCCTGGCGCATGTCGGTGAACGTGCGAACCGACTCGGGGATCCCGAGCGTGGAGAACTCCGGGATGTCGTGCGGGATCGCGCGCAAGGCCGCCGCGACCGTTCCGCGCTGCTGGAAGACGTTCACACGAAAACGACCCACGTTGGCGATCGAGTGCGAGGTGTCGAGCTCCTTCTCGGCCTCGAACCGTTCACGCTGGGCCTGGGAAAGTACCCCGAAGACCATCTCCCGGATCGTCTCGTGCTCGAGAGCCGGGCACCCCTCGACAGGG
The DNA here is from genome assembly GCA_050011255.1 of Acidimicrobiales bacterium. GTDB lineage: Bacteria > Actinomycetota > Acidimicrobiia > Acidimicrobiales > UBA8190 > Bog-564. The sequence goes on from JBEKJK010000018.1 coordinate 39,707, forward strand.
CGGATGGCGCCGTTCAGCCGGATCAGCGCCGGCATGTGCGAGGTCAGGTGGAGGTCCGAGGCCCCCATGCTCACCGCGTAGCGCAACAGGTCGTCGATATGAAAGGGCACGGTCGTCTCCCCCACCGGGGAGGGGCGCGGAGGGGGATGGGTGGTGCTGTCGAGGTCAGGAGTGGTGGACATCAGGGGTGCCTCCTCGTGTGGGGCAGGTAATTGATTGATCGGGCGCTCACCGGCGCGGGTTGAGCCCCCGTCACCCGCTGAGGGGCCCGGAACGCTGCAAGATGAGCGTGGCTGGGAATGCTCATGCGACCACCCGCAGAACTTCCTCGAGGGTCGTCTCCCCCTCGAGCGCCTTGCGCAGGCCGCTCTCGCGCAGAGTGACCATGCCCTGCTCCACCGCGATGTGGTGGATCGCGTCGACGCTGCCACCGTCGAGGATCACCTGCTCGACTTCTTCGGTGACAACGAGGAGCTCGAGAAGAGCCTTTCGCCCTCGGTATCCCGTCTTCGAGCAGGCGGAGCATCCGACCGCGCGGTACAACTTGGGTGCCTTTTTGCCCGCGAATACCTGTTCGGGTGACCAGCCGGCTGACACGATCTCCGCCTCGGTCGGCACGTAGGGCTCCCTACAGTGCACGCAGAGCTTGCGCGCGAGCCGTTGGGCCAGTGCCCCGCTGACCGCTGAGGTGACGAGGTACGGCTCGACACCCATCTCAACGAGGCGCATCGGGGTGCTCGCCGAGTCGTTCGTGTGCAATGTGGCGAGAACCAGGTGCCCGGTGAGAGCCGCCTCGACCGAGATCATCGCTGTGTCGAGGTCGCGGATCTCGCCGACCAGGACGATGTCGGGGTCCGCCCGGAGGATCGATCGAAGAGCCGAGGAGAAGGTGAGGCCGGCCTTCGTGTTCAGCTGGATCTGGTTGATGCCCTTGATCCTGAGCTCGACGGGGTCCTCCACGGTGATGATGTTCTTGTCGGGCGAGTTGAGCGCCGCCAGGGTCGCATAGAGGGTGGTCGTCTTTCCCGATCCGGTCGGGCCGGTCACCAGGATCGTGCCGTAGGGCTTGGAGAACGCGCCCCGATAGCGCTCGAGCAGGTCCTGGTCGAAACCGAGGTCCTCGAACCCGAGCAAGATGTTCGACTTGTCGATGATCCGCATCACGACTTTCTCGCCGTAGATGGTGGGGAGCGTCGCCATTCGCAGGTCGATCGGGCGATTACCCACGGTCAGGGAGATGCGACCGTCCTGGGGAAGCCTGTGCTCTGCGATGTTGATGTCGGCCATCACCTTGAGGCGTGTGGTGACGGCGCCGGTGATCGATCGGGGACCGGTCGACATGTCATGGAGCACGCCGTCGATGCGATAGCGGATGCGGAGGTTCTCGGCGGTGGGCTCGACGTGGATGTCAGAGGCTCGTTCGTTCAGGGCTTGCAGGATGAGCAGGTTCACGTACCTGACGATCGGCGCGTCGTCGACGACGGCTTGGATGCCGGGCTCGTCGCCCGAGTACTGCGTTTCGTCGGAGGAGGCGGCTGCGCTCGAAGCGAGCTCGCTGGCATCGCTGCCCTGGTGGTACGCACGATCTATGTAGGCGACGATCTGCGACTTCGTGGCCACCACGGTCACGAAGTTGCGCCCGAGGATCGTGCGCACGTCGTCCATGGCGAATACGTCGGTGGGATTGGACGCGGCCACGACCGGCATGTCATCGACATCGCTGATCACGAGCACGTTGTGATGACGGGCGGTCGCCTCGGGCAACCTGAACGCCGCAGCGAAGTCCACTCCTCGGACGTCGAGGTCGACGAAATCGAGGCCCATCTCCTGAGCCATGCCCCACATGAGGTCCGTTTCTGTGACCAGCTTGCGCGCGTTCAGGATCCCCGCAACGGCCTGACCGGTGCGATTGTGCTCCGCCACGACCTCTCGCATGGCTTCGGACGAGACGCGCCCGCCTTCCACCAAGACCCTTGCCAGAAGCGGAAACTCGGCGACGCCGCCTTCTGACGACCCGGGCTTCTTCTCGTCTGGTCCGCTCTCTCGGTCGGCCGACTCCAAGACGTCTCTGGCCCGGTCGAGCCCGGTGGCTGCTTCCCGGGCCAGCCCGGCAGCTCGTAGGACGTCGTCGTCGGTCACCCGGCCCGTCGGGCCGGCGGCGGGTTCGGGCTCGGGACGCACCCCCGAGACAACCGGAGTCTCGTCTTCGGCTTGTGGGCCACGTCGGTCCTGGAGCGCGTCAGCAGACGGCTCCGTACCACTTGCCCCCGCCAGCTCAGGTTCGGGTGGGGAGTCGCGGTACAGGCGTGACAGGTAGAGCTCGATCTGTTCGCGACTTGCCACTACCGGGACGAAGTCGCGCCCGATGACGGTCCTCAGGTTGTCCAGCGCCACGACGTCGCTGGGATCGGAGATCGCAACCACGGGCGCGCCGAACCGGCGACCGAGAGCCACAACGTGGTAGCGGCGAGCCACGGGTTCAGGCAGAAGGGACCCGGCGGCCATGTCGACGCTGTAGCGCTCGAGGTCGACATGCTCGGGGGCGGCTTCGTCTGCGACGAGCCCAGCGGGCCCGGGGTGAGCCATGTGTTCTTCATCGGCACGACGCGAGGCGAGATTGAACGCCGGGAGCACGATTCCCGTCCGCACGCGCCGCCCGGGGATCGATCACACGAGGTGATACCCTCCCCCCGGATGCAAGCGGATGGTGGCCAAGGAGTTCTCCCAGGTCCAGGCCCTGTTCTCCACCTCGATGCCGTCCCGGAGAGCCGTCACCTCGTACCGATGATCGGACCAGGTGGGTGATGGCCGCGACAGCCACGACGAACGCGATAGCCGCGATCGCCGGGGTCTTCGGGCTGGTGATCGGCTCGTTCTTGAACGTCGTCGTCTACCGGCTCCCGAGGGGATTGTCGCTCGTCCGCCCCGGATCGTTCTGTCCCTCGTGCGGCGCATCCGTGAGGTGGTTCGACAACGTGCCGGTCGTGTCCTGGCTCGTTCTGCGCGGCCGCTGCCGCCGATGCCATCGACCCATCTCGTTGCGCTATCCACTTGTCGAGCTTGCGACAGGGCTGGTCTTCGCGGCACTCGTCTTGGCCTTCGGACCGAGCTGAACCAAGGGACAGACCCCGGCCTGCACAGATCAGGTCCGCTTACCCGCGTGCCCGAGACGTCGGGTTCAGCCGGCGACAACCGCAGTGCCGGCGTGACCGGTGGCGAGGACCCCCATCCGCTCGAGCATGATCTTCAGGTCGTGGGGGTTCGAAGCGGCCTTCATGGCCTCACGCAGCTCGATCACACCGTCGCGCATCAGACCCGCCACGGACTGGTCGAAGCTCTGCATGCCGTAGTACTCCCCGTCGACGATGATCCGGTCGATCTCAGACGTCTTAAGAGGGTCGAGAATCGCCTGCTGAATGCGCCCGTTCACCACCATGATCTCGGCGGCCGGGACCCTCCCGGGGCCGTCCGCCCTGGGGATCAGGCGCTGGCAGATCGTGCCGACCAGACCGGCGGACAGGCTCACCCGCACCTGCTGCTGCTCGTCGGACCTGAAGAAGTCCACGATCCGGTTGACCGTCTCGGTTGCCGTCCTCGTGTGGAGCGTGGAGAGCACCAGGTGGCCCGTTTCCGCCGCGGTCAGCGCCGTGTAGACGGTCTCAGGGTCTCGCATCTCCCCGACCAGGATCACGTCCGGGTCTTGCCGAAGCACCACGCGCATGGCACTGGTGAAGCTCTCTGTGTCGAATCCGACCTCTCGTTGCTCGATCGCGGACAAGTCGTCCGTGTGCAGGTACTCGATCGGGTCCTCGATGGTGATGATGTGGCAAGCGCGCGTGTGGTTGATGTGGTTGACCATGGCCGCCAGCGTGGTCGTCTTCCCGGATCCGGTCGGCCCGGTGAGAAGTATCAGGCCGCGGAGCTCCTCTGCCAGGCGCCGCACGACGTCGGGCAGGCCAAGCTCGGTGACGGTGGATGGGTTCGTGTGAACGAGACGCATGGCCAGTGCTACCGACCCACGCTGGAGGAACGCGTTCACCCGGAAGCGCCCGAGCCCTGGAACCGAATAGGCGAAGTCGGCCTCGTGCTTGGCTTGGAACATCTCCCGGATGTTGGGGGGCATGATCGCGAGGGCCAGCTCTGACGTGTCCTTCGGCGTGAGCGGGGGTCCTGCCAGGGTGCTCAACACGCCGTTTACCCGCCAGCGAGGAGCAGACCCCGACTTCAGGTGGAGGTCCGAGCCGTCGACGTGGGCAAGGTCACGCAGAAGCCGGTCGAGATCGTCCTTCTTCACGGCATGTCCCTCAACTTGTGTCACGCGCGAATCGTGGAGGGACCCTCGAGGAACCCTCCTGCACCGATTTCATCGGCGGGTCATTGACGGATCTGAAGCCGTAGGGGCATGGTCTTGGGTCATGACCCCGCCGCACTCGTCCGCCACGGGCCCCTCTAGCTCCTTCGAGCTCACGCTTTCGGACGTCTACCTGCTGACAGCAGAAAGCCAGGGGGAGATCACCGTTCCAGGCCTGAGGGTGGTGCTCGATCAGCTAGGGCTTACCGTGGTCAAGCCCGACGGTGCAGTTGGTGCCGTCCTGGCCTGGGAGAAGCTACGCGGCCTTCGCACCGCGAAACGCATGCAGATGCCGTCGGGAACATGCGCCGTGGTTGTCGAGGCGGTCTCGAACGACCGGACACATCGCTTCGCGGTCCCTACCGATGACCCCGATGGTCTCGAGGCTGCCGTTGCCGAGATCGCGAGCTCGAGAGGCGCAAGTGGGGAAACCGGTGCACCGAGTGGTCGTCACCGATCGTGGTGGCGCAGGCCGCAATGAGGCACTCCCTCGCGCTCACCGCCAGCTCAGAGTCGTCGAGTTGATCGGCCCTCGTTTGCGATCGCACTACCCGTGGCCGATCTCCCACAAATCGGTCTCCAGGAGAACGGACCGTTCGTCATGGAACCGCAATACATACGCAAGTAATTCCTCAGGTTTTCTGGTAAGTATTTGATGCATGGAACCTCTCGTCCTGGAGTCTTGCCATAGCACCTGGCTATTCGACACCGAACGCATGCGCTTCTGTCGGGTGTTGAAAGGACTCGCCAGGGACGACCGCCCGTCTGCGTCGACAGGATGGCACGCCTACTTCGGCCTCGAAGTCGACCCGGTGTCCGAATCTTTCGTCGTGCTCATGAACCCTGAGGGGACCAGGCTCTTGCGTTCGTGGCGGCACGTCGATCACTGCACCCAGTGCGGCGGAGAGGCCACGGGAGAGCTCTCGCTCGAGGAGCTGCAGAGCGCGGCACGCGCCTGAACTGTCCTCACCAGGGTCTACACCTGACCCCGTAGGCCCGGACGGGCCATTTTCTCGGACAACGGCTTCAGCGCGCCAGGAGATATTCCGATGAACCGGGCATGCCGCTGTACCCTGATCAGCCCGTCACCGTCGAGGTTCCGTCCGGATCTCTCCACGAGCGTCATCGGAGACGATGGGTCCGACGTAAGGTCCGAGGTGCAAGGAAACCGGACATGACCAACGAAGGTCCCCAAACAGAGCCGACGCCGAGCACGGGGCTCGCCAGCTCGATAGAGTCGACCGCTGCGGAGCTCTGGAACGAAGTGCTCCAGCACCTCGACGAGGTCCAATCCGTGGCACCGTCCTCCGCGGAGCAGTGGGACGAGGTTCTCCAACGCCTGAGCGAGGTCAGAGAAGCCCACACGAAGCTCGCCACCGCCGTTGACCACCTCAGCGCTCTTCTTTCGAACGCGCTGGTGACCGAGCGTCAACGGGACCTTGCGCGTCGAGGTATTGCCGCCGACCTCGAGCCGGACGGTGACGTGCCACCGCTCCAGGTCCCTGCGTCCTCGGACCTCGAGGCCCGCGAGTCCCCGAACCTCGAGGCCCGCGACCCCAGCGAAGAGATACCCTTGCTGGCCGAGCAGACCGTGACCGGCACGCTTCTGACACCCGAAGAGCGCGAGACCTACGAACCCGAAGCTCTCGATGCGAGCCCCGAAGGTGAACACCCGTGGATGACCGAGTCCGTGGGGGTCCCCCCTGTGGGTGGGAGCGAAACCGAGGAGGAAGCCCCTTGGCTGGCTGACGTTGGCGCCACAGAGGCTCCTGAAGGGACCGCCGAGGGTTCAGCACAGACGTCGGAGGCGCTGGCCGAGACCGCACGAGACTCAGGCGAGACCGCCCAAGACCCAGCACAGACCGCTTCGGTCGAGGTCCCCGACGGCGCGGCTTTCCAAACCCCACAAGTCGTGGACGCCCTTCTCGCGGCAGAGTTCGGCGACGCTGCGGTCAGGATCATGGATCCTGAGGACCTGACGCTCGACGCTTTCTTGGCCCAGGAGTTCGCTCCGGCCGAACCGGGGGACCAGGTACCGCCGGAGAACCCGCCACCCCCGACACCTGCCGACCTTCCCCCGCGGTCGTCGGACTCCCCCTTCCTGGCCGAAGAGTCCACCCTGCCGATCGAGCCTCCGCCGATCCCCGAACCGCTCGCAGCCGTCGACGCAACCGAACCGGAAGCCGACCTCGATCCTCTCCCGCTGTCGTCGGACTCCCCCTCCCTGGCCGAAGAGTCCACCCTGCCGATCGAGCCTCCGCCGATCCCCGAACCGCTCGCGGCCGTCGCCTCAGATGGCTGGGGCGAGCCTTCGCAGATCCGCGAATCGCTCAAGACCCCCGACGCAAACAACCTCGAAGGCACCGTCACCGAAGTCGGTCCCGTCGAGGAGGCAACCACACCGGAGGCCGACCTCGATCCTCCCCCGCCCTCGTTTGCATCGATGACTTCGGAGATCCTCGAGGCCGCGCCTGAAGATGCACAGCCGGTGGCGGATGTCCCTCCCGAAGAAGAAAACACGCATGTGCAACAGGATCAACTAAGGCCGAACACGGTGTCCGAGGACTTCACGATCATCGGCAAGCGCCGTAACCACTTGCACCTCCGCCTGAACTGACCTCGAAAGCGAAGTCGCAGGCCCGTAGAGACCCTCAGATCGGAGGACGGCGCCAGGTGCCCGAGCTGCCCCCGGTCTTCTCCCACAGGGCGAGCTCGCCCACGCTCATCGAGCGGTCAGAGGACTTGCACATGTCGTAGATGGTCAGCGCTGCAACGACACATGCAGTGAGAGCCTCCATCTCGACGCCGGTGCGGTCCACCGTCTCGACCTGCGCCTCGACCTCGACGTAGTCGTCACCAAAGGTGAAGTTCACGTGCACCGGCCCCACGAGCAGTGGGTGGCACATCGGGATCAAGTCCGAGGTCCGTTTGGCGGCCTGGATCCCGGCGATTCTCGCCGCGCCCAGGACGTCGCCCTTGGTAATCGCGTTGCTGGCCACCTTGGCCGTGGTCTCCGGAGCCATCATCACCCGGCAGCGAGCCAGCGCCCGGCGGTGGGTCAGCTCCTTCGGGGTCGCCTCCACCATTCGGGCACCGACCAGGGGGTCCAGGCGCGTAATGCTGCGGTCGGACATTGCGGGCATTCTACGCCGCGCAGGCTCTTTGCCCGGACCCGGCAGGGGGACACGAGGGGGGGTTGGCAGCTACACTGGCACTCGAGGCGCTGGAGTGCCAACGAGGTGCCGACCGCGCCATACGAGAGAGCCGAACGAAGAAAGGGGCCGGGCGCAGATGCCCACCTACGAATACGCATGCACCTCGTGCGGGGAGCACCTCGAGGTGGTCCAGTCCTTCCGAGACGATCCGCTGAGCGCGTGCCCCGCGTGCCATGGCCCGCTTCGCAAGGTGTTCGGCTCCATCGGTGTCGTCTTCAAGGGAAGCGGTTTCTACAAGACCGACAGCCGCTCGGCCTCCAGCTCCTCCAAGTCCGCCGCCTCCTCGAGCACCAAGTCCAAGGAAGTCCCGTCCACCGCCAAGTCGTCAGAGGGGTCCGCAGGGTCGTCCGGCGCGGCATCCGACGGCTCCAACGGCAACGGACCCTCGAAGTCCTCGTCCTCCTCGGGCGCGGCCGCCGCCTCCTGAACAACGCCGGCGGCGGGCCCGAGCCGGCGCTCGACCCCGAGACTTCATGCGCCGCCCAGCGCCATGTTCCCGATCGCCACGCTCTGGCCCGCCGCCAACCCCGGGAGCCACTCCACGTCGCATCCGATGTGGAGCACCGACTGGAGCATCTTCTGTAGCGTCGAGGCGATCGTCACCTCTCGAACGGGCTCGGCGAGCTCCCCTCCTCGCACCATCAGCCCCTCCGCCCCTACCGAGAAGTCGCCGCTCACAGGGTTCGCACCCGAGTGGACACCGGTGACCGACTGCACGTAAAGGCCCTCGCCGACCTCGGCCATGATCCCCCGGGCGTCCAAGGCTCCGGGGCTGAGCGACAGCGCCCGGCAGCCTGCCACAGGTGTCGAGGCGTAGCCGCCGCGCACCGCCGACGCAGTGGAGGACGTGGACGCCCGCCTGGCTGCCACGGAGTCGAACACGAATCCACGCAGGACCCCTCCTTCGATCAACACGTTGCGCCGGCAGGCCAAGCCCTCGGCGTCGTATCTCGACGCGCCGAACGCACGCGCGTCGGTTGGGTCGTCGACAAGCGCGAGTGCCCCCGCAGCCACCTCCTCGCCGACACGACCGGCAAAGAACGATCGGCCCTTCGTCACCGCCTCCCCTGAGAGAGCCGAGGAGACGATCGCGAGGAGCGTGGAGGTTACGCGCGGATCGAGAACGACCACCAAACGCGCCGACTTGGCCTTCGTGGCTCCGAGCAGGCGTGTCGCGCGTTCGACCGCGTCGAGGGCGGCGCGGCCAGGGTCGAGGCTCGCGACACCGCGCCCGGCCGAGATGCCCGTTCCCGTCTGGCTGTCGGCGGCCTCACCGGCGATCGCCATCACCGACAGGCTGCACATCGTGCGGCTCGCGCAAGCAGCGATACCGGTCGACGAGGCCACTGCGGACTCGAATGCCATGTCTCCGTAGTCGCAGTACGCCACCTGGCGTACCCTGTGGTCCACACCGCGCACGCGTCGTTCGAGCTCGAGCGCGAGGGCGACCTTCGTGGCGGTGGGCACGCTCAGCACCGATTCGTCCCACAGGTCCAAGGACGCCGGCGCCACGCCGTCGGGTTCGGCCAGGCCGACGTGCTCGTCGGCAGTAGCGAACGTCGCGTTGTCACGGGCCTCGGCGAGCGTCTCGGCCACCACCGCCTCCTCGAGCGACCCCGCATATGCGAAGCCCTGGCGCCCACCGGTCACCAACCGCACCCCCACACCGGCGGAGGTGGCGGACGAAAGCCACTCGATCTCACCTTCGTACGCTCGTACGTCGACCTCTGTGCCGCGCGAGACGTAGACCTCGAGCGGTTCGCCGTGGCGCGCCTGGGATGCGACCCTCGTCGCCAGCTCGAGCAGCTCCCCGGCCGCCTCGGCACCCGAACCGGCACTTCCTGGCTTCTGCGGCATGGCCGCCGGCTCTGTTGCCGGCTCAGCCACCTGCTGTTCCCCCGATCGTCATCGCCGTGACGCGCAGGGTCGGCTGCCCTGTGCCCACGGGCACGTTCTGTCCGTCCTTGCCGCAGGTCCCAGGTCCGCACATGGCGAAGTCGTTGCCGACGGCGTCGATGCGGCGCAACACCTCGGGGCCGTTCCCGATCAGGTTCGCGTCCCGCAGAGGCTCGGTGACGTGCCCGTCTTCGATGAGATACGCCTCGGCGGTACCGAAGACGAAGTCCCCGGTGGCGGTGTTCACCTGGCCGCCGCCCAGCTTGGCCACGTAGACCCCTCGCGGGGTCTGGGCCACCATCTCGTCGGGATCGGACCCGCCGTTCACGAGGAAGGTGTTCGTCATCCTCACCATCGGAAGATGTCTATAGCTCTGGCGCCTGCCATTTCCCGAGGAGAGCCTTCCTCTTCTGCGCGCTCGCTGGAAGTCCCACATGTAGTCGGTGAGGACCCCGTTCTCGATCAGCACGTTGCGCTTCGCCTCGTGCCCCTCGTCGTCGATGGCGAAGCTCCCCCATTCGGGTCCCATCGTGCCGTCGTCTACCAGCGTCACGAGCGGGCTCGCCACCTGCTCGCCCACGCGCCCCACGAACACAGAGGCGTCCTTTTCGATGTGGTCTGCCTCGAGCCCGTGACCGCACGCCTCGTGGAAGAGGATGCCACCGCCACCTCGGGCCAGCACTAGCGGCACCTCCCCGCTCGGCGCCGGGCGAGCAGAGAGCTTCACGAGCGCCCTACGTGCGGCGGTCGTGGCGACGTCCTCCACGTCGACGACGTCGAACAGCTCGAAACCCACCGTGAAGGCTGCCGACTCGAAACCGCTCTGCATACCCGTGTCACCCACCGCCACGCACGACACCACGAAGCGCGAGCGAACCTGGTCGTCGGCAGCGAGCAACCCGTCGCTGTTTGCCACGAGGATCCGTCGGCGACCGTCCCCGTAGGCGGCGGACACCTGGGAGATCGCAGACCCCGACGAACGTGCCGACTCGTTCGCTCTCAACAGCAACTCGATCTTGCGAGCCTTCTCCACCGACTCGGGCAGAACCGCCACCTCGGATCGTCGGCGTACCTCGGAAGGCTCGACGACCACCGCGCGCCCTTTGCCTCCGCGGTGCGCCACTGCCGATGCGGCCTCGGCGGCTGCCAGCAGGCCCTCCTCGGAGAGCTCCGCGGTGTGGGCATACCCCGTCGTCTCGCCGACGACCACCTGCACCCCGGCGCCGCGGCCACGCCCCGAGGACAGCTCCTCGACCCTGCCGTCGTCCAAGACGGCCGAGGTGCTCCTGCGATCCTCGGCGAACACCTCTGCGAAGTCGGCGCCGTGTGCCAACGCGGCACCGAGCACACGCTCGACAACCAGGGCCTCCAAGAGAAGCGGCCCCGATGAGATGACGTCGGTCACAGCATTCTCCCTTCCTGGGGACGTGGTTCTCAGTTCACCACCCGGACTGCCGCAACTCCCAGGTCTCGATTAGAGTTGGCTCGCGGTGGACCGACAAGTGCGACAGCAGGTCTCATCGCGGAGGCGAGCTGTGTCGCTCCAAGACGACCGAGTGGCGGATTCGGCGGTTTCGTATGGTACCGAAGTGTCGTTGGAGCCTGGGCTGAACGGGCGCGCCACTATGGTGGTGCGAGACGACGATACCGCCATCGCCTTGCGCTCGGGTGCTGTGGACGTGCTCGGCACACCGCGGCTCATCGCGCTCTGCGAGGAGGCCAGCTGCCTGGCTGTGGCGAAAGCGCTGCCCAAGGGCCACACCTCGGTCCAACTGAGGCTGCAGTTCGATCATCTGGCCCCGGTCCGTGTCGGCTCGAAGGTGACGGCCGACGCAGTGCTCGAGCGAGTGGAGGGCCGGCGTCTGGTGTTCACGGTATCGGTCACGGACCCCGCAGGCCTTGTGGGCGCAGGCAGGCTGACACGCGTGGTTGTGGAGACCGACGCGTTCCTGACGAAAGCGCGCTGAGCCTAGGCGCCTTTGGTCGACGAGGGCTCGTCTCCGCCCGCCTTGGGTGCAGTCCCCAGCCCGTCGTAGTTGACCGCCTGCAGGCCGCTCTGCTCGACCGGTCGCGCCGAAACTATGACCTCGAGGATCTCTGAACCGACCAGCTCCTCGCGCTCGAGCAGGGCGTCGCGAAGTGTCTCTACGACATGGCGGTTCGACTCGATCATCTTGGCGGCCTCCGCCTTGGCACGCCTCAGGAGGTCCTCCACCTCCTCGCGGCCGGCATCGGTCGAGAGGACCTTCGACACGATGTTGGCGCCACCCGGCACTTCGAGCGCCCCGGACGAGATCAGCGTGCTGCCCATCCCGAGGCTCCCCACCATCTGGCACGCCGAGTCCGTGGCGGCCTGGAGGTCCGCAGCAACGCCGGAGCTCGTCTCGCCGAAGAACAGCTCCTCGGCGACCATGCCACCGAAGGCGATCTGGATCAACGCGTAGATCTCCGACCGGGTCTTCGTGAAGCGCTCCTCTTCTTCTGAGTGGACGAGCAGACCGAGGGCATCTCTGCGCTTCACGATGGAGAGGACGTCGAGCTTGCGGCCCCTGCCTGCAAGCCACGCGACCGTCGCATGGCCCGACTCGTGGACGGCTATCGTGCGCCGTTCGGCCTCGGTGTACTCGACCGGTTGCGCGAGGCCGATCTCCTCGGTCATCTTCGCCTGGCTCACGTCCGCCCAGGACAGACGCTCGGCTCCACGGCGAAGCGCCCACACAAGGGACTCGTCGAGCAGGTGCTCGATCATCACCGGCGAGTACCCTGCCGTGAGGGCGGCCAGCGTGTCGCGCCTCTCGGGGTCGTCGAGCTCGCCGTCGTGGGCCTTCTTGTCCAGGTAGTAGTCGATGATCTCGCGCCGCCCACTGCGGCTCGGAAGCCCGAAGAAGATCGAGCGGTCGAAGCGGCCAGGACGCACGAGAGCGGGGTCGAGGTCCGCCGAGCGGTTCGTGGCACCGATGACGAGCACGTTCGCCGACGCTGGAACAGGTTTGCGCAATTCGCGCCCGGCGGGGAGCCAGCGGTTCAGGTGCTCGATGAGAGTGCCCGCGGCACGCGTCGCGGCGGGGGGCTGGTCGAAGGACTGGAGCTGGATCAACAGCTCGTTGACGACTCCGGCGACACCGTCGTGGTGACGTCCGAGTCCCATCCCGCCGCGTGCCCCCCCGATCGCGTCGATCTCCTCGATGAAGCCGACGGCGCCTCCTTCGCGGCGCGCGTACTTGCGCAGAGCCCGGAAGTAAGAGCGGATCTTCCGGTTCGTCTGCCCGTAGAACATCGACTGGAACGCCGAGGACGACACGAAGAGGAAAGGCACACCTCCCTCGGCGGCCATCGCCTTTGCCATGTAGGTCTTGCCCGTCCCCGGTGGGCCTTCGAAGAGGATCGCCCGGCGAGCGGAGCCACCCATGCGCTCGGAGAAGGTCCTGTGGGCGAGGAACAGGTTGAGCGTCTTCACCGCCTCGTCGACGACCATCCCCGCGCCCTTCACGTCGCAGAACCGGACGTCGATCTCGTTCGGCCGGTAAAGGACGTGCGGCGACATCCCGCCACCGATGAGCGGCAGCAGGACCGCTGCGCCTAGCAGCACGATCAGCCCGAGCGCCGGGAGGTACGGCACGAGAGAGGAGGGGACGTGCGGCAGTGCGATCGCGCCGTGGTGCCACACCACGGCGCGCAGCACGAGCCAGACGGCAAGGAGCAGGAGCATCAGCGCCAGTACGGCCAGGCGCCGCTGGCGTACACGCTCCCTGGTGGCCCCCACGTCGGCGCCCGCAGCGCGGATCACGTCGGAGCGTCCGAGCGACCCCAGGTCGACCAGAGCGCCTCCGGCGTCCGAGGCGTGGGTGGCGCCGGTCGACTCGCGCCTGAACATGCGCCGCTCCGCCTTCCTGCTCGTCACCCGTCCGATCCCTGTGTGCATAGCACCCGGCTTCGCTTCACCGGCCTCCTCGCGACGTCCGCCCCGAGCGCCTCCCGACCGTGAGCACCGGTGCCCTGATCGTGGACGAGCGCCGGTGCCTACTCATCCCAGTCTCCACTCCTGCTCTAATGGCTCTGCCAACGGAAACTCAACTCTGGCCTAACTCCACGGCAAATGAGTGCTCTACGCAGCGGAGTGCGCGCGTAGCGCAGCAATCCCTGAATCCTCTCAGGAGGACTCTTTCCGCGTCGAGACCTGACGGAGAACCGCGTCCGAAAGAATCCGGTTCAGACCTGGCGCCCGAGCACGTTGCCGAGCACGCCTCCCACTACCCCCCCACCGACCGCTTCACGGCGGTCCTCTCCACCGAGGTACTCGGACAGGGTGTGGGCGAGCACCGGCAGGGGCATGCTCTGGAGCCAGATCGTCCCCGGCCCGGTGAGCGTCACCACGTGGTGCCCGTCCGCGCCGAAGAAGCGATTGGCGATGCCGGGAAGGCGAATGACCTTGAAGCTCACCGTGTCGTTGAACATCCCGACATGTCCGGGATGCACGAGAAGCGATTGGCCCTGTTCCAGGTCATAGGTGGCAACCTCCCCCGACAGCTCCACCCACGCCTGTCCCTCGCCTTCGAGCTTCTGAAGTACGAAGCCCTCGCCACCCCACAGTCCTCCGCGGAACGTCTGCTGCAAGCAGACCGAAGGTGTGATGCCCGGCGTCCCGCACAACCAGCCGTGACGGTGCACCACGTACCCGTGCCCCGTGGAGATCTCGATGGGGAAGATACGGCCCGGGACCTTGCTGGCGAAGGTGACCATCCCCTGCCCGCCCTGCGGCTCGTATCGAGTGAGGAAGAGCCCACCTCCACCTGCGACCCTCTTCAACCCTCCGAGCAGCCCGCCGCTGCCACCGGTGTTGGTCTTCTGCGACATCTTCATGTTGGCGGTCATCCACGACAGGTCACCGTGCGTGGAGATCAGCGCCTCACCCGGTTCGAGCAGCATCTCGAGAACGGGCATCGTCGTGCCCTTCACATTTGCCTGCATCGCGTGTCCACCCCTTTCCCCTCGCCACCCGGCTGGTGCCAGGCAAACTCGGCCCAGAGTCTGCCTCGTAGCAAGGTCGGCTGCTCGCGTGTCGCCGGTGGGTGGCGGAGATCCCCAGCACCCGCCACCCCGGGCGCTGCGGGTCCGAGGTAGCGTTGGCCAAGCCCCGCCGGGGTCCACCACTCACCCCTTCGGTGAAGGCACATGTTCTTAGACGACATTCACGAGCCCGCCGACCTGCGAACGCTGTCCCAGACACAGCTCACGCAGCTGGCGGCAGAGATCCGGGCGCGCATAGTGGACGTCGTGACCGTGAACGGCGGACACCTGGGCTCGGACCTGGGTGTGGTGGAGTTGACCTTGGCCCTTCACCGGGCTTTCGACTCCCCCCGCGACGCCATCATCTGGGACACCGGACACCAGAGCTACCCGCACAAGTTGCTCACGGGCCGTCAGGCCGCCTTCGGCACCCTGCGCCAGCCCGGAGGCCTGTCGGGATACCCCTCGCGCAAGGAATCCGTGCACGACTGGGTCGAGAACTGTCACGCGTCGACGAGCCTCAGCTACGCACACGGCATAGCCACCGGGTTCAGGCTGCGCGGCGAGAACGACCGACGAGTGGTCGCCGTCGTCGGTGACGGAGCGCTCACGGGAGGCATGGCCTACGAAGCACTGAACAATCTGGGCCACGCCGGATGCCCCGTCATCATCGTGCTGAACGACAACGGCCGCTCTTACGCTCCCACCATCTCGAGGCTCTCCTCGGGACTGACGTACCTTCGGCTCAATCCCTCATACGTCCACGCGCGCGAACGCCTGCGCCTGATGCTTCGGAACATCACAGGCTTGGGCGGGCTCGCGTACTCGAGCATGCACGGCCTCACGAGCGCGCTGCGTGAGATCGTCACTCCCCACCGGTTCTTCGAGACGCTCGGGGTGCGATATGCCGGCCCCATAGACGGGCACGACATCGCGGGGATGGAGAAGGCGTTCGCGAACGCGGCGGAGTGGCACGGACCGATCGTCGTGCACGTGCTCACCCAGAAGGGACGCGGATATGCACCCGCGGAGGAAGACGAGGTGCAGTGCCTGCACGACTTCAAGGTGCAACCGACCAAGCTCGCCCAACACGGCGTGACTGCGCCTGTCTCGTACACCGACGCCTTCACACAGGCGGTCATGAAGCAGGCCGAGCGCCGACCCGAGCTGGTCGCTATCACCGCCGCCATGCCCGGGCCCACCGGGCTGTTGTCCTTCCAGGCCGCCTTTCCCGAGCGCTTCTTAGACGTCGGCATAGCCGAGCAGCACGCGGTCACGGCGGCTGCGGGGATGGCGATGGCGGGTCTCCGCCCGGTGGTGGCGATCTACTCCACCTTCTTCTCGCGTGCCTTCGACCAGGCCAACCTCGACGTGGGCCTCCACGAGCTGCCGGTGGTGTTCGCCCTCGACCGTGCGGGGATCACCGGCGACGACGGCCCGAGCCACCACGGAGTGCTGGACATGTCGTTGGCGCTCTCGATCCCGAACATGACCGTCTTCGCGCCTTCTTCCGCGCAGGAGGTCGGCGTCATGCTCGAGACGGCCCTGTCCCTCGACGGGCCGTCGGCGATCCGTTTCCCGAAGACGCCGGGTGTGCCTGTCGGTCCCGATTGCGTGGGAAGCGGCTTGTCGGCACGGCTCGTGCGGCACGGGGACGGCTCGGTGTGCCTGCTGGCGGTGGGAAAGCTCGTCGAAGCCGCCGAGGAGGCCGCAGCCAAGCTCGCCCCGGAGGGCATCGAAGCCACCGTGTGGGACGTGCGCGTGGTCTCCCCGCCCGACCCCGAGATGCTCGCCGACGCGAGCGGGCACGGCCTGGTGCTGACGATGGAGGACGGGATCCGCGTCGGTGGCGCCGGCACGTTCCTGGTCGATGCGATGCGCCGCTTGGGTTCCGGCGGGCTGACCCTGCCCCCGGTGCGTGTGCTCGGGGTCCCTCGCCGCTACGTCCCTCACGGCAAGCCCGACCAGATCCTGGCGGAGCTCGGCTTGGACGCACCTGGGATCGCGGCTTCGGTGACCGAGGCTCTCGCGACGGAGACGGACCGCCTCCAGCCGACCTGAAGCGATCTGGCGATTAGCCCAGGAGCTCCTCGAGAAGGCACGCTGGAGCCGCGATGAAGAACCTGAAGCTCGGGCTGCAGCTCGGTTATTGGGGAGCACAGCCGCCCGTCGGCACCGCCGAGCTGGTCGACGAGGCTGAGAGGCTCGGCTTCGACTCGGTGTGGACGGCCGAGGCGTACGGGTCGGACGCGCTGACCCCGCTCGCCTGGTGGGGGTCGCGAACCTCGCGGGTGCGGCTCGGCACGGCCTTGTGCCAGCTGTCCGCGCGCACACCGACCGCCATGGCGATGGCGGCCCTCACCCTCGACCACCTGACAGGCGGCCGCTTCGTGCTCGGGCTCGGAGTGTCAGGTCCCCAGGTGGTCGAAGGCTGGTACGGCCAGCCCTTCGACAGACCCCTGGCGCGCACACGCGAGTACGTGTCCATCGTCCGCCGGGTGCTGGCGCGCGAAGCACCGGTCGAGAGCGACGGGTCCCACTACCCGCTCCCCTACCCGGGGGGCACGGGCCTCGGGAAGCCGCTCAAGGCGATCGTGCACCCGTTGCGCTCGGACATCCCGATCGTCCTCGGGGCCGAAGGCCCGAAGAACGTCGCTCTGGCGGCCGAGATCGCGGACGGCTGGTTCCCGATCTTCTTCTCGCCGATGCACATGGGCGAATTCAGCGCCGCTCTCGCCGAAGGCTTCGCCCGTCCCGGCGCACGGCGCACGTCGGAGGACTTCGAGGTGATCGCCCTGTGCCCCGTGCTGGTCGGCAAGGACGTCGAACGCGTCGCCGACGCCTTCAGACCGATGCTCGCCCTCTACATCGGGGGCATGGGGGCCCGTGAGGTGAACTTCCACTTCGACGTCTTCGTGCGCACGGGCTTCGAGGCCGACGCGCACAAGATCCAGGACCTGTACCTCGACGGCCGCAAGGACGAGGCGGCGGCCGCAGTTCCCACGGCGATGGTGGAGAGAGTCGCGCTCGTGGGTCCCAAGGAGAAGATCCGCGACGACCTGGCTGCGTGGCAGGAGTCGATCGCCACCACCTTGCTCGTGGGCGGCTCTGCCAGCACGCTCAAGTTGATGGCCGAGTTGCTGCTTTGAGCGCCGAGTTGGCCTTGTGAGCATGGCCGGGGCCGCGTCACCAGCCCGTCGCTTCGAGGGCAAGACCGCGATCGTCACCGGCGCAGCCTCGGGTGTCGGCCGTGCGACCGCCGTCCGCCTGGCCACCGAGGGAGCGAGGGTCGCCTGTTTGGACGTCGCCGCCGAGGAGGTGCAGGAGACCGCCGGTGCGCTGGTGACTCTCGGGGCGATGGCCCTCGCGTACCGCACCGACGTGACCGACGAGGACGAGGTCAACAGGACCGTCGATCAGGTGGCCTCCGCCCTCGGCAGGCCCAGCGTCCTGTGCAACGCAGCCGGCATCGGGATGTTCGCCCACACCATCGACATGCCGTTGTCGAATTGGCAGCGCATCCTGGCGGTCAATTTGACCGGGCCGTTCCTGATGTCGAAGGCCGTGTTGCCGCACATGCTGCATCCCCAAGGGGGGAGCGTCGTCAACGTGACTTCCACCTCGGGGCTTACGGGCAGCGCCTACGCAGCCGCCTTCTGCGCGTCGAACGGTGGCCTCGTCATGCTCACCAAAGCGCTGGCGGTCGAGTACGCGGGCCGAGGCGTGCGCGTGAACGCCGTGGCCCCGGGAGGAGTCGGCACTCCCCTGGTGGCGAATTTCGACCTGCCCGAGGGTGCCGACCCGAAGCACCTGCATCGCATGATGAGCAGAATGGGTTCTTGCAGTCCCGATCAGGTCGCCGCGGCGATCGCCTTCCTCGCCTCGGAGGAGTCCGCCCACACCACGGGCGCGGTCCTCTCGGTGGACGGAGGTATCACCGCGTAAGAGCGACTGCTCCGTGCTCAGCGAGCGTTTATGTAGTCGACCAGCTCGTTGCGGTCCTTCTCGAGCTCGACGATGCGGTGCTTCACCACGTCACCGATGCTCACGATCCCGCACAAGGCGCCGTCGCGCACCACGGGCACGTGACGGAAGCGCTTGTGGGTCATCGTCGACATGAGCGACTCGACCTCGTCGTCGGGCGAGCACGTGATGACCTTGGACGACATGATCGACGAGACCGGGTCCTCGAGCAGCGCGCCGGCCCGGTCGGTCAACGCTCGCACGATGTCACGTTCGGAGACGATCCCCTCGATGTGCTTTCCGTCCGAGGAGACGACCAGGGCTCCGATGCGGTGCTCACGCAACTCGGCGGCGGCATCGGCCACTGTCGCACCAGGGGCGATGGTCGCCACCGAGGCCCCTTTGGTAACCAAGAGATTCGAGACTCGCACCGGTCCATGCCTCCCCATGAGCCCCATGCTCCCTTGAACTCTACAACCAGTGTAGAGGGGAGACGCCTCGACGACCAGAGGCAGATCGGAGTTTGTGGGCGCGGAGGACCCGGATCTGCGACAACCGAGCTGAACGGTGACGCCGAGGGGGAATCCCCTCGGCGTCACAGCCCTGCACAAGGCGTGTCTCGCCCGCAGGCGAGGCCTTACGGGTGGAGCGCTACGTGAGACGCTCGACGATGATGGCCATCCCTTGGCCGCCGGCCGTGCACATCGTCTCCAGCCCGTAGGTCTTGTTCTCGGTCTCGAGAGCGTTCAGCAGCGTCGTCATGATGCGGACCCCGGTCATGCCGAAGGGATGGCCGAGGGCGATGGCGCCGCCGTGCACGTTGAGCTTGTCCCAGTCGATCCCGAGGTACTTGGTGGCAGGGACGATCTGCGCCGCGAAGGCCTCGTTGATCTCGACGAGGTCGATGTCGTCCATCGTCATGTTGGCCCGCCGAAGCACCTGGCGGGACGCCTCGATCGGCCCCAGCCCCATGATCTCGGGGTTCAGGGCCGAGACGCCGGTGGCGACGATGCGAGCCAGCGGGGTGATCCCGAGCTCGGACGCCTTGGTGTCCGACATCACCACGACCGCCGCGGCGCCGTCGTTCAACGGACAGGAGTTGCCTGCGGTCACGCTCCCGCCCTCTCTGAACGCGGGCTTCAGCGTGGCCAGCACCTCCATCGTCGTGCCCGGGCGAGGGCCGTCGTCCTTGGAGATCACCGTCCCGTCCTCCAAGGTCACCGGGATGATCTCCCTCGCGAAGTACCCGTTGCTCTGTGACTCCACCGCCCGGTTCTGGCTTAGACATGCGAACCGGTCCATGTCCTCGCGGCTCACGTTCTCCTTCTCGGCGACGTTCTCTGCGGTCTGTCCCATGGCGATATACGGGTCGGGCAGGCCCTTCAGCGGGGTCCAGGGCTCTGTGACCGCTGGGGCACGCGCCGCGGTGCGGGCCTCCGCCTCGGCGAAGGCGGGGTTGTGCGGACCGGCATCGGCGAACCCGTTCGGGTAGCGGCTCACGGCCTCCACCCCTGCGGCGACGAACACGTCGCCCTCACCGGCGCGGATCGCGTGTGCAGCCATGCGCATCGCGACCACCGAGGAGGCGCAGTAGCGGTTCACGGTGACCCCGGGGACGTCCCAGCCAGCCAGGATGCCGGCTACACGCGCGATGTTGTGGCCCGACTCGCCTGCCGGCATGCCACAGCCCATTATCACGTCCTCGATCTGCTGGGGATCGAGCTGGGGAATCTTGGCAACCACCGCCTTCATGACGTCGGCGGCGAGGTTATCGGGGAGACAGCTCACCAACGAGCCCTTGTTCGCGCGTCCGATGGGGGTACGCCCTGTGGCCACTATCACTGCATCTGGCATCGAATTGCTCCTTGCGTCTCTAGGGTCTCTACGGTCTTCACGGTCTCCGCTGTTCGCGGTCCAGGTCTCTGCTCTCTGCTGTCTTCGCGGTTTCGGTATCCAGGTCTCAGGTTTGCACATCGGTGCCGCCCAGCCAAAGTCGGCGGGACGTGCGTAGAGCCGAGAACCAGCTGTTCGGTTGACCTCCTCGGTACGCCGAGAGCCGGAGAAGGGCTTGCATCCAGCGCCGACAACGTGACCAGGGCGGACCCGAGGACTGTAACCTGTTCTAGCGAGGGTTCCGCGCGCAGAGTGGATGACAGAGCCAACAAGAAGGATACCGGTTGCCATGTGTCCTGAGATCGAGAAGTCGGAGCACGACTGGAGAGCAGAGCTTTCGGCTGACCGCTACCACGTTCTGCGGGAGAAGGGCACTGAGCCCGCGTGGAGCGGAGCGCTGCTCGACGTCCATGATCCGGGCCTGTTCCGCTGCGCGGGCTGCGGCGTCGAGCTGTTTCGCAGCGACGACAAGTTCGACTCGGGATCGGGTTGGCCCAGCTTCACCCGGGCCGTCGCCGAAGGGGTCGTCGAGGAGCACGAGGACCGCTCGTTCGGCATGCGCCGGACGGAGATCACCTGTGCGCGCTGTGGCAGCCACCTGGGTCACGTCTTCCCCGACGGGCCCGTGCCCACGGGTCAGCGCTACTGCGTGAACTCGCTGTCGCTCGATTTCGAGCCGTCTCCTTCAGCCGAGGCGTAGCGAGCTCGAAGCTCGGGGGGTCGGACTGCTCGCTCGACCCGACGCTCGAGCTCGGGGAACCAAGGCCCTCCTGCTGGTCGCGGTGAGTGGGTCACCTCGAGACGATCCGGCCTTCGGCGAGCTCGAACAGTGCCGCCATTCGCGCGGCTTCGACGGCCCTGCCCGACCGAAGCAGCGCTCGCTCGGCCTCGGCGCAAGCCTCACAGAGCTCGAACGCCTCTCGCTTCGAGAAGACGACGACCGACGCGAAGCGCACCGGGACCTGTTCCAGCCGTTGCTGGTCGCGCTCTTTCACATCTGCGCCCTCTTCGTGAGATGCCTCGCGATTACGACGCACGCGATTAGCAGCGTGCCCGGAACGACCACCAGGACCGGAAGCCCGTAGTGGTGCGCACCCTCGACGAGGAACGCCGTGAGGGTACCCATCGACGGCAGGTGCTTGGCGGCTTGGACGAAGTCCTCGCTGGCTACGAGAGGGCCGGCGATCCATGGATACAGCGCGAAAGCTCCCAATCCTCTTCCCTCGTTCTCTTCGTTCTTGTCTGTGTTCCGAACCCACGTGACGGACGATCGGGGACCCGGACCCACGGACATCGCTGCTCGAGGGCCCGGGTCTGGTCCGATCAGGCGCTGGACCCGACGATCTCGGATTCCTCGGACGGGTCGGAGCTTCCACCCGGGGACACCTCGTCGGGGATCCTGCGCTCTGCCTTTGTCACCTCGGCCGTGGCGAACCGCAGCGAGGGGCCGACGTCCTCGGCGCTCACCTCGACGCGGCTTCGGCGCTCGCCCGCGTCGTTCTCCCACGCGCGCTGGTCGAGACGGCCGGTGACGATGACCCTGCTTCCTTTGACGAGGCTCAATGCGACGTTCTCGGCGAGATCCCGCCAGCAGACGACGTCGAAGAACGACGTCGCCTCCTCCCATTCGTCAGAGCCTCGCGACTGCCAGCGCCTGTTGACCGCCAGCCCGAAAGTGGCGCTCGCCTGTCCTTCGCGCGTGTAGCGGATCTCCGGATCGCGGGTCAGGTTCCCCGAAAGGGTGGTCGTGTTGCTCATCGTCTTCGCCTCTCCTCTACTCGTGGCACCCTTACTCGTGACACCCTGGCGGGTGCACCTTGATGGTGGAGGGCCGACCTCGCTCGGTCGCTGTCACTCGACTTTGCGTCAGACCTTGCCGGAGCGCGAAACGCGATGCTTTGGCGGAAACGCCTGCGGAGGATCGCGGAGCCGCCCGAGCCGACGTGGCTGGCGGAGTCAGTGGGTGATGCGATGAAGGGGCGGGGCCTCCGCCCCTTGTGAAGTTTCCAGTGATCAGGAAGACACTGGTGGCTTCGCAAACCACTTCGACAAGAAGAGGAGGCCCCTGTGGAACGACGTTATGTCGGGAT
>JBEKJK010000019.1:0-55427 GCA_050011255.1 Acidimicrobiales bacterium
CACTTCGGCCGGACTTGATTAGGTCCAGAGCACGGCGTCGGAACTCGGGCGGATACGGCCTGGGCATTTTCGCTCCCTCCACCGCCAGTCTCTCAACAACCGAGTCCGGACAACCGGGGGAAGATCACCTCATTCTGGCGGATAGCCGGAGGAAGGAGTGCCACCATGGCTCGGCCCTCGAAGTATCCGGATCAGTTCCGAGCTGAAGCGGTCGAGATGCGACGTACGCTCGAGAGATGACTGACGTCCAAGACAGGTACCGGGTGGTGTCGAGCGGCTTCGGCGCCGCGGTTAAGGCGGTGGCCCCTGACCAGTGGGGGGCTCAATCCCCCTGCGAGCAGTGGACAGCACGTGATCTGCTGGCGCACGTTGTCGAGAATCATCGGGGCGTGATCGCCAGTGTCAGGGGTGGGGAGTCGGGACCCCTGGGTGCTGACGAGGACCCGAAGCAGGCCTGGGAGAACGCCTCTCGTGCGATCGGCGAGATCACCGGAGATCCGGAGGCGGCGGCCAAGGAGATGGACGGGCCGACGGGCAAGATGCCTGCAGGTCAGATCATCGGCCAATTCGTGACCATGGACGTGCTCGTCCACACCTGGGACCTTGCACGAACGATCGGTGCGGACGAGCGCCTCGACGAGGACTCCGTCCGCCGCGCCTATGAGGCTCTCAAGCCGATGGACGCCATGATCCGCCTGCCGAACGTCTTCGGGCCCAAGTTGGAACCACCCATGGGTGCGGACCTGCAGACCGAGTTCCTTTACTTTTTGGGCCGGCGGGCGTAGGTAGGGCGAAGGGCCCGCCGCTCCTCGAACCGGCGTTCGGTGGCACCCTGAGGCGTCGTGGTTCACGCATTTATGGGGGCACTTCGCGCGGCAGATCCATCAGACTGGCGGGTCGCTCCGATGTTCAACGTGCGCCCTGTCTTCTGAGATCTACTCCACCGCTAATAGGAGTGAGCGCCGATCCCCGGAATCTCTATGAAGGCTGTCATTGGTCCGGCCGATCTGGGCAGCCGGCTCGGCCCGACCATCCCTAGCCGAAAAGGTGCGCCGACATCACCCCCGCTCAGGCGCCGGCAAAGTGGCGCGCCACTGCGCCGAACGCCTCTTTGGGCTCCCAAGGCATGTCCGGGTAAGTCATCCCGTGCCGCCCACTGGGCAACGACTTCACGAGGGACATCGAGTCCATGTCGAGGTCGTAGCGAGGATCGTCGTTGGTGGTGGCCCCGGGTGTCACGAAGGTCGACAGCAGGGCTCCGGCCACCCCTGAGCGTTCGAGTTCGTCGAGGGTATCGGCGAGCTCCCGGGCCTGCATGGCTTCGTCACGCTGGAACGTCCCCTGCAGGCGGGGCCGGACGAAACGTCCGATCACCGGTCGCGTGTGGAGCCACAGCCGGGTGGTGTCGGTGACCCCGAATCCCAGGGTCCCCGAGCTCTCGGCACCACCGTAGGTGCGCATCCCGAACTCGGTGACGATCACCGGCTTGCCCGTTGACAGGAACGGTTCGAGCATCTCGACATAGCGGTCCTTGGTCCGCGCCTCGCGGTAGTGATCGACTCCCACGTAGTCGAACGGTCCCCAGTCCACCTGCTCGAAGGCGAGCGAGGCGTAGGTGAGCGGACCATCGAACACGGCGCGCAGTCTGGGCACCAAAACAGCCAGGTACGCATCGAGCTTCCCGTTGCTGAGGAGCGCCGGGTCTGTCTTGAAGCGCTGCACGCGCTTGGTCACGCCCTTGCCCTCGATGATCCCCGGCATGAAGAGCGTCAGTTCGCTGCCGGCGACGAAGACCACGCGCCCTGGATGGGCCGTGTACAGCGGTGTTGCCGCCTCGGCCGCTGCGACCAGTCGCGCCGCGGTTTCCTCCCGCGAGTACTCGAAGAAGGCCGGGGAGAACCACACCTCGAGTCCGAGTCCGAGCGCGATCTCAGCGACAGCCGTCATCCGCTCGACGTCGCTGCCCACGATCCGCACGGCGTTGGCGTGCAGGTCATCTCGGACGATCTCGAGCTCGCGGCGCACCACCGACATGTCGAGTGCCGTCCGGCGCGTTGAGATGGCATAGCCCGGGCCGCGGAACATGGTTCCCGTGTCGTAGTGGACTCCCTGGTGCTGCACTTCGCGTCGATCCTCGCGCTTAACGGCCTAAGTCATGCGGATGACGTCCTAGTGGCTCGCCGGAATGGTTGATCGTGGACCACCCGGCCCGCGTGCAGTCGTCCGCGAAGGCCACCTCGTCCGATCCGTAGGGTGCCCAGATCGGGCCGTTCCTGGTTGGCGAACATTCGCGAGCACCTGGTCGCTTGAAACGCCTCTCGGTGGTGACGACCGTCTAGCCGACGGCTGCCGGATGGTGACGGTGGAACCGGGCGAACATCGGCAACATTCAACTTAGTGTTCTCATCGAGGTGTCCCACTTTGACAGGGCAATAAGCAAGTAGGGCATGCCCCCAGGGTTCCGTACTGGCGCGCGCGCCCTACTTGGTTGGGCAAGCGCCGTGGAGCCGAAGCAGACTGACCGGAAGGACGCGTGCTCGGCCGTGCGAACGGCACGAAAGCGGTGCCCGAGTCGCCATCCGGATCGTCGTCAGCGACCTTTGAAGTAGCCCGCCCGTCGAGTCTTGGCGTGAGCGGTCGCGAGCGACAGGGTCGGCCCGTCTAGCAGGGGAAATAGGTTCGTATTGTGTAAAGCTGGGTGCGCAAATGTCCAGCTAGAACGCTATGCAGCTTCACGACCAGATTCCTTGGCTCAGGGTTGGGCAACAACTGCCGGGGCGAATTCAAAGGGTCCGCGCAACTTCTCGGTGAGCGCTATACGAGCGATTGAAAGATCGTCGTGACTGCGGGCTCATACCCGTCGGTGATGACGGCCGACGAGATGCACGGGAACGCAGAAATAGGTTCTTCCCGTCGTTCCCTCAGGCGCCTGCCCTAGTTAACACAGTGTGATTCGGGCCTGTGGGTAACGCGTTCTCGTGCCGGTGGTAGGGCGCACCTCATGAAGGCGGCCAGCTGGGACTAGGGACGCGTACTGTCCGAATATTCGATCACCCCGCGGTCCGAGGTGGTCTCGATCAAGTCGGACCAGGTTCCGCCGCGCCGGCGGGCCCGCGTTTGCCCGTTCGGTCCTTGACGGCGCGGACTCATAAGACCAGGCCAAGCAGCTCAGAAGAAAGGACCACAGTTGACTCTATTATGTGTAGTAGGAGGAGTTGGCCGGACAAGTTGCAGGAGCTCGTATCGGCGAGGTCGGGTGAGGTCGGGGCCCCGCAAACCTTGGGGGTATCTCGCCAGTGATCGAGAGGGAGCGAATGGAAATGGCCCAAGGGGCTCATGTCGACGTCGACTCCGCCGAGATCGCCGCCTTGGCCGACGAGTTCGAAACCACTTCACCTCAGGATGTGATCTCCTGGGCCAACTATCGCTTTGCCACGCGCGTTTCGGTGGTCTGTTCGTTTCAGGACTGCGTGCTCATCGACCTCGCTGTGCAGTCCGACCCGAGCATCGAAGTGATATTCCTCGATACCGGATACCACTTCGCAGAGACCCTCGCGTTTGTCGAGGAGGTCCGTGCGCTCTATGACTTGAACCTTCGTATATTCAAGCCCGGTGCCGAGGCACGGGAGTGGCCTTGCGGGACCGCCAGGTGTTGCGAGCTGCGGAAGGTGGCACCTCTGGACAACGCACTCAAGGGGCGCGATGCGTGGATCACCGGGCTCAAGCGTTGCGACTCTCCGAGTCGCGCGGACACGCAAGTCGTTTCCTGGGACGAAGCGCGCGGACTCGTAAAGGTAAACCCCCTTGCCACCTGGAGCGATGAGGACATTGCGAATTACCTGGTTGACCACGACCTGCCCGTGCATCCACTTGTCGCGAAGGGATATCTGTCGATCGGTTGCGCCCCGACCACTCGCCCAGTGGCACCGGGCGAGGACCCACGAGCAGGCCGCTGGGCGGGAACCTCCAAGACCGAGTGTGGCTTGCACGCCTGATTATTCGCGGGATCCCGACACCTATAGGCATCTGCCGGGCCCTCTTGGACGTTCGGGCTGCTGCCTTCACCGTATGTTCAAATCTTCATAGGGCATTCTCTGATCGTTGCCAGCCGCGTCCCAGGTCCGCGGTCCATCCTTTATGACGATGGTTTTACAAGCCGCGGTGCAATGCGCGGCTATTCGGGTCCAGACGAGGCGCCGACTCCGCATCGAGGCTTTCCAATCGTGCGCCAGGGAATCAGAGTTAGTCCGGCTCGGCGGACCTAACCGAGTGCCGCTCGTCGCCTTCTTCGACGGTCGCCACAAGAGCCTTCTTCTGCCAGGGTCGGGTGTGGGCAAGCCACACGGCGGCGACAAGAAGCAGTACGGAGCACAGAGCCCAGCCGAGGGCGGTCGTCCCAACCCCCACGTACCTAAGCCCGGAGGCAAGGATCACGAATGTGATGGCCGGTCGGATATAGCGGTCGGGCGCTCTTGAGGACATGAATGAGCCGACGAACACGGCCGGGACGCTCCCAACGATGAGCGAAGTGGTCACCGACAGCTCCACGTGGCCGAAGGCCAGGGCCCCGAGGGCCGCGGCCGCTGTAAGTGGGACGGCCTGGGTCAGGTCGGTCCCGACCAACTGGTTGCCGCCGAGCATCGGGTAGACGAACAGCAACAGAACGATCATGAGGGACCCCGACCCGACTGAGGTGATTCCTACGATGATCCCCCCGATCATCCCGATCACGACCGTCGACAACGGCCGAACGGTGAGGTCGTGGACTACGCCCTGGCGGGTGTGACCGGCCCGACGGTCGAGCACGTAGCGCAGGATCATGGCGGCGGCGCCAACGAGCAAGGCCGCACCAAGAGCGATCTGCACGTCGTTCTCGGCCGCCTGCGCGTGACCAATCAGGTGAAGGAGATAGGCGCCGAGAAAGGCCATCGGGGCGGACCCCAGCGTCAACCAACCAACGAGCCGCAAATTCACCGTACCTCGGTGCAAGTGCACGGCGGCTCCGATGGGGCGCATCACAACCGCAGCCACGAGATCGCTTGAGATGGCGGTAGAGGGCTTTACTCCGAATAGGAGGATCAGCATCGGGGTCATGAGCGCACCCCCACCAGCGCCGGTCACCCCGACCAGGAATCCGACGACGGCGCTCCCCAAGACGATGTAGGGATCCATGTGAACGGGCACCTCCGCATCGACGTGTTTGCGGAATCACGCGGGGACTCCGCTCAGGTCTTACCTCAAAGGGTTTACCTACGCGTTATCGCTCGGCCGGAGCGATTTTGCCAATGGGTAGCTGGCGGTCTCATGCAGGAGCCTCATGTAAAGGAGCCCCATCTAAGAGAGTGACCCGGAAACAGCCGTCGCGAAATCAGGGGTACCCACCATGCCCGCGGCCACTGTTGCGCTGGTGTCCTCGTCTATGACGACGAAGCTCCCGGTCACCCGGTTCACCCGGTAGGGGTCGACCGCCAGGGGGGTTGCCACTGCCAGCCGGACAACGCCGATCTCGTTGTCGGCCAGGGAGCTGGCCGCTCCGAGATCGAGCGAACCGATGTCAAGACGAGACTCGACACAGACGACCCGTGCTCGAGTGACTCGGGTGGTGTGCTTGATGCGGAATCGCTGGCCCGCCACCACCCGATGGGGCCCGAACCAGCACAAGGTGGCTCTGAGCTCGTTCACGATCTCGGGTGCGCCATTTGTCGGTGCCAACATGTCCCCGCGGGAGATGTCGAGATCGTCCTCGAGACGCACGGTCACCGACATGCGAGCCGCTGCCTCCTCCAGTGGTCCGTCGAAGGCGTGGATTGACGTTATCCGGGTGCGGGCGCCGGTCGGGAGCACCACCACCTCGTCACCAACGTGAATGGTGCCGCCGCTCACCATGCCCGCGTAGCCGCGATCGCCCGCGGGGTGATCTACGACCCACTGAACCGGAAGGCGTCCCCCCGCACCGCCCTCTGTGGCCCAAGCACCGGCTTCGGCATGCTCCAGGGCTTCGAGAATCGTGGGTCCGGCGTACCAGGAGGAGCACGACGAGGCCGTCGCCACGTTGTCACCCTTCAGGGCGGATACGGGCACCGTGGTTACGTTCTCGATGCCCAGCCTCTGGGCGAGGGCGCGGATCTCCCGGTCGACGTCCAGATATGCGGAGCGGTCCCATGAGGCGAGGTCCATCTTGTTCACCGCCACCAGCATGTGGCGTACTCCGAGCAGGGCGGCGATACAGCAGTGCCGGCGTGTCTGCTCGCGCAGTCCCGTGGTGGCGTCGATCACCACCACCACGAGGTCCGCGGTCGACGCGCCGGTGGCCATGTTTCGCGTGTACTGGACGTGGCCTGGGCAGTCTGCGATCACAAGCTTGCGGTGAGGGGTTGCCGCGTATCGGTAGGCCACGTCGACGGTGATGCCGTGCTCGCGTTCAAATCGCAACCCGTCTGTGATGTAAGACAGGTCGAAACCGTCCGCACCACCCCGTCGGCTGGCCGCCGAGATGGCCTCGAGCTGGTCGTCGAATAGCTGCTTGGTGTCGTGGAGGAGACGCCCGATCAGTGTCGACTTGCCGTCGTCGACTGAGCCCACGGCTGCGAAGCGCAACAGCTCGGAGTTTGGCTCCACCGAGACGAGCGCGGTGTCCGGGACCGTCTTCGCTGACCCACCGGGCGGTGGAGGGGGCATCTCAGAAGTAGCCTTCCCGCTTGCGGTCCTCCATGGCGGAATCCGAGAATTTGTCATCCGCCCTGGTGGCCCCTCGCTCGCTCACCCGCGAGGCGACGATCTCGGAGATCACCTCGTCGACCGATTCTGCCTCTGAGCGGACCGCCCCAGTGCAGGTCGCGTCGCCGACGGTTCGGAAGCGAACACTCAACTCCTGTGGTTTCTCGTCGCGCCGAGGAGAGATCCATTGCGATGCGGCCAACAACATGCCGTCTCGTGCGATCACCACCCGCCGGTGAGCGAAGTAGATCGAGGGTAACCCGATGCGCTCACGGCGGATGTACTGCCAGATGTCGAGCTCGGTCCAGTCCGAAAGGGGGAAGGCACGTACGTGCTCGCCCGGGCGGACCTGTCCGTAGTAGAGGTGCCACAGCTCCGGGCGCTGGTTCTTCGGGTCCCATCGTCCGAACGAGTCGCGAAATGACAGGACCCGCTCCTTGGCCCGCGCCTTGTCCTCCTCACGGCGGGCACCTCCGATGCAGGCGTCGAAGCCGTGTTCGGCGATCGCGTCGAGCAGGGTGACGCTCTGGAGGCGGTTTCTCGACTCTCCGGGCCCGGGATCGGCGACGCGCCCAGAGTCGATTGATTTCTGGACCGACGCCACCGCGAGTTCTTCGCCGAGTTCGGCCACGCGCTTGTCCCGGAATTCGATGACCTCATCGAAATTGTGGCCGGTGTCGACGTGCATCACCGGGAAGGGGAACCGTCCGGGGCGAAACGCCTTCTCGGCGAGACGTAAGAGGACGGCCGAGTCCTTACCACCGCTGAAGAGCAACACCGGCCTCTCACACTCGGCAGCCACCTCTCGCATGACGAAGACGGCGTGGGCCTCTAGCAGATCGAGGTGGTCCGGATGTCCACTGCTCCACGGTGCGCCGAGCCCTCCTAGAGGGTCGATTTGAAGAAGGGCACTTGCGATCATGGTCGTTCGGCCTCCGCAGAGAGCATCCGTCGGTTCTCAGGTCACGCGACTTTGGACTGCGATGACCTGGGACGGGTCGCCGTCGGAAGTGTGCTCGAGGTCTTGCTCCATTTCACGCTCGGGCGGATCGCCTCCTGGTCGACCCGGTCGAGGTGACGCTCCGCCACAGCGAGCAAGGAGGAGATGGTCTGTTCGCTGAGCAGGTGCGGCACGAGCCCGAGATCGAGCAACTTTGTGTGCGCGGCCCGGTAGTAGTGCTCGTTCTCCTCCGCCCTAGGGTTCTCGATCTGTTCTGCGACGACATGTCCCGGAGAAGCGTGGATCACCATCTGAGCCAGTCGGGCCACCGAGAACGACTCGGTGAACTGGTTGAACACCCGGTATTCTCCGGGTTCTGGTGTGTTCAGGCAGGCCAGCTCGATGCAAGCGAGGGTGTCCCTTATGTCGAGCATGCCCCTGGTCTGTCCTCCGGTTCCGTAGACGGTGAGAGGGTGCCCCACGACTGCCTGCACGCAGAACCTGTTGAGGACCGTACCGAACACCGCGTCGTAGTCGAATCTGGTCGCGAGGTCGGGGTGACGTGAGGTTTCGGGCGTCTCCTGGCCGTAGACGAACCCTTGGTTCAGGTCGGTGGACCGAAGCCCCCAAGTGCGGCAGGCGAACATGATGTTGTGGCTGTCATGGACCTTCGAGAGGTGGTAGAAGGAACCCGGTTGCTTGGGGTAGGGAAGGACGTCGGTGCGCCCCTTGTGAGTGATCTCGATGAATCCCTCCTCGATGTCGATGTTCGGGATGCCGTACTCCCCCATCGTGCCCAGCTTCACGAGGTGGATGGAGCGGTCGAGCTCCGCGATCGCGTAGATCAAGT
This sequence comes from Acidimicrobiales bacterium, assembly GCA_050011255.1. Classification (GTDB taxonomy): domain Bacteria; phylum Actinomycetota; class Acidimicrobiia; order Acidimicrobiales; family UBA8190; genus Bog-564. The sequence continues at coordinate 8,508 of JBEKJK010000019.1, forward strand.
TCAAGGTGCCTACCACGTTGTTCGTCTGCGTATAGACGGCGTGGTGGCGGTCGATCATCGAGTACGGCGCCGAGCGTTGCTCGGCGAAGTGCACGATCGTCTCGGGCGCGAAGTCCCCGATGACCGAGTAGACGAACTCTGCTTCGGTGAGGTCTCCCACGAAGGTCTCGATGTGCAGGCCCGACGCCAGCTCCCAGGTGCGCACCCGCTGGCGGAGACTACGGATCGGCACGAGACTCTCGGTGCCCATCTCAAAGTCGTAGTTGCGGCGGACAAAGCTGTCAGCGATCGCGACCTCGTGTCCTCGAGCCGAGAGGTGTAACGCCGTCGGCCACCCGAGATACCCGTCTCCACCAAGCACCAGGATCCTCATGCACGTCTCCTTCGATGTCGGCCATCCGCAGATCGACCATGACTGTCATGTTGACAGCAGGAGCAGGAAGCGAAACAGGGCCGTAGGTGTTCCTGACCTGGGCAATTGGTCCTCTTAGTCTGTGGGAAGCCTGGGAAAAGACCCTTCAGTCTGACAACAAGCTGGGAAGACGCCACTGAGCCTGAGAAGAAGCTGTGTCTCTTGGAATCAGGCGTCGCGGTGAACCATGACGATCTCTCCGAGGATGAGCGCAACGGCGGCGTATGCCGACAACAACCCGAACCCAAGCTACACAGGTTTCCACCTGGATAGATGTCTTGGCTTCCGACAGGACACCGAATTCGTGTGAGGGCCACGGCAGATCTCGGTGGGGGCGCCTGTTGATAGTGACGTTTCCCGCGCCGGGCGCATCGAGATCCATCATCACGCGCATGGTGGTCGATTTTCCCGATCCATTGGGACCGAGAAAACTCGTTACCTGCCCTGGCGGAACCTTCAGACGACAGCCCACCGACGGCAACCGTTTTGCCGTACCTGTTCGTCAGACCACGCCCTTCGATCACATTGGCTCTGTCAACGAGACATCAAGATGGCGGCTTCGGCTCTGGCCTGTATCTCGGTACCGTAGCGTCGTAGAGCGGCGTAGCCGACAACGATTGCGATCAGGGCACCAATGCCGAGGATGGCAGTCACGATATTGCCGAATCGGGTAATGAGACCTCCGAACTGGTAGGCCCCGACCCCGAAGACGACAGCCCATAGCACGCCGCCCAGTGCATTGAAGAATAAGAATCGTGCCCAGGCCATCTTGCTGATACCGGCGAGAAGCGCAGCGTAGGTCCGCAAGACGGTGACGAAGCGACCTAGGAAGACGATCTTTCCACTATGACGCGTAAAGAGGTACTGGGCGATCTTCAGCTTCGACGTGTCGAGCCGCACGTAGCGACCGATCTTAAGCAGCACCCGTTCGCCGCCCATACGGCCGAGCAAGTAGCCCAGGTTGTCACCTACGACGGCTGCAACCGCCGCGATGACGACGATCGGGATATCTGAAAGCTTGTGGGTGGTGCCCGCGTAGGTGGCGGCCGCGATGAGAGTGGTCTCTCCCGGCACAGGTACGCCGAGGCTCTCAAGCGCGACCGCAGCGAAGACGGCCAGGTAGCCGTAGTTGACGACAAGATGACTGATCGAGGCGCCCATCATGGCCTTTCGGTTCCGGTCCGCCGTAATCTCCGGAGGAGTTGCTCGAGCGCGAGCGTCGGTATTCTCCTGATGGGTGTAATGCACCAAGAGAAGATCATGGGACGCATGGCCCTACAATCGTGTGCCCACGAGCCTTGCGGGACCATGCAGGCAATCTTTGGGCAGGCTGTGAGATTGGCTGGCCACGTGAGGATGAACAGGGCAGGTCGCCTCCGTTCGACAAGTGCTCAGGCAAAAGCTGCTCCCGCCGAATTCCTACCCTGCGCAAGTCGACAGCCTGATTCATCTCCTGTGATCAGCGAGCCGTGGGCTGACGGACCGCTGCGGAAAATCGTCTCTGTTCTTGACCTGCAAAAGCCACGAATACCAGCTTGAACCTACCTATTTGGACTTCGTCACCGGAAGACAGGATCGCCTTTTCGACGCGCACCCTGTTTGCGTAGGTTCCGTTGAGCGAGCAGACGTCACGCAATAGGTACCGAGCACCCTGACGGACGAACTCAGCGTGATGCTTCGAGACCGTAACGTCGTCGAGGAAGATGTCGTTGTCGGGGTGCCGACCGGCCCTCGTCAACTCAGACTCCAAGACGTAGCAACCACCGACGTTCGGAGGACCTTTGGCGAGCAACACTCCCGCTCCACCGCTCCGCTCGGGGATGGTGAAGGCGAAATCCTGCTCGCCGACGTTGCCCTGGGTCCAGTTGGCGTGCAGGGTGACCGTCATGCCCGCACCTGAGATGGCAATGACGGCGCCACAAGAGGAGCAGAAGTTGGCGTACGGGAAAATTCGATAGCCGCAGGTGTTGCAGACCAACTCCCTCAGGTCGGACCGTCGCTTTGTTTGGCCTGTGGCCATCAGGGCGCTCACGTGTAGACACCGAGCGAGCCGATCAAGTTGCCTGCCGCTCCGGCGAGCGTCACGCCGACCACGTTCAGCTCCAGTGGACCCCGGCGGCGATGAGCCCACCGGCGAGCGCGCCTCCGAACAGCATCACGTCCTCCCTCGGGATCCGTATGTAGGCCGATTCGCTCACCCTCATTGGCAACGAGGTGTTTCACCGGCGGTGCTCCTTGATGTGCCGATCACGCTGGCTCATTGCATCAGCGCCGTAGCAGGAGGCGCGGTCTCTTCGCACCGATGACCGACACCGAAAGTCCGAGAACACCCACGTCGCGCAGGACTAGATCCGACAACCCGCCCGAGGCAGACAACGAGATGACGATCTCCACCAGCAACAGCGACGCGATCATTGCCGCCACGCGGGGAGCGACACCGGCGACGAGGGCGACAGCGAGTACCAAGAGAACCCAGCCGTGTGCCAGAACGAGCAGCTTCGAGGCTTGTGCCGTCGCTGATAGTACGGGCACGTACCCGGTCCAAAGCCCCGGCGCGACAAGCTCGTGATATCCAAACCACGCGAGGACCAGGCCCAGGAGAACGCGCGCGGTGGTCGGTGCCCATGCCTCTGCCAGGGCGGTACTGCGTTCTACGAGCCGTGAGAAGGCGGTTCGACCAGGAGGAGCTGCCATGTCGTGACCAACCGTGCTACGCACGGGAGTTGGCGGCAGGGCGCGCGTCGGGATTGCCCTGGGTTCCTGGCGGGCGGTGATCGGTGCACGTCGTTGGCGTGACCTTGTGCTGGTCGGTGTCATTGGACGATTCGCCCACTCGCGTCGGTGACAACAACGCCGTCGTCACCGTAGTTGTACTCGGAGTTTCCTGAGTCGTCGCCGAAGCTCGCCTCGATGAAGTACACGTGGTCGGTGACCGGATAGGTGGAGGTCTGCGCCCCCTGCGTGCTGCCGGCGGCAGAGACGCTCACCGTGATGGTGCCCGCCGAAGCTGGGGTGACGTGGATGTCGAACCCCGCGGTGGCCAGTCGTGCCTGGCTGCTTTCCTGCCCCGGGTACACCTGGTACGCGGCAGAGGCGTACTGGGTCGACGAGAGCAGCGGCCCGAGCTTCTGGTTCGAAGCGCTCGAGGGCGCAGGCCCAGCTGGAGTTGTCGAGGTGGTCGTCGAGCTGCTCGACAAGGGAGTCGAGGCCGCCTGAGCCTTGGTTGCTTTGCTTGGAGTCGCAAGAGGGGTCGCCATACCGGAAACGGCGGTGCCATGTCCGTAGCCGTGGACAGCCAGGACCAAGCCCAAAAGGCCCGCTGCACCCAGGAGCGCGAACCCCCTCGGGCCTACCTGTTCGCTACCGAGCCGCATCTGGCATCCTCGGTTGCTTGGCGGATTCCCTCACGGGCCGAGCCACGCACTCTTCATCCGAGCGATCGACCATTGTGGGTTGATCCATGTGACTCAGTATCGCCAGCGCACCTGACGGGATGATGAAGCTCGGCTGTGAGTTCGCTATGGGTCCCGATCACGGTTTCGGACGCGAGGTCGGCCGTGAATGTCTACCCGTTCACCTCGGGGACCCTCTTCTCGAGAGTTGTCGTCGTTATTGGTGCGATCCCGCACTTAGTACCGTAATAGGCCTCTAATACGTCATGATGGCGTCAAGCGTCGTTTTGCAAGATTCCGTCCTAGTCGGACAAGACGGGCCCCGTTCCGCACGCTCGTGGAGGTGTTCGATGCCTCGGTGAGGTGTTGGCCTGCGCTATTGGCACTGGAGGACAGCCAGCGACGTCTGACTTACACAGAGCTAAAAGGCGCGGCCGAACGAGTGGCCGCGCAACTCGCAAACGTGAAGATCGGTCTCCGAGATTGCGTCGGGATCCGAATACCGAGCGGCACCGCTGATCTGTACATAGCTGCCCTGGGTGTGATGCGTGCCGGAGCGGCATACGTGCCCGTCGACTTTGGCGACCCGGAATCGGGTCGATGGTGTGCAGAGAAGCTCGATGTTCCGACGGGGCATTCGGCTGGGTGATCTGGGAGACAGACGTGGCCTCCCGGACGTAGACATGGTGCTTCGTGACCAGGAAGCTGTTGCCGCTGCGCGACTCGTAGTGGTTGTCCGACCAAGTGGTTCTCGATCCTGGTGAGAGTCAGCCGAGAGGGTATCGTCGTCAGCGATGACTGACGACTGCGGACCGCCCGCTGGGCTGCGACTCTCGTCGAACCGACGACGGGGTTGCTGAGCCGTGGGAGCGCCCTCGCCGGCCGAGGCTCACATTGACTAACAATGGCAAGGTTCGAGAGGTACGAGATCCCGCAAAACAGCCCATTGGTCTCACCTCAGGCGCAGACGGCGACTATCCAGGTCATGGGCGAGATGCGTCGTTGTCTACGCACCGCCACCAGCGTAGGCGCCGTCTCCTCGGCGCTGGCGGTCTTGGTGTTCGCAGCCGCCGGTTGCAGCGCGGGCAGCAGCAAGACCCTCCCCAGTCTCGGGTCGCCGCTTCGTCCTGTGCCGAGCATGGCCGGGGCGCCGAGCGTCCAGGGCCCGATTAGCGCCCCGGGTGGTCCGTACCTGTACGACAGGGAGGGACGCGTCGTCTTCTTCCACGGGGTGAACGCCGTCTACAAGTTTCCTCCGTACGAGCTGTACCCCGCGCCCGGCAAGTCGTGGAACTTCAGTGCGTCAGATGCGTCGCTCATGGCGAGGCTCGGGTTCAACGTCGTACGCCTCGGGATGACATGGAGTGGTCTCGAGCCGGGAACCGCTCCGGCCAACGACCCGGCGATCTGTGCCCGTGGTGCTCCGCACGATCCAGGCCAGTTCAACCAGGCCGTACTCGACAGCTATTTGGCCAAGCTCAGTGAGACGATCGACCTGTTGGGACGCTTCCACATTTACACACTCTTGGACATGCATCAGGACGTCTACAACGAGGCCTTTGACGGCGAGGGCGCACCGAACTGGGCGGTGTGCACCGACGGCGCCCGAAGCGTCGACCCTCCAGGGCGATGGTCCAGGAACTACGCGACGACGGCGGCGGATATTGCCTATGGCCATTTCTGGGCCAATGACGTGGTCGGCGATCTCCAAGGCGAGTACGACCGAGTGTGGGCGGCGATCGCAACTTACTTCCACACGAATCCGTGGGTGCTTGGCTACGATCCGTTCAACGAACCCTTCTCGAGATCACTCGTTTCAAGTGGCGACGAGCAGTTCGATGGCCAGCTCGAGTGCTTCTATACAGGCAGTGCGTTCATCGGATCACCGTCGCACGGAGCCCCTGCGATCACATGTCCACAGGCCGACCCAACCGCAGGTGTGATCCCGCAGATCCTCGCGGCTGACGCCACCCATTTGATCTTCTACGAGCCCGACATCTTCGCTCGCCACGGGTCCACGAACTTCGTCGGACCGATGAACTTCCCTAATCTCGTGTTCAATGTGCACGTGTACTGCGGCTACCGCAGCGGAAAGACCGGCAATCCGACGAACATCGCAGCCTGCGCCTCCCAAGAGGCGAGGGCGCTTAAGACCCGTTCAGAGGACCGAGCCGATATCGAATCGCCCGCTCAGCTCCTGGGGCCGCCCTGGTTCGTGAGTGAATTCGGTGCCACCTCGAACGCCTCGTTGCTCGACCAGCTCACGACCGAGGAGGACCGTTTCCTCGTCGGTTGGACCTACTGGTCGTGGAAGCACTATGCGGACCCCACTGGAAGCGCTGACGAGGGGTTGGTCATGTCGAACGGACGACTCCGATCCACCGCCCGGGCGCTGGCCCGCACCTACCCCGAGGCGGTCGCGGGCAAGCCGACCGCTATGTCCTTTGACCCGACGAGCGGCGCCTTTCAACTCCGCTACGCGGCGGACCATGCTGTCCACGCGCCTACCGTCATCTTCGTCCCGACACAGATCCACTACCCCAACGGGTATTGCGCTCGGGTCAGTGGGGGGACGGTGATCTCGAAGACGGGCAGCGAGCTCCTTGAGGTGAAGAGCGCTCGTGCAGGGAGAACTGTGCGCATTAGCCTTTCATCGGGAGCCTGCTGAGGCTCGACACTCGTTCACGGCCCGCTTTCTCTCTGTGTCCAGCAGGTGGAGGTGGCGTATACGGGCTCCTTCCGCCAAGGACAACCTGATGTCTTGGTCCACTTGTCGAGGGCCCCTACCACTTCAAAAGTCTCTTGAGGCGTCGGTGGCCCGCTCTTCGCGCGTGGTCTGATCAGCGTTCGGCGCTGACACGCGCGCCATAGTGCGTAGGGAATCTCCTTCATGATCCAGCTGAGAGGGAATGCCAAGACGGTGAATGGCACGGCCACCAGGAACATGGTCTACAGCGCGTGGCTGAACGCGCCGACGAACACAAGACGTTCCCCCGAAGGCAGCCGATTGATCTGGGCCGGGTTGGCGGCGATGCTCGACCCGTTGAGCACCTTCAGTTGTGCCGCCGACGCGTGCGCCCTCAACTGGGCAAGGAGCGTACCCGATCGGGCCCCATGCGGCGTTTCAAAGGCCCCTATCTCCTATCCCAATTGACGGTGTACGAACCCTTCGGCTGTCGGGTGCACCAGAAGTGGAACGCGACTCATACCGTCGCCCACGTCGAACCTGACCGGAACGTCGATCTGTTTTCCGCGGCAGCGCGTTGGTTCGTGGAAGCGGATACGCGAGATTGATCGCTCTGTCCGCGCACTCGTTTGGAAAGTTGGTGGCCGAGCGGTGCCCCGAAGCGTTGCCGGTCGGGTCGACCACTGATCGCCGCCGGCGTTGGAGGACCGTCCGACCGGCTATCGAGCGGTGCACCAGCGGTAGGAGTTCGGGCTCATTCGGCCCTGAGCACCAGAGCAGTCGGTGTCCGCGCGGCGATGCGTCCGGGAATGCTCTCGACAGCACCTTTCCGCATCAAAGGCTTAGGAAGAGCCGACTGGTCGCTGCTCGCAACAGAGTCTCCCCTAGTCGGCTCGAGTTTTGGCGGCAGTGTTCTCACTCGATCGGCTGATGAGCCATTGCCGGCGGTTCACGCCCGCGAGCAGCCAGCCTACGACCACCGCGAGGAGTGGCATACCTACGACGATGATCAGCAGCTAGGTCACGGGGACGTTACCGAGGGACGAGATCCCCGCCGTTGGGGCAGGTCAGTCGCGCAGCCACCCGATGACGCCGACGTACCCGGCGAACGTGCCGAGCACCGCCCCTAGCAAACCCAGCGCGCCGGCAGTGGCGGCGGTGAGGGTCCGGCGAGTGTTGCTGCTCGCCCCGGTGGCGGCCAAGGTGCGCAGGTCACCCGCCGTCTCGCTGCGGACATATCGACGCTCATGGCGAGGATGCAAAGCGCCATCGCGATGCCGAAGACCGTGGCCCAGTTGATGACGTCCGAGGACGTCGGTTGGTCGTTCTCGCTCTCGACGGTCATACCAGCCGTGGCCGCGGTCGCCTGGGCGTTCTTGATCTGCACGGCGGTGAGCGGCTGGGCCGTCTGGATCAGCCAACCGAAGTGGTGGTCTGGAGGCCGAGCTTGTGGACGGCGTGCTCGGTGATGACCGTGTTGGGCGCGGAGGTACCCGACGGAAGTGCGCTCACCTCCCGGATCACGGGGTTGGCGAGGCAGTCGCTCTGTGGAGTGCAAGAGGAAGCGTTCGTCTGCGGCCCCGGTGCCGCCAGCCCCTGCCCGGGACCGATGACGACGGAACCGCCGTTTTCCGTAGGTCAGCTTCATGCCCGAGAGGCCCGAGAGGCCGGGTCGCATGGTCAGTATGACGGCGCTGTTGACCATCAGGACTGTGGTGTCCAGCAGCTCGGCCACCTCGACCGCCTGCCAGCGCAGCACCTCACACTGGACCGAGACCGCCCGCTGGCGCGTCAGGAGGTGCTGAAGGGCCGCCACGAACGCCGGGCGAATGCTGTGGCGGGTCTTGGCGAGCTCGTCGTCAATCCGCCACGACCGAGAATCGTGGTTGGACGCCGAGAAGGCGCTCGAGAGGACCCAGCGCGCACCGCTCGGCCCACTCGACGTCTCGTAGGCGTTCGAGTCGTGCTCGGTGCCAACCTGCTTCAGTGGCCATCTCCACCAGCCGAGCAGGTGGTGTCCCGGAGCCGAGCGGCAACGACTGGCGAAGCGAGTCGGAGTAGCTGCCGTGATGAGAGGCGGGCTTGCTTCGTAGTCTTCGAAGCGCCCGGCGAGCGCTAGATCGCAGCATCTCGAGAGGGTCGACGCTTCCCCACACGCTCTCGAACAACACCAGCCGCCCGTTCGGAGCAGCTCGGCGCCACGAGCCGAGCGCGTCGGCCGGATCGGCGAGCGTCCACAGCAGGTGGCGTTCCATCACCACGTCGAACCCGTCGGGTGGACGCTGCGCTGGACCCGTGACGACTTCGATTTCGAGCTTCTCCGCGCGAGCGACCAGTTGGAGACGTGAGAGCATCTGTGGTGAGAGATCGAGCGCGGTGACCGTATGTCCCAGGCGTGCGGCGATGAGGCTAAGAAAACCCGTACCTGCGCCGGCGTCGAGCACGCGTGCCGGTGCTGGCGGGAGCAGATGGGCGAGAGCAGCTGTCCAGGCGGCGAGGACCGCAGGGTCGCGGGGCTGGTGGGAGGACGAGTCGTCATAGGTGGGCGCGTCCGCGTCCCAGAACCGACGGATCTGATCCTCGGGTGTGCCCTCCGGAGCCGACGCGCCGGTGCCGTTCCCCACTTCGTTCAGTGCTTCGTTCGGCGGCATGTCCTAGTCCGTCCAGGTCGCACCTTCGAGGGCCAGCAATTGGCGCTTCATGTCGAGGCCGCCGCCGTAGCCACCGATCCCGCCCCCGCTCGCCACGACCCGGTGGCAGGGTAGGACGATCGGAACCGGGTTGGACCCATTCGCCTGACCGACGGCCCTGAAGGCCCTTGGCCGACCCACCATCGCTGCCAGCTCGGCATAGCTGACGGTCTTGCCATAGGGGATCTCGGCGAGCGCGAGCCAGACTTGACGCTGAAACGGAGTGCCGGAGAGCTCCAACAGGAGGTCGAACTTCGTGCGCTCGCCGGCGAAGTACTCCTGAAGCTGGACGACCGCCTCGACCAGCGGGGCAGGCAGTTCGGTCGCGTCGCGATCCTTGGAGCTGCGGCGAGCCACGGCGTGCTCGCCGGGTAGCCCTATGCCTGTGACCGCTTTCTCGTTACTTTCGATCCTCAGGACACCGATCGGGCTCTTCATCGTCGCTTCGTGCGTCGGGGTCGCTTGACGGGTCACGCTGCGCTCTCTTTCTGTTTCGGGTTCGAGTTCTGTTTCGGGTTCGAGCTGGCTGCCACGGACCAGAGGTGGAGCAAGGCATAGGAACGCCAGGGTCGCCAGTTCTCGGCTCGGGCGAGGAGCGATCTGGGATCGTCCGGTTGGCCCAGGCGGGCCGCCGCACGGCGCAACCCGAGATCGGTGGGCAAGAACGCGTCGGGATCGCCGAGCGCTCTCATGGCCACGTAGGAAGCGGTCCACGGGCCGATGCCGGCCAGCGCGAGGAGCCTGGCCTCGAGCTCGGCCGGGTCCGCCCCTGGGCCTATCGCCAGCCGGCCGTCAGCCACCGCCTCGGCCAGCGTCCGCAGAGTCCGTCGGCGTGCCTCCGGCATGGAGAACACTTGCGGGCTTTTCGCCGCGAGATCCTCGAGGTCCTCGGGTGAGAAGAAGCTGTGGGTGATCGGCAGTCGAGGTTCGGGCAGTCTCCGCCCGGCAGCCGCGACCAGCTTCGCCGTCACTCTGCGCGCCCCTGCCACTGACACCTGCTGTCCGACGACCGCACGAACCGCCGTCTCGAAACCGTCAGTAGAACCGGGGACCCGTCGGCCGGGGACGCCCCGTACCATCGGTCGAAGCAGCGGGTCGGCTCCGAGGGTCTCGTCGACCGCCACAGGGTCGGCATCGAGGTTGAGCAGGTGCCTGCAGCGAGCGACCGCGGTAGTGAGGTCGCGTACGTCGCCGAGGGCGAACACCGCTCTCACGTGCCCCTCAGCCGGCGTCAGCTCGACCGTGCCGTTTCCGTGAGGGAGTCGCAGGCTTCTTCGGTAGGTCGTGCCGTCGAACGCTTCGACTCCCGGGATAGCGCGCAACCCCAGGAACTCGAGCAGAGGCTCGGCGGCAAAAGGCTCACGGTAGGCGAGGCGCAGCGAGAGAGTCTGGGGGGTACCCGTCGACGGATCTCGGGCGCGACGGTGAGGCTCCCGACGACTTGTCACAGCGCGCCTCAGCTCGGTGGGCGTGCGTGCGAAGACTTCCTTCACGGTGTCGTTGAACTGGCGCACGCTTGTGAATCCTGCGCCGAACGCCACCTGCGACACGGGTAGGGCGGTCGTCTCGAGAAGAAGCCGTGCCGTCTGGGCGCGTTGGGCGCGAGCCAGGGACAGCGCGCCGGTGCCGACCTCGGCGACGAGCACGCGGTGCAGCTGGCGCTCGCCGTAGCCGAGCTTGTGTGCCAGCCCGGACACGCCTTCGCGGTCGACGACGCCGTCCAATACGAGCTTCACCGCCCTGGATGCGATGTCCGCCCTTCCGAGCCACTCCGGGGAGCCCGGCGCGGCGTCGGGACGACAACGCATGCAGGCGCGGAATCCGGCCTGTTGGGCTGCGGCCGCGGTGGGGTAGAAGCACACGTTCTGCCGCTTCGGGGTGATCGCAGGGCAGCTCGGACGGCAATAGACGCCTGTGGAGGTGACGGCCGTGAAGAACCACCCGTCGAAGCGGGCATCCCGGCTCTGTAACGCCCGGTAACAGCGTTCGAACTCCTCCATCAGGTCGCCATCGTGGCACGCCCCCCGCAAGAAGTCTGGCGGGGATCGGACATGGTCGTCGTGAGCCCGGGTCGGCCGGGTGGCGGTCGTGCCGGTGGAGTCGCCTCGTTATGGCCCACCGGTCGTCGAATCCGATGTCCGACCTCTTTGACGTGGCGTACGGGCATATTTCAAGACGATCCGTGTTGGATCGAGAGTCTCGGCGAGACGAGGGGCGAGAGGAGGTCGACCTGTGCCCGCCCTCGAACGAAAGTGGTGGACGCTGATCGTCGTGTGCACGGCGATCTTCATGCTCCTGCTCGACATCACGGTAGTGAACGTCGCGTTGCCGGACATCCAGCGCTCGCTGCACTCGTCGTTCAGCGACCTCCAATGGGTGGTCGACGCCTACGCCCTTACCCTGGCGGCGTTCCTGCTCACCGCCGGAGTGGTGGGAGACACGTTCGGGCGGCGCGAAGTGTTCGCGATGGGCCTCGGGATCTTCTCGCTGTCCTCGTTGGTGTGCGGGCTCTCAGTGAACCCACTGATGTTGAATCTCGCCCGCGCAGTTCAGGGTGTGGGTGGTGCGATCATGTTCGCGACCTCGCTCGCGCTGATCGCTGGCGCCTTCGAGGGTCGCGACCGAGGGACAGCCTTTGGCGTCTTCGGTGCCGTGACCGGTGCAGCCCTGGCCGTAGGGCCGTTGATCGGCGGAGCCATCACGTCCGGGATCGGTTGGCGCTGGATCTTCTTCGTGAACGTCCCCATCGGCGTGTTAGCGATCGCGCTCACACTGGCACAGGTGGCGGAGTCGAAAGACCCCAACCGGCGGCGGATCGACTGGGCCGGCTTCGTCTCGTTTTCCGCCTCGCTGTTCATGTTGGTGTTCGCGCTGGTTCGCGGGAACACGGTGGGTTGGGGGAGCGCGCAGATCGCGGGGCTGCTCGCCGGCGCCGGGCTGCTCATGTTCGTCTTCGTTGTGGCCGAGATGCGCCAGACCGAGCCGATGCTCGACCTCTCGTTGTTCCGGCGCCCCGCCATGATCGGCGTCTCGGTCTGCGCCTTCGCGCTCTCGGCCTCGCTCTTCGCCCTCTTCTTGTACCTGACGCTCTACATCCAGGACGGCCTCGGCTACAGCCCACTCGGTGCAGGTCTGCGCTTCTTGCCCATCACGCTGCTTGCGTTCGTGGTGGCTCCGTTCGCCGGAAAGCTCACCGGGAGGATGCAGGCGAGATACCTGCTCGGGTCGGGACTTGTGCTCGTCGGGGCCAGCCAGCTGCTAATGGCCACCACCCATCCCGACTCGAGCTGGACGCAGCTGCTTCCCGGCTTCATCGTGGGCGGGGCGGGGATCGGGATGGTCAACCCGGTCCTGGCATCGTCGGCGGTGGCGGTCGTGTCGCCTCAGCGCAGTGGCATGGCATCGGGGGCGAACTCGACGTTCCGTCAGGTCGGCATCGCCACCGGCATCGCCGGTCTGGGAGCGGTCTTCCAGAGCCAGATCGTCCATCGCACCATCGCCACGCTCTCTGCGACACCCGGGGGTCGCCTGCTCACCAGCCACGGCGTGAGCCGTCTGGACCTGGCGCTCACGGCGGGGCAGGTGCGCTCCGTCGTTCAGTCCACGCAGCTCCCACCGGTCACCCGGGCTGCATTGCTGTACGCGTACCGAGTCGGCTTCTCCGCCACCCTGAACGAGCTGATGGTGATCGGCGGGGTGGTGTCTCTGGTTGGTGCCGTGCTCACCTACGGGTTGGTGCGACAGCGAGACTTCGTGGCGAGCGGCGTCGCTGTGGCCCAGCCGGCGCGACAACTCCGAGGGATGCAACCGCAGCCCGCCGGGGAAACGACCACCCGGGTCGCGCTGTCCGCCAGTGGGGGCAGTGATCAGGATTGACATCGCCCGAGCGCGCCGCGTGGCACGAATACCCCTCGGATCTCAATTAGCGTTACACGCGTCTAAATGCTTTTTGGCGTTCGTTTCGGCCAGGGCGAAAAGAGGCGGTACATGCGAGGCAGGAGGTTCGCTCCCGGCCGATCGCTCGTCGGTCTGGTCGTCTGCGCGATCACGGTCGTCACCGCACAAGTTGCTCTGACCCAGGGTGTTCAGGCCGTCGGCGAACGCCTTGTGCGACCGAGCCAGCTCTCTCCAGGCAACCCTCCGTCAGGTTCGGTCGCACTCGGGAGGGTTGGTGCCGATCGGCGGATCGCCTTCAAAGTCGTGCTCCCGCCATCTGACGGGGGCCAGCTGCAATCGCTGTTGAGCAACCTCTACGACCCGAGCTCGCCCGAGTACCACCATTGGCTCGCTCAGGGGGAGTTCCTCTCTCGTTTCGGGCCCTCGTCTTCAGAAGTCGCGGCCGTCGAAGGTTGGCTCGAAGGAAGTGGTCTCACCGACATCAAGCTTTCGGGCTTTGCTGTCGACGTCTCCGCTCGTGCGAGCGAGGTCTCCAAAGCGTTGGGCACGTCGATGGAGGAGTACAGGGCACCGACTGGCAATGTCGGCTACCTGGCACAACGAGCGCCCCTCGTGCCAACAGCCTTGGCGAACGGCGAGATAAAGGCGATCCTGGGACTCAACACACTCGTTCGGCTCCAACCACAGAGCAGCGTCGTCGGCAGTCGGAGCACTGCAACTGCCGGCAGCACGCCGAGGCCCAATGCCGACGAACCCACTCCTTGTGCGGCGGCTGAGTCGCTGGCGCAAGAGGGCAGCTACACCCTTGACGCTCTCGGAGCCGCGTATGGCATCGGATCTCTTCTTGCCGACGGCCAGGAAGGACAAGGTCAGACGATCGGCCTCTACGAGTTGTCGCCGCACTCGGCGAGCGACGTGACGACCTACGAGTCGTGCTTCGGGCTCCCCGACCCGGTCGGCACCGTGGCCGTAGACGGCGGCGGCAGTCCGAGCTTGACAGGCACCGCCGAAGCCGACGCCGATATCGAGCAGGTTGCCACCCAGTCACCGGGGGCCTCGATCATCTCCTACGAGGGGCCGAATTCGGGTACGGGGCCCTACGACACCTGGAGCGCCATCGTCACCGCCGATGCCGCACAGGTCGTGTCGACAAGTTGGGGGGTGTGCGAACCGTTTGCGCGCCTTGCCGGACAGATCCCGTCGTTCACCACACTCTTCGAGCAAGCCGCCACTCAGGGACAGACCGTTCTCGCGGCGGCAGGCGACTCCGGCTCGGAGGACTGTTACACCACCAGCGGGTCGACGGCCGAGCAGGTGGACTACCCTGCATCAGACGCCTGGGTCACCGCGGTCGGGGGAACCTCGCTCTTGGGTCCCGGGAACGAAGTGACGTGGAACTCCTGTCAGGACGACGAGAGCGTCTCGTGCGCGAACCTCTCGGGGGGCGAGGCTGCTGGTGGGGGAGGACTGTCGCGCTACGAACCCAAGCCGAGCTACCAGCCTGAGGTTCTTTCCTGGCCGGTCGCCCAGCCCTGTGGGACCGTGTGCCGTCAGGTACCCGACGTTTCGGCCAACGCCGGGTTCCCAATGGTCATATACGTCGGCGGGTCCTGGACCGTGGGCATTGGCACGAGCTTGGCCGCGCCGCTGATAGCCGGCATCGTCGCCGACAAGAACTACGGCTGTACGACGACCGCCGGCGTGTTCACCCCTGCTCTTTACGCCCTGTCCAGCCAGGGTGTGTACGGGACGGCGCTCAACGACATCATCGGCGGCGACAACGACATGACGGGAAGCAACGGCGGAGCGTTCCCGGCCGGCTCCGGGTACGACGCCGCCACGGGACTCGGCTCACCGATCGCCGGCGGCCTTTCGTGTCCCGAGATCACCTCGGTGCAGCCGGCCCAGGCCGTGGCGGGCTCGACGGTGACCCTGTCGGGGCTGGGGCTCGAGAGGGCCACCGTCTTCTTCGGTGGCACCTCGGTCCAGGTCACGAGCGCCTCAGCGACCCAGGCGACGGTCGTCGTTCCTTCGGATACCGGCTCGGTGACCGTGAGCGCGACGAGCGCACTGGGTGTCGGCACGACGACATCCCGCTTCAGCTACGAGACCGCGGGTGTCAACGTGGAACGCATCTTCGGCGTCGACGCGATCGGGACCTCGATCGCCGTCTCGCAGGCCGAGTTCCCCGTCTCAGGCTCGGCCAAGGCGGTGGTCCTCGCCAGATCGGACTTCTTCTCCGACGCACTCGCCGGCGGACCACTGGCGGCAGAGGTGGGAGGCCCGCTGCTCATCACTCCAGGTGCACCCGTGAGCGCGAGCCTCGACTCGCGAGTCCAGGCCGAGATCGAGCGGGTCCTCCCGGCCGGGGGCACCGTCTACATACTCGGTGGCCCTCTCGCTCTGAGCCCCGACATAGACAGCGCGCTCCAAGGCATCGGGTGTCAGACCCAGCGCATCGCGGGCGCCGACGAGTACGCGACTGCAGTCGATGTCGCAGGACAACTTGGCGACCCCTCTACGATCTTCGAGGCGACCGGGCTGGACTTCCCGGACGCCCTTTCGGCGGTTCCGGCGGCGATCGAAACGCGCGGGGCGATCCTGCTCACCGATGGGACCGTTCAGGCGCCGGCGACCGCCTCTTATCTCGCGGCGCACCCGAACGACACTCGCTACGCCATCGGTGGGCCGCTCGCCGCCTACGGTGCCGACCCGACTGCCATCCCCGTGTACGGGCAGGATTTCTACGGGACGTCGGCAGCCGTTGCGAGCACCTTCTTCGCCACGGCGACGACGTTCGGCGTCGCCACCGGTGTCAACTTCCCCGACGCCCTCTCGGGGGGCGTCTTCATGGGCACACTGTCAGCTCGAGGCCCGGTGCTTATCGTTGAACCCTCCGGGTCGCTTCCACCCTCTGTTGCCGGCTACCTGTCAGGTGTCGAATCCACACTGGCTCAGGGATACCTGTTCGGAGGACCGCTCGCCGTCGGGGCCGAGGTACTGTCCGAGCTCGAGTCCGTCGGCTGAGTTGACGTCTCGTGCCATGGTCAGCTTCTTCTGGCTGCTGGGACGCAAAGCAGGTGAGAATGACGGCGGGAGTGACCACTCCTAGAATGGGACCATGTTGTCGTCGGCCCTTCCCGGGCGCCTTCGGGTGGAGGAGCTCAGCCGGCGGCTAGGACTGTCGGTGGACACGGTTCGCTTCTACCAGAAGCGGGGTCTGCTCGAGCCGCCTGAGCGAGAAGGTCGGATCGGGTGGTACGGACCGACGCACGTCGAGCGTCTCGAGAGGATCAAGGAGCTCCAGGCGAGCGGGCTCACGCTGGCGGTGATAGCGCGGGTTCTCGACGGAGAGCTCGACGACGCCGACCTGCCGCTCGCTGCCGTCGTTGCTCGCGCCCGCGTGGACCAAGACGAAGGTCACCAGGCGCTTCTTACCCCCGGGGAGCTGGCCGAGCGGTCGGGGGTGCCGGTGGGGCTCATCGACGCAGTGGTGCGCGAGCACCTGCTGGTGCCGCGATCTGTGGAAGGCGTCCAATACTTCACCGACGTCGACGTTCGTGTCGTCCAGGCAGGGCTCGCGCTGCTGAGCGCGGGAATCCCGTTGGCGGAGTTGATCGAGCTCGCTCGCCGCCACGACCGAGCAGCGCGCGAGATCGCTGAGGGTGCCGTAGAGCTCTTCGACGCATATGTGCGCAGGCCTCTGAGAGAGACAGGTCTTGATCCCGACCAGCGCGCCGAATGGCTGGTGCAGACTTTCGACAAGCTCCTCTCTGCGGTCACTTCGCTCGTGTCGCACCACTTTCGCCGTGTCCTTCTGGAGATCGCCCAGCAGCACTTGGAGTCGGTCGGCGACAACTCCGAGTCCACTGTGGTCACCATCGAGGCGAAGACGACGACGGAGCTGGCTTGAGGAGTCTCACGAACGGTCGAAGCAGCTCGGTTCTTCCCGACGCGCAGAACAAACGTGCCGTCGTCGAGGCGATGTTCGATCGGATCGCCGGTGACTACGAGCGTGTCAACCATGTCATCTCTTTGGGCTTGGACCGCCGGTGGCGTCGACGGGTCGTAGATGGCCTGGGGCTTGCGCCAGGTGCCGTGGTGATGGACATGGCATGTGGCACCGGGGATCTGTGCAGAGTCTTGGCGGCCGCCGGGTACCGATCCGTGGGAATCGACTTCTCGGCCGGCATGCTCAGCCACGCCGAGAACGCCGGAGCACTGGTGCGGGCGGACGTGTGCATGCTTCCCGTGCACGATGGGGCTGCCGACGGGGTCACTTGCGGGTTCGCCTTGCGGAATCTCGTGGATCTCTCGTCGTTCTTCTCCGAATGTGCCAGAGTGCTGAGAACGGGTGGTCGCCTTGCGGTGATCGACGCCGCTGAGCCCGAGAACGTCGTGGCTCGAGCCGGTCACCAGCTCTGGTTCGGCCGCGTGGTCCCCTGGCTCGGTGCTCGGATGTCCGAGCCGTCGGCGTACCGGTACCTGGCAGCCTCCACTGCGTACCTGCCCGGTGCCGAAGAGCTTGCCGCCCTGGTCGAGCACGCCGGGTTCGATGACGTGGGACTGTCCGCTCTCATGTGGGGAGCGGTGAAGTTGCTGATCGCGACAAGGTCATGAAAGCCGCTGCGCCCGCGCGCCAGAGGCAATTGAGGGCGAGAACGAGGTACGTCGATCGCGACATCGACGCGCTGGAGACACTGCCGGCGAAAGGGTTCGCTTGGTGGCACGATGGATGGGGGTTCGTGGCGGATGGGGTCCTCAGGCGCGTGCCGGCGTCTCGTGTCGACGAGGTACTGGCCGACATCGTCGTCGACGACGATGTGCAGGCACCTGGCACCGGGCCCGTCGCTGTGGGGGCGATGCCCTTCGAGTTGGCGGCCGAGCCTTCCGTCACGGCTGAGATGGTCATCCCCGCCGTGGTCACGGGACGAGGCGACGACGGTCGCACCTGGGTGACCCACGTCGACGCAGACCCTTGTGCATCGCCGCGCGCCTTCGAGCCATCCCCGTCGCGTCAAGGCGAGAAGCCCGAGCGTTTCGACGTGCGCGTCGTCATGTCGGAACGCGAGTGGGCCTCTGCGGTGGCAACGGTGCTCGCAGGTATCAGTGAGGGCAGCCTCGAGAAGGTCGTGCTCGCTCGCCAGGTGGTCGTCTCTGCCGAGGCGGACTTCTCACTGGCCGATGTGGTCTCACACCTACGCCGTGAGAACCCGCGTTGTTACGTGTTCGCCATGGACGGACTGGTGGGGGCGAGTCCCGAGCTGCTGGTCCAGCGACGCGGTGACGCAGTGTTGAGCCGGCCGATGGCGGGCACGGTGACGTTCGACGACGACGACGTTGACCTTGGCGCTGACCACGGCCGTGCTCTGCGATGGCTGGCGGCGTCGCGTAAGAACCAATGGGAGCACAAACTCGTGGTCGATGCAGTTGTCGAGCGCCTGGCCTCACTGTGCCTTGACCACCCACGGGTCTCGAGAGCTGACGTCGAGGTGTTCTCCGACCTCGCTCATATCGCGACGAGCGTCAAAGGCAACCTCGCCCAACCGGCGCCGTCAGCTCTACGCCTGGCTCTCGAGCTGCACCCCACTCCGGCAGTGGCTGGTGAGCCTACGGGACCCGCACTGGAACTGATCTCCCGGCTCGAGTCGCGCAGACGTGGCCGATACGGCGGACCCGTCGGGTGGGTCGATGCCCGCGGAGATGGCGAATTCGCCGTGGCGCTGCGATGTGCACAGGTGCACGCGAATCAAGCCGTGTTGTACGCCGGTGCGGGCATCGTCGCAGGATCGACGTGGGAGGCCGAGTGGCAAGAGACTCAGGCAAAGCTCGAGCCGATGCTCAAGGCGCTCACGGGCTGCTGACCGACGAACCGGGCATGACCGACGAACCGGGCATGACCGACGAACCGGGCATGACCGACGAACCGGGCCCTTGGGGCCCGGTTGTTCACCGAGTGAGCGCCTCGTAGACGGTGTGAAGTACCGCACGATGACGACGCACGTTCTCGTGGCGCTCGGAGGCCGCACGGACGATGCGGACACCTCCTGCCGCGATGGCATCGGCGATCGCAGGCGCCAGCTCCTCGGCGTGGTTCACATCTACGACGCCGACGTCGTAGAGGGCTCCCAGCTGATGGACATCGACGTCCTGTGGGGCGCCGAAGAGGTCTTCGAAGTGCTCATCCAGCGCCGACTGGGGAAGGAAGGAGAAGATCCCACCGCCGTTGTTGTCGAGGACGACGAAGACAGCGTCTACGTCGCGGCGCCGAGACCCGAGAAATCCGTTGGCGTCGTGCAGGAGGCACAGGTCGCCGACGAGGGCGACCGTGGTCGGCCACACCCTGCTGGCTGCGACCCCGAGAACGGTCGACACGAATCCGTCGATCCCGTTGACACCTCGGTTGGCCATCACTTCGACACCGGCGCGAGGAACGGCGAAGGACTCGAGGTCCCGGACGGGCATGCTAGAGGCCACCACGAGCGCGCAGTCGTCTGGAATCGCGTTCATCACGTCACGGGCGATCCGACCCTCGAAGGGCTCGGACCACGAGTCGAGCAATGCGTCCATTGCCGAGCGCGCCGTCCCCTCGGCTTCCATCCACGAAGAGAGCCATGAGTCGTCGCGAGCGTTGTCGAGACGCTCGGCGACCGCCTCGAGTAGCGGGGCGGGTTCAACGTCCAGAACGAGCTCTGCGGCGCGCTCGGGATCGGCCCACGAGTGCTCGGGATCGATCATGATCGCAGGAGCGGCGCCCAACCACGACGTGGCGTACTTGCTCGTGAGCGGGCGACCGAGGTGCAGCACCAGGTCGGGAGCGAGCTCCTTGCGCACCTGCTCGATCCTCGACAAGGCGTCGTACGTCGAGACGGCCATCGGGCCGGCGCGAAGACCTGAGATGGGATCCGCGAGGACAGGCCATTTCGCCGCTCGTGCCAGCCGGCTCACCGGTTCGTAGCTCACGCCCGCGCCCCAGCCGGCGACCACGACGCCCTTTGTCGTGGCGTTAACGCGCCCGGCGAGAGATTCGACCACCGCGTCATCGGCGAGACGGCGCGATCTCGGCGTTCGGAACCAGGGACCGGCGTCTGCGCGACTACCGAGGTCGAACCGCGACCCCTCTATGGGCACCAACGGCTCACGAAAGGGGAGGTTGAGGTGTACCGGGCCGCCCGGAGGCCCTTGCGCTTCTGCGAAGGCTCGAGCCGCCATCCACCGCCAGGTGGAAGGCGGCTGGAGGGGGTCACCGGGCGCGTCCGGCTCGAAGAACCAGCGCACGGCGGTGCCGTAGAGACGGTTCTGATCCACGCTCTGACCGGCGCCCACCTCGCGAAGCTCGGGAGGTCGGTCGGCCGTACACACGATCATCGGTACCCGGGCGTGGAATGACTCGAGCACTGCGGGGTGCAAATTGGCGGCCGCGGTTCCCGAGGTGCACATCACGACGGCCGGTCGACCCGACGACTTGCCGAGCCCGAGGCCGAAGAAGCCGGCCGAGCGCTCGTCGAGGTGGACGTGTACCCGAACCCCCGGGTGATCGGCGAACGCCAATGCGAGCGGGGTGGACCGGGAACCGGGAGAGAGCACGACGTCGGTCAACCCGCCTCGGCTCCATTCGTCGACGAGGCAGTGTGCGAAGGCGCTGTTCGCGTCCCGGCTCATGGGATCATCGGTGCGTGCGCTTGGTGTTGGTCCACGGTTTCAGCCAGACGCCCGCAGCATGGGACAAGGTCCGCCGCCGTCTCCCGGTGAGCACCGGGGGCGAACCCATCGACGTCGTCACACCCGACGTACCCGACGGCCTGGATTTCAACGCCACGGCACGCACCATCGCCGAGGCCTGCGGGACCGGGATCTACGTCGGCTATTCGATGGGTGGTCGTCTGTGCCTTCGGATCGCCCTCGATCTTCCCGACCTCCTGCGCGCGCTCGTCCTCGTGAGCTCCTCTCCCGGCATAGCCGATGATGACGCACGCGCCGAGCGTGCCGTACACGACAGCGGGCTCGCCCGCCAGGCGATGGAAATCGGCGCGGGTGCTTTCGTGAAGCGCTGGCTGGAGAACCCCTTGTTCGCCGCGCTCGGGCCCGATGCCGACGAGGTGTCCGAGCGCACGCGTGCCTACAGTGCCGAGCGCCTGGCGCATCAGCTTCGAGTCCTCGGCCAGGGCGTCCAGGAGCCGCTGTGGCATCGCCTGGGCGAGCTCGGTGTGCGCGTCGTGATCGTCACCGGAAAGGCCGATCCCAAGTACGACGCGATCGGGGACCGGATGGCGCGCTGCATACGCCTGTGTCTGCGGGTGCGGATCGACGGTGGTCACTCGCTCCCCTTGGAGCAACCCGAAGCCTTGGCCGGGGTTCTCCTCCATGTGGTGCACGACGCTCTTGGTCATGACTTGGTCTCATGAAGACGCTGGTCGGTCCCATGAAGACGCCGGTCCGTCTCATGAGGACGGTCGTCCGCCCGCAGGACCGTGAGCAGGTGCGGGTCGGGCACGACTCGCCGGACGGCCAGCATGCCGCCCTCGGGCACGAGCGGTGAGCGCGTGACGTCGCGTGCAAGCATCCCGGCGGTGGCCAGACCACAGGCGTGAGGCAGCTCGGGCAGCGACGCGGCCAAACAGAGGCCGGCCGCGATCCCCACGGAGGTCTCCATCATGGAGCTGACCACCGCCGGTATCCCAGCGGTCTCGGCGACGCTCAGCGCCGGCCACATCCCTCCGAGGGGCTGCACCTTCAAGACGACCGCGTCGGCAGCATGAAGGGAGCGAAGACGTCTGGCGTCGTCCACCGAGCGTACGCACTCGTCGGCGGCCAACGGCACCGACACGCGCCGTCGTAGACGGGCCATGGCCTCGATGCCGGCGACCGGTTGCTCGGCCAGCTCGATCCCGTATCGAGCCACACTCCTGAGCACCGACTCGGCCGTCGCCTCGTCCCAGGCCCCGTTGGCGTCTACACGGATGGCCACCGACGGTCCCACCATGTCGCGCACGGCGGAGACGAGCGAGATGTCCGATCGGGTGTCTCGGCGACCGACCTTCACCTTGATGCATTCAAAGCCGGCCAGAGCGACTGGGTCGAGGTCGAAGCCGGTGATCAACGCGTTGACGGGGACGGTATCGCGTACGGGTGTCGGCCATGCTCGAGTGGCGGCCTCGGTGGCAGCGGCGAGCGCAGATGACGGCGAGCACGGGTAGCCGGGCAGGGGAGAGCACTCCCCCCACCCGCACGGGCCCTCCAGCATGTAAAAGACACGACGACCGATACGCAGGCGGTACTCGCGGGTCCTGGTCATGCCAGCACGAGCCCCAACGAGAGCAATCCGGCGGTGACGAACGTGAGACGTACGGTCGCAATCAGCGAACGCGTCAACGATGACGCGTTCGCCCCGTTCGACAGACGACGGACCGGCTCGACGGCCAGGGGCAAAGCCGCGAAGGCTATGAAGGCGGTAGGACGCTCGAGGCCTATGGGAACCACCGCTGCCATCCCACCGACCAACAGAGCCATGAACAGCCGGCGTGTCGTACGTGACTCCATGCGCACGGCCAGCGTCCGCTTGCCCGCCCGCTGGTCGGTGTCGACATCCCGGAGGTTGTTCGCGACCAGCACCGCGCACGTGGGCAACCCCACCACCAGCGATCCCCACCACGCGGCGGCCGGCACCGACCGCGCCTGTACGTAGGCCGATCCGATCGTGGCCGCGAACCCGAAGAACACGAGCACGGCCGCTTCGCCGAATCCCGAGTACCCATAGGGACGTCGTCCCCCGCTGTAGAACCACGCGCCCGCGATGCAAAGGGCTCCCAATGCGAGCAACCGGAGGTCGACGACTGCGGCGAGCGCGAGCCCCGCTGCCGCTGCGGCGGCAAAGCACGTCAGGGCTGCCTTGCGCACCGCTGCAGGAGTGGCAACTCCGCTCGCGGTCAGTCGCAGCGGACCGCGCCGCTCGTGGTCGGTCCCCCGCACGCCGTCGGAGTAGTCGTTGGCGTAGTTGGCCCCAACCTGCAAGGAGATCGCGACGATGCCCACCGCCGCCATCCTCCACCAGATCACGGTCGTGTTCGCAGCTGACGCCGCGGTCCCGACGAGTACAGGCGACAGCGCCAGAGGCAAGGTGCGCGGACGCGCGCCTCCCAACCACTGCTTTACGGTCGTCACGACTCGCGCCGTTCGCCAAGCTGTCTCACGGACGTCTCGGGAAGCGCTCGAATTCGGGACGACGCTTGTCCAGGTAGGCGTTCTTCCCCTCTTGGGCCTCGTCGCTCATGTAGTAGAGCAACGTGGCGTCCCCGGCGAGTTGCTGGATTCCGGCGAGGCCGTCGTCGGCGGCGTTGAGCGAGGCCTTGAGGAGGCGCAAGGCCAACGGGCTGTGTCGCAACATCTGGCGGCACCACGAGACGGTCTCCTCCTCGAGTGCCTCGACGGGGACGACAGCGTTGACCAGCCCCATGGCCAAGGCCTCTTGCGCGTCGTACTGGCGGCACAAGAACCAGATCTCGCGCGCCTTCTTCTGGCCGACGGTGCGGGCCAGCAGACCCGACCCGTACCCTCCGTCGAACGAGCCCACCTTGGGCCCGGTTTGCCCGAACGTGGCGTTGGTGGCGGCAATCGTGAGGTCACACACGAGGTGCAGGACGTGGCCGCCCCCGACGGCGTAGCCGGCCACCATGGCGACGACCGGTTTGGGCAGGCGGCGGATTTGTACCTGCACGTCCAGGACATTCAGCCGACCGATGCCGTCAGGGCCCACGTAGCCGTCGTCGCCGCGGACGCGCTGGTCGCCTCCTGAGCAGAAGGCTTCGGATCCCTCACCGCTGAGCACCACGCAGCCCACCTCCGTGTCGTTGCGAGCGCGTTCGAGCGCATCGTGCAACTCGAAGAGGGTGGTGGGCCGGAACGCGTTGCGGACCTCGGGCCTGCAAATCGTGATCTTGGCTATGCCCTCGGCCACCTCGTAACGAATGTCTCCGTAGCCGGCCTCCACCGCCTCCCAGGCGGCACCGGGCCGGATCGACACGGTGGTTGGTTCTTTCATGGGATGCCTGACTCTGAGAGCACCTACTCCTACGGTTATAACCTAGCTGCGATGCCCGAACCCTGCGAGTCGCAGCCCGAGCCTTGCGAGGCACGGCCCGGGTCACGTGAGTCACCGCTCGTCGCCGTGTGCCTGCCGGCGCCGGAAGCGGCCACGGCTTTGAAGGTGTCGTGGGACCTAGGCGAAGCAGTCGCCGTCGTCGACCCACACGCGCCACGGGCGAAGGTGGCGTCGCTGTTCGAGGCTCTGCGACCTACGCACCTGGTCGACTCGACGGGTCGCCTACCGCTGCGCCACGGTCGACCGGTTCGCGACGATGTCATGGCGGTCGTCACCACCTCCGGTACCACGGCAGAGCCCCGCCACGTAGTGCTCACCCGCAAAGCGATGCAAGCTTCCGCGCGTGCAGTGGGCAAAGCGCTCGAGCTCTTAGTCGAGGAGGATCGTTGGCTCGCGTGCGTACCGCTGCACCACATCGCGGGGTTGGCGATCGTCGCCCGCAGCTACTTCTGCGATACGGCTCTGACGGTTCATCCCAATTTCGATGTCGGTGAGGTCGCGGGTTCGGCAGGTCGTTGCTCGCTCGTGTCGGTCGTGCCCACCATGTTGGCGAGGCTTCTCGATGTCGACGCACCGCTGCATCGCTTTCGTCGAGTACTCGTCGGTGGGGGCCCGATTCCCGGAGGGTTGCTCCGGAGAGCCGCGGAGAGCGGAGCTCCGGTGCACACCACGTACGGGCTCACGGAGACCGGCGGGGGATGCGTCCACGACGGCAAGCCGCTCGACGGTGTGGAGGTCGCCATTTCACCAGGTGGAGAGGTGCTTGTCAGAGGTGCGGTGGTGATGCGCGGTTATCACCGCGACGAGGCTGCGACGAGTCAGGTGATCACGCCGGGGGGTTGGTTGCGCACAGGCGATCTCGGGCGCATCAGCCCCGACGGACGTTTGAGAATGCTCGATCGCGTGAAGGACGTGATCGTGACCGGAGGCGTCAACGTGAGTCCATCGGCGGTCGAGCGCGTCTTGGCGGAGCATCCGGCGGTGGTCGACGTGTGCGTCACCGGTGTCGTCGACCGTGAGTGGGGCGAGCGCGTCGTCGCATTTGTCGTACCGACCGACCGTCTGCATCCACCCACTTTGAACGAGCTCCGCGCTTTCGGTTCTGAGCGTCTCAGCCGGCCAGAGCTCCCGCGCGAGGTCGTCCACGTGGATTCGCTGCCTCGGCTGCCGGGTGGGAAGGTCCTTCGGCGTCGACTCCGCGACGGCGAGTAGCCCCCGGCCGCCGTCCGGTCCGTCAAGAGCATCGACCACCTCGACACGTACGGATCTCGGGCGGGGCCGAGCTCGTAGCAGCTCGCACTGTCGAAGGCCTTCCGTCCTCACCGGCGAGGGACGTTGGTCCCTGTTGTCTCTGACGTTGGCCTCTCACGTTGGTCTCTGTTGCCGGGTGCCTGTGGCACGCGATCATCAATTTGTGAACCTGTGAACTTGTCTGGCGACACGAGGAGATGACCTTGCCATGGCGTACTTCAACCACAGGGACGGGGGGACCAAGCTTGCGGAGTCGAACGTCACGCGCGGGACTGCCGACGACGCGGCGGACCAGCGCGTATCCGATCGGTTCTCCTGGCTGACCCCGCGCCGGGTGCTGTTAGGCACGCTGGCGTGGGTCGGGGCATTCGCCCTTGGAAGCATGGCGCTGGCCAACCCCTTCTTCACCGAGAAGACCGCCGACTCACCGATCAAGTACTGGAACATCATGTTCCTGCACGGGCTGCTGATCGGCATGGTGGGCATAGCGCTGCTGCTGGGCATGTTGGTGTTCGACATCCGGTGGCCACACGCGCGCCTCTGGGTCGCAGGCGGGGTGGTCCTAGCTACGCTGCTGGACACGATCGGGGGGACCTTCGACCGCAGCGCCTCGACCACGTCGGCGCCGATGTGGACCCAGGTCGCCGGGTTCTTCGTCTTGGACGAGATGCTGGTCGTGGTCATCATCGCGTTCGGGATCGACTGGTTCGCGCGTACCACGCCGTCGAGGCAGCTGAGCTTCGTGGTCGGATGGTTGGCGTCTATCTCCATGTTCATCGCTGCGATCATGGGGCATATCGCAGGCTGGATACTCGACTTCGGTGCGCACCCGTGGTTCGTCGCCTCCTATGCGAAGTTCGTGGGGGAGAAAGTCACCGACCTTCAGGCGAACATGACCGGCTCACACTCCCACGAAATGGTCGTCGCGTTCATGTGCTTCGTGGTCGCCAGTGGTGTCGCCTTCTTTGCCGGGGGTGTACCCGCTGCTCGAGGTGCCGTGCTGCGACGGATCGGCTTGACGATGGCAGCGGTGAGCCTGGTGATCTTCACGGCCGTCTACGTGGCTGCGGGGTTCACCTCCTGGGTGATCCCCACCTGGTTCCAAAGCGCTCACGGCACCAACGGACTGGCATCTGATGACCTGGCCACCGGGCTGGGCATGATCGGCGGGTTCGTGGCCTTGCTCTCCCTCGTCGTCGGCCGGGTGACCCGACCGCTCTTGCCGGCGGTGGCAGCCGCATGGAGTTGGCTGATGATGGTCGGCCTCGTGGTCGCCACCGGCTACTGGATCGAGCTCCACGAAGTCGCATTCAGCTCTGGTGGCAAGGCTGGCCAGATGTCCGATGCCATCTTCACGTGGTTCCACCAGGACATCGGGCTGTTCCTGTTCCCGTTGATGACCGCGGTCATGATCGTCACGGCGCGACTGGTGTTGCCGAAACGCCAGGACACGATCGCGCTGGCCGCCATCGCCGGCACCACCCTGTTGTTCGCCGCTGGCATGGTCTACCTGTTCGCCGACCAGGCGATCCGTGGACCTGGGTACGTCCTGGCTACGATCGGCCTGCTCGTGACAGCAGGCACCTTCCTCAGCAGCATCTGGTGGGGACTCGTCGTCCGTCTCCTTCCGGCCGGGCTGCGCCCGAGCCAGGTTCTGCGAACAGTGGAAGGTGCGGTCCGTGAGCCGGAGCTGGTACCGGTCCCCCTGCTCCTCGAGGCGGACGGTGCGGCCGGCGAACGGGAGCGGGTATAGACGCGATGCTCCGTCCGGCTGGCACTTTCGAGCGTGGACGCATGAGCTGATCTGGGAGGCGAACGGCGCGGACACCCGCCCACTGCGAATCTTCCGCGGCCTGGTGCGGCGACTGAGGCTTGCATTGCTCTGTTTACACGCCTCTGTAAGGTCGCGCGCGGCGCGAAGGCGATCTAGCTCGGGTCCCTGCTTCACGTGGAATTCCCACCGTCAGGACAACACCGGCCTCCGCCGACGAGACCCGAAAAAGGCATGTGTCGCCTCAGTTGGCGCGGCGACGAGGTCCTGTCATAGTCTCGGAAACGTGCTCATCGGTGATGCGGTCGTCATCGACCGTGGTGGTCTGGACCAGCTCATTTCCAGCCTCGCCGGGCGCGGGTACCGGGTCCTCGGGCCGGTGGTGCGCGACCAGGCGATCTCCGTCGGTGAGGTGCATGGAACCGACGACCTGCCCCGGGGGTGGCACGACACTCAAGCCCCGGGTAGGTACCGCCTCGAGCAAGGCAACGACCCGGCGCTCTTCTCCTGGGCTGTGGGACAGCACTCGATAAAGGGGGACGTGTTCCCTTCCCGTTCGATCGTTTGGCGAGCGAACGTGACCGACGGGACCGTCCAGCTCGAAGAAACCCGAGACGACACCCCTCCCACCGCGCTCGTGGGCGCACGGCCGTGTGAGCTCGCGGCCCTGGACGTCCTCGGTCACGTCCTTTCTGATGCGCCGGGTCCCGACCCTGTCTACAGTCGAAGGCGGGCCGGCTTCGTGGTCGTCGTCGAGTGCGGAACGCCCTCGGGCACCTGTTTCTGCACTTCCATGGGAACCGGTCCCGTTTCAGAAGAGGGTTTCGATCTCGCTCTCACCGAGCTCCTCGACGACGAGGGGCACCGCTTCTTGGTGAGGGTGGGCTCCGACAAGGGGGCTGAGGTCCTCGACGGGCTTCCTTCGAGGGCCGCCACGGACGGCGACTTTGCCGCCAGGACCGCTGTAGTGGAGCACGCGACGTCGCACATGGGACGGCAACTCGACACGAACGGCCTGCAGGCCCTCCTCGCCCGGAACCTCGAGAACCCGCGCTGGGACGACGTGGCCGAGCGCTGCCTGGCTTGTGGCAACTGCACCCTCGTCTGCCCCACGTGCTTCTGTTCCACGGTCGAGGACACGACGGACATCGACGGTACCGTCGTTCGTCAGCGGCTCTGGGCATCGTGCTTCGATTTGGCGCACTCGTTCATGAACGGCGGAGGGCCGGTACGTTCCTCGACGAGATCGCGTTACCGGCAGTGGATGACCCACAAACTCTCTACGTGGTGGGACCAGTTCGGCACATCGGGGTGCGTCGGCTGCGGCCGCTGCATAACCTGGTGCCCTGTTGGAATAGACATCACCGAGGAGGCGGCGGCGATTCGCGCCAGCGATGGCAACGTGCGATCCGAACAGCGCGTCGGTGCCTAGAGGAGGGAGCCGAGAGGTGACCCAATTGACCAAGGACCCTGCATGCCCGAGGATATAGCCGAACTCGTAGCGAACCACCCGCTTCTGGCGGGACTCCCCGGTGACACGATCGAGCTCGTGACCGGGTGCGCCCGCAACGTGGTTTTCAACGTCGGAGATCTCCTGCTCGCCGAGGGTGACCCGGCCAACACCCTGTACCTGTTGCGCAGGGGCCGCGTGGCACTCGAGGTCCGCGCGCCCGGGAAGGCGATGATCCTCGACATCTTGAGCCCAGGCCAG
This sequence comes from Acidimicrobiales bacterium, assembly GCA_050011255.1. Classification (GTDB taxonomy): domain Bacteria; phylum Actinomycetota; class Acidimicrobiia; order Acidimicrobiales; family UBA8190; genus Bog-564. The sequence goes on from JBEKJK010000019.1 coordinate 37,416, forward strand.
CCGCTCGGGTGGTCGTGGCTGTTCCCGCCGTACCGATGGAGCTTCGACGCGCGGGCGCTCGACCCCGTAGGTGCGCTTTCCGTGGACGCGACGTGCCTGCGGGAAAAGGCCGATCAAGACCCGGCATTCGGCTACGAGCTCATGAAACGGATCACCTCGATCATCCTTCAGCGCCTGCAGGCGACGCGCATGCGGCTCCTGGACCTCTACGGCGATGGCGTTGCCGGTTGAGTCGCCGGCCGAGCGGCTGGCACCGCCGGCGCCCGGCCCGCTGGTGCCAGAGCCGTACCGTGTCGCAGCGAGCAGGAGCGAGACCGAGGACACGGTCACTTTGTCGCTCGCGCCTGTCCAGGACCCGCTGCTCGCTCCCCGCCCGGGTCAGTTCAACATGCTCACCGCCTTCGGGGTGGGCGAGGTGGCGATATCGGTGTCGGGCGGGCCCGAGAGCGACGGGACCATCGAGCACACGGTGCACGCCGTTGGTCCGGTGTCGCGGGCGTTGTGCGCTTCGCCGGTGGGAAGCGTCGTGGGTGTGCGCGGGCCATTCGGAACGGACTGGGGGGTCGACGATCTGACCGGCCGCCACGTGATGGTCGTGGCCGGGGGCATCGGCCTCGCGCCGTTGCGTACGGCGGTCATCGCGCTCGCCGGAGCGTCCACCTCGGGTGGCGCCGGGCGCTTCGACCTCCTGGTGGGGGCGCGCACCCCGGACCAGCTGGTGTTCGCCGACGAGATTCGCCGTTGGCGCGAGCAGGGCACCCACGTCGAGGTCACCGTCGACGCCGCGGGACCTAGCTGGGACGGGCCCGTGGGCGTGGTGACGACGCTGCTCGACAAGGTACCGATCGACCCGAAGAGCACTGTGGCGCTCGTGTGCGGACCCGAGATCATGATCCGCTTCACCGCACGCGGGCTAGTCGACCTCGGGCTTCCTCCCGAGAACATCCGCGTGTCGCTCGAGCGGAACATGCAGTGCGGAGTCGGGCTGTGCGGGCACTGCCAGCTCGGGCCGCTGCTCATCTGCCGCGACGGCCCTGTCTTCACCTACGCCGGCGTGGTGGCGGACCTCCTGTCACAGCGCGAGCGATGAGAGGGCGAGCTATGCAAGAGAGCGATCGATGACCGCAGCCGGTTCCCCGGGTCCCAGCGTCGCGGTGTGGAAGTTCGCGTCCTGCGACGGCTGCCAGCTCAGCCTCCTCGACCTCGAGGACGAGCTGCTCAAGGTGGTCGGCGCCGTGAACATCTCGCACTTCATGGAGATGACGCGAGCGCACGTGGACGGGCCCTACGACCTGTCGCTGGTCGAGGGATCGGTCACGACCGCCCACGACGCCGCGCGCATCGCACAGATCCGTGAGAACTCGAAGACCCTGATCACCATCGGGGCCTGCGCTACCGCCGGCGGCATCCAGGGCCTGCGCAATTTCGCCTCCGTCGGTGAGTACACCTCCACCGTGTACGCCCACCCCGACTACATCGCCACGCTCGAGACCTCGACACCCATCTCTGCGCACGTGCCCGTGGACTTCGAGCTTCACGGATGTCCGATCGACCGCTATCAGTTGTTGGAGGTGATCGCAGCCGCTCTGGCCGGGCGTAGCCCCAGGATCCCCGGGTACAGCGTGTGCCAGGAGTGCAAGGGCCGCGGGACGGTGTGCGTGCTCGTCGCCAAGGGCACACCGTGTCTGGGCCCGGTCACCCGTGCCGGCTGTGGAGCCCTCTGCCCTGCGGTCGACCGAGGTTGTTTCGGATGCTTCGGCCCCGCCGACACCGCGAACACCTCGTCTCTCACCGGCAGGCTGCTCGAGGAGAACCTCCAGCCGGTCGACGCGTCGCGCCTTTACAGGACGTTCAATGCCAATGCGCCCGCCTTCCGCACAGAAAGCCTGGCCAATGACGCACGGAGCTAACGCAAGCCGCGAGGTGCAGGTCGACGAGCTCGCACGCGTGGAGGGAGAAGGCGGCCTCCATGTCGCGGTGCGCGACGGCGTGGTGACCGAGGTAGCGCTCAACATCTTCGAGCCGCCCCGGTACTTCGAGGCCTTCCTGCGCGGGCGCCGGCACACCGAGGCCCCCGACATCACCGCTCGCATCTGCGGTATCTGCCCTGTCGCCTACCAGATGAGCGCGTGCAACGCCATGGAGGACGCCTTCGGCGTGTCTGTGGGCCCGGGCATCGAGGCCCTGCGCCGTCTGTTGTACTGCGGGGAGTACATCCAGAGCCATGCGCTGCACGTGTACCTGCTGCACGCGCCCGACTTCTTCGGCTGCCAGGACGCCGTGGAGCTGGCCGGGCTCGACGCGGCCGCCGTGCAACGAGGTCTCGCGCTGAAACGCACGGGCAACCTCTTGATGGAGACGATCGGTGGCCGGGCGATCCATCCGGTGAACGTGCGGGTGGGCGGCTTCTACCGTTCTCCCGACCGGGCCGCCATTCGCGCTCTGGCAGAGCCCCTGCGCCGGGCACGCGACGTGGCCCTGACGACGGTCGAGTGGGTCGCGGGGTTCGACTTCCCCGACGTGGAGCGCGACTACGTCTTCGTCTCCCTTCGCCGTCCGGACCGCTATCCCCTCGAATCGGGTCGGGTGGTCTCCTCTCAGGGGCTCGACGTCACGCCGGCGGGGTTCGCCGAGTTCGCCGTGGAAGAGCATGTGAAGCGCTCGAACGCCCTGCACGCGAGACTCGGTGGCACACAGGAGTACCTCACCGGGCCCCTCGCGCGCTATGCGCTGAACTTTGACGTCCTGCCCGAGATAGCACGTCAGGCTGCGACGGCGGCGGGGCTCGGTCCCGTGTGCCGCAACCCGTTCAAGAGCATCATCGTGCGCGCGGTGGAGACGGTGTTCGCCTGCGACGAGGCGTTGCGCCTCGTCGAGTCGTACGAGCCTCCGGAGCCGCCGGCCGTCGAGGTCCCGGGTGCAGCCGGCGTGGGAAGCGGTGCGACCGAGGCGCCGCGCGGCCTTCTACTGCATCGCTACGAGCTCGAGGCCGACGGGATCATCCGCTCCGCGCGCATCATGCCCCCCACCTCGCAGAACCAGCTCTCGATCGAGAGCGACCTGCGCCGCGTGGTCGAGAGCTCACTGGCGCTCTCGGACGAGCAGCTCACGTGGCGGTGCGAGCAGGCCGTTCGCAACCACGACCCGTGCATCTCGTGCGCCACTCACTTCCTCGACGTAACGGTGGAGCGCCACTCCTGAGGGGCGCTACCTCGAGGAGTCGAGCAGCGGGATCGCCCTCGGCGACGTGGGCGACGAGGGCCTCGGCGAAGTCACCTCTCACGCCGCCGGTCGTCGTGGTCGTTGGGATGGGGAGCGAATGGCGCCGAGACGACGGGGTCGGCTTGGCCGTGGCGAGGCGCGTGGCCGAGCTCACAGAGGCTCGTGCACTTCCGAGCTTCCGTGTAGTGGCACCGTTGGCGGATCCCTTGGACCTGCTCGGGCACTGGGACGGCGCCAAGCTCGCCGTGGTGGTGGACGCCACGAGGTCGGAGCTGGCCCCCGGCGCGATCTCGCGTATCGAGTTCGAAGATCGCGACCCGGTGGTGCCCGCCGAGGCCGGGAGCGACCGTGGCCCGGATCTTGGCAGATCGAGCACCCACGGGATCGGGCTGGTGGGTGTGCTTCGCCTCGCCCGCGCAGTCCGGCAGGCCCCGCAGCGCACGGTGGTGGTCGGAGTCGAAGGTGAGGACTTTCGTGAGGGATCGGAGCTGAGCCCCGCTGTCGCGGCGGCCGTCGACAGGGCGGCTACGTCGGTGTTGGAGTTGGTGGAGGAGGCTTTGAAGTGTGCATGAGCCGTCTTCACCGTGTGGTGGGCACAGAGGTCGGCGCCCGGGTGGCGGTGCACGATCTCGAGGGGCGCGAGCAGACCGTGTCGCTGTTCGCGTACGACGGTCCGCCTCCGAAGGTGGGCGACTGGCTCGTCGTCCACAGCGGCTTCGCGCTCGCTCCTGCTGTCGCCGAGGAGGCGGAGGCCCTGTTGTCCGAGCTTCGGACACTGACCGGCGAGGAGACAGGGGTCGCCGAGGGGACAGGAAGTGGCGAGGGGACAGGAAGTGGCGAGGGGACGAGGGGCGCTGAGAGAACGGGATGACGCGCGCGGTGCCGGGTCCGGTGGCCTTCGCCCACTTCGCCTACCCGCCCAACGCGCTCGGGTACTGCGGGCCGCCGGACTCGAGCACGCTCTGGGAGTCCGCAGCCGAGGGGACGGATCTGCGCGTCGTGTCAGACCTGGCGGCTCGTTTCGAGGGAGCGTGGCCCTATCTTCAGCTGATCGCGTCGTGTAACGGCATCGAGGATCCACTCGACCCGATGGTGGTCGACGCCTACTGGATCGGGAACCCGTTGCTCGAACGCGTCTCGTCCGCGGCGTTGGTCGCCCATCTCGACGCGCATTTCGAGCGCTACGGCGGCAGGGAGTTCGCCCCCGTGGCGGAGGCTGCGCTCGCAGGCGGTGCCGCCCACCACAACTTTCACGTCTTTGCGGTCTACCCGTGGCTGGGGCTGCTTCGAGCCGGTACGAAAGGGGCTCCGCTCACGGTGCTCGACCGTTGCCGAATCCGCTGGGCGAGGGTCCTGTCCGTGGACGGCGACACCGTGACCGTCCAGGGTCGAGCCCTGGCGTTCGAAGACCACCTGCTCGTCGACGGGCCCGAACGCGTGGAGCAGGTTCGCCGAAGCGTCGACGGGGTCGGCTTCGTGGAGGAGCTCGAGCCCGGTGACACCGTGGCGCTGCACTGGGACTGGGTGTGCGAACGGCTCGCTCCGGGAGCACTCAGGCGTCTGAGTGTCTGGAGCGGGCGCATGCGAGCAGCAGTCAACGCGCAGGCTGCGCCCACCGGCTCGGTCTCAGGCCGCGAGCTCCTCGGGGCTGGGGGTGGGCATGATCGCCGGCGTCTCGGCAGTGCGCTCTCGCCCTGAGCGGATCGACAGAAGCGCGATCAAGAAGGCCAAGAGCGCAAGACCCGCGCCGACCTTGAACGCCGCGCCATAACCGGTAGTCACCGCGACGGCTTTCACGACGTGGTGCTGGCCCCGGGTTACGGTGGTAGCCACGGTCACGAGGATCGCGAGCCCTAAAGACCCACCAACCTGCTGCCCGGTGTTCAGCAGCGCAGAGGCCAGTCCCTGCTCCCGGCGACGCACGCCGGAAACAGCGATGAGCGTGAGCGGGACGAACGTCATCCCCATCGACACGGCGATGAGAAGAACAGGACCGAGCACCGCTCCCACGTAGTTGCTGTGAACCGAGATCCGCGAGATCCACACGAGAGCCGCCGTCGTGAGCAACGGACCCAGCGTCATCGGCAAGTGGGTGCCGATCCTGCCCACGAACCTCGAGGTGACACCCGCCGTTACCGCGATCCCCGCCGTGAGGGGGAGAAACGCCAGGCCTGCCTTGAGCGGGCTGTAGCCGAGGATGTTCTGGACGAACTGGGTGAGGTAGAAGAACAACGAGAACAACGCCGCGGCGAGAGATAGCATCATCGCGTACGCGCCCGAGCGGTTGCGGTCGGAGAAGATGTGAAGCGGCATGATGGCGTGCTCGCTGCGTGCTTCGATGCCGACGAAGACGACGAGGAGACAGAACGCCACCGCGAGCGGGACGACGGTTCCTGCGTTCGCCCACTCGTGCGAGGCGGCGTGGGCGAGGCCGTAGACGAGGCTCGTCATGCCGATACTGACCGTCAGCGCCCCTGCCAGGTCGAGCCTGCCCGACCGGCGTTCGGTCTCACCGATGACGCGCGGCGCGGCAAAGGCGACCAAGAGCCCGATCGGCACGTTCACGAACAGCACCCAGCGCCAGGAGGCGATGTCTGTCAGGATGCCGCCGAGGAGCAGACCGAGCGAGCCCCCGCCGGCGGACATCGCTGCGTAGACGCCCATGGCGCGGTTGCGAGAGGGTCCTTCGGGGAAGGTGCTGGCGATCAGCGAGAGAGCTGTGGGCGCGGCGATCGCGCCACCGATCCCCTGTATGACGCGAGCCCCGATCAACCACGCCTGGTCGGGGGCGAAGCCGCCGAGGAACGAGGCCGCGGTGAAGAGCAGCACCCCGATCACGAACATGCGGCGCCTGCCGAAGAGGTCGCCGGTGCGGCCACCGAGGAGCAGCAGCCCCCCGAAGGCGAGCGCGTAACCGGTGATCACCCACTCGAGGTTCACCGGCGAGAAGTGCAGCTGACGTTGGATCGACGGCAGGGCGACGTTCACGATCGTGGCGTCGAGAACGACCATGAGCTGCGCCGCGCAGATGATCGCCAGGGCAAGACCAAGTTGGCGGTGCGCCGGGGCGGCGGATTCCTCGGGGCGCCGGGCCTGCCTGGTGTCGTGGGCGTCTTGGATGGTCGTCATGGGCGTTCCCCCGGGGTTCGTGATCGGGCGTGCGTCGAACCGGCAGGCTCAACGGGTGATCGCTCCCCTGGCGGGTGTCCTCCTCGAAGCCTCACATCGGTGAAGGTGCCTTCGCCGTGCGTCTGCGAGCGAGGCGTCAGGGACCGGGGGAGCTGCGGGCTGGGCGGCTGGCTGTCGCCACGGCTGTCTCCGTCAGTCTGTCAGATCGCTTGAGTTTGTCAATCCTTGAGCTTTAGCAAACTCAAGGGTCTCGCGGGTTCAGTAAACTTAACCGGTGAGCCGCGGATCTCATTCCCGGCCGACGGAATTTCACTCCCGGCAGACACGCAGATGAAAAGGTGCAGGTGCCCGAGTTTCGTGAGAACGGGAGTGAGAGGTGGTGAAAGCAGGGAGAGCTGGGAGAATTGCGAGAGGTGCGACGGTCGCGAGAGTCGCTGGATATATGGTGCGGACCGTGGTCCCCGGGCTTCAGGGCGTAAAGGGCAGGAGACCGGCCGTGCGCCGGACCGAGCACGGGAAAGTCGGCCGCCCCTCCGAACCCGAGGTGTCCGAACGCCGGAGGGTGTCAGCGGCTCGACAGGCTTGGCAGAGCATCGCCGGGCTCATCTTCTTCAATCCCGACGTGCATCGCCGAATGCAGGGCATGTGCGAAGCGACGGGGTTCACACCGGGTCTGGTGAAGGCGGTCCTCTCACCGGCGCTTCGGCAGGGAAAGCCCGTGCCCATGCAGGTCCTGGCGGGCGAATGGGGCTGTGACCCGTCGTACGTGACGATGCAGGTGCGCGAGCTGGAGTTGCGCGGCCTCGTCGAACGGCGGTTCAAGCCCCAGGACCACCGTTTCAAGACGGTCGTCCTCACCGACAAGGGCGAGCAGGTGCGACGGGAGTTGTTCGACCAGCTCCTCGAGCCTCCGCAGTGCTTCGGCGCCCTGTCCGCTGCCGAACAACGTCAGCTGCGTGACTTGCTCCAGAAGCTGGTGGCGGCCAGCGGCGCGCCCGGCTCGTGACACCGTCACGTAGGTCAGCTACAGCGGTCAGCGACGCTGGCTGAAAGGGCGCCGGGGGACTCCTACTGTGGAGCGTTCGTAGGCACGAGCGCGCAAAAGAGGTCGGTCGATACGCCGTGAGTGATGACTCGAATTGTGTCTTTACAGGCGGAAACATCACCTGTCGTTCACGCATCGTTCCAGTGGCGTTCACCGACTTTTTGGCTTCGCCGACCGACGCTCGGTAGCCCGAGTGGCATCGGGCTCGACGCTCGGTGCAGCTCAGGACGGGAGCTTGCTGACAGCGCCGGCTGTGGCCACGTCGCCGGGGTAGGTGCGCATAGCCCGGAAGAGAAAGACGGCGCTCGCGCCCAACGGAAGGAGCATCACGACGAACGTCCACCTGAGCCCCGAGCTTCCTCCGCCGAAGAGGTGGTCCGAGAAGAGACCGAACAACAACGGTGCCAACGCCTGGGCCATCGTTCGCAGGAATGTGCGGATGCCCTCTGCGCGACCCCACAGCATCGAGGGCATGATGTCGAGCCGTGCGGCGTCGATCGGGGGATTCTGCGCGGAAAGTGCCGCCGCGGCGAAGATCAGGTAGGGAAGGGCGGTCACGACGCTTCTCGTGAACAGGGCCGGGATGAACAACAGCACGGTGACCGACGCTGCGATTGCCGCTATGAGCACGCGCCCCCTCAGCATCCCTCGCCGCAGGAGGGCGTCTCCCACCGGTCCGGCCGTCATGATGCCGAGCGCCGCGCCTCCTCCCACTACCAGCATGAGCAGGTTGGCGAGCGCCTTGTTCACGTGGTACCAGCCGGTCACGAACTCGACACCGAAGGTCTGAACCCCCGCGAGGAAGAAGTAGCCGCAGGCACCCGAGATGATCAGCGCGACGTTCGTCCGCACGGCGAGCACGTAGCGAGTGGCCGAGATCAGGCCCATGCGCTTACGACGGGCGCGCATGACGAGCTCAGGATCCGGGGACACTTCATGTTCGATCGCGAGTTGTTGGGCATCGGTGAATTGCGGGTGCTGAGGCTGATCGGTCGGCGGTGGCTCTTGGGGTGCGGTCGAAGCTCGCACCGCCGTCTCGGAAACGAGCGCGCCCGCCCCGCCCCGCTCTGGCTCGCGCAGCTTGAACACCGCCCAAGCGAGGGGAAACGCCGCAATTCCCAGGATCACGAAGGCAGCTCGCCACGACAACACGGCGATGTCCCCGGTGAACACGAAACCGGCGCCGGCTCCCACGAGCTCTCCCATGAGGATGTAGCTGTAGATCCGGCCTCGCTCACCGCCGGGGAAGTAGTCGCCGACCAAAGAGGCGACCACGGGTCCCGCGGCCGCGGTTGCGGCTCCGAGCCCCAACCGTGCGAGAAGCAACCCTCCGAACGAGCCAGCGGTCGCGCTCCAGAACATGCAGGATCCCCACAGCACGATGGCCAAGGAGAGGGTCCAAGTGCGCCTCACGCGGTCGGCGAGCATGCCGAAGGGGACCGAGGCTATGGCACCCACCACCGAGCTCACCGCCACGAGCAGACCGATGTCGGTGTTGCCGATGGTCAAGGCTTTGCGCAACTCCGTGGCCGCCGCCCCGACCGTTGCAGCATCCGCGCTCGATAGGCCCAGTACGCATGCAAGAACCACGATCACCCTGGTACGGGCCTGCCCGCCGAAGAGCACCGTGAGCTGACGCGCCCCGGCTGAAGCGCCTCTGCCGGCCCCGCTGGCTGCGAGCGAAGCGACACGTGAGGCTGCACGCGAAGCGCCCCGGCGCGCAGGTCTGAACGGAGGAGCTCCCGGACGTCGCTCGCGGGGCGCTCCGGGGACGCTCCCGGCGATGCCCTCGGCGGGTCCGGGGATGCCCCCGGCGGGTCGTCCAAGGGGGTGGGGACGGCCCGGCAGGTCTCGCTGTCCGTTCATCTCCACGCCCCGAACGTGTCGGCGACGCCGCCGTCAGTGGACACCACGCCCCAAGCTTGTCCTGTGTGGCTTCCGGGGACGAGTCATGACGAGCGACGTCTCCCCATCGCCCCGTTCGGTTCACCGTCGGAGGTTGCTCAGAAGCCTCGCCTTGCGGGTCCGGTCAGCGCCTCAGAGTCGTAGCGCAAGCAGCCTATGGCCGCGAGACAAGAACCTCCTCACCCGCAGACTCGAGACTGTCACGGCGTTCGTGGACACGGGCGCCGACGCCGACTGAGGGCCGGCTTGGGAGCTTTGAAGCGTCGTGGTGGTAGTGGAGGAGATCGTGGTGCCGGGGCTCAGGGCGCCGGCACCAGACGGCGCCTGGGTTACCAGCTCCCAGATCCCCTGGGCGCAGTCCTGTGGCGTGCTGGCCTGAACGATATAGACACCACTTACCCCCGACGCCGGGTAGACAGCCAATGGCGGGCCGGACTGCAGGCAGGAGTAGGCGGGGTCGTTCGTCGAGAACACGGTTAGCTGTCCCACGGGTTGGACCTTGAAGATCGGCTCCATGTCCGGGGCCAAAAGGTTGAGGGTGACCGTTTCCTGTTGCCACGTGCCGCTGTAGCTGTAGCCGGCCGGGCTGGTGGTCGTGGTGGTGGTCGGTGTCGTCGTCGTGGTGGTGGTGGTCGGTGTCGTCGTCGTGGTGGTCGTCGTCGTGGTGGTGGCCGTGGACCCCGGTTGGCTCGTTCCGGATGCCGCGGGGGGCTGGCTTTGTGCAGCGGAGCCGGGAGACGGCTGGAAGTTCTTCACCACCGGGGCATTGCCTAGCAGCGCGGCGATCATGGACGGGTCGTTTCCGTCCATGCCGAGGGCCCACACCCCGAGTCCGGCTATGTGGTAGCTGTCGGCCATCTGGGCCTTCAGGGCGAGGGAGGTCGCGTCGTCAAACCACGTCTGGTGCCACTGCGTGCCCACCTGGTACGAGGTCCACGGCGTCTGGGTGACGGGGTCCCAGTAGACGGGGTGGGCGCCAGCGACGATCTGGGCGTAGCTGACAGGTGTCGGGCCGCTCGTGGCCGGATCGCCCTGCGCAGGTCCGGTCGTCGCCCAGTCGTACCCGTAGTAAGGCACGCCGAGGATCACCTTGGAGGCGGGCACCACCGCTGTGTACTCGCGCAACGCGGCGACGTCTGTGAAGCCGGGTCCGGTGAGCGCCGCGGTGGGAGAGGGTGTCGACGGGTCATGCATGTCGTAGGCCATTACGAAGAAGGCGTCCACACTCTGGGCGAGCCCCGCTATGTCGTAGAACCCACTCGGATCCCCGGCGGCCGAGGCGTAGGTGTCCATCGTCACCTGCCACTGCGGATCGGCACCCTTGAGAGCGGTCGACACCTGGGACACGAAGCGGTCCAAGCCGCCTTGGTCCTGACTTCCCTGACCCTCGAAGTCGAAGTTGACCCCGTCGAGGTTCTTGGCGCCGAGCAGCCCGACCAGAGACGACGCCAACGTGGCAGGCGCGGCGGGGTTCGATGTCAGCGCGTTCAGGGTCGGTCCGTCGAAGCAGGTCGTGGTGAGCACCACACGGTCTCCGGCTTCGTGCGCGCGGGTGATGAGTTGGGCCAGGTCCTGGCTCTCGTACCCGACCCATCCGGACCCGGAGCGGTCGATCGAACCGTCGCCGTTGATGTCGACGCTGAAGTAGGCGAGGGTCGTGAAATTGCTCACGTCGAACCCGGAGGCCTGGGGGAGCGTCCAGTAAGGAGCGAAGCCGAATAACTCGTGCGACTTGAGCACCGGAGCCCCGGCGAGAGATGGCGGCGCAGGCGCTGGCGTGGTCGTCGCAGCCGGAAGGTCGATCAGCTTCTCGGCGCTGTACTGGCGTGCCATGTGCGCCATGATCGAGCTGTTCGAGGCGCCCGATGTCCGGCCGGCGGCAGGAGCGGTGCTTCCGACGGCGATGATCCCCGCCATGACCCCCCCTACGAGGAGGACGAGTGCCCCCAACCCGGTACCGATCCGTGCGAGGCGCTGACGCAAGCCGATCGCATTCCAATGCCGGACACGCCTCGCGTGGTCTGGCGGGACCAAGGCACAGAGGCGAGGGGCGTGCCGTTTCAGGCAAGATCGTAAAGTGGCCAGCTCCGATGCTGAGCACACGAAGAGGTGACGGTGGCCTTCGACGTCCAGTTCCACGAGCCGTCGGTTCTCGCCGTCTGGTTGGAGTACGGCTCCGCCGACCCGTAGGTCGATCACTCTTTCCCATGGCCAACTCCGCAGGGCGGGGCTCCCGGGACACACGACGTCTAGTTCTTTCTTCGTGGCGCGCAGACCGATCCCGGGGACCAGGACCTGCCCGCCGACGTCGGCTGCCACGAGCTGCCACCCCGCCGAGCCCGAGACGGCAGGGTCCCCCCTCCCGCGCGCGGACCCTCCACGTCTCGCTCTCAGGAACATTCGCTTCCACCCGCGCTCATAGCGTCTACGGACTGCGGCATCCAATAGGTGTCGGCAATCGGGGCTTTGAACTTCAGCCCCTGGCTCACTCTAGACGGTGGCGGAGCCGAGCCACAAGGAAGGCAATTACCTGGTCACAGACCTGCCGAGGCCGGGGGAAACCCGTGTGCAGCACCGACATGACTTACCCTTGGGGTGCTCCCGAACGTGGAGCGAGAGCGAGGCGTGAGCAGTGATCTTCGTCGAGGTGCTCAGGCTCCTGCTGGTGGTGGGGGGGGTGATCGGGGGTCTTCGGGTCGGAGACGACCTGGGCAAGAACACCTCTGCACCTGTGATCGGGATCACGCTCGGCGCTCTCATCGCGTACGTGATCGGCGGGGTGGCCGGGAGGCTCCTCAGTCGAGGGATGAGACGAGGGATCGCCAGGCTTCGTCGCATGCCCGCCGGCGAGGTCTTCGCCGGGTCGGTGGTCGGTACGACCGGGCTCCTGCTCGGTCTGGTTGCGGGACTCCCGGTGATCGCCCTGGTGCACTCGAGCGTCGACTACCCGCTGGTGGCCGCGTTCGCGTGGGTGCTCTGTGGCTTCGGCGTGCAGCTCGGGGTGTCGAAAGGACGTGAGATCGTGAGGGCGGCGGGTCTCTCCCATCTGGTCGATCGCACGGGGGATCCTCCGCCTCCCACCGCGTTTCTCGCAGACACGTCCGCGGTGCTCGACCGCCACCTGCTCGTCCTCGGCCGAGCAGGTCTGCTCGCCGGTGGGATCGTGTTGCCGCGCTTCGTCATCGACGAGGTGCGCACACTCGCCGAGGGTCCCGACCCGGTGTCGTCGCGCCGGGCCCGGCGCGGTCTCGAAGCGATGGAAGCCCTTCGAGAGGCCGGAACAGAGGTTCGTACCAGCGAGGAAGAGGTGCCGCAGTTCGACAACACGAACGACCGCGCGCTAGCGCTGGCACACAGGCTTCACGTGCGCCTGGCCACGTGCTCCTCGGAGCTGGCCAGGCGCGCCGTCGACGAGGGCGTGCAAGTCGTCGATCTACGCGCGCTCCCCACCGAGCTCACCCCCGACCATCGGCCGGGCGAGCGTCTCGTGGTCGACCTGGTCAAGGAGGGGCGTCAACCCCGCCAGGCCGTCGGCTATCTCCCCGATGGGGACATGGTGGTGGTCAACGACGCCTCGCACCTCGTGGGACGTTCACAGATAGAGGTGGTGGTGTCCTCTTCGCGCCAGACGAGCCAGGGAATGCTCGTGTTCGCCCACCTGTTCGACGGTGGTCCCTCTGCGCTTGTGGACGACGCCGGCACTCATTGAGCATCGCGCAGAGCAGCGCGCCGGTGGGTGACGTCGGCGCGCCGGCTAGTGACACCGGCACGAGTTGACAGCGTCAAGCGCTCTTCACCGCGGCGACCAGCTTGACGAGCGTGTCCTTGGCATCGCCGAACAGCATCGTGGTCTTCGTGTCGAAGAGCAGTTCGTTGTCGATGCCCGCAAAACCGGGGCGCATCGAGCGCTTCATGACGACCACGTTCGCTGCCTCGTTCGCGTGGATGATCGGCATCCCGTAGATGGGGCTTCCCGGGGTGTTCTCTGCGGCCGGGTTGACGGTGTCGTTCGCGCCGACCACCAGAGCGACGTCCGTCGTGGGTAGCTCCCCGTTCGCCTGGTCCATCTCCTCGAGCTCGTCGTAGGGCACGTTTGCCTCGGCCAGCAACACGTTCATGTGGCCCGGCATGCGACCTGCAACCGGGTGGATCGCGTAGAAGACCTTCACGCCTCGCGCTTCGAGGGCGTCGGCCAGCTCACGCGCGGCGTGCTGACCTTGTGCCACGGCTAGCCCGTAGCCGGGGACGATGGCGACTTTGCGCGCATAGGCGAGAAGCACTCCTATGTCTTGGGGGGTTCCGCTTCTCACGGAGCGGCCGTCAGCTTCGGTCCCGCCGGTGGCTGTGATCACGGAGCCGAAGGCGCTGAAGAGGATGTTGGGCAGCGAGCGCCCCATCGCCGTGCTCATGAGACGGGTGAGCAGTGTCCCCGAAGCCCCGACGAGTGTGCCGGCGACGATGAGCAGGTTGCTGTTGAGCGTGAATCCCGAAGCTGCCACGGCGAGCCCCGTGAAGGCGTTGAGCAACGATATGAGCACAGGGGTGTCCGCGCCGCCGACCGGCAGCACGAAGACGATGCCCAGCACGAGTGACAACAGGAGCACGACCACCAGCACCGCCGTGTTCGCGGTCACGATGGTGACCACGATCAGGACGAGGATGGCGAGCCCGAGAGCAGCATTGATCGGCTGCTGCGCGGGGTAGGTGATGGGGCGCCCGGTCATCAGCTCTTGCAGCTTGGCGAAAGCGACCGCGCTGCCGGCGAAAGACACTGATCCCACGAGCACTCCGAAGAGGATCTCGCAGATCTTGTACACCGCTATGGAGCCATGTCCCAGAGCGATGAACTCGGTGACGGATACGAGCGCCGCCGCCCCCCCGCCGACGCCGTTGAAGATGGCCACCATCTGTGGCATCGCCGTCATCTTCACCAGACGTGCCGCCGGCACCCCGATGGCCGCCCCCAGGGCCACGGCGATCACGATGAGCACTAGGTTGCGTGTGTTGCTGTAGACGGCAGGGAGTGAGAACGTCCAGGCCACGGCAAGGAGCATGCCGAGAGCGCCCAGCTGGTTACCGCGCCGGGCGTGCTTGGGAGAGCTCAGACCCACTAGGGCGAAGATGAACCCGACGATGGCTATGAGGTAGACGAGGTCGGTGGCGGTGGCGCGGCTCACTTAGTGGTCCTGTGGTCCTGCGCACCCGGGGCGCTCGGGGGGTTTGCGGTGTCCGAGGTGGCCGAACGCTCCTGCGGCTTCGCCTTGAACATCTCGAGCATGCGGTCCGTGACCACAAAGCCTCCGACCACGTTCAAGGTTGCAAGGACCACGGCCAGGAAGCCGAGAACGAGCTGTGCGATCCCGTGAGCTTGACCCAGTACGAGCATGGTGCCGACCAGGATGATGCCGTGGATCGCGTTGCTTCCCGACATGAGAGGCGTGTGCAGGATGCTCGGCACCTTCGAGATGACCTCGTAACCGACGAAGGCGGCAAGCACGAAGATCGTGATGAAGCCCATCAGGCCCGGACTGGCGAGTGAGGCGATCATTGCGCGTCCGCCCTCTCGATCTTTTCCTCGATGAGGTCGCGCGTCGACTCGTGAACGGCGGTGCCGTTTCGCAGCACGCAACTCCCCGAGACGATCTCGTCGTCGAAGTCAGGACGAAGCTCGCCTTCGACCACGATGAGGCCGAGGAAGTTGGCCATGTTCCGCGAGTACAGGAAGCTGGAGTGAGTGGGCATCGCGGAGGGGGGATTCGTCATCCCGTAGACAGTCACACCGCCGTGAAGGACCTCGGCTCCGGGCTGCGACAGCTCGCAATTCCCACCCGAGTCCGCCGCCAGGTCCACCACGACCGAGCCGTCGGCCATCTGGTCCACCATCTCGGCCGTGACGAGGACGGGTGCCTTTCGCCCGGGGACCGCTGCGGTGGTGATCACCACGTCGCAGGCCGCCACCTCTTTGCCGATGAGCTCGCGCTGGCGGGCCAGGAACTCCTCGGACTGTGCCCTGGCGTAGCCTCCCGCCCCCTCCTGGGACTCGAGCTCGAGCTCCACGAAGGAGGCACCGAGCGAGGCCACCTCCTCCTTGGCAGCGCTTCGCACGTCGTATGCGCGGACCTGCGCACCGAGCCGCCGGGCCGTGGCGATCGCCTGAAGACCGGCTACCCCGGCACCGAGTACGAGGACCTTGGCCGGCGGGATCGTGCCGGCGGCGGTCATGAACATGGGGAAGAACTTGGGCAGGTGTTCGGCAGCTGCCAGCGCGGCGAGGTAGCCCGACACGGTGGCCTGCGAGGACAGCGCGTCCATCGACTGGGCACGACTGATGCGAGGAACCAGGTCAAGGCTGAACACGGTGGCCTGTCTCTGCGCAAGGGCTCTCACGGTATCGAGCTGCGCAGCAGGCTGGAGGAAGCTGACCACGGTCACCGCTGGTGGCAGGTGCTGGACCTCGGTGGGAGCTGGTGCGTGGACCTTGACCACGACGTCAGACCCGTGGAGCAGGTCGTCGGCGCCCTCGACGACGTCTGCTCCATTCTCCCGATAGGCGGCGTCGGAGAAATGGGCCTTCGAGCCTGCACCGGCCTGTACGAAGACGTCGACACCGGAGCCGGACAGCCGGCCTGCCGCCTCGGGGACGATGGCCACCCGTCGCTCGCCCACCAGCGTTTCTGTCGGCACGGCGAGCTTCACGGTGTTGCTATCAGAGCACGTGGACCCTGCTGATCTCCAGTTCCGCCTCCGGCGTGCTCTCGGGCGTGGTGCCGTCGTGCGTCCCGGCGATCTTATCGATGCTCGTCGAGCTCGGGCCTTCTGAGCTCGGGCCTTCTGTCTCTGCCGTCAAGGCGAAGACCGTGCGCGGCTCGGCGTTTGCGAGCGCGTAAGCTTGATCCGAGGGGAGGGGGCGGGCGAAGAAGTAGCCCTGCCCTACGTCGGCCCCGAATTCCTGGAGGATCGCCACCTGTTCGGCCGTCTCGATCCCCTCGGCAACCGTGGTCATCGCGAGCGAGTGGATGACGTGGATGATCGCCTCCACGATCGCCCGGTTCATGCCTTCATGGGCCTCCAGCCCGGAGATGAACTCACGGTCGATCTTCGCCGTCTCGATGGCGAATCGTCGCAGGTTCTCCAGGGTCGACCAGCTCGTCCCGACGTTGTCGACCGCGAGATGCACTCCCAGGTGTGACAGCTCGTCGAGATCCTTATTGGCCTGCTCGTCGGCCACCGTGTTCTCTGTCACCTCGATCGTCAAGCGGTCGGGATTGAGGCCCGACCCTTCCAGCGCGTTGGCGGCGGCGATAGACGTCCGGTGCTCTTGGAGCTGGCTCGTCGAACAGTTCACCGCCACCTGTAGGGCCGAGGGCCAGCTGGCCGCCTGGAAGCAGGCCTCGGACAGCACCCACGCGTTCAGGTTGAGTATGTACCCGTTCTTCTCCGCCCACGGCAGGAGCACGTTCGGGGGGATCAGCCCCTGCTGTGAGTCCTGCCAGCGCACGAGGGCCTCGAATCCGAGGAGACGCCCCGTGGCCAGGTCGACGGCCGGCTGGAAGTGCAGGACCGGATTGCCGTCGAGGAAGACCTCGTCACCGAAGGTCATGCCGGCTCACCAGGGGCGCACGCCGTCGGACGGCGGGTACGCATCGGCCACGCGAAGGCGATCGTCGAGGTTGCCCCGGTCCCAGGGCGCGACGATCCGCAAGTGGTCGCGTCGATTGCACTGACACGATCTCTTCATCGGCAATCCGATCAACCCTCTTTAGAGTCAGGGCCTCGCCCACAGCTCCTCGGCATCGACGAAAGGGGAGGTGCAAGGGTGGCCGTGAGCCACGACCACCGAGATCTGAGCATTCTCGTTGGCCGGTACCCGGACGATGGTGGACGAACGTGTCCCGTAGGTATCGGTGTGGACACAAGCCGCGAGTGTCTCGGGCGGACGTACGGGCCCCCACGTTGCACCCTGGTCGGGCCCGCTCAACTCGTCGGGGTTGCCGGGCAGGCTGTGGTCGCCCAGCACGCGCCGTAGGCGGCCGACGAGCGCAGCTCCTCTCAGCCCTGGACCACCGACATCTCCGAGAATCTCACGTACGTGCTCGACCTTGGGCGAGCAAGAGCGCGGCGGGAGGTTCTCGAGGATGTGGACCCCCGCGGGCAGCTCCTCTGCCACCGGCAGGTCGCCTGTCATGTCGAGCGAATACAGAGAGTGGCGGTCGCCTACGAGCAGCCATGCCGGGTTGTAGTCCAGGGGGCGGAAACGGCAGACGAAGTCCTCGACCGCCTCGCGGGCACTGGAGTGGCGAGCCAACGCCAACGGGAGCTCACCGCGTGAACGCCTGGAGGGGTCGTGATCCTCGGACGCGGGGCGGTTGGTCAGGGCTGCCACCAGGCCGTGCTCGTTCACCGCCAGCCACGTCCCGCCTGCTTGTTCGTCGCGGCCCCCGAGGATCCTGGGTCCCGCAGATCGCAGAACGGTCATCGCGGTCGCTGGCCGGTCCAGGCGCTCGTCGCGGTTCGCGCCCACCACCAGTGGCGCTGCTTCTTCCAAGCGCGACACCATAACGAGCAGGCACATCGCGACTCACGGTAGCGGCATTCCTGAAGGGGCGGGGCGCTGTCAAGAGGGCGGCCAGGAAGGGCTGAGCGCTCTGCATTGGGCCCGGAGGCGCGACGAAGCAGCGCCTTTCGGCGCTCATGTTGAGCGATGGAATGTT
>JBEKJK010000020.1:0-52938 GCA_050011255.1 Acidimicrobiales bacterium
GGGTTCCGCAACTTTCGAGAACTACCGGATACGGGCGCTGCTCTACGCCGGCAAGCCGAACTGGCGGGTGCTCGGTTCGATCGTGGTCCGATGAGGTGCCCGGACCCCGTCAGATTCCGAAGAGCCACATGTGTCCGGGATGTCTGGAGACACCGCAGGGGGCGGAGGGGGAGGGATTCGAACCCCCGGGCCTTTTGGGCCAAGGCTTTTCAAGAGCCTCGCATTAGTCCGCTCTGCCACCCCTCCCGGCCCGAGCAAGCGTACTGCCCGGGTTCCGACGAACGCTGCTGAAGGTCAGGCGCCGCGGACCTGTGAGCGTATCGAGCGGATCCATTCGTCGGCGTCGCGCCAGGCCGCGTCCGCCCGAGCCCGCACGGCAGGCGCGTGCGCTCCTGCAGCGGGATAGGAGCCGAGAAACTTGACTCCGGCGAGCTCGCTGTGCAGCACGCGTAGGCAGTCGGCGACCACCTCGTCTGCCAGGTGACCTTCCAGGTCGATCAGAAAACAGTAATTGCCGAGCCCACGCTTGGTCGGGCGCGACTCGAGCTTCGTCAGGTTGATGTTGCGAGCCGAGAACTCGCTCAAGATGCCGTGCAAGCTCCCGGGCCGGTCCTTGCGTTGGAAGCACACGATGCTCGTCTTGTCGTGGCCGGTGGGGGCGGGGACGCCTTCGGTGGCGAGGGCCACGAAGCGGGTCTGGTTGTGGGGATGATCTTCGATGCTGGAAGCCAGGACGTCCAGCCCGTAGAGCTCGGCCGCGAGGCGTGGAGCGAGCGCAGCCGTGTGGGGGCGGCGCTCCTCGCCGAGGAGCCGCGCCGCCTCGGCGGTGGAGCTGGTGGCGACCACCTCTGCCCCCGGGAGGTGGTCGGCGAGGTACCGCCTGCACTGTGCCGATGCGTGGGGGAACGAGAGCACGCGGCGGATGCCCTCGACGGACGTTCCGCGAGGGGCGAGCAGGTGCATGTGAACGTCGAGGATCACTTCTCGCTGAACGAGCAGGTCCACCTCGAATACGAGGCTGTCCACCGTGGCGTGCACGGTCCCCTCGATGGAGTTCTCGATCGGGACGAACGCCATGTCCGTGCGGCCGCTGCACACGGTCTCGAGGACCTCGGGCAGGCTCGCCAGGGGGACGACCTCGGCTTTGGCGAAATCGGGCTGGGTGAGAAGCGCCTCCTCGGTGAAGGTGCCGGCCGGACCGAGGAAGGCGATTGAAGAGCTGTTGTGCGACCTGGCCGTGTCGCCGGTTCCCGAAGCAGGGCCCTGCGCAGCCTCCGAGGAGCCGCCCCGTCCGGGCCCCGAGGTCGCAACGCCGCTCATGACCAGGCAGGATAGTGGCCACAGATGGACGAACCGGCGTTGAGCCAGCTCCTAGAGGATGTTCGCACCGGGGTGTTGGATCCCGGCGAGGCCCTTGTGCGCCTGAAGCGGCTGCCGTTCGCCGATCTGGGTTTCGCCCGAGTCGATCACCACCGCGCCTTGCGCCAGCGCATGGGGGAGGCTGTCTACGCGCCCGGGAAGACACCCGAGCAGTGTGCCGCCGTGGTGGTCGAGCTCCTGTCCGAGCCGGGCTCGGTGCCGGTGGTGCTCACGCGCGCCGATGACGAGCAGTTGGCGGCGGCACTCCGGGTCGCGCCCGGCGGGGAGACGACCGCCACGGGGAGCACGTTCACCGTCGCGTGGCGTTCGGCTCCCGAGCGGTCGGCTCGCGTCACCGTGGTGACCGCCGGAACCGCCGACCTGCCCGTGGCAAAGGAATGTGTCGCGGTTCTACGTGCTTTTGGCTTTCGGCCGGCGTTGATAGTTGATTGCGGGGTGGCGGGCGTGCACAGGCTGCTGGCATCCCTCGACGAGCTGGTCACCGCCGATGGCGTGGTCGTGGTCGCAGGGATGGAAGGGGCCTTGGCGAGCCTGGTGGCCGGCGTCACAGCGGCTCCTGTCGTAGCGGTGCCCACCTCGGCTGGTTACGGCGCGGGCCTGGAAGGAGTCACGGCGCTGCTGGCGATGTTGTCGTCGTGCGCGCCGGGCCTGACCGTGGTGGGCATAGACAACGGATTCGGTGCCGCGTGCGCCATGTCCCGGGCTCTGCCTTGACCAGGAAGGCGACCGTCGCGAGCGCCAAGGGGAGTTCTTCGGAGAGGCTGGCATGGTTCCACTGCTTCGCAGGTATCGCCGGCGACATGGCCCTGGGATCGTTGCTCGACGCAGGTGCCGACATCTCGGAGGTACAGGCGCTCTTGGGCCGGCTGCCTCTTCACGGGTGGCACCTGCGCGCCGAGCCGGTGCTGCGAAGTGGGATCGCCGCGACACGCGCCGTGGTGGAGGTCACAGACGATGTCGTTGTTCGCACCCACTCCCACATAATCGGGCTCATCGAGGCGGCACGGCTTCCGGATCGCGTCGCGCATCGGTCGCTCGACACGTTCGCGACGCTGGCCGAGGTCGAAGGCCGACTGCACCGGCGCTCACCCGAGCACGTCCACTTCCACGAGGTCGGATCGCACGACACCGTCATCGATGTGGTGGGTACGGCGGCCGCGCTCGAGGTGCTGGGGATCGACAGGGTCACCGCTTCCTCCGTGGCCACCGGCACCGGTACGGTCCGCGGCGCTCACGGTTACGTGCCGAACCCGTCGCCCGCTGTGGTTCAACTTCTTCACGGCATACCCACCTGGGGACGCGACATCACGCTCGAGCTGACCACGCCTACGGGCGCGGCGATCCTCGCTTCGATGGCGACTTCGTTCGGTGCGCTACCTCCGATGCGCATAGCGGCGACGGGTTTCGGCGCGGGAAAGGCGGACATCGACGGTCTGCTGAACTGCACGCAGGTCGTCGTGGGTGAGGCTCTGGCGGACTCCCCGGTCCCGGGCCAGCCGCTGGTTCTCGTAGAGGCGAATCTCGACGACGCGACCGGCGAAGTGTTGGCTCACGCCGTGGAGGTGCTTCTCGAGGCAGGCGCGAACGACGCGTGGATCACACCGATCCTCATGAAGAAGGGTCGTCCCGGGCACACGGTGAGCGCTCTCGTCGACGTGGCGCTTGTCGAACCCGTGCGCCGTGTCCTGCAGTCCGAGACCGGGACCTTGGGGGTGCGCGGGGTGACGCTCGAGCGTTGGCCGGCGTCGCGGTCCATAGGGACGGTGGAGGTCGAGGGAATGGCCGTGCACGTGAAGGTGAGCCCGGGCCGGGTGAAGGCGGAGCAGCGTGACGCCGCACGCGTCGCGGCCCGTACGCGACTTCCGCTGCGAGAGGTGCTCCAGCGCGCCGAATGGGCATGGAGGCATGCCGGCCGTCCACGTTCGAAGCAGGATCCTGCCGGTCTCGACCACGAACCCCCCGATCGTCCGACCCCGGCCTGAGGGTGCACGTCTCGGTTGGGAGGATGTGGGAGTGGTGCGGGAGCGACGTGGGAGAGGTGCGAAAGCGGCATCCCACCCGCGTGAGCGTGTCAGGACCCTAACTCGGCGCTCGGTTACGGACCCAGGTCGTGGCGGTAGACGTGCGTCTCTCGCCGGGTGAACCCGAGTCGCAAGTACATGCGATTCGCGGCCCCTCTGGAGGGGCGTGAAGTGAGGTCCACGGTGCGTGCCCCTGCCGCCTTGGCCCGCGCGAGTGCCTCGTTCACCAGGGCGGATCCGACGCCGCCACCGCGCCGTGCCGTGTCCACGACGACGTCCTCGATCCAGGCGCGTGGACCGGTCGGCGCTCTGAACAACACGAGCGTCAGCGATCCCACGATCGCACCACGCGGGTCGCGCGCGACCAACAAGACGGTGCTCGGCGAACGCGCGATGTCGACGATCTCCTCTTCGACGAGCGCAGGAGCCGAGGACGACAGTTGCGGGACGAGGAGCGCGAGAGCACGAGCGATCTCGGGAGTGACCGAATCGACCTCCTCGACCTCAACCTCGGTGCCCGAGGCCTTGCGTGCTACGTCGTCGGTCACACGCAGCCGTTCGTCGTCGGTCACGAGCAGTCGAGTTTAATCGTCACACCTGGTGCAGCATCTTCGACGCGCTCGAACATTCGAGGCTCATCCGGGAGCCTCGAAACCGGTGCCGGCGGGCACGCCCTCTTCGAATCCTCCGTCCGGCGGGACGACGACAGGCAGTCCTGGCTCCATGCCGTCAGCGCTGGGGATGCCGAGCGCATGGACTCTGAGGCGGGCCTTTTGCGCCCTTGACTCTTCATCCACATGGACGAACTTCTCACCTCGCAACGCCGAGGCGATCGCCGCGATCACGCTCATCACCACCGCGAAGGCGAGGATGACCAGGAGGCCGTGCTTGAACGAGGGGCCGATCAACTGCGGGAAGAAGGACCGGCCGGTCAGGTCGGCGGCACTCGCGCGAGTGAGGTGGCCGAGAACGGTCGGGCCGAGGAGACTCTTCAGGGGGTTGTAGCCCAAGAAGGCGGCGAAGATGTAGCCGAGCGGTGGCAGGTGGGCGAGCTGGGTGGCCTTGGCGGCGGGGATCCCGTGGGCGACGAGCCCGTGGTACATCGCGCCAGGCACCTTCGCGTTCAGCCCGAAGACGAGCAACGTGAAGAAAAGCCCCATGGAGAGCGGCATGCCCGCGTTCCCGAACGTCACCCGCATCCCCGAGGCCGCCCCGCGATGGCGAGCCGGGACCGAGTTCATGATCGAGGCGGTGTTCGGCGAGGCGAAGAGCCCCATCGCGATCCCCGAGAAGAACATCACGACGGCGAAAGGCCCATAGGCGAAGTTGGCCGGGAAGGCCATCATCGCCAAGTACATCGCGGCCGAGAGCAGCATCCCCGCCGTTGCGAAGGGCCGGGCGCCGTAGCGGTCCGACAGCTTGCCCGACACCGGGCCGGCGACCACGAAGCCGATCGTCCAGGGGATCATGTAGATCCCGGCCCACAGGGGGGTGTTAACGAAGCTGTAGCCGTGCTGGGGCAGCCAGATGCCCTGGAACCAGATCATCAACATGAACATCATGCCGCCCCGCCCGACGGCTCCCAGGAACTGCGCCACGTTGCCGGCGGTGAACGCCCGGATGCGGAACAGCGACATCCGGAACATCGGGTTCGTCACTTTCATCTCGATGAAGACGAAGACGCCCAGCAACGCCAGTCCTCCGAAGAGCATCTCCAGCACGAACGGATTCGCCCAGCCGGTGAGGGAGTGGCCGTAGGGCTTTATGCCGTAGGTGACGCCCGTGAGGAGCATGGCGAGGCCCCCGGCAAAGGAGAGGTTCCCGAGCCAGTCGATCTTGGCCTTGATGCGGATCCCGATCTCCTTCAGTTTCAAGTAGGCCCAGACAGTCCCGAAGACTCCGATCGGCACGTTCGCGAGGAACACCCAGCGCCAGCCCACCTCCGAGAGCAGGCCACCGACGACGATGCCGAGGAACGACCCCAGGATCATCGCGACCATGTTGATGCCCAACGCGAGCCCCAGCTGCTCGGCGGGGAAGGCGTCGGTGATGATGGCGGCCGAGTTCGCCATGAGCAGCGCCCCGCCGATGGCCTGAAACATCCGCAGGAACACGAGCTCGAGTGCTCCGGCCGGGCCGGTGCTCCAGACGAGCGACAACGCGATCGCCCCGACGGTGAACCAGGCGAATCCGAGGTTGTACATCCTCACCCGGCCGAAGATGTCACCGATGCGCCCGACGGTCACGACGACGGAGGCCGAGACCAGCAAGTAGCCCATCATGATCCACAACAGGAAGGGGAAGTTGGCCGGTTGGAGCGGGTTCAGGTGGATGCCCCGGAAGATGACGGGCAGGGCGATCAAGAGGCTCGTCG
Organism: Acidimicrobiales bacterium; assembly: GCA_050011255.1. Lineage (GTDB taxonomy): Bacteria > Actinomycetota > Acidimicrobiia > Acidimicrobiales > UBA8190 > Bog-564. The sequence goes on from JBEKJK010000020.1 coordinate 5,776, forward strand.
CGTTGAGCGACGCCAACACGACCCCGATCGTGGTGTTGGAGAGGACGACCCACTTGTAACGAGGACCCACTACCGGCGAGTGGGCCGGTGCCAAGACGGTCATACCGGCATCTTGGTTCGCTCCTTCGTCTCGACGTGCTCCTCGGGCAAGGTCGGTACGCCGTCGGGCCGCTCGGACACCAGGGCCTCGAGTAGCGCGACAGCGCGCTCGAGCGCCATGCGGTCGCGCTCGCCGAAAGCGCCTAAACGCTCGGCGAGCCAGGTGTTGGTCGTCCGCTGCCGCCGGGCGAGGAGATCGGCACCTTTGGCGGTGGCGACGACGTGCACGCCGCGGCGATCGGCGGGGTTGGCTTGGCGGGCGACGAGTCCGGCCTCCTCGAGCTTGTCGGCAAGGCGCGTCACGGCCGGAGAGGGCAGGCCCTCGGCGTTCGCCAGTTGGCCGATGCCGAGCGGTCCGGCGCGCACCACCGTGGCGAGCGCGGAGAGCTGGGCGATGGTGAGCTCGGAGGGGTCGTGGCGTCGCAGCAGGCGAGCGAGGTGGACCATCGCCAGCCGGAGCCGGCCGGCCAGGACCTGCGGCGCTACGGACACCTCGGGGTTCGTCGTCCTCGTCGATCTGGTCTTGCTCGTCGTGCTGGGCCTCCTCTTCGAGCTTTTCGGGCTGCTTACGGCCGCCAGACGGGGCGGCCACAGGCGTCGCTGTGATCGAGCGGCGGGATAATGAATATAACAATGATACTAGATGCTACCAGCACCGACCTGACCTCGTGCCATCAGATGATCGCCTGGGTCGGCGAACTTGCCTTGGCCCACCCTGTGGCGCTTTCGGCGGCGTCGGTGATGGTCGCGATGGTCTTTGTCGCGGTTCCCGCCCTGGGTCGCCGCCGAATCACACGGCGGAGACGAAGATCTGTCGAGAGATTGCAGCGCCGAGCGCGATGGTCTGCCCGTCCAAGTCGAGGCTCATGGTTCCGTCAGGTGATCTTTCGCGCACGCGAGCGGAGCGACCCGGGATGAACCCGTGGTCGTCGAGGTACTTGAGACCGGCGACGTCGAGCTCGGCCTCCTCGGTGATGCGCTCGAGTCGAACAATGCGGCCTGGGGCGACCTCCGCCAGGCAGACCTGCTCTTCACGGGCCGCTTCTGTGTCAGCGGCGCCCTCACCACCGGAGGGACCGGCGCCCGGGATCGGGTTGCCGTGCGGGCAGGTGCTGGGATTGCCGAGCAGCTCGACGAGCCGCCCCTCCACCTCGTCCGAGATGACGTGCTCCCAGCGGCCGGCCTCCAGATGGACCTTGTACCAGGGAAGCCCGATCACGTCGACGAGCAGACGCTCGGCAAGGCAGTGCTTGCGTATGACGCTGTCGGCCAGTTTGCGCCCTTGGTCGGTGAGGGCGATCTGGCGTCCGGAGCGGCGGAGATAGCCCTCAGTCGCGAGCCTGTCGAGCATCTCCGAGACCGACGGAGCCGAGCGCCCCAGGCGGTCGGCGATGCGAGCCTGGATGACCGGCGTGCCCTCCTCGGTCAAGGCCTGGATCGTCTGGAGGTACTCCTCGACGGGGGGGTGGAACCCACCGGTCGCGTGGGAGTCGACTGCGGGCACGCTCAAAAGGCTAACGGTCCCAGGGCACGGCCGAGGACCGTTTGCCAGGGCAATTTAGGCTAGGTTGGCCTAAGATTATTTGTTAGGCAGCCCTCAAAGAGGGAGTCCGGAGCCCGCCCGTGGGGTGATCGGGTCCGGCGGTGACCGGACGTGCTGCGGTGGCCGGGTGTCGAGGCCCGGAAGCGTACGGGAGCGTAGGAGAGCGAGCTTGGTAGCGACGTTGGTGATCTTCTTGAGAGAGGGGATCGAGGCGAGCATGATCATTGCGATCCTCTGCGCCTACCTGGATCGCATCGGTCAACGCAAGCACTTCGTCGACGTCCTCGCCGGGGTGGCAACGGCGCTTGTGTTGGCCACCGTTGGCGGTGTGGTCGCCTACTACAGCATCCGCGCGTACAGCGGCTCAGAGACGCAGACGGTGTTCGAGACTGCCACCTACCTGCTGGCCGCGGGCGTCCTCACCTATATGACGTTCTGGATGCGTAACCACGCCAGGACGATCTCCTCGGAGCTGCGGGCAAAGACCGAGGCCGCCCTCGACTCGCGTGCGCGAAGCGGCCTTTTCCTCCTTGCGTTCCAGGCTGTGGGTCGTGAGGGACTGGAGACGGTCGTGTTTACCTTGGCGATCGTCTTCTCCGCCAGCGCGAAGGGAGCGATGCTCGGAGCCGGAGTCGGACTGACACTGGCGCTGGTTTTGGCTTTTGCCATCTACCGGCTCGGTACCCGCGTCAACGTCGGAGCCTTTTTCAAGACCGTCGGCGCGCTTCTCATGGTCTTTGCCGCCGGCCTGCTCGTCGACGCGGTCGAGAACCTCCAGGAGCTCGGATGGCTGCCGGTCCTCACCCATCCATTGTGGAACTCGGCGCATGCCTTGTCGGAGGACAGCGCGTTCGGTGACATCGTGCACAGTTTCTTCGGATACGTGAGCCAGCCGACCCCTCTGGAGATCACGACATGGGTGCTCTACTTGGGGCTCGTGTTGACTGCTTTCTTCGGCCTCTGGCAGCGCCTGCGCGCTCGGCGTGTGGCGACAATTTCGATGGGACCGCAGAAGGACCGGTAGGGACGAGGGCGCACACGGCCATGCCCGGCGGCGTTGGCGGAAGTTCGCGTGCCTGTCGAGCAGTGCACGACCTCGGACAACCGGATCGAGAGTTCGCCCTGGATCTGCAGTCTGTGCACCTTCCCCTCCTCCGTGGGTCGCGCCAACTGACAAGGATGTTAAAGACCTCAGGTTTCCGCTTCGTCACCGTCGCGTTAACGCCGCGCGAAAACTGGTCGAAGGGGTTCGATGAATCCTGCTGAAGAGGCGGCGCTCCTTAGCGAAGAGGTGGAGTGTTGCCGCCCTCTTGTTGTTGTTCGGAACCGATGGACCGGGCTGGGTATGGCTGAGGGCGCCAGCTGTACAGGACGCCGAGCTCGAGCCGCTTGCTCTCCATGAGGGCCCTCATCTTCTGCCAGTGCGGGCCTTTGAGATCTCTTAGGTGACGGGGCAGGACGCGTCTGACCCTCTCGGCTTCCTGGCGATAGCGTTCGGCTACGCCGCCCATCGCGAAGACCGTGGCGGGTGAGAGACCGGTTGCGTCGGCCGTCGCGAGCTCGCGAAGGCGCGTGGCGGCCACCCGGGCATCTTGCATGAAACCAAGGCCGTCCTGGAGGCGCACTACGCGGCTCACCATGTTGGCGGTGTGACCCTCGTAGACCTCGGACACGAACTCCAACGCGTAGCGCAGGCGTTTGCAGCGGATTCGAAGCTGGTGGAAGTCGTCTGGCGCACCGCTGCGCCGGGCGCGTTTAGCGGCTTTGACTGCCGAGCGATGTCGGGCCTGCACGAGGTCGGGGACCATGGCTACCGCCAGGGCGCTCGCCGCCGCCGAGTACGAAGGTGGGCCCTGGCGCAACATGGCACTGAAATCGGAGACGAGGTCTTCGTAGCGGGACGACTCGAGGCATGACAGCAACTCGTCGCGGGCCGTCTCTCGCTCGCGCCCAAGAAACTTGGCCAGCTCGTCCAGGGCCCCCCTGTCCTCTTCGGGTAATTCGCCGGCCCACTCTTCGAGGCGTTCGAGTTGGACATCGAGATCACGCACCGCCCCGAGTGTCCTTCCCAGCCAACCCAGCTCGTCGCGCATGTGCTGAGCGCTTGCCGGGAAGGCGTCGGAGAACAGGGCGAGAGCGGCGCGCATGCGACGCGTCGCCACCCGCATGTCGTGCAGCTCTTCGGTGTCCTCTCCGAGGCGTGTACCCGGCTCGTGCGTCACCATCGCCGTCAGGTTCCGGCGAAGCACGACGTAGGCGACGTCGCCGACAGTAGGGCTGGGAGGCAATCGCTTCGGGCCCAGGTCGGGGGGCCCGGGGACCGCGAGCCCCTCGGCCAGTAGGCCTGCTTCGAATTTCGAGAGCGTCGCGGGCTGGAGCCCGCAGGAACCCCTTAGTTGCTCCACGAACGGGGCGAGTGCTTCAGCCCACCTGGGCACGACCTCCACCTCGACGCGACAAAGACGGGTAGGCCGTTGTCCGTTGCCCGCGCTGATGGCGGTCTCGTCGAGAGCGACCTCGGCGACCGTCTCCCCCCCGACAAGCAGGTCATACGGCTGGCGCGTGGTCCGGACCTCGAGGACGGGGAGAAGAGCGCGCGCCCCGGCCAACGCGCGCACGCGCTTTCCCACGGGACCTTCGGCGCCGAGGGTCTCGATGCCGTCCTCGGGCAGTACTTCTGTGATTTCGACCCGCCTGCGCAAACCTGCGGTTGCCGACGTTGTGTCCTTCAGCGTCACCTCGCCCAGCGCCCCCGTGTGTCGCACGCGGAGCACGTAGCCGGAACGGGTCACTCGCCAGTCCTCGGTGTCCACGTAGGTGTCGAACAGGTGCTTGGTGGACTTGGCCGACACCGCGAGCGTCGCTCGCGAGCTGGCGTCGGCCGTGGGCAGGGTACCCGTTGCGGGTTCGTCACCGTCCGTGGGCTGGGCATCGGTGATCGCGTCGAGCCAACGTTCTACGGGCCTCAGGTCGATCGCGTCGAACTGCCACTCGACCTCGATGTTGGAGGAAGCCGTCGAGCTGTCTGTCACAGAGCAAGATTACTTCGACACCGCCAGTCACCCACAGGCCGTGGACCTCCGGGGGTGAGCCCCTCGGAGTGTTCGCCCTGGTGGGTGCGCTCGGGCTTCCACCCATCCGCCGGGCCTCTCCAGGCACAAGATAGGGTCGTTGTCGTGACCTCGCTGACGGTGAATTCCCTCGGGGAGCCCTGATGGGTCGAGACGCGACACCGGCGCGCCCGCGACCCGCCGACGACGACGGCATCGTCCGAGCCGCCGGGGGGGTGGTGCTCCGGCGTCGCGAGAGCGGCACCTGGGAGGTGGCTGTGGTGCACCGTCCCCGACGAGAGGATTGGTCGCTGCCGAAGGGCAAGCTCGCGCCGGACGAGTCCCTCGAGGCGTGCGCTCTTCGCGAGGTGGAGGAGGAGACCGGGCTGAAGTGCCGCCTCGAGCGGTTCGCCGGCTACACAGAGTACGTCGACCGTCGTCGGCGCCCGAAGATCGTGGCCTACTGGGTCATGGAGGTGATCGACGAGGGGACCTTCTCGGCGCACGCCGAGGTGGACGAGCTGCGATGGCTCGAGGTGTCCCAGGCGCTGGAGATGCTCACGTACGGGCGCGACCAGGATCTGCTCGCCTCGGTGGAGGAGCTGGATCTGGTCCGCTCGGCCTGACCCGCCCCGGTGGCCTGACCGGCCCGCGTTGGCCCGACCGGCCCGCTCGGCTCAGCCCGGTACCAGCCGCCAGACGGACTTCGGCAAGAGGCGAAGAACGGCGAAGAGCATCTTCAGCGAGGCAGGTGACCAAACGACGTCGGCCCTTCGCTCGAGGCCCCTGATGATGTCGGCTGCCACAGCTTCGGGCGTGGTCGCCATGGGAGCGGGGGGGCGTCCGGCGGTCATGCGGGTCGCCACCCATCCCGGGCGCACGATCGTCACACCCGCGCCCGTCGGACGCAGGGCCTCCGCGAGCCCCTGCGCGAACGCGTCCAGCCCCGCTTTCGACGCGCCGTAGACGAAGTTGGCCCGCCTGACCCGTACTCCCGCCACCGAGGACATCACCACGAGCCGGCCCTGTCCTTGTCGGCGCAGTATCTGTGCGAACGCCACCATGGCCGCAGCCGGACCGGTGAGATTCGTGCTGAGCACCGAGGCCGTGGCGCCCGGGTCGGACTCGCAGACTTCCTGGTCGCCCAACACCCCGACCGCGACCAGAACGAGGTCGACCTGGCCCATGCGGCCGGCGACGTCCTGGGCGAGCGCCGTATGCGCCTCGTCGTCGGTCGCGTCCCACGTGATGGCCTCGACAGATGCGATGCCGAGCGCCCTCAGCTCCTTGGCTGTGTCCTCGAGCTCGGTCTGGTCGCGCCCGGCCAACACCACGTGCCTCAGGCGGCGCGCCGCCAATCCTCTCATCACCGACCGGGCGATGTCGGAGGTGCCGCCCAGCACCACCGCGGTCTGTGGCATGCCCAAAGCATCGTTCATCTTCGCCGTCCTCGTGTTTGCGGCACGCCACGAACACGCGCCGTGCTCTTCCAGCCTGGGGTGCCCATCGGTGTGCGCAAGCTGTCCGGCGTGGTGCTCATCTGTGTGCACCGGCCGTGCTGCGCGGCCGGGACCGCCGGCGCAGCCGGGGTTGTCGGGGCGCCACGGCAGGCTCCACGAGCCCCAGCCGACGCGCCAGGTCGGATACGAGCCTGCAGTCGGGGTCGACGCGGTCTCGCACCTCGCGCCACTCGCCCAGTCGGGGGTACATCGCCCCGAGGAGCTCGGGCCGTAGCCGTGAGTCCTTGGCCAGGTAGACGCGTCCCCCCGCCTCCGCCACCACCACGTCGAGCTCGTCGAGCATGCCCCCCAACCCGGGGGATCCCGTCGGGATGTCGAGAGCGAGGGTCCATCCTGAGGAGGGGAACGACAGGGGCCCGGGGTTGGCCTCGCCGAAGCGCTTCAGCACCGTGAGGAAAGATGCCGTTCTGGCGCCACTCACGCGCTCGAGCGCGATTCGAAGTGCGTCCTCGGCGTCGAAGGGCACGACGAATTGGTACTGGATGAAACCGCGCGGCCCGTAAAGGCGGTTCCACGAGCCGAGCGCGTCGAGAGGATGGAAGTAAGAGGCCAGCGTCTCGGGTTTTCGTGGTTGCCAGCGCGGCGCCTTGCGGTACCACATCTCGTTGAACGCGGCCACCGTCAAAGGGTTGAGCAGACCTCCTGGCGGGGTGAGCGGCACGTCGAGGAGCACTCGGGGGTCGAACGCGAGCGGGTCCGTGGCGCAGGACCCTGAGAGGCTCGCCAGATCCGCGTGTTCTGCTCGCGTCAGCACAGCGCGGCCGAGTCGCCGACCCCTGGCCAGGCAGTCGATCCAGGCGACGGAGTAGCGGTACTCGTCGTCGCGCGCCGTCATGCGTGCCATGGCGTCTTCGAGGTCGGTCGCTCTCTCGGTGTCCACGAGCATGTAGGCGGACTCGACCCGCAACAGTCGGATCGTCGCCTCGAGGACGACCCCCGTGAGTCCCATTCCTCCCGCGGTGGCCCAGAACAGCTCGGCGTCGCCTTCGGGGGTGATCTCGCGGGTCTCGGTGGGAGTGGCAAGCGTCAAAGACATCACGTGCGAGCAGAAAGAGCCGTCACGGTGGTGGTTCTTTCCATGGATGTCCGCGGCGATCGCCCCGCCGACCGTCACGTATCGAGTCCCCGGGGTCACCGGGACCCACCAGCCCCTCGGCACGAGCAAGCGCATTAGGGCGTCGAGACTCAGCCCGGCACCCACCCGGACCCATCCGGCCTCGAGGTCCGAGTCGTACACACCGTCCATGGCGGTGGTTTCGAGCACCACCCCGCCGGCCGATTGCGCCGCGTCGCCGTAGGAGCGGGCGAGGCCACGTGCCACGACTGCTCGTCCTTGAGAGGCGGCGGCTGCGAGCACCTGCCGGACCTCTTCGGGTTTCGACGGGCGGGCGACCTCCGCCGAGCTCGGCGCCGTGCGCCCCCAGCCCGTCAGGATCTGGTGGGTCGTGGGAACCCCCGTCGGTGTGTTCGGCGAGCCGAGCGACCCCTCCTTCGGCTCGATCACGCGTACACGCCGACGGCGAACAACAGCACCCACACGAGACCCATGACTTGCAGGGTCCGGTCGCCCAGCGCGAGGTCCTCGGGAGCGCCTCCCTGTCCCCTCTCGAAGCGCAGCTCCACGTGGAGCACGGCCATGACGAAGGGCACGATCGACAGTTCGAACCAGATCGGGTGGTGACCCACACCGGTTCGGGCACGCTCGAAGGCCCACAGGCAGTAAGCGGTAAGGGTGATGCCGGCCGCGATGAGACGGACCGAGCGCAGGAACGTCGGAGGATACGCGCCGAGGGCGCGGCGATGGGCGCTGCGAAGCTCACCGAGCTCCGCGTGCTCCGCGCTCCTCTTACCGGCGACCACGAGCAGCGAGCCGAACGAGACCACGATCAAGAACCAGTCCGACAGGTTCACTCCGGCGACGACGCCCCCCGCGATAGCCCGGAGGATGAAGCCCGAGGAGACACAGGCCAGGTCGATCACAGGCTCGTGCTTGAGACGTAGCGAGTAGGCCGCCGACACCGACGCGTAGATCGCGACCACGAGGGCGAGGCGTCCGCCGGCCAACCACCATGCGAGCCCTACCGAGGCTGCCAGCAGAGCCAACCCGGTGGCGGCCGCGACCGCTACTGGCACCTCGCCGGCGGCAACCGGGCGGAAGCGCTTCGTCGGATGATGACGGTCGGCCGTGGCGTCCAAGGTGTCGTTCAACAAGTAGGTGCCGGCGGCCGCGGCGCAGAAGACCCCGAAGCCTCCGGTCGCCCGCAGGGCGATGTGCCCGTGGGAGAGGACGCCTGCCGCCCCGGGAGCCGCGAAGACGAGCACGTTCTTCACCCACTGGCGGGGTCTGGCGAGGCGGAGAAGTCCCAGCAGGATTCGGCGCCGGTGGGTGCCCGGCTCACCGGAGCCGCCGACGACGGGCGCTTCGTCGAGAGGTTTCCCCGTCTCGGGCGTGGTGCCGGTGGTGTTCAGTTGGTGTTCTTCGACGGCGCGCACCATGGTCGGAAGTGGGCCGCGGGAGACGATCCGCTGCGGCCCGATCGCCCGCCACGCTACCACCGGCCTTGTCTGTCGACGAGGGAGTTTCTTGCGGTGTTTCTCGGCGCGTGTGAGCGACCTATGGGTACGGTTTGGCGCCCTGCGAGGCGACGATGCCTACACTCGGTGGCCGATGAGACGCCCTTACCGAGTGATCGTGGCCAAACCGGGTCTCGACGGCCATGACCGGGGGGCCAAGGTCATAGCGCGAGCTCTTCGCGACGCGGGTTTCGAGGTCATCTACACCGGCCTGCACCAGACCCCTGAGCAGGTGGTGCAGGCGGCGCTCCAGGAGGATGCCGACGCGGTCGGACTATCGCTGCTCTCTGGTGCGCACCTGACCCTCGTTCCCAAAGTGGTGGAGGGACTGCGGGCGCAGGGTCTCGACGACGTGCTCCTGATCGTGGGCGGGACCATCCCCGAGGCCGACATCGGAAAGCTCAAGGAGATGGGGGTGGCGGAGGTCTTCACCCCCGGCGCCTCGCTGCCCACCATCATCGAGCGCGTGACCGAGGCGCTCGAGCGGCGCGAGGAGGCCGCGACCGGAGGCTGACGACGGTCGGCGAGATCGATCGACGAGAGGAACAAAGCATTGGATCTCTACGAGTACCAGGGCAAGCAGTACTTCGCGCGGTTCGGCATTCCCAGTTCGCCCGGCGTGCTGTGCTGCAGCGTCGACGAGGCTCAGTCGGGCGCCGATCAGTTGGGCTACCCGGTGGTGGTGAAGGCGCAGGTGAAAGTGGGCGGTCGGGGTAAGGCGGGAGGCATCCAGCTCGCGGCGGACTCCGAAGACGTGCGTCGGCACGCGTCGGCCATCTTGGGCATGGACATAAAGGGCCACGTCGTCAGGCGGCTCTGGATAGAGAAGGCCTCGGACATCGCGCGCGAGTACTACGCGAGCTTCACCTTGGACCGGTCCGCGAAGCTCCACCTGTGCATGGTGTCTGCGAAGGGGGGCGTGGACATAGAGGAGGTGGCGGCTACCGATCCCGCGGCCATCGCCCGGCTGCACGTCGACCCGGTCGACGGGTTGTCGGTCACCGAGTCGGAGAACCTGGTGGCCGAGGCGGGCCTCGACCAGGAGGCTCGTGCCCAGGCGGCCGACCTTCTGCTCAAGCTGTATGACTGCTACGTGCAGGGCGACTGTGACCTGGTCGAGATCAACCCGATGATTCTCACCACAGACGGGCGGGTTCACGCGCTCGACGCCAAGGTCACCCTCGACGACAACGCCGCGTTCCGGCATCCGGAGTGGGGAGAGCTCGGCGGCTCCGAGGACCTCGACGCGCGCGAGTTGCTCGCGAAGGAGAAGGGTCTCACCTACATCGGGTTGTCAGGATCGGTGGGGATCATCGCGAACGGAGCGGGGCTCGCCATGAGCACCCTGGACGTGGTGAACCAGGTCGGAGGGAGGGCGGCCAACTTCCTCGACATCGGCGGTGGAGCGAGCGCGGACACGATGGCATCGGCGCTGGAGGTGATCAACAGCGACGACTCGGTGCGCTCGATCTTCGTCAACATCTTCGGCGGCATCACGAGAGTCGACGAGATTGCGAACGGGGTGGTGGAGGCGCTTCGCAGGGTGCAGCTGCGCTCGCCGATCGTGTTGCGGCTCGACGGGACCAACGCAGAAGAGGGCCACCAGATACTTGCCGGGCACCTTTCGGATCGGATCGTGGTCGAAGACACGATGGTCGAGGCGGCACGCAGGGCAGTGGCTCTGGCGGGAGCGGGCCGATGAGCATCTTCATCGACGAGACGACCAAGGTGTTGGTCCAGGGCCTGACCGGCACCCAGGGGAGGTTCCACGGCCTTCGAAACCGTGACTACGGCACGAAGGTGGTGGCAGGGGTCACTCCTGGGAAGGGCGGAAGTGACGTCGACGGCGTGCCGGTCTACGACACCGTCGAGGAGGCGGTGGCGGCGACGGGGGCAGACTCATCGTTCGTCGCGGTCCCACCGAGGTTCGCCGCGGATGCGATAGTCGAATCGGCGGCCGCCGGTCTGCGGTTCATCGTATGCGTCACCGAGGGCATTCCCGCGCAGGAAGAGGCGCTCTTCTTCAACCGGCTGCGCCGCGACCATCCCTCCACCCGTCTGGTCGGTCCCAACTGTCCGGGTGTCATCTCGCCGGGCAAGTGCAACATCGGCATCACCCCCGGCGCTATCGCGCTGGCGGGCGGACCGGTCGGCATCGTCAGCCGCTCCGGAACGCTCACCTATCAGGCGCTGCACGAGTTGTCCCAACAGAACGTGGGCCAGACGACGTGTGTGGGGATAGGAGGTGACCCGGTCCCGGGTACCGGGTTCATCGACTGCCTCGCCGCGTTCGAAGAGGACACCGACACTCGCGCGGTGATGTTGATCGGAGAGATCGGAGGCTCCGAGGAGGAGCGTGCGGCGAGGTTCATCGCCGACCACATGACGAAGCCGGTTGTGTGCTACGTCGCGGGGGTCACCGCGCCGCCGGGACGCAAGATGGGCCACGCCGGCGCGATCATCTCCGGTTCCCAGGGTACGGCCCAGGCCAAGATGGAGGCGCTCGCCGGCGTCGGTGCGACCGTCGCACAGAACCCGACCCAGGCCGCGGAGCTGATGGTGGAGGTCGTGAAGAACCTCGCTTGACGCGCCGACTCGGTGAAGTGTCGCTTCTCGCGACAAAGTCTTCACTACGAACGGGCACTGGTAGCGTGGCCTGTGTGCGCGTAGGGGTGCTCGTCTCCGGTACCGGGAGCATCCTCGAGGCGTTCTTGGAAGCCGGCCTCCCCGTCGTGGTCGTGGTGGCCGACCGCCCGTGCCGGGGTCTCGAGATCGCCGGTGCGGCGGGAGTGAGCAGCGAGCTGGTCGATCGTCGGGCCTTCGGCGGGTTCGGCGACCGCTTCGACCGCGACGCCTACACGTGTCAGTTGGTGAAGGTGCTGGCCGGGCACCGGGTGGACCTGGTGGCGATGGCAGGGTTCGGCACCGTGCTCCGCCAGGAGGTCCTCGACGCCTATCCCGGGCGTGTCCTTAACACCCACCCCGCCCTGCTTCCGGCCTTCCCCGGCTGGCACGCCGTCGAGGACGCTCTGGCCGCCGGGGTCAAGACCACGGGGTGCACCGTGCATGTCGCCACCCTCGAGCCCGACGCCGGGCCCGTCCTCGCTCAAGAGGAGGTGCCGGTGCTGCCAGGCGACACCAAAGAGACCTTGCACGAGCGCATCAAGCATGTGGAGCGACGCCTCTACCCTGATACCGTCCGGCAGATGCTCGTGGAACTGGAGGACCCGACGGTGAGGTCGCATTGAGGGCGCTTCTCTCGGTGTACGACAAGACCGGTCTGGTAGGCCTGGCCAAGGGGCTCACCGGGCTCGGGTGGGAGCTCGTGGCCAGCGGTGGCACCTCGGGCGCGTTGGCCGAGGCCGGCGTCGCGCACCGGGAGGTGGCCGACCTCACCGGCATCCCCGAGATGCTCGGGGGCCGCGTGAAGACGTTGCACCCGGCTGTGCACGGCGGCATCCTGGCGGACCGTTCGAAGCCCGAGCACCTGGCGGATCTTCAGGCGCACGGCATCGTTCCCATCGACCTGGTGGTGTGCAACCTCTACCCGTTCGCCTCGAACCCTTCGATCGAGATGATCGACGTCGGGGGCCCGACGATGGTGCGCGCCGCCGCGAAGAACCATGCGCACGTAGGCATCCTCGTGGACCCGGCCGACTACGAAGGCGTGCTCGGCGAGCTGCGCTCAGCGGGTGAGTTGTCGGCGGAGACCCGTCGACGTCTCGCGCGTGTGGCGTTCGCCCACACCGCCGCGTACGACGCGGCGATAGTCGAGTGGTTCGGCGCCGCCTCCGCAAACGACGGCGAGTCGTTGCCGCCCAGCTTGCAGCTGACCCTCGAGCGTGCAGGGGAGCTGCGCTACGGCGAGAACCCCCATCAGCGCGGCGCCCGCTACCGCGTCCACGGCCGGCCGACGTGGTGGGACGGCGTCGTGCAGCACGGTGGGACCCAGCTGGGCTACGTGAACCTGTTCGACGCCGATGCAGCGTGGCGGCTGGTGCACGAGCTGCCCGGCAAGGACGAGGTGGCGGCGGTGATCGTGAAGCACGCCAACCCCTGTGGGGCCGCGGTCGCTTCGAAGCTCCCCGACGCCTATCGCCTCGCTCTCGACTGCGACCCTGTGTCTGCATTCGGCGGGGTCGTGGCGCTGGGGGGTCGCTGCACCGAGACGGTCGCTGCCGCGGTGGCCGAGGGCCCACAGGCCGACGTCGTGATAGCCGCGTCGTGGGACCCGGCTGCGATCGAGGTGCTCGCCGCCAGGCGCAAGGCCACCCGGCTCCTGGAGGCCCCCCCGTACACCTCGTCTCAGGGGCGAGGCGTGCTGGAGCTCAGAACCCTGGGTGGGGGATTCCTGGTGCAAGAACCCGATCGTTTTCTCGCAGGGCGCGAGCAGTGGAAGGTAGCGACGAAGGCGGTGCCCGACGCGACGCAGTGGCGTGATCTCGAGCTCGCCTGGCGTGTGTGCGCGAGGGTGTCGTCGAACGCCATCGTCGTAGCGACCGCCGGCCAGGCAGTCGGTGTGGGAGCTGGCCAGCAGTCCAGGGTGGAGGCCGCGGAGATCGCGGTGCGCAAAGCCGGAGAGCGCGCCCGTGGGGGCGTCGCGGCGAGCGACGCGTTCTTCCCGTTTCGTGACGGGCTCGACGTTCTCGCCGATGCAGGGGTGAGAAGCATCATCCAGCCGGGTGGGTCCGTACGCGATGCGGATGTCGTCGCAGCCGCCGACGAGCATCAGATAGCCATGGTGCTCACGGGCGAGCGCCACTTCCGCCATTGACGGGCCTCCGTTGACGGACCCGGACAACCCCTCACCTCGACCATCGGCGGAGGACGCGTGGTGACCGCGCGCATGATGCCGGGCGGACCGGTTGCCGATGCGGTGCTGGCGGACGTGGCGCGTCGGGTGTCGGCACTGAGAGGTGGCGGCCTGACCCCGGGGCTCGGCACGATCCTCGTGGGGGACGACGACGCGAGCGCGGGCTACATCCGGATGAAGCAGGCGAAGGCGGTCGAGCTTCAGATGTTCTCGCCCCACGTGCAGCTTGGCGCCGAAGCCACTCAGCGCGACGTGGTGGCAGCCATCCGGCAGTTCAACGACGATCCGGCTGTGCACGCCATGCTCGTGCAACACCCCGTTCCGCCGCAGATCGACTACGAGTCGGCTCTCTCGGAGATGGACCCGGACAAGGACGTCGACGGGCTCCACCCGGTCAACATGGGCCGTCTGGCCCTGTCGTTGCCGGGTCCCGTTCCGTGCACGCCGGCGGGCATCGAGTCGCTCCTCGCGTACTACGAGATCCCGGTCTCGGGCCGGCACGTGGTGATCCTTGGTCGGGGCGCGACCCTCGGGCGGCCGCTCGCCTTGTTGCTCTCCCAGAAACGGCCGACGGCGAACGCCGCTGTCACGGTCGTCCACACGGGAGTGTCGAACTGGGCGGAGCACACCCGCAGAGCCGATGTCGTCGTCGCTGCAGCCGGGGTGCCGGGGATACTCCGTCCCGAGCACGTCCGGCCGGGCGCCGTCGTGGTCGGGGGCGGGGTTCGTTACGAGGGCAGGAGGCTACTTCCCGACGTCGACGAGTCCGTCTCCGAGGTGGCCGGATGGATCACCCCGCGGGTGGGCGGGGTCGGCCCGACGACGATCGCCATGTTGTTCCGGAACGCCGTCGAAGCCGCCGAGCGTGCTGCAGATCTCAAGGCTGCAGGCTGAACCCCGGGTACTCGTCGGTGAGCCCGAACAGCCAAGCTTGCATGCGCACGCTCAACCGCAGGTACCCGGTGACGAAGTCATGGCCGCCCTTGGGGTACTTGCCCGTGAAGAGCACCACGAACTGCAAGATCCACGCTGCGATGAAGGCGGCGATCCTCAAGAAGTAGAGGACTATGAACACCGGGATGAGCGCGATCGCTCGCCCGATCAAGAATATGCACCCAAGGGCGGCGAGGCCCCGGGAGTAGCTCCCTGCGTGCGCGATGGACAGCTGGACGGGGTGAGAAGCGCTCCCCGGACCGGACGTCTCGATGCTGAAGCCCGGGTACCTGTCCGTCAGCCCGAACTCGAACGCGCTTGCGCGTTGGCTCAACTGCAGGTACCCGGCGACGAAGCCGTGGCCGCCCTCGGGGTACTTGCCCGTGAAGAGCACCACGAATTGCAGGACCCACGCTGTGATCACGGCCGCGATGCCAACGACGAACAGGACGATGAACACAGGTATGAGCGCGATCGCTCGTCCGATGAGGAAGATGCACCCAAGGACGGCAAGGCCCCGTGAGTACTCCTCGGCGTGAACGACAGAGAGCTGCACCGCATGGCCCGAAGTGGGCGGTGGAGCCGGGGGTGCCGGCGGCATGAATGTGGTCATGGTTTCCTCCCCGCGGGCTCCGACGGAACCGGACGGCCACGGGGAAGAGCCCCGGGAACCGCCCGGTCCTGCTGACCCGCAGCGACAGTGTGGCAGCTTCTCCGTCTTTCGCGGCGGACCAATTAGGCTCTTGTGGCCATGGCGTGGATAACCGACCTGCTGGCTCGGGGTCCCACCTATTCCTTCGAGTTCTTCCCACCGAGAAACGACGCCGAGCAGGCCACGTTGGTGCGCACGCTTCGCGACCTCGAGCCGCTCGCGCCGTCGTTCGTGTCGGTGACCTACCGAGGCGGGCGCGAGTCGCGCCAGCGAACCTACGACCTCGTCACGGGCATGCTTCGCTCCACGACGCTGCTTCCCATGGCGCACCTGGTGTGCGCGGCACACACGCGCCAGGAGCTCGTCGAGATCCTCGTCGCGTTCCGCAAGGCCGGTGTGGAGAACCTGATGGCCTTGGGTGGCGATCCGCCGGCAGACCTCACTGAGGGGCGTGGCGAGCTGTTGCACGCGATCGAGCTCGTGGAGCTGGCGCGAGCGGTGGGTGGTTTCTCGATCGGGGTAGCCTCGCACCCCGCCGGACACCCGGCCTCGCCGGACAGGGTCTCGGACCGTGACTTTCTCGCGGCGAAGCTCCGCGTGGCCGACTTCTCGGTCACCCAGTTCTTCTGGAATCTCGAGGATTACACGTGCTTGGTCGAGGACTTGGCCGAGCGAGGCCTGGAGAAGCCCGTGCTCCCGGGGATAATGCCGGTGACTTCGCTACGCTCGATCCCGCGCATGGCGGAGATGGGCGCCCCCCTTCCGTCCGGGATCGTCGAGAGGCTCGAGGAAGCTGACACCAAAGGCGGCGCAGAGGCCGTCCGCCGGGTAGGCGTCGGCATAGCCACCGAGCTGTGCGAGAAGCTGCTCACCACCGGAGCGCCAGGCCTGCACTTCTACACGCTCAACCGTTCGAGCGCGACACGCGAGATCTACACCACGCTCGGCCTCGGTGGCCGTTAGGCTCGGCGCTCGTGGCGCAGCGCATCACACTCGGATCCGGCGGTGAGCTCGAGGTCCCCGACGAGCCGATAATCCCTTTCATCGAGGGCGACGGCACCGGCGTCGACATATGGCCCGCGTCGCGCCTCGTCTTCGATGCCGCGGCCGCCAAGCACGGCAAGTCGATCGCGTGGGCGGAGGTTCTCGCCGGCGAGAAGGCCTTCAAGGAGACCGGTACATGGCTGCCACTCGAGACCGTGGATGCGTTCAGGGACCACTTGATCGGGATCAAGGGGCCGCTCACCACGCCCGTAGGCGGAGGGATCAGGTCGCTGAACGTGGCACTGCGCCAGACCCTCGACTTGTACGTCTGCCTGCGCCCCGTGCGGTGGTTCAAGGGAGTTCCCTCGCCCGTGCGTCATCCCGAGAAGCTGGACGTGGTGATCTTCAGGGAGAACACCGAGGACGTCTACGCGGGGCTCGAGGTGCAAGCGGGCACACCCGAGGCGGACCGGCTCAGGACGTACCTCCATGACGCGATGGGTTGGGAGATCCGCCCTGACTCGGGAATCGGCATAAAGCCGATCTCCGAGATGTCCTCGAAGCGCCTTGTGCGAGCAGCGCTTCGTTACGCCCTTGGTCACAGTCGCAAGAGTCTCACCCTGGTGCACAAGGGGAACATCCAGAAGTTCACCGAGGGCGCCTTCCGCAGCTGGGGCTATGACCTGGTGCGCGAGGAGTTCTCCGACGTCGCTGTGTCCTGGGCGGACTGCGGGGGCAACCCGCACGGCAAGCTACTGGTCAAAGACGCGATCGCCGACATCACCCTCCAGCAGATCCTCACAAGACCCGAGGAGTTCGATGTCGTCGCTACCACGAACTTGAACGGCGACTACCTGTCTGACGCGTTCGCCGCGCAGGTGGGAGGGATCGGCATCGCCCCCGGGGGCAACATCAACTACGAGACCGGGCATGGCGTGTTCGAAGCCACCCATGGCACAGCGCCGAAGTACGCGGGGCTCGACATGGTGAACCCCGGCTCGGTGATCCTGTCGGGAGCGCTCATGTTCGAGTATCTCGGCTGGACCGACGTGGCCTCCGACATAGTGAGGGCATTGGAGGCCACGATCGCCGAGGGGATCGTCACCTACGACTTCGCGCGGCTCATGGAGGGTGCGACCGGGGTGAAGTGCTCGGAGTTCGCCGGCGCCATCGTCGACCGTCTCTGAACCTCCCGCTCCACGTGGCGGCCGGCGGCACGAGCTTCTAGTCTCGCCGGCATGACGAACACGAAGTCCCCTGTCCACGTGACGGTCACAGGCGCCGCCGGTCAAATCGGCTACAGCATTCTCTTCCGGATCGCCTCGGGGGAGTTGCTCGGCCAAGACCAGCCGGTAGTCCTGCGCCTGCTCGAGATCGAGCCGGCCATGGGAGCGCTCTCGGGTGTGGCAATGGAGCTCGATGACTGCGCCTTCGAGCTGCTCGCAGGTGTGGAGACCACCTCCGACCTGAAGACGGCGTTCGACGGAACCTCCTGGGCACTTCTCGTGGGGGCGGTTCCCCGCAAGGCTGGCATGGAGCGAAGCGACCTGCTCTCGGTCAACGGCGGGATCTTCGGTCCGCAGGGAGAGGCCATTGCGGCCCACGCGGCGTCCGACGTCCGTGTGCTGGTGGTCGGCAACCCCTGCAACACGAATTGCTTGATAGCCCGGTCGCATGCTCCGGAGGTTCCCGACGATCGGTGGTTCGCGATGACTCGCCTCGACCAGAACCGCGCGGTCACCACGCTGGCGAAGAAGGCCGGGGTGCCGGTCGCTTCGGTGACGCGAGTCGCCGTCTGGGGAAACCACTCGCCGACGCAGTTTCCGGACTTCGAGAACGCTCGCATCGACGGACGACCGGTGACCGACGTGATCGGTGACGAAAGCTGGCTCAGGGGGGAGTTCATCAAGGGCGTCCAGCAACGCGGGGCCAAGGTCATAGAGGCGCGCGGCGCTTCGTCGGCGGCGTCGGCTGCCAATGCTGCCATCGACTCGGTGCGCAGCCTGCTCGTACCGACCCCCGACGGGAGTTGCGTGTCACTGGCTGCGGTCTCCCACGGTGAGTACGGCATCCCCGTGGGGCTCGTCTTCGGGTTCCCTGTTGCCTCGGACGGGACGGATTGGCACGTGGTGGAAGGTCTGTCCCACAGTGACTTCGCCCGGGAGCGCATCGCGGCCACGACAGAGGAGCTCGTCTCCGAGCGCGCCGCGGTCAGAGACGAGCTCTTAGGTCCGATCTGATCGAGGGCATGCTCGGGTCTGGGCCCGTTCTCGGGTCGAACGACCGCGGCTCAGGTCTGACGGCCGCGGCTCAGGTCTGACGGCCGAGGCTCAGGTCTGACGGCCGCGGCTCAGGCGGCGGCCGGTGTGGGGACCTCGATGCCGATGCGCGCCAGGAAGGCGAGCTTCTGTGCCAGGGCGCCGCGCCAAGCAGCCAGGTCAGCCTCGAAGTGGGCACGGTCGCCCTCCTCGTAAGCGTGCTCCAGCTCGTCGAACGCCGTCTCCTCGGCATCGAGAAGGTCGCGGTAGCGACGAAGGGCCTGGTCGTCGAGCACACCTGGCAGAGTCATCACCTTCCCCCTTCTGGTGCCCCGGGCGGGCATCCTGGTGGTTTCGAGGCTATCCCCTTCGCCTCGGAGGTGTCCGGGGGACGAGGACGACCTGGTCCTAACGGTCCTCGCGGGTCGGCGACTTGAACGCGGGGGCATCCGCAGCGGCCTCGACCGCCGAGCGCTTGGTGCGTCTCAGGATCTTTCGGCCGAGCCACGCGACGGGATCGTACGAAGAGTCCACCACCCGTTCCTTCAGCGGGATGATGGCGTTGTCCGTGATGTGGATCCCCTCGGGACACACTTCGGTGCAGCACTTCGTGATGTTGCAGAGGCTCAGTCCGGTGCGCCGGCGAATCAGCTCGCGCCTGTCGTTCGTGTCGAGCGGGTGGGACTCGAGCTCCATGTACCGGATGAACATCCGGGGCCCGGCGTAGGAGCCCTTGTTCTCCTCGTGGTCCCTGATGACGTGGCAGACGTCTTGGCACATGAAGCACTCGATGCACTTACGGAATTCCTGCCCACGTTCGACGTCGATCTGCATCATCCGATAGATGCCGTCGGGCCCGGGAGGCCTCGGCGCGAACGGAGGGAGCTGACGAGCCATGGCGTAGTTGAAGCTGACGTCGGTCACGAGGTCACGGATCACGGGGAACGTGCGCAACGGCGCGACCACGACCGGTTCGCCCTGAGGGAGCTGGTCCATCCGGGTCATGCACATGAGCCGGGGCTTCCCGTTGACCTCGGCCGAGCACGAGCCGCACTTGCCCGCCTTGCAGTTCCACCTACATGCGAGATCCGGCGCAGGACCGGCTTGGACCCGGTGGACCACGTCGAGGACCACCTCTCCTTCGATCGCGGGCATCCGGTAGTCGACGAACGCCCCGCCCCCGAGGTCGCCTCGCCAGACGCTCAGGGTCACAGACGGCTCCCCGTCGGCGCTCGGGCCCTGGTGCACGTCGGACCGGGCTTCGGACCGGGCTTCGGGCGGGGCTTGCGGCGAGAGGTGATCGTTCACGGGGTTCGTCCCCGGGGCCAGGTCCGGGCTCACTTCGGTTCCTCCTCGAGCAACGCGGCGAGCTCGGCGGGCATAGGCGGCAGGGGTACTTGCTCGACCTCGTACGTGCCGTCCGGTCGTATGTGCTGTACCAGATTGACCTTTCCCAGTTCGGGATCGGCGTTCGGGTAGTCGTCAC
Organism: Acidimicrobiales bacterium; assembly: GCA_050011255.1. GTDB lineage: Bacteria > Actinomycetota > Acidimicrobiia > Acidimicrobiales > UBA8190 > Bog-564. The sequence goes on from JBEKJK010000020.1 coordinate 25,688, forward strand.
GCGTCTGGCCGCCACGGCTCTCGCGCCTCTCCATCGCGGCCCGCGTCACGAGCCTCGAGACCGTGAGCATGGCCGGAAGGTCGGTGGCGAGGTTCCAGCCCGGGTTGTAGGCGGGCGTGCCGGTCACCGACATGTTCTGCGAACGCTCGTCGAGCTTGTCCAGCTCCGCCAGGGCCTGCACCAGCTCGGTCTCGGTTCGGATGAGGCCGACCAGCTGCTGCATGGTCTCTTGCAGGTTCCGGTGAACGTCGTAGGGGCTTTCCCCGCCGTCGCGCCCGAACGGCTCGAGAGCGGCTTTGCAGATTTGGTCGACCTCGACTTCCCCGACGGCGGGGGTCCCCGGACGACCCTCTGCGAAGTCGGACGCCGCCATCCCCGCTCGGCGTCCGAACACGAGCAGGTCCGATAGCGAGTTGCCGCCGAGGCGGTTCGCTCCGTGCATCCCGGCGGCCGCCTCTCCCGCCGCGAACAGTCCGGGGACCGTGGTGGCGCCCGTGTCCGCTTCCACCCAGATGCCGCCCATCATGTAGTGCTGGAAGGGGGCCACCTCCATCGGATCGGTCGTGATGTCGAGCCCGGCGAGCTCCTTGAACTGGTGGTACATCGACGGCAGACGCCGGCGGATGTACTCGGGGCTGCGCCGGGTGGCGATGTCCAAGAAGACCCCGCCGTGAGGGCTCCCGCGTCCTGCTTTGACCTCGGAGTTGATCGAACGGGCCACCTCGTCACGAGGAAGCAGGTCAGGAGGACGACGGTTGTTCGTGTGGTCGTCGTACCAGCGGTCCGCCTCTTCCTCGGTGTTCGCGGTCTCTGATGCGAACATGGGCGGTATGTAGTCGAACATGAACCGCCGGCCCTCGGCGTTGCGCAGAGCCCCACCGTCGCCGCGCACGCCTTCTGTGACGAGGATCCCGCGCGCGGTCATTGGCCAGACCATGCAGGTGGGATGGAATTGCACGAACTCCATGTCGAGCATGTCCGCGCCCGCCCACGCGGCGATCGCGCCCCCGTCACCCGTGCACTCCCACGAGTTGGTCGTGAACAGCCACGACTTGCCGATGCCTCCTGTGGCGATCACGAAGGCCTTGGCGTTGAACGTGACGAAGTCGCCGCTCGGCCGCCAGTAGCCCACAGCGGCGCTGGCGCGTCCGTCTGCGTCTTTGAGCAGGCGCAGCACCTTGCATTCCATGAACACCTCGACGCCCAGGGCCACAGCCTGCTGCTGGAGTGTACGGATCATCTCGAGCCCGGTGCGGTCCCCCACGTGGGCGAGGCGGGCGTAGCGGTGCCCGCCGAAGTCGCGCTGGAGGATGCGCCCGTCAGAGGTCCGGTCGAACAGGGCTCCCCAGCGTTCCAGCTCGTAGATTCGCTCGGGCGACTCCTGGGCGTGGAGCTGGGCCATGCGCCAGTTGTTGAGAAGCTTGCCGCCGCGCATTGTGTCGCGGAAATGGACCTGCCAGTTGTCCTCGGGCCACACGTTGCCCATGGCCGCCGCCGCGCCGCCTTCGGCCATGACCGTGTGGGCCTTGCCGAGAAGGGACTTGCACACGAGCGCCGTGCGCAGTCCGCGCTCTTTCGTCTCGATGGCGGCGCGCAAGCCGGCGCCGCCAGCGCCGATTATCACGACGTCGAAATCGTGAGTCTCGTGGTCTGGCACGTCTGGTCCTGTCCTTGCCTTGCGGTTCGTTGCCTTGGCTGTCTCAGAAGAGCTTGTGGTCGAGGATCCAGCCGGACGCCACGAGCCTGACGTACACGTCGGCCAGTGCCACCCACGTCAGGCTGACCCAGGCGAATTGCATGTGGTAGGCGTTGAGCGGTGAGACCAGTTTCCACAGACGGTGGCGGATCCGGTGCTCGGAGAAATGGTTCACGTGCCCGCCGCAGAGGTGCCGGCACCAGTGACATGACAATGAGTACACCCACAACAACAAAGCGTTCAGTACCAGCACGATCGTCCCGATGCTCACCCCGATGCCCCCATCGCCGGGGAGGCGGAACGCCATGACGGCGTCGATGGTCAAGATGACGTTGAAGATCAACGCGATGAACCACGTGTAACGGTGGATGTTCTGGAGGACCAGCGGGAAGCGCGTCTCGCCGGTGTACCTCGCGTGGCCGTCGGCGACACCGCAGCCGGGCGGAGACTGCCAGAAGCTCCGATAGTACGCCTTGCGGTAGTAGTAGCAGGTGAAACGGAAGCTGAGTGGCCCTCCCACGATCAGTATCGCCGGCGAGATCATCCACCAGGTGATGACGATCCCGCCGTGGGCGCCGGGCACGCAGCTGGCGGTCAGGCACGGTGAGTAGAACGGTGAGATCAGGTCCCGGTGTGCCGCGCTGCCTACGTAGTAGTACGCGTTTTGGAACACCGCCCAGGTGGTGTAGACGACGAACGCGGTGAGGAAGAGCAAGGTCGTGAGGGGGCTTGCCCACCATCTGTCACGGCGGAGCGTGCGCTGATCGGGCCCGCCGCGCACCCCGCCGAGGGTGACGGGTATCGGCTTCAACTGCTCGACGGTCGTGCTCACGCCCTGCTAGCTCCTCGTGTCCGTCTGTCCGTCCATCTGTGTCCCGCCATTTCGTCGCGTTCACACTCGAACCACAGTCACGGCGCGCCAGCGCCATCCCTCCCGTTAGCACCGATCGGCCCGCTGGATCGACCCTGATTGGGCCTTTCCCCTCTCCGTGGGGCCGACTCGCTCATCTTTGCACCTGTACGACGGTCGGCGAAATTCCGACATTCCCGGGCCGTGCAGCGAGGCGGTGCGCCTGTGCGAGCCCACCGCGGGACGTAACGGGCACCTGCGGCCTCCGCATAGTCTGAGGCAGATGGCCGACGCGTTTTCCCCCGAACCGCCACCGGACCTCCCCTCCACCCTCGGTGAGCTACGAGCTTCCGGCTGGGAGAGCATTCCCGTTCACGAAGAGATTCGAGCCAACGCGGCCTCCCGCATTGCCGCGGGTCGCCCGCTCGTCGAGGGCGTGCTCGGCTTCGACGATACCGTCTTGCCCCAGCTCGAGAACGCGCTCCTGGCAGGACACGACGTCATCTTGCTCGGGGAACGTGGGCAGGCCAAGAGCCGCATCCTGCGTTCGCTCACCGAGTTGCTCGACGAGTGGCTTCCCGTCGTGGCCGGATCGGAGATCCGCGACGACCCCTACTGGCCCGTGTCGCGCCACGCGCGCGATCTGGTCTCTTCGCAGGCAGACGCCACACCCATCAGCTGGGTCCACCGGGCCATGCGGTTCTCCGAGAAGCTCGCCACCCCTGACACCTCGATCGCAGATCTGATCGGCGAGGTCGACCCGATCAAGGTGGCCGAGGGCCGGTACCTTTCCGACGAGCTGACGCTGCATTACGGCCTCGTGCCCAGGTCGAACCGGGGAGTCTTCGCCATCAATGAGCTGCCCGACCTGGCCGAGCGGATCCAAGTGGGGTTGCTGAACGTGCTCGAGGAACGCGACGTCCAGATCCGGGGGTTCACTGTGCGGCTCCCACTGGACACCGTCCTCGTCGCAACCGCCAACCCCGAGGATTACACGAACCGGGGACGGATCATCACCCCCTTGAAGGACCGTTTCGGCGCGCAGATCCGAACTCACTATCCCCCCGACACCGACACCGAGCTGGCCATAGTCGCCCAGGAGGCCCGGGCTCCGGTGGAGGTTCTCGGCGGACGCAGAGTCGAAGTGCCCGCGTTCATGGCCGAGGTGGTGGCCGAGCTCTCGCAACTCGCACGTCAGAGCCCCCACGTGAACCAGCGTTCGGGTGTGTCGGTTCGCCTCAGCATCTCGAACTACGAGACGCTCGTCGCGAACGCGGTGCGCCGCGCTCTGCGACTCGGCGAGGCCGATGCCGTTCCTCGTGTTAGCGACCTTGCTGCGATCGTCGCCTCGACGGAGGGGAAGATCGAGATAGAGGCGCTCGAGGAGGGCAGGGAGGAGAAGATCCTCCAGGGCCTCGTGTCGGCTGCAGTCCTGGCCGTTTTCAGGAGGCGCTGTCCGACCGAGCTGCTCGGGGACGTAGTGGCGGCGTTCGACGACAGCCGGGTCGTCCACGCCGGGGACGACCTGCGGACGTCGGACTACACCGACATCGTCGGCCAGGTGCCCGCGCTGGAGGCCCCGACGTTGGCGCTCGCCGGCGGCGAGACGCCGGGATCGGTAGCAAGTGCGGTCGAGTTCATCCTCGAGGGGTTGCACCTCACGAAGCGGCTCAACAAGGAGGCCGCGGGCGCCAGGGCGACGTACCGAGGCCGGTGACACAGCCGGTGCACAGTGCGGTGATCCGGCCATCGGGCACGACCGCGGCGAGTCCCGAGGTGGTCGCGTGAGCCGGCGCTGGGACTACACGCGCTGGGACGGAACCCAGAGCGGTTCCGAGGACGAGGCCGAGTCTCTCTTCGCGCAACTGGCCGACGACCTCCTCTACCACGGTGACCCCGACGCGGCGCTGCGCCGTCTGCTCACCTCCGGGTTCCGGGACTCCGACGGCGAGCGGATACAGGGCATGCGCGAGCTGATGGACCACCTTCGCCGGCGGCGCCAAGAGGAGCTCGAACGCGGGCAGCTCGATGGGGCGTTCGGTGAGATAGCACGCGAGCTCGAAGAGGTCCTCGGCACCGAGCACGCCTCACTGGAGGCTCTGGCAGAAGAGGCACGCGACTCCGGTGACGAGCGTCGGCGAGAGGTGACCGAGGAGGTCGTGGCCGAACGCACGCTTCAGCTCGATCTACTCCCCGAGGATCTAGCCGGACGGGTACGCGCGCTGCAGCATTACGACTTCACTTCCTCCGAAGCGCGTGAGCACTTCGAGCAGCTGCTCGAGCGGCTGCGTGAGGAGATCGCACGCGGCTGGTTCGACCAGATGGCCGATGCGCTGACCGACCCCGACCCCGAGCGGCTCGAACGGGCGCGCCAGATGCTCGACGCGCTGAACCGGATGATGGAGCAGCGCGAGCGAGGCGAGGAGCTCGACCCCTCGTTCGGACAGTTCATGCAGCGGTTCGGCGAATTCTTCCCCGAGGACCCGCAGAGCCTCGACGAGCTGCTCGAGCAGTTCGCAGCCCAGGTGGCCGCCGCGCAGGCCGTGCTCGACTCGATGTCACCGGAGCAGCGTGCCCAGCTACAGGCACTGGCGGATTCGTTGTTCGAAGATCTCGACCTGAGCTGGCAGGTGGACCGCCTCGCGAGGAACCTGCGTCGGGCGGTGCCCGCGGCCGGCTGGGGGCGCAGCTACAGGTTCAGCGGTTCCGATCCGATGGGACTGGTCGACGCGGCGGCGGCGGCGCGGCGTCTCGGCGAGATGGATCGTCTCGAGCAGTTCTTCCGTTCGGCGTCCTCGCCCGGCGCGTTGGCGGAGGTCGACCTCGGCCAGGTGGAGAAGTACCTGGGGCCCGATGCGGCGCGTTCGCTGGACCGCCTGGCGCGCCTCGCGAGGGAGCTCGAGCAGGCTGGTCTCATCGAACAGCGTGAAGGACGCTACGAGCTGACCGCCCGAGGTGTCCGCCGAATAGGAGAGCGCGCGCTTCTCGACCTGTTCTCGAAGCTCGCCAGGGACCGGCTCGGAGCCCACCGAGACGCCTCGGTGGGGACGGGACACGAGCCCGAGGGTCAGACGAAGGCGTACGAGTTCGGTGACCCTTTCTTGTTGGACATCCAACGGACCGTGCACAATGCGGTGCGACGCTCCGGCGCGGGCAAACCGGTGCGTCTCGCTCCCGATGACTTCGAGATCTCGCGCACCGAGCACCTCACGCGTTCTTCCACCGTCCTGATGATCGACCTGTCCCTCTCGATGCCCATGCGCGACAACTTCCTTGCTGCGAAGAAGGTCGCGATGGCACTCCACACCCTCATCTCTACGCAGTTCCCGCGCGACTTCCTCGGACTGGTCGGGTTCTCGGAATTGGCGCGCGAGATCCGGGCCCAGGACCTTCCCGACGTCTCATGGGACTTCGTCTACGGGACCAACATGCAGCACGGCTTGTTGCTCAGCAGGCGGCTGCTCGCTCACCGGACCGGGACGAAGCAGATCATCATAATCACCGACGGAGAACCCACCGCCCACCTCGTCCCTGCGCCTGACGGTGACGGGTACGAGGTCTCCTTCAGCTACCCGCCTGTACCCGAGACGGTCCGAGCCACCTTGTCCGAGGTGACACGTTGCACCCGCGCCGGCATCACCATAAACACGTTCATGCTCGACGCCAGCCGGTCGTTGCAGGGTTTCGTCGAACAGATGACCAAGTTGAATCGCGGAAGGGCGTTCTTCACTACCCCCGAGACCCTGGGTGACTACGTGCTCGTGGACTTCCTCGAGCACAAGCGAAGCGCACGCTCGTCCGCCAGGCGCGGCGCCTGAGCATCTGACGGTCTTTCACACGGCGCCCACGTTCGCTTTCCACGGCGCGCGCTGTCGTTTCACCAGCTTCTGCGGGTCTTTCACGGTATGTGCGCTCTTTGCACGGTTTCCGCGGTCACACAGCGTGCCAGCTAGCCACGCTGAGTGATGTGTATTCCTTGGATTTGCAAGATCCCTCTTGCGTGTGACCAGCAGATGAGACAGGATGACACAGTTGTAGTTACAAGTGTGCCACTCGATGGCCCTGATATGGGGCGAGGGGAGGGCGTACCGGTGGACATCGTCTCACTGCTGTACGGCCGCCAGGAGCGGGACTGGCAATCTCGAGCGAACTGCATGGGGGTCGACCCGGACCTGTTCTTTCCCGAGCGCGGAGCTTCTACGCGCGAGGCGAAAGAGGTGTGCAGAGGGTGCGTGGTTCGCGAGAACTGTCTCGAGTTCGCCTTGGCAAATGGCGAGAAGTTCGGGATCTGGGGAGGCCTCTCGGAGCGTGAGCGCCGGCGGGTCCGCCGGATCCGAACGATGAACCGGCGCACCGTTACGGCGGCTTCGTAGCCTCACATTGCCGGCGTCGCGGCCAAGCGTGCCTCGATCGTTCGCTCGAGATCGAGATCGAGTTGCCGGTGGCGCTCAGGTGGGATGGAGGCGATCACGCGCGCGGGGACCAGACCCACGAGCTCGGCTCTGGTGATCTCGACGCCGAGCTCGTGGGCCAGGTGGTCGACGGCGTCGTAGGCATGGGCGGGCCCGAAATGCTCCGGGTCCACGAGGTTGCACGAGACCTGGGTCGTCTCAGCGGCGGCAAATCCGAGTGAGCGCACCGCGGGTGCACGTAGGCCGCGAGCGATGACACGCGCGATCTGAGCGTCGGAGGTGGACAGCCACAGGTTGTAGGCGACCAGCGCAAAGCGAGCGCCGACGGCGCACGCCCCTGCGGTGGGATGTGGCTGCGACGGACCGGTCTCGGGTTCCAGATCGACGAAGGCATGCCGCCTCACCTCGGGCAGGGTGCGCTCCGGGCCATAGCAGAAGCACGGCAGCGCGAGCTCTTGCGCGGCCCATCGAGCGAAGCGATTTCGCGCTTCGAGAGCCGGTGTCAGATCGCCACCGATGGGGAACGCGGCACCCTCGGGCCCGAGGGGTACGAAGGGGACCACGTCGACTGCCCCCATCCTCGGGTGCACCCCGCTGTGGCGACGGATGTCGACCAGCTCGAGGGTACGGCGCGCAACCGCACGTGCAGCGTCCTCGGTCTCGGTGCCCCCGAGCGTGATGACCGCGCGGTGATGATCAGGGTCGTTGTGGATGTCGAGCACCTGGTCTCCGCCGGCGGCGGCGATCGCCGAGATGACCGAGGTGTCGCGACCCTCGCTCACGTTGACCACGCATTCGAGCACCCGGACCCCCATCGCCGACGGACGGCGCTCGGTCAGGCGCGGCTGACAGCCAGCTTCGACAGGCGGCGCTGGCGGAGGATGCGCCTGCGCTCACGCTCGGAGGTGCCGCCCCACACGCCGTGGTCGACGCGGTTCGTGAGCGCGTACTCGAGGCAGACCAGCCTCACCGGGCAGTCGGCGCAGATGCCCTGAGCTGCCTGCACCCCCATCCCGTCGTTCGGGAAGAACACCGTGGGATCCATGTCTCTGCACTTCCCACGAGCCATCCAGTCGGTGTCCACGACGCCTCCCATCTCGATGTCACGATACCAGCCGGGTACGCTGGAGCAGCTCGGTGCGTTCACTCGTCACTGCTCTCGTCCTGCCCTTATATACGCGCCGCCCGTGCGGTTGCTGTGAAATCCTGTGCGGTTGCTGTGAAGGTGCGCTCGGGTCCGAGTGGGGCGGTCGAGCGAGTGGGGCAGTCGAGGGAGTTCGAGATCTAGGAGGTGAGGACTGGTGGCCGAGGAGACCGAGGAGCCCGAGGAAGCTCAGCCGCCGCGAGGTCATGTGCGCGTCGTGTACTTGGGTCCTGTCGCCCCGCATTGGGCTGTGAATTCCACCTACGGCGACGCTGCGGTGATCGAGCCGTTCCGGGACAGGACCTTGGCGCGACTCACGCTCCTGCCGCCGCACGATCCCCAGTACCGGCGTAACCGCGAACGTGTGGCCAGGGACGCCGAGCGCGAGCGATTGGAGCTCGAGTGGGACCTCGGAGTCCCCGAGGAGCAGGTCCTCCCCACCGCTTCGGAGGAGGACGGCCCGGTCGCTCCCTGAAGCGGCTCAACCGTCGGTCAGGCGCACTCGCTCCAACCAGAGCCCCGGAGCATCGACCTCCGGAGGCGTCGGGAGCGCGTGCTCCGCAGACCACAGCATTGCGAGCCCTTCTTCTCCGGCGCGCTCTAGGACTCCGTTCACAAACGCCACGCCGCGCTCGACCTGCGCTGGACCGAGATCCAACCCGAAGAGCAGCTCCGCTGCTCGATCGGTCGTCTCGCGGTCGTACTGACGCCGACGCCATGCTTCGGCGAGTGCCGTTCTCCCTCCGAGCAGGCGCGACGCCGCCAGGTCGAGCACGTATTCGACGTAGCCCAACAGCGCCGCCGTTACCGCTTCGAGCTCGTCCGCCGCGCGGCGACGGGCCGAGGAGGGGCTTGTGCCCAACAGCGTCTCCGGGTCACCGAGGAGGCTCTGGAGCGCTTCGGGGTCGGTCGGGTCCAAGGCGCCGAGCCGGTCCAGGACGCTCGCAGAGTCCTCTGCTACCGCACGCACCACGTTGGTGAGCAGCTCCCTCCAGCGAGACGCGACGTGGGCTCTCGTCAGGACGGCGTGCGCGGTGAGCTCGCGCAAGCAGACCCACAGCTGGACCTGGTCGAGGGGAAGAGCCCAATCGCGCGCGAAGCGCTCGATGTTCCGGGGGACGACGAGAAGACGCGAAGCGGGGCGCGGGATCGGCACCTCGTACTGCCCGAGCACCGAGCGTGCGAGGTGGCCGACGACGGACCCGAGCTGCATCGCCGCGAGCATCGGTCCCATGGTCGACATGAACCTGGCTACGAGCTCCGCGGGCCCCGATTGCTCGAGACCTTCCCACGGCTCGCGGCTCGGACCCAGGTCTGCGAGACCGAGGCTTGGCTCGGCTTCCGCCTCCTCTCCGTCCGCGTTGGCCGGTTCGCCCGAGCCACGGCGCGCGGAGGAGGGACGGCTCTCCTCCTGTGAGTCCTCGCCGGTTCCAGGGTGGCCGTCCTCGCCGGTTCCAGGAGCGCCGCCGCCGGTCGTGTCGTTCGGGCCCTGGCCGGTCCCAGAAGTTCGTGAGGTGTCTTGTGGCAGCGGTGGCGAGGACATGGCCTCGAGCAGGAACCGCCAGTCCTCGAGGGTGTGCCACGCCCACGATTCGGGACCCACCGTCATGATCTCCACGGGGGCGCCGCTCGGGGTTACCGGCAGGCCTGTCAGCTCCGAGACGTGGAGCTCGGCCACCCGTACCAGCTTCTCGAGCTCGATACGGGCGAGCGGATCGACGTTGGCCTCCGGTTGGTCGCCGCTCGCCACCGAGCGCGCGAGCGTGCGAGCCAGTTCGAGCTGTTGGGTGCCACCGGCGGCCGAACTGCCCATGAGCCCGAGGAGATCTCCGAGCAGTTGCTCCATGAAGTCGTCGTCGCCGCCGCCACCCGGTACGCCCACGTCAGCCGCCGGGATCGGCGGCCAGAGCCATCGATACAGTCCAAGTGGCTCCTGACCGCTGCACGGTCAGCTCGACCGTGGATCCGGGTGCAACGGTGTAAAGGCGCGCCTCGAGGTCCGCGTGCGACGAGACGCTATGAGAGCCGATTGCGGTGACGACATCTCCCGGCACGATCCCCGCACCGGCTGCGGGGCTGTTCTGGAAGACGTTCGTCACCACGGCACCTGCGTTGTCAGGCGCGTCCTCCGCAGCGACGCCCATCCACCCGTGCTCGATCCGGTCGTTCGAGGCCAGCTCGTCCGCGACACCTAGCGCCAACGAGCCTGGGACGAAGAGCCCGATCGTGCCCGTGGTCGTGTTCTCCTGCCCGTCGAGGATGCCGATCACCTGACCGTGCCCGTCCATGAGCACCCCGCCCCAATCGGCTCGAATCGGCGTCTCGGCCTCGATGGCGTCCATCAACCCGGCCCCTTCACCTGACGGCACCTGCCGTCCCACTTGTTGGACCGTGCCAACGGCCACGTAGACATTCGGAGCCGAGCTCTGTGTGCCACGGTGCAGGCAAGCGGTGACTGCAAGTTCGCCCGGCACCACATCGTCATCGGCGAAGGGAGCCGGCTTGAGGCCTCCGCTCGTGCGCACGACTGCAACCCCCGAGCCCTTGTCGGTCGCTACCACCTTTCCCGACAAGTGCCTTCCGTTCGAGGTCACGACCTCCATGCGCGAGACGCCAGCAGCTGCCGAGGCCGCGGTGACGACGAATTGACCTCCGGGAAGGACCACACCGGTCAACGTGGCACCCCTGGTGGAACCGGTGGGTTCCAGCTCGACGAGCGAGGGGCGAAGCGTCGAGATCAGCTGCATGATCCCCGAAGGGGCCGCGATCGACACCGAGGGAATGGTGACGAGGCTCGTGACCGCGGGCTGCGATCTTCGGGTCGCGGTTGTCGTCGCCGGTGTCTCTGTGAGCGTCAGTACCAACGCGGCCGCCGCGGCCACCGCGGCCGCCCCCAGCGTGCCTGCCGCGATCGCGCCACGCCTCTCGTGCCACACGTCGCGAGCCGAAGCGCGCTCAAGGGCCGTTGCGGTGGCGTGAACGCCGTGCCCGAGACCGGAGATCTCCGAGGGGTGTTTCCACAACCTGTCCTCCGGCGCGATCCACCCCTGGTGGACGGCGTCCTCCTCGTCAGGACCGTCGGCGTCGTCGGGGACGTCCCCGAAGGTGAAAGGGCCGCGGTTGTCCATTTGTTTCGAGGCTACTTGTGGGCACCCCCCCACGGGTGTCGCGCGCGCCCGGCGTGGGAGCTCGGGCGTCGCCCGCAGGGCGAGCGTCCCCTACGATGGCCGGGTGGGAGCGAAGGAACGTGGCTAGGGATCTCGCGATCGATCTCGGCACGGCGAACACACTGGTGTACGCGAGAGGCCGGGGGATCGTGTTCAACGAACCGACCGTGATCGCCCTCAACACCAGGACGCAGGACGTCCTCGCAGTAGGCCAGGAGGCCTGGCAGATGATCGGGCGCACACCTGGATACATCGTGGCCGTGCGACCGCTGCGTCAAGGCGCCATCACCGACTTCGACATCACCGAGCGGTTGATCCGTCTGTTGCTCCACAGGTGCGGGGTTTCGCGTCTCAACCGCCCCCGCGTCCTCATCTGTGTACCCTCGGCCATCACCTCGGTGGAACGTCGCGCGGTGAAAGAGGCATCGCATCGTGCGGGTGCCTCGGCGGCGTTCCTCATCGAGCAGCCGATGGCTGCAGCGATCGGGGCCGGGCTCCCCATCCACGAACCCATCGGCAACATGGTCGTCGACGTGGGGGGCGGCACCTCCGAGACGGCAGTGATCTCGCTCGGCGGGGTCGTGTCCTCTCGGTCTATCCGTTGTGGCGGGTTCGACATAGACGGCGCGATACAGACCTTCATCAGGCGCGAGTACGGGCTCGCCATCGGTGAGCGCACGGCGGAGGAGATCAAGCTGGCGATCGGCTCGGCTGCTCCGTTCGATGGCGAGGTGAAGGCAGAAGTGCGTGGGCGCGAACTGCTCACGGGAATGCCAAAGACCGTCGTGATCTCACCGGCGGAGCTTCGCTCAGCGGTCGAGGACAACATACGACAGATCATCGAGGCTGCGGTCGAGTGCCTGGGCGCTGCTCCCCCTGAGCTGGCACAGGACATCATCACTCAAGGGATCCACCTCGTGGGCGGCGGCGCACTCCTGCGCGGGCTCGCCCGGCGCCTCGCGGACGAGACCATGGTGCCGGTCCACCTGGTCGCGACACCCCTTGAATGCGTGGTGCTCGGTGCCGGCCAGTGTCTCGAGTCCTTTGGCACGTTGCAGGAGCTGTTCGTCACCTTCGACGCGTGATCCTGATTCAGAGCATCGCGCGCGTCATTCGTCTTCCAACAGCGCTTCCGCCGCTTGGCGCACCTGCCAGTCGCGGTCGTCGAGGCACCTCCGCAGCCCCTCTTCGGCACCGGGGTCGTCGAAGGCGCCGAGCGCGATCACGGCGCGCCGGCGCACGGCAGGTTTGTCCTCGAGCGCGGCGAGGACCGAGGGCAGGGCTCTTTTCGCACCGATCGCCCCGAGGGCCGCTACGGCGGCCTCACGGTACAGCGGATCGGGGTGCTCCTTGGACATCTTGCAGAGGACGTCGGTCGGTTCACCGTCACTCGCATGTCCCCATTCGCCGAGGGCCCACGCGGCGGCCTCTGCCACCGCCGAGTCCGCGTCGTCCAGTGCGCCGGTCAGCGCCTCGACGAGCAGGCTCGCCCGATGCACGCGTGCCTCGCGCGACGCCTCGTGGCCGGCGATCCTCGAGGCTCGACACCGCACCGAGGGGTCGGGGTCTGCCAGGGCTTCGACGAGCCCATCGGTGCTGAGCACGCCGAGGCGGGCGAGCGCTCCCAGCGCGGCCGCCCGTACGGAGGGCTCCGGGTCGCGCACAAGAGCAGCAGCTTCGGCCTCGCGTGTTCGGTGCCCGGCCAACACCGCCTGGCGCCGGCGAAGCCGAACCTGCACCGCCTGTGACGTGGCGGCGGCTGACGGACCGGCTTGCGCCTCGTGTTCCGAAGGTGCGAGCGGCCCACCCGGGGTGCCGAGGGGAAAGCGTTGATCCGTGGCAGGCTGAGGTTCCTCCGCAGAGCCCTTTGCCATGTCCACCTCCGAGACCACGCTATCTGCACAGCTCTCTGTGCCCCCGAGCGCGTCGTCGCGACACCGACGGTGGCCTTTTGTGGCCGGTGCCGTGGTGCTCGTTCTGGCGGCGTTCGTGGTGATCGCGTCGTTCGTAACCGTCCCGTACTACGCCTTGGTACCGGGCGACGCTTTGCCTGTCTCCCGCCTCATCTCGCTTCCGCCGGGGCAGACACATCCGCTTCATGGTCGCGTGCTGCTCACCGACGTCGGGGTCAACGACGTGAGCCTCATCGGACTGCTCCCGGCATGGCTCGACTCCGATACGACCCTGGTGAGCAAGGGTGAGCTGACGGCCAACCTGCCTGTGAGCGAGTTCGACGCACAGGGCACGGTGGACATGCAGGAGTCCGAGCTCACGGCCGAAGCCGTGGCCCTGCGCCAACTCGGTTACGAAGTGCCCGAGCAAGACGTCGGGGTGACCATCTACGTGATCGACCCAAAAGCACCCGCCTGGCGCGTGTTGAAAGTGGGCGACGTGGTGAGCGCGTTGGACGGCACGCCCACTCCCAACCCGCAGGTTCTCAGATCCGTGCTGCGCGCGCACAGACCGGGCGAGGTGGTCACGCTGCAGGTCGGCTCAGTGGCCCATCCCACTCCTGGCCATCCGGTGACTCTGAGGCTCGGCAAGACCGTGGAGGACCATACGACGGTGCCTCTCATCGGGATCGGTGACCCGGCCGCACAGATCTATGGCATGGGGACCCAACCCGTCTACCAGCTGCCGTTCGCGGTGAAGATAAACAGTGACCAGATCGGCGGCCCCTCCGCGGGACTGGCTTGGACCCTCGGCATGATCGACCGGCTCTGCGGTGGCGGGCTCACAGGGGGGCGGAGCGTCGCAGCGACCGGCACGATCGACCCTGACGGGTCGGTGGGCGAAGTAGGCGGTGTCGAGCAGAAGACGGTTGCCGTCGAGCGGGCAGGTGCGTCGGTCTTCCTCGTGCCGGTCTCCGAGCTCGCAGCGGCGAGGGCGAAGGCAACGCCGAATCTCGAGGTACTCGGGGTCTCGTCGCTCCACGACGCCCTCGTCGACCTCCAGCACCTGGGCGGGCACCTGGGCAGAGCGGCCGCAGGACCCCCCGCGGGCGAAGGTGGGCACAAGGTGCCCTACGACTGGAAACATTCACCTTGGACTTGAGCGCGCCGTAGTCTTTGGCGGTGCTCTCAGCGACGGGCGCCGTCGCCAACGTCCCCTGATGGTCGACGACCGCAGGCTCACGATCTCGTCCTCGTCACGTCTGCAGCCTGACGAGGTGGCCAGACGCACTTTCGCCACGACGCGGCGTGGTTTCGACCCGTCCGAGGTGAGGGGATACCTAGAGCACGTGGCGCGCGAGATGACGGCCGCGCAGGAGCACGAGAACGAGCTGCGTGAGCTGCTCGGGGAGTCCGAGCGCAGGGCGCAGAACCCGGTTCTCGACGAGGTGACGCTCACCGAGGCGCTCGGGCAGGAGACCGTGAGGGTGCTGCGATCAGCGCACGATGCCGCGGCAGAACTGCTCAGGCGCGCGGAGGCCGACGCCGATCGCATGGTCACCGAAGCCCAGGAGGAGGCAGGGGAACTGCAGGCACGCGCCGCGCAGCACGCTTCCGAGCGTGCCGCGCAGTCCGAGGCTGCAGCCGCAGAGGCACGACAGCGCGCCCAGGACGAAGCCACGACAAAGGTGGACGCTGCCCATCTCGAGGCGGAGGCCCTTGTCGAGCAGGCGCGGACCGAGTGCCGGGCGATGCTCTCAGAGGCACACGAGCTGAGGGCGCGTGTCCTCGGCGACCTGACGCGCCGTCGGCGGGTACTCCACAGCCAGATCGAGCAGTTGCGCGCGGGTCGCGATCGGCTGGCCGAGACGATCGGTGGTGTCAGGCAGGCGGTCGACCGGATCACCGACGAGCTCTTCAGGGCCGAGGACGAGGCACGCATCGCGGCAGAGGCCGCGGGACGCCAGCTAGCCCTCCAGGCCGAAGCCGGCGGGCTGCCGCCGGCCGTCTCTGGCGCGACCCCTGCTGTGGAGCAGACCACCACGGGTCCGCCGGCGCCGGATCGGCTTGCCCGAGAGCCGGACTTCACCGAGGAGGCTCCTCTTGAGGCGGCGGCTCTGGAGGAATCCGGTGCTGTCACGTCCCCCGAACCGGTCGACGCGCCGACTCGCAGCCGGACGGTCGAGGAGCTCTTCGCCCGCTTGCGTGCCGAACGCGGTGCGAAGGCGAAGGCCGTCGCCGCTTCCTCCCCGGGTACTTCCGGGGAGATTCGCGCGGACGAGTCCGACGCGACCACCGGCGGCGAGACCGAGAAGGCTGGCGGCGACGACGAGAGGGCGGTCGCAGGGGACGAGAGGGCGGTCGGAGTCACAGCGCGTCACGAGGCTGCGATACCCGCCGAGGAGCCCGAGCGCGAACCGCTGCTGGTGCAGCGCGACGACATGTTGCGGCCCGTCGTGGCCACGCTCGCGCGGCGCCTCAAGCGTGCCCTGACCGACGACCAGAACGACATTCTCGATCGCCTTCGCGCCAGCAAGGGCTGGGGACCCGGCGTCCTGCCGCCTGAGGCCGAGCACATCGAGCGCTACGCGCGTGCGGGTTTCGAGCAGCTGGCCGAGGCCGCACGGTCGGGAGCGAGTTTCGTCGGCGGCAAGTCCGACCAGGCGCCCAAGGTCGACGACATCGCCTCCGAGCTGGCTGCAGCGATCGTCCTCCCGCTTCGTCGGCGTCTGGAGGACAAAGGCGCAGGGGTCGAGTCCGGCGACGATGCCGCACTCGTCGAGCACGTCGGTGCGGCGTTTCGCGACTGGAAAGGGGCGCGAGTCGAGCGACTCGTGGGCGACGAGGCCGTGTCGGCTTTTTCCCGCGCTGCCCTTGCAGCTGCCCCCTCCGACGCCTCTCTCAGGTGGGTGGTCGACGACGAAGGGGTGGAGTGCCCCGACTGTGACGACAACGCCTTGGCAGGTCCGGTGCCACGCGGTGAGGCCTTCCCCACCGGTCACTCACATCCGCCGGCCCACGCCGGCTGCCGCTGCCTGCTCGTAGCGATGGACGCATAGGCTGCGGAGTCGTGCGACGCCCGCAAGACATACCTTCCACAGCGCGCCTGTTCACACGGGGACGTCGGCTCTGGATCCTCATTGCCATAGCGGTCATCATCATCATCATCGCCTCGTTGCGGTCGATCTCCATCTTCTACACGGACTACTTGTGGTTTGGCTCCGTGCACCTGAGCAGCGTCTGGCGACACCTCCTGGCCGTGAAGCTCGCTCTGTTCTTCGGGTTTGCCGCGATCTTCTTCGTGGCGCTGTGGGTGAGCCTGGCGGTGGTGGACCGGGTGGCGTCGAGACAGCTGATGCTCGGTCCCGAGGACGAGCTCGTCCGGCGGTACCAGCAGCACGTCGCTCCACGTGCGCTTCTCGTACGGAGCATCGTCGCCCTCGTCGTCGCCCTCATCGCTGCCTCGAGCGCCGTGGGCCAGTGGCGCAACTACCTGTACTTCGTCGACGGCGTCTCCTTCGGTGGATCTCATCCCAACGACCCGCAGTTCAACAAGAACATCGGCTTCTTCGTGTTCAAGCTCCCGTTCCTGTCCTTCCTCGTCAGCTGGGCGTTCGTGTCGTTGGTCGTCATAGCGATCCTCACCGTCATCGCCCACTACCTGAACGGCGGCATCCGGGTCCAGCAGGGGAGGCCGAACGTGACCCCGCAGGTGAAGGTCCATGTCTCGGTCCTGCTCGCGTGCATGGCCCTCGTGAAGGCGGCCGGCTACTTCCTGGCCCGCTACAACCTCGACCTCTCATCGAACGGCTATGTGCAAGGAGCCGGCTACTCCGATGTCCACGCCCGACTGCCGGCGCTCACCTTGCTGATGGTGATCTCGATACTCGCGGTGGTGATCCTCGTGGTGAACATCTGGCAGCGCGGGTGGGCCCTGCCGATCCTGGCCGTAGGGCTGTGGGCCTTCGTGGCGATCGTCGCGGGCGCCATCTACCCGTTCGCCGTCCAGAAGCTGAAGGTGCAACCGGCGCAGAACACCCTCGAGAGCCCTTATATAGCCCGCAACATCTCCGCCACGCGCACCGCGATGGGCATCAGCGGCATAAAGACCCAGGCATTCGCCGCAGACGCTTCGGCGTCGGCTGCTTCCTTGGAGGCCGACACCCCGAGCCTCGATGACGTGCGTCTCTGGGACCCCGAGTTGACGGGCAACACGTTCACCAAGCAGCAGGCCCTCTACACCTACTACTCGTTCAACACTCTCACCATGGACCGTTACAAGGTCGACGGCCAGCTGGTCCCCATGGTGGTGGGCGTCCGCCAGGTCGACACGGCAAACGTCCCGGCCCAAGGGTGGGTCAACACGCACCTCCAGTACACCCACGGCTACGGGATGGTGCTGTCACCCGCGAACCAGGCCTCGAACGGCCAGCCGGTGTTCGACATCGGCGCCCTACCTCCAGTCTCCGCAACAGGGGTTCCGAAGCTCACCCAGCCGTCGGTGTACTTCGGACTGAGCAATCCCAACGGAGGTGACGCCAATTACGTGATAGCGAACACCCGGCAGCCCGAGGTCGACTACCCAATTCAGGGCGGAGGAAACCAAGAGACCCACTACACGGGGCAGGGGAGCGTCGAGCTCAACAACTTCATCACCCGTTTGGCCTTCGCGCTGCGCTTCGGGGATCTGAACGTGCTGATCTCCGACCGCCTCACGCCGCACTCACGCCTTCTGTTCGTTCGCGACGTCGTCCAGATGGCGCAGAAGGCCGCCCCCTTCCTGAGCTACGACTCGGATCCGTATCCGGTGGTGGTGAACGGGCACATCGACTGGGTGATCGACGCGTACACCACCACCGACCACTATCCCTATGCGCAGGACGCGGACACCTCCGCGGTTGCGTCGGGCAGCGGGCTCGCTGGTCAGACCTTCAACTACGTGCGCAACTCCGTGAAGGTCGTCGTGAACGCCTATACGGGGAACATGACGTTCTATGACGTGACCTCGTTGACCAAGAGCACGGATCCGATTCTTCAGACCTGGGAGAAGATCTTCCCCGGCATGTTCCACCCGGTATCCCAGATGCCGCGGGCGCTCGTATCCCACCTGCGCTACCCGGAGGACCTCTTCACGGTGCAGGCCGCGGCCTACGGCCGTTACCACCTCACCAACGTCCAGTCGTTCTACAGCTCCAGCGGCGCGTGGAACATCTCGCAGAGCCCCGGGGCCGGACCGCCGGAGAACGCGCTGCCGACGACGCTCACGACCAACGCGCAGGGCCAGTTGGTGACAAGCCCTGCTCCACGCATGTCGCCGCTCTACGAGACGTTCGCGCTTCCCGGGCAGTCCCAGGTGTCGTTCAATCTGATCGACGCCTATGTTCCTTACTCGCCCAACAACCCGAGGCAGACCCTGGCTGGTTTCATCGCGGCCGGAAACGATCCGGGTAGCTACGGGAAGCTCACGTCGTACGTCACCCCGACAGGTCAGGATACCGACGGCCCGGCACTCATCGACTCGCGGATCACCCAGAACCCCACGGTGTCCAAGGACATCAGCCTGCTCAACACGAACGGCTCACAGGTCATCCTCGGCAACGTCCTCATGCTCCCGGTGGGACAGTCGATGCTCTACTTCCGGCCCCTCTACGTGCAGTCCACGCGCAACCCGGTGCCGCAGCTTCAGCGTGTCATCGCGGTCTACAGCGGGCCCGGGGGCAACAGCCAGGTCGAGGAGGGCGACACCCTCGCGGACGCGCTGAGCCTGGTCTTCCAGGGGCTCACGATCCCGACCCCCGCGGCGAACGGCTCCACTCCCTCGCGGGCGGGAGCTCCTGCCTCCGCCCAGGTCCAGAACCTCATCGCTCAAGTCGCCCAGGACTTCCAACAAGCGCAGAACGACCTGAAGGCCGGCAACTTCGCCGCCTACGGCACTGACATCGCGAATATGCAGAGCGCGATCCAGCAGCTCCAACAGGCTTCGGGCACGTCCTCCAGCTCCTCTTCTTCCACTTCGACGCCGAGCTCCTCGACGACGCCCACGACCACCACCACGACCACACCGAGCGGAGTGGCCTCGCGCTCGCGCCGCACGTCGGTGAAGGCGCCCTTGTCGTCGGCGCTCGGAGCCGGGTCGCGCTGACACGGTCCTAGCCTTCAGGTGAGGTCCTAGGCGTGGTTACGGGACCATCGTTCGTGGGGCGTCCGGACGTGGGTCATCCACCAGGTGATATGTTGAAAAGGCGACGCGGGGTGGAGCAGTCTGGTAGCTCGTCGGGCTCATAACCCGAAGGTCGCGGGTTCAAATCCCGCCCCCGCCACTACAAAGGCCCTGGTAGACGACCTAAAGAGGGAGTCTATCAGGGCCTTTTCGTTCCTCGTTACTACTCTATTACTACACTGAGCCCATGCGGGGAACTATGTACGAACGTCGTCCGGGGGTGTGGACCCTCCGTGTCTACGTCGGTCGTGACGCCGGCGGACGACCGATCCAGGTCTCCAGGACGTTGCGAGGGCCCAAACGTGAGGCCGAGACTGCCCTGGCGAAGTATGTGGCGGAGCTCAGCGAGGCGAAGCCGGCCAAGGATGGCCTGGGTGCCAGTGTGGGTCAGCTCCTCGACGAGTGGGTCCAGGTCGGTAAGCAGCGCGGCTGGACCCCTTACACGGAGCATCGGTACCGCAACTACGTGGAAGGGCGGATCCGACCCGTCTTGGGCGGCGTGAAGCTCACCAAGTTCGGTCCAGAGCACTGTGACCGCTTCTACGCCGCACTTCTTGCCGAGGGCCTCAGCCCCACCACCGTTCGACACGTCCATGCGATCCTGGCTTCGGCCTGCGAGCTGGCGGTCGACTGGGGTTGGCTACAGCGAAATCCCGCCAAGCGTGCACACCCACCTTCACGCGCACGCGCCGAGACGCGAGCACCGTCGGCAGAGGAGATCACGCGGATCGTGGATGCAGCTCAACAGCTCGATCCGACGAAGGCGGTGCTCTTGGTGGTTGCCGCCATGACCGGCGCTCGTCGAGGCGAGCTGTGCGCTCTCAAGTGGAGCGACGTCGACTGGGAACGGCGGACGTTGACGATCGCCCGTTCCCTCACCATCACTCCGGACGTGACTATCGAAGGAACGACGAAAACGAAGAAGTCCAGGACCATTTCGCTGGGTGTGATGGGCGTGGAACACCTGAGGACTCACCGCGAACGGTGCTCAAACCTGGCGAGATCAGGCGGAATCGAACTTCCCAACGACGCCTACATTTTTTCGACTTCGCTGGACGGCTTGGTGCCCGTGAAGCCGGACTCTCTCACTCAGTTCCATGTTCGCCTGATGGCGAAACTCGGTATGGACTATCGGTTCCACGAACTCCGCCACTTCATGGCGACTTCCATGGCAGCCTCCGGTGTTGGCATCCGCACGATTGCCGGTCGACTGGGTCACGCTGATCCGGCGCTGACCTTGAGGACGTACGCCCACTGGCTCGAAACCGCAGACCGGGAGGCTGCGGATGCCGTAGAGAGCGTGCTTGGCAGCGCTATGCCCAGCTGATCCTGGTTCGGCGGACACAGACTTGACTGCCATGAATGGGTAGACGTGAGTCAGTGCCACCAGACCCAGATAAGGGCGGTTTGATCGGAGGGAGATAGTTGGGTCGATTATTGAGAGTGAGGCGACTCTGTCCGGCCCCCCAAAAACTGGTCCATTCGCAATGTCAGTGCCAGAGACAATGTGAGGACCAATAGGGGGTAATCATGCCGACCAAGCGTCACACCGTGGAGCAGATCATCGCCAAGCTGCGAGAGGTCGAGAAGCTCACCGGCCAGGGAATGTCGATCCCGATGGCGGCCAAGAAAGTGGGGATCACCGACCAGACCTTCTACCGATGGCGGACCCGCTACGGGGCGCTCAAGGAAGACGAGGCCAAGCGCCTGCAGCTCCTCGAGCAGGAGAACGCGCGCCTCAAGCGCATCATCGCCGAGCAGGCCCTCGACATCTCGATGTTGAAGGACCTCAATCGGGGAAAATTCTAAGCCCGGCGCGCCGGAGGCAAGCAGCCACCTATCTGGTGCGCCGCTACAAGGTCTCCGAGCGTCGGGCGTGTCGGCTGCTCGGCCAGCACCGCTCGACCCAGCGTTACCGCCCGATGGAGTCCTTCGAGGAGCAGTCGCTCGTCGAAGCCATGAACAAGCTCGCCGAGGCCCACCCTCGCTGGGGCTACCGATCGATGACGAAGCTCCTAAAGGACCAGGGCTGGCAGGTGAACGCCAAGCGCATCGAGCGGCTGTGGCGCCTCGAGGGCCACCGTGTGCCGCCCTCCAAGGCCAAGAAGTCGGGCCAGAAGGCCATCGGCGGGCCCGAAAACGCCGCGCGCAAGCGCCCGGCCCGGTGGGTCAACGACGTCTGGTGTTACGACTTCGTCTCGGCCACGGTTCGTCGTGGCGGGCCGATCCGCATCTTGAACGTGCTCGACGAGTACAGCCGGCGCTCCCTCGGGTCCCGTGTTGCGAGGTCCATCGGGGCGACGTCGGTCGTGAAGCACCTCGAGAAACTCTTCGAGATGCACGGGCTGCCGCGAGCCATCCGCTCGGACAACGGTCGGGAGTTCATCTCCTCGACGGTGATCTCGTTCCTCGTCGCGCAGAAGGTCAACCCGATCTTCATCGAGAAGGGCAAGCCTCAGCAGAACCCCTTTATCGAGCGCTTCAACGGGACGATGCGCCGGGATCTGCTCAACGTGGAGGAGTTCAACAACATCACCGAGGCACGGGTCCTGATCGACGCGTTCAACCTCGAGTACAACACCGAGCGGCCCCATCGGGGCCTCGGAATGATGACACCGCACGCATTCGCAGAGAGCCGTAGTGTTGTCGGGTGAGTGAGAGAGCACACCACAACCACACTGGGCCAGTCGCCCGGAGCTCTATTCTTCACGGCTCTGGTCCAGGGGACGTGGAGCTCGGTTCGATCACCACATACGAACTGGACCAATTCCAGGGGGCTGGTCACCACCACTTACAACGGGAGCACCTGGTCGACTCCGACCGACATCGACGGGAGCCACACCTTCGAGGCGCTCAGCTGTGTCAGCTCCTCGTTTTGTGAGGCGAGCGACAACGCCGGGAACGTCCTCACGTACAACGGGAGTTCCTGGTCCGCTGCCCAGGACGTCGACTCCACCCGGACCATCTCTTCGGTGTCCTGCACCAGTTCCACCTTCTGCGCGGCGGTGGACAGCTCGGGTTACGCGACCATGTATCTGTTCGTCACAGTCACCTCGCAGCTGACTTGGGACACAAATGGCTCGTTGTCGCTCGTGCTTTCTGACGGCACCAATGACTACATCTACGGGCCCGGGACGACTCCCGTCGAGGAGGTGAGCCTTTCTACCTCCACGCCGACTTACATGACCTATACGGCGTCTGATTCGTCGTGGCTCACGACCAACAGCGCGGGTGACGAGACCGGGTTCTGGGGTTACGACGCCTTCGGCAATCTCGCCTTCGGAACCCCCACCTCGCCATTCGGTTATGGCGGGCAGTACACGGATCCGTCGACTGGGTTCTCGAACATGCGGGCGCGGTGGTATGGGCCGCAGACTGGGACATTCACCACGCGCGACGCGGCCTTTGCCTCGACCGACACCGCCTACACCTATGCCGGAGATGATCCCGTCAACAACACCGACCCGACAGGGGAGATCACCTGTCCTAGTTGGGTTCCGGGATGCGGCGTCGTAACAGACGTACAAAACAGGGTGTCGGGTCAGGTCGGAGCAATCGTGGCTCTCGTCAACGGGGAGCAGGTACCACTTTACAAAGAATACTCCGAGAGCATCCATGCATCCGCTGCCACCTGGGACGTCAGTCCCATCCTCTTGGGGACTGTGATCGAACTAGAAGGGGGAGGATTTGAGACGTTGACACAGGCATTCGGTGTCGAAGGTAGAGCCGCCCAATGGGCCACAGACCTTTCAGGGATTGATGCTGCTCCGGGCATTGGATCGACGATGCCAGGAAATATCCAGCAGGTCTACGAAACCTACTGCAACTACACTCCATCGCTATCATCGATTCGTGCCGACCTCGCTCTGAGCAATCCCTACGGCATTTGGGCTACTGCCGGCTATTTGAGGCTCCTTAGGGACGACTTCGCCAAGGATGGCTACGGCTACCTGACGGATCGAGAGGATGCAATTTCATACAACGTCGGTGGAGAATCGGATTGGCCCATTCTCACCAAGAGCAACTGGCAAGGGATTCACGCGACTCCGAGAGGTGAAGCCTATGATGCAGTCTCTGCCATTGTCGCAGCCAGTCCGGGGTACTGATGAGAAGCGTTCGAACCACTGGCTTTGTGCTCACCCTGATGAGCTTGCTCCTGTCAGGCTGCAGCAGTTTGGGTGCCGGATCCCCCGCGAGCCCCGCCCTTAGTCTGCTTGGGTCCCTTCCTGCGGGCGACTCAATCATCTTCAATCAGACCCTGCCCGATGGTGGCAATGAAAATACCCTTCATCGAGATGTCCTCGTGGTTTCCAGGGGTTCTCCGAGTTCAGAGGCAGCTATGACGCAGCTCATCGGGATCTTGAAGAAGCGGGGGTGGAAGTTCGATGTGGCTGGATTCGGCGAAAATAGCCAAGCGTGTCTTGCGGTAGGCACTCCGTCGTTTGCTTTCAAAGGTGATTTCCAAGATTCAGACGCGTCCCGCCAATACTCGACCACGGTTGATGCGATCCAGTCCCTCAGTCAAAGGACCCGGGCACCCTTAGTCGCGGTGTGGATGTCGGTCTCGTGTTAAGCAGCCATCACCAAGTCGTCTCGATGGAGTAGCGCGACTCATCACAGATCTCCAGATTCTCCGAATTCGCCCTTCGTCGAAATGGCCGTGCCACGAGCTGAGCGCCCGGGGGACGTATTAAGACTCGATGAGACATCCGATCGCACGAGCGGATGCTCAGCTGCTCATCGGTGGGATCGCAGGGCTGTGGGTGCCGGGGCCGGCGGGCCGTAGGCCCGTGAGGCCCGGGGCACCCGAGTGTCCTCTGTCACGGGCACTACCGCCACACCCCAGGCCATGATCCTGAACACGATTGGCGCCACTGGGTCGGTTCGGCGCTGGGGACACCAGTGGGCTACCAGGGCCGGCAGGGATCAAAGCTCAACTCGTCGCCCTCGTCGGGTGGCGGCGGGAGGATCTCGACCAGCGTGTCTGGCATGTCGATGTCGAACATGGAAGCGACGAGTCCGATCTGGATGCCCATCGCGGAGCGCAGCTCGCCGAGGCCGATCAGAAGTGGGACGTCGCGGTCGCCGAGCCCGCGATACGCGACCCACAACCCGCGGTGGTGCTCGTCGTCGGTGACTGAGCCAATCCGGTCGAGGAATTTGCGGCACGCGGCTTGCATCGCCTGGAGATGCGGCACCAGTTGTTCGTCGTCGTGAAGTCCGCCGATCTCGTCGGTGAGTTTGCGCCGCACATCGAGTACCGATGCTACGCACTCTCCGGCTTGTTCCTGCCAATAGGGGTTGAACAATACGCGGCGATCAGCGAGAAAGGTCAGCACCCGATGGGCGGACGCACGGGTCGACTCGACCGTCTCCCACTGGGCACCGCCACCGACTAATGGCAGCGAGAACCCGTTTAGGCGCCGCTTTACGTCCTTTTTCCGCATGAGCGGAGCCTATGTGTGAACACACGCCCAGACCATGATCCTGAACGCAATGACAAGGGGGGTCCCTTGCCTGGTGGGCTGTGGGGGGGTTTAGGCGGGCAACGCAGCGTTTGTTCCCTCTGCGGCCGTTTCGGCGCCCCCTGGTGAAGCCCTGGCACCATCACGGCTCCCGCTCGACCAGCGCGGCGTCAGCCCTCCGCTCGCCACGGTGATCCGGAGCGCTCTCGTCGCTGCTCCTTCACAGACCGGCGGCCAAGTGGACATCGAGCCCGCTGTGACCGCCGATCGAACCTCACCCGTCGGTTCCCAAAGAGGGTGACATTCAGATCCACACCCCTGCATCCGTTGATGCTGTCTAACGTCACCCTGAGCGAGTCCCGGTTCGGGTCGAGCAGGGTGACGTTGTGATGTCGGCACCGAACCTTCAACCGCTCCGAAGGGATGAAATGACGTCGTCACCTGGGAGGGTGACGTTGCGCGTCGTCACCGCGCACGACACGTCGACGAGGAGTACGGCACCGACTGAGCAGCGACAAACACCTCCTTACCTGGGAGGGTGACGTTCAGGGTGGACGGTGACAGAAGTGGACCGCAGGTGACGTTCGTCGTGGCAACGGTGGCACACGAGGTCACGTCCGTCGGCTTCCAGATGTCTCGGCCGCTTCCGTGGCGAGACGCCGCGGCGGACGAGGGTGACGTTCTGCACTGACAGTGCAGGTGTGTGGACATGATCGTCACCCTCTGGCGGAGCAAATCCTCGGCTGTTGGTGACGCGCAGGGCGCTGGCTCCATGCTCGCCCAGGCGCTGTGATCGTTCAGAGCACTGACGTGATCGGTGTCATGGCGGTCGATCCGGCAGCTACGGCATCAGGGAACGACTTCGGGTCGCGCGATAGCCCGAAGTCGTTTCCGGGAGGAGCACGGTCGACGTGCGCTGCACAACGTCACCCTGGGCGATCGGAAATGAAATTCTCGAGAACCTCGGCGAGGGTGACGTTCAGGGTGACGTTCGTCCGGATGATGGCTCTTGCCAACACCCCCACGAACGGAGACCGACCATGAACACCAACCACCCTGACCGCTTGAGGATCGCCCCCCGGCCGGCCACGATTCACCCGATCACGTCCCATCCGTCAGACCCGAGCTTGTCCCCGACTCGACCGGATGACGGGGACGCAGACAACACGGGCACCGTCTCTCCGGCCACCAAGAGGCTGGTGCTCACCGTCGACGAGGCGGCGTACCTGCTGAACATCTCCCGGGGCCTTGCCTACGAGCTGGTAGCCCGGGGAGAACTTCCTGCTGTCCGGCTCGGCCGGCGGATTGTCATCCCCCGGGTCGTCCTGGAAGAGCTGCTCGGTACGGCGATCCGCTGACGCAGTAGCTGCGCGGCACCAGCGGATGCTCGCGATATCCCCGTGTGGCACCTTGTAGATAGTTCCTGGGGTGTCCCCTCCTGCTGGTTGTCAACCCAGCGCAGGACGCTGATGGCTGCTCGTTGGTCCCGATGCCGCGCATGCTCTGCCTTCACGCCGACCACCCCGCTTTGTCTACCAGGTGGTGCTGGGTTCCCAACCGACCGCCTGACACTGCGGCTCGAGCCGGTGAAGAAGGGTGTTGCCCGACTCGACATCGAAGCCTGTTCCGAGTCTTGTGCCGCCAGATCGCCAGCCCAGGTTGCCCTCAAGCCGCAAACTCAAGGCCGCTACTGCTGCCCGCTGCGGCGGACTCATGTCACTCGCCTAGACGTGGCGAGTCAACCGTTCGTCGCAGGCACTCGATCCCATCGCGCCAGTTCTGTTGCTCGGTAATTCCGCCGAGCGCAGCTCTCCGCCGACACCTGCAACTGGCTGGCTGACCGGCGAGCTCTTCGGTCTCGGTGGACTGACTGCCCGGGTGTCGAAGTGCGAATGACATGACGCTGTCTCGGTCGTCGCAGAGCGTCTCCGCGTCGGTAGCTGTCGAGATCACTGACGATGCCGGGTATTGCCGTCATGACCCTCGCCGCCGACCTCGACCGTTGTATTGTCCGATTGGATTCGAACGGCGAGCCGGTGAACGACGATGCCGTAGTGGTCGGCGCCGGGGGAGCGGGCACAGACGATCGGGGATGCCCAAGCCGTTACTACAACCGTTACTACAACTCCGTGGATCTCGGCGTACTGGTAGCGACGGAGTGGAGAGGCGGCCCAGCTCAGAGGCACTCGGTAGACGAGTCGAGACCTTATGAACGTTGGTTAACGCCCTCATAACCCGAAGGTCGCGGGTTCAAATCCCGCCCCCGCCACTACATAGCGGCTCTTCGGAATCTGACGGGGTCCGGGCACCTCATCGGACCACGATCGAACCGAGCACCCGCCAGTTCGGCTTGCCGGCGTAGAGCAGCGCCCGTATCCGGTAGTTCTCGAAGTTGCGGAACCCGA
>JBEKJK010000021.1:0-44371 GCA_050011255.1 Acidimicrobiales bacterium
ATGGCCGGCTCGCCTGTGAGGTGGACCTGTTCTTTGTGATCGTGAACGCCTGAGCCGGAGGCGCCCGTGAGGATCGCGACATGGAACGTGAATTCGCTCACCGCGCGACTTCCACGAGTTGAGGAATGGCTCGAGTACGCGCGCCCGGACATCTTGTGCATGCAGGAGACCAAGGTGGCCGACTCGGCCTTTCCTGCCATGGCGTTCTCCGCGCTCGGCTACGAGTCGGCCTCGCACGGCGACGGGAGGTGGAACGGGGTCGCCCTGGCGAGCCGGGTGGGCCTGGAGGACGTCCACAGAGGGTTCGGCAGCGAAGCCGACGAGCAGGGCTGCCGGCTGCTGGCGGCCACCTGTGACGGCGTTCGCGTCCACAGCATCTACGTGCCGAACGGGCGAAGCGTAGACAGCGAGCACTACGTGGCGAAGCTCGAGTGGCTGAAGGAGCTGCGTTCGCATCTGGCGCGCACCTGCGAGCCTTCGGACTCAGTGGCGGTGTGCGGGGACTTCAACATCGCCCCCGACGACCGTGACGTGTGGGACCCGGCGGCCGTCGAAGGCTCTACGCACGTGACCCGCCCCGAGCGCGAGGCGCTCGAGAGCTTGGAGGATTGGGGACTGGTCGACGTGTTTCGCCTGCACTACCCGCAGCCCCAGCTGTTCACCTGGTGGGACTACAGGGCGGGGAATTTCCACAAGCACATCGGGATGCGGATCGACCTCGTGCTGCTCAGCCGCCCGCTCGCGGATCGCAGCACGTACGCACTCGTAGATCGCAACGCCCGCAAGGGGAAGCTACCCTCCGACCACGCACCGCTCTTCGTCGACATCGGCCCGTGAGGTTGGCACCCCGGACCCGCGTCACGCTGGCGCGGCGGACAGTGGGTCCTTCTCGACCGGTTGCCGGAGGCGGGATCGCATGTCCGAGATTCGAGCGCAGCACGATTCGAGATCGCCGGCGGGTCGGCAGTCTCGAGCGGCGTCCTCTACGACGTCGAGGAACGGGGAGCGCTCGCACGCCCAGTTCCGCTCACCCGTGCCCCTGTTGGCCGACCACGAGCACCACAGCTCCTCCTCCGCACGAGTGAGGGCCACGTAGAACAGGCGACGTTCCTCGGCGAGGGCTTCTGGGGTTGTGGCGTAGACGATCGGGACGATCCCGTCCTCGAGGCCGACAACCGCCACTGCCGGCCACTCGAGACCCTTTGCCTTGTGGAACGTCGTGAGCTCGACCCTGTCGCGATCGCCGAGGGTGCATTGCCCCTCGCTCCTCGGATCACCCACCGTGGCGACCAGCCACGCCAGGAAGTCACCTACGCAGGCGCCCGGTTCCTCCACGGCGTGCTCGTCGACCAGCCGCGCCAACTCGGGCGGTGCTGCGGCGCGGGCCGAGTTGGCGTCGGTCCCGTTGGCCTGCAGGGTGACGATGACGTCGGCCATGGCGTTTCGAAGAGGCTGACGCGCAGGTGCCCGGCCGAGCAATCCGATCGCTCGCCGCAGCGCGATGTCTGCGGGTGTGAGGGGGGTGAGGCGGTGGGGGATGCCGAAGCGTCCGAGCGCGTCCGCGACGGGCTCCAGTCGCGCGTTGGTCCGGGCGAGGACGGCGAGCTGCGACCATGACCGCCCGGGCCGGTGCGCCTGTCGCAGCCAGCGGGCGACAGAAACGCTCTCGGCTTCGTCGCTGTCGAAGCTCGCCACGACAGGAGGTGGACCGTCGGGGCGCTCGGTTGCTGGCCGAACGTGTCGGGGCAGCAAGGAGCTCGCGGCTTGGACGATCTGAGGCGTGGAGCGATGGTTCTCGTCGAGGCGAAGAACACTCGTGCCAGGAAGCAGCTCGGGGAGCCGCGCGAGCAGGGTGGGATCCGCGCCGTTCCAGCCATATACCGCTTGCCGGGCATCGCCCACGACGAACAGGTCGGTTCGATCGCCGAGCCATGCACGCAGCAGCCGCCATTGAGCGAGGTTCACGTCCTGGAACTCGTCGACGAAGAGGTGACGGATGCGCCAGCGCTGGGCTGCCGCGGCCTCTTCGTCGGTCTCCAGCACCGAGGCGCAACGATCCAACAGGTCGCCCAGGTCGATCAGACCTCTGCGTCGCTTCTCCGCGTCGTAGCGGTGGTACAGCTCGGCGATCTTCTCGGGGGGCATGGGACCCCTCCGTCGCGCCGAGCGGGCGGCGTCTGCGTACGCGGCCGGCGAGACGAGTCGACTTTGAGCCCAGCTCAGCTCGGCCGCCACTTCGGCGACGTGGCGGGCTGAAGGGCCTTTCGGAGTCCCGGTGTCGTCGAAGATCTCTCGGAGCAACCCTTCGGGGTCCTCGAGCATCGTGGGAGGGCGGATGTCGTGGTCGGCCCAGTGCCGGTGCAACTGCGCGTAGGCGGCCGCATGGAAAGTGCCCGCCCATAGTCGGCCCGGCACTCCCAGCCGCTCGATGCGTTCCCGGAGCTCGGCAGCGGCCTTCCTGGTGAAGGTCACGACGAGCACGTGCTCCGCCTCGGCAGAGCCGTCCGATACCCTGCGCGCCACGCGCCGCGTGAGCACCCTCGTCTTCCCCGAGCCGGCGCCGGCGAGCAGGCAAAGTGGAGCGTCGTCCGCTGTGACAGCGACGCGCTGGGCGTCCGTCAGGCCCCGAAGGAGCCGGTCGAGCCGGCCACCGTCTCGCACGGCCGGAAGAGGGGCCTGCTTTCCAAGGGCACGGGTCACGAGATCGACCGTACCGGGGGGGTGTTTCGCGAACGGGGATGGTGCGACGGTGCGATCTAGGACGGTGGACAGGAGGAGCAGCGCAAGGGTCATGGACGCCGAGCGGGTACGCCCTCGGGCGTTGCACCGTGTCGAGCGCGCGGAGTGATGATCATCGTGCTCTCAGCGTTCGGTTTACAGGGAATTGCCGCGTTTCCGCGGAAAGACGCGCGTCTTCGTCCGGGCATGCACACGCACGACAAGTGGGGACCCCCGGACGGCCGGCTGTAGCCTCTCGCCGATGCTGCGGTCACTCGCCGGCGGGGCACTGTTCGGCGAGATCTGGGGCACGGGGCCTGCCAACGTGATCGCCCTCCACGGCTGGCGTCGCTCGCATGTCGATTTCTCAGGGGTGCTCGGACCGCTGTCCCCGGCGGGTCCCCTGCCCGCTGTCGCGGTCGACCTGCCGGGGTTCGGGGCCACCCCGCCCCCGCCGGCCGCCTGGGGATCGGACGACTACGCGGCCGCGGTGGCACGCCTGATCGAGGGGGCAGACGGGCCCGGTGGCCCCGTGGTCGTCCTCGGGCACTCGCTCGGGGGGCGGGTGGCTGTGACCCTCGTCGCGAGACGTCCAGATCTCGTAAAGGCCCTCGTTCTCACGGGGGCACCGTTGGTTCCGCGCATGGGAGTCCGATCGCGCCCGCCGGCCGCCTTCCGGGTGATGAGAGCTCTGGCAAGGGTGGGCCTGTTGAGCGAGCAGAGGATGGAGCGAGCACGCCGGCGTCACGGCTCGGCCGATTACCGACTGTCCGAGGGAGTCATGCGAGAGGTGCTGGTGCGCCTGGTGAACGAGACCTACGACGAGGAGCTTGCATCCCTGAGATGTCCGGTGGAGCTCGTCTGGGGCGAGGACGACACCGAGACGCCGCTCTTGGTGGCCGAGGCGATCCGTGCGCGCGTGCCGCAGGCGGTGCTCACCGCGTGCCCGGGTGCCGGGCACCTGACCCCGATCGAGTGTCCAGTCGATCTTCGGGCGGCCGTGGAAAGGGCGCTAGCCGCCGGCCGTACGGTAAAGAGCCCCCAGTGACCGCCGAGGCCGAGCTCCGCAGGGCTCGTCGTATCCGTTGCAGGAACACTCCGGTCGACAGATGAGCTCGCTCTCGCTGCCCGTAGTAGTCGCGATCGCGCAACGGGGAGGATCCCTGGGCTGGGCGGCCGCCGGGGCGTGCGTCGTGGCGGCCGCCCTCGGGGGGGTGCGTTGGCTGCGGGTCGCCCAGCGCGAGCACTATCTGCCCGACTCGGCTTCGCGCTTCACGCTGCGATGGTGGGGCACCGCGCCCGTGAACGTGTTCGGCGTGCTCGTGGGGCTGGGGGGGCTCGTGCTCGCGGCGCGCTGGACGGGCGCGGCGTTCGGCTCGGCCGGGGTCGTGGCGCTGGGCCCCTTCGGCTTGGACCTGCGGGGCCGCACCTCGCCGCTCGTCTGGACGCGCCGGCTACGTACCCTCGCTGCCGTGTGGGCGCTGCTCCAGGCGGCGATCGTCGTCGTCGGCGTGCTCACGGGGTTCGCGGCTGTGGTGTGCGCGGCCGGGGCGCTTGCTGTCCCTGCGGTCGTGGACCTGGCGTGCGTGGTGACGGGCCCCGTGGAGCGACGTCTGGCATATCGGCACGTGAAGCGCGCCACCGGCCGCCTCGCACGGGTGAAGCCGAAGGTGGTAGCGATCACAGGCTCTTACGGGAAGACAAGCACGAAGCGGTACGTCGCCCACCTGCTCTCGGGTTCCATGGCTGTCGTCGCAAGTCCCGCCAGCTTCAATAACCGCGCCGGGCTCACCCGTGCGGTGAACGAGCACCTGGCGGAGGGCACCGACGTCTTCGTCGCGGAGATGGGCACCTATGGGCCCGGCGAGATCGCCGAGCTCTGCTCGTGGATGACGCCTGATGTCGCGGTGATCACGGCCATCGGGCCGGTGCACCTGGAGCGTTTCGGCAGCGAGGACGAGATCGTCCGAGCCAAGTCGGAGATCTTCGACCGTGCGGGTTGCTGCGTGCTCAGCGTCGACGACTCACGGCTCGCCGATCTGGCTCACGCTTGTGAAGCAGGCGGAAAGCGCGTGTGGAGGGTATCGGGCTCTGTCGACGTCGGCAGTTGCGCGGTCGCACAGCCCCGGGCTTCGGCACCAGCCGTCGAGGTGAGCGTGGTCGAGAGTCCCGGCGGGTTGTCGGTACGGGTCCGTGGCGAGGTGCTGGCGAGCGATGTGTCTGTAGCTGCACATCCGGGCAACCTCGCTTGCGCGGTTGCGGTGGCGCTCGAGCTTGGTGTGCCCGCGGGCGAGATCGCAAAGCGCCTTCGCTCACTGCCGGTCGTAGCTCACCGCCTCGAGGCACAGGTCGCCCCGGGCGGCTTCGTAGTCCTCGACGACACCTACAACGCGAACCCGGCCGGTGCGCGAGCGGCACTCGCCGCGCTTGAGAGGACGGCAGGTGACGGCGGGCACAGGGTGGTCGTTACGCCTGGAATGGTGGAGCTGGGGCGCAGCCAGGCCGATGAGAACGAGCGTTTCGCGGCGGAGGTCGCGATATGCGGGGCCGACCTGGTGGTCGTCGGTCGCACGAACCGCCGTGCTCTCGTGTCGGGGTACGCGCCTTCCTCGCGAGCTGCGGCGTCGCTCGTGCGGGTCGGCCGGCGCGAGCAGGCCGTCGAGTGGGTTCGCGAGCGTCTCGGGCCCGGTGACGTGGTGCTCTACGAGAACGACCTGCCCGATCATTACCCTTGACGATGGATCTGCCGCAGAATGAACGCGTGAGCACCGACCGCCATGGCACACGTGGCACCGACCTGAGTGCGGTGAGGATCGGCGTCGTCTTCGGCGGGCCCTCGTCCGAGCACGACGTGAGCATCCTGACCGGTCTGCAGGCCGCGCGCGCGCTGGCACGCGCAGGGAAGCAGGTGACGGGTCTGTACTGGTCGAAGTCCGGGGTCTTCTACCGTGTGAAGCCGACGCTCGAGGCAGCTGACTTCGTCGAGGGGGTGCCCCGCGGCGCCGAGGAGCTTCGCCTGGTGGCGTGTGCCAGTGGCGGTTTCGTTCCCAGCTCCTCGCGCCTCGGGCGAGCTCGCCCGCTACGGATCGACGTGGTGGTCAACTGCTGTCACGGCGGGCCCGGTGAGGACGGCTCGCTCCAGGGCGCCCTGGACCTCGCAGGCATCTGTTACACCGGGCCCTCGATGGCCGGGGCCGCGATCGGGATGGACAAGCTCGCCTTCGCCGGCATGGTGGCGGCGGCAGGGCTCCCGGCACTCCCGAGAGCACTTCTGGATGCAGGCACGCGCGAGGTCGGTTTTCGCGGTCCCTACATCGTGAAGCCCCGGTTCGGCGGCTCCTCGATCGGGGTGGAAGTGGTGGAGGACCTCGCCACGGCCACCGCCCGGCTCGGCGCCAATCCGCACTTGCGACGTGGGGCGGTCATCGAGCCATACCGGCCGGACCTCTTCGACCTGAACGTGGCGGTTCGCACCTGGCCCGAGCTCACGCTCTCCGCGATCGAACGCCCGCTTCGTTCTGACACGTCGGCTGAGATCCTCGGATACTCCGACAAGTATGTCGGGGGAGAAGGGATGGCGAGCGCGCCGCGTGAGCTCCCGGCTCTTATCTCCGAGGCGCTGTCCAAGTCGGTTCGAGAGGCGGCGTGCGAGCTCGCGCTCTACTGCGAGATGCGCGGTGTCACGCGGATCGACTTTCTCTCTGACGGTGAGGCGTTGTACGTGAACGAGATCAACACCGTTCCCGGATCTCTGGCTCGCTATTTGTGGGTGGAACCAGCGCTCTCGTTCGCAGAGCTCCTGGACGCTCTGGTCGCAGAGGCGTTCGAGCGTCCAGGCCCGCGCCACAGCGCAGCCGGCGCCGACGGAACCGTGCTTCGCAGCGCTTCCGGCATCGCTGCGAAGCTGGGCTGAGACGGTCCGGGCTGAGACGGTCCGGGCTGAGATGGTCTGGGCCGGGATGAAGATGACCGCCGCCCGGGCGATCTGACCGGGCCTGGCGGAGCTGGCGGGAGTTGTCATGCCTTTTCCCATCCGGTTGCTCGCCGAAGGCGAGGAGGTGATAGCCGAGCAGCATCCTCATTGGTCGTCGCTCGGCTGGCCGCTCGTGTCGGTCCTCGTTGCCGTCGGCGTGACGGTTGGCGTCGTGATCGTCTTTCCGCACGCCCCGGTGGAGGTCCTCTACGTCTTTCTGTCCGTGGCGGGCGTCGCCGTGCTGTGGCTCGCCGCGCGCCAGCTGCGCCGGATGGCGACCAGCCTGGTCGTGACCAGTGCCCGCGTGGTGCGCCGCACGGGTGTGCTGTCGCGCACGGATCTCGAGATCCGTGTGGAACGGATCAACGAGCTCTCCTGCCACCAGTCGATCGGTGGGAGGCTGCTCCGAGAGGGACAGGTGCTGATCGAGGTGAGCGGGGAGAAAGGTGTGGTCGTCCTCGACCACGTGCCGCGCCCCGCCGAGCTCCAAAGCGTAATTTCCGCGCAGGTGAGCAACTGGCATCGAGAAGCGCGCACACCCTTGTTCCACACCCACCTCCCGGCCGTGGACACGCCGCCGACGGGGGTGCCGCTCGGTGGCCCCGGCGTCAACGAGGCGCCGAGCGCGGCCGAACGCCTGGTGCAGCTCGACGAGCTTCGCCGCCGCGGGATCATCTCGGCGGCCGAGTACGAGACGAAGAAGCAGGAGCTGCTTCGCGACCTGTGAGGCCTGCACCTTCTCTCCTTCGCGGAGGTTCAGAGAGCGAGGTTCAGGCACCGGACAGCAGGTGCGCGCCTGTCGAGGGCCGTACCCGCCAGGCAGGGGTGCGCAGCGCCGTGAGATCGACTGCGCCGAGCTCGGTGAGCGCCACGACGCAGCCCCCGAAGCCGGCGCCTGTGAGCCTGGCGCCGAAGACACCCGGCATACAGAGGAGATGTTCGACCAGGTCGTCGAGAGCCCGCGTCGACACCTCGAAGTCCTGCGCCAAGCTTCTGTGGCTCGCTGTCATGAGCCGTCCGGCCTCTTTCAGGTCTCCGCTCTCGAGTGCCGAAGCGCACCAGCGGACGCGGTCGCATTCGGTGACCACGTGACGGGCCCGGCGGCGTAGAAGAGCGTCGGAGATGCCGACCAGGTCGTCGGGGCTCACGTGTCCGAGGGGGCCCAAGCCGAACGCGGCTGCCTCGCACTCGGCGCGCCGGGCCATGTAGGGCGAGTGGTCCAACGTGCGGCGCTCTCCGCAGTGGACCACGACCACCTCGAGCTGCTCGGGCACGTGGACGTGACGTGCCGAGAGGTCGGAGAAGTCGACGAGCAGCGCGCAACCCTCGGTCGCCTGGGAGACGACCAGCTGGTCCATCAACCCCGAGGCGACGCCCGTGGCGGCCTGCTCGGCTCGCTGGCAGGTCGTGGCAATCGTGACCGGCTCCGCCTCGAACCCGAGCGCCAACGCCAGGGCCACCTCGAGCGACGCGCTCGAAGAGAGCCCCGCGCCCACCGGCAACGTGGTGTCCACGGTGCCGCGCCCGCCCCGTCTCGGTCTCACCATGGCGACCATGGCGGCCACGTAGCGAGCCCAACGTGGCTCGAAGGCCTGGAGAAGCTCGACGTCGAACCGCACGTGAAGGTCGACGTCGGCTGGCTCGGGCTCCTCGGCCGAGAAGAGAACCACGCGACGGCTCGCGTCCGGAGTGAATGCCACGGTCGTGCCGAGATCTACGGCCATCGGCAGAGCCAGGCCCTCGTTGTAGTCGGTGTGGTCCCCGATCAGGTTCACCCGGCCCGGGCTGTAGGCGCGGGTCTCGTGGTGCTCCACGCCCATGGTCCTTCACACCTCCTCGGTAGTATCGAAAGTCATGGTGCTCGCCACGGTCGAGCTCGCGACAGGATCGGCGGACCAGCTAAACGAGCTGTCGGGGGCCAAGGTCGAGATCGATTCCGAGGAGAGCCGCACCGCTACGGGCCGTCGTCGACCTCGATCAGCTCGTCCTTGGACGAGACCGTAGCCGATGAGCGGTCCACTCGAAGGGGTGCGCGTCATGGAGCTGGCGGGCATCGGGCCTGCCCCTTACGCGTGCATGTTGTTGGCCGACGCGGGAGCCGATGTGCTTCGCGTCGACCGCGCCGGCGGCACCGCGGCACG
This sequence comes from Acidimicrobiales bacterium, assembly GCA_050011255.1. Taxonomy (GTDB): domain Bacteria; phylum Actinomycetota; class Acidimicrobiia; order Acidimicrobiales; family UBA8190; genus Bog-564. The sequence goes on from JBEKJK010000021.1 coordinate 8,833, forward strand.
ATCGACCGAAGAGCCGCATTGGGACCTGTTGAACCGAAGCAGGCGTTCGGCAGCGGTGGACCTGCGCAACCCCGAGGGCGTGGCACTCGTGCTCGACCTGGTAGTGCAAGCCGACGCGCTGGTCGAAGGCTGGCGCCCAGGGGTTGCAGAACGCCTTGGTGTCGGTCCCGAAACATGCCTCGAGCGCAATCCGCGGCTCGTGTACGGCCGCATGACCGGGTGGGGCCAACAGGGTCCGCTCGCGCAGAGCGCGGGGCACGACATCGATTACATAGCGCTCTGTGGAGCCCTGTGGTCCATCGGCCGCCACTCAGAGCCCCCCGTGCCGCCGCTCAACCTCGTCGGCGACTTCGGGGGCGGTGGGATGCTTCTCGCGTTCGGTCTCCTGGCTGCGCTACTGGAGGCGAGAAGCAGTGGCAGGGGCCAAGTCGTGGACGCGGCGATGGTGGACGGGGCGGCGTCGCTCATGACGATGACGTACGCCCTTCACCGACTCGGTTGGTGGCGCGAGGACCGTGGCGTGAACTTCATAGACACGGGCGCGCCCTTCTACGAGGTCTACGAGACATCGGACAGCAAGTGGTTCGCAGTCGGCGCGATCGAGCCACAGTTCTACGCGGAGCTGCTCGAGGTCATGGGCCTCGACAGCGAGGAGCTCCCGGCGCAGATGGACCGTGACCGATGGCCCGAGGTGAAGGAGCGTTTCGCCGAGGTCTTTCGTGCGAGAAGCCGCGACGAATGGTCGGAGATCTTCTCGGGCACCGACGCGTGCGGGGCGCCGGTGCTCTCACCGTGGGAGGCGCACGTCCATCCTCACAACGCCGAGCGCCACACCTTCGTGGAGGTTGCAGGTGTCGTCCAACCAGGGCCGGCACCTCGCTTCAGCCGGACCCCCTCTCGGATTCAGCGCCCGCCCCCGGTCGTCGGTCAGGACACCGACGAAGTTCTACGCGCCTGGGGGATCGAGCCGGTGCGCATAGCACGTCTGCACGAGGTGGGCGCGATCATCTGAGCCGGGATCAGAGGTTCAGGACAGGACAGGTCACCGTGCGGGTGATCCCTTCGATGAGCTGGACCTGGCTCACGACCATACGACCCAGCTCGTCGACCGACCCCGCCTTTGCGCGCACTATCACGTCGTAGGGGCCGGTCACGTCCTCGGCTGACACCACACCGTCGATCGCGCTGGCCTGTTGAGCCACGTTGGCGGACTTGCCGACCTCGGTCTGTATGAGCACGTACGCATGGACCGTCATCACCGCCCCCTTCTCGTTGCCCCGGATGTCCCGGTTGGCCCCGGTCGTCTCTGCTGTCGTGGTCGCCCCATGGAGGAGCTTGGAGGCGAAGCCTAACGCCGCCCGTCGGCTCCGCGACGTGCGTCGACGGGGGGGCGTGGGGGAACGATGTTCCTGCGATGCTAGGCATTGGCCATTCCCGGTCCCGGTTCCGACGACGCGCTGGATGATGGCGCGGGAGCGCGACACGGTGAGTTCGCGGCCATCGAGAGGATCCGACAGGGGCTCGCGGGACGGTTCGGCGGGCCGCCCTCCGGCGAGGTGTGGATAGGCGACGACGCAGCCGTCCTGGACGAACAGGGAGGCAGCCTGTTGTTGACGACCGACCTCACGGTGGCCGGGGTGCACGCTGACCTGGACTTGATGGGGCTCGACGATCTCGGGTGGAGGGCGTTCGTGGCCGCCGTGAGCGACATCGCCGCCATGGGCGGAGCGCCCTGCCACGCGATGGTGGGGGTGGCAGGGCCCCCTTCGACGAACCTGGACCTCCTGTACGAAGGGATCGGCTCGGCGGCCGAGGCGCACGACTGCCCGGTGGTGGGTGGCGACCTGTCGACGGCGTGGGCGCTGGTCGTGTCCGTTGCGGTCACTGGCCGAATCCAAGGCCCTGCGCCGCCGGTGTTGCGCTCGGGGGCGAGCCCGGGTGATTCGTTGTTCGTCACGAGGGCGCTGGGGGCGTCGGCTGCCGGGTTGCGCGTGCTGCGAGAACACCGAGAGCACAGGCGAGGACGCGCGCGCGCTGGCGGGGATGCCGAGGCGGTGATAGTCGCGGCGCACCTGCGCCCACGCGCGCGGTTGAGAGAAGGTGTCACCGCGCGACAGGCGGGGGCGAGCGCGATGATCGACATCTCTGACGGGTTGGCTCTGGACGTGGGCCACCTGGCGGAGGCGTCCGGCGTGGGTTTCGCGCTTGAGAAGGTCCCGGTAGCGGTCGGAGCGCGCGACGACGAGGCTCTAGGAGGAGGCGAAGACTACGAGCTGGTGATCGCGACGCAAGATCCTGATCGCTTGGTTGCCGCATTCGTCGACGCAGGGTTCGATGTCCCGATACTCATCGGAGTGTGCACGGACGACCCGGCGATTCGTACGCTCCGAGGTGTGTCGCTACCCGGTGTCGGTTTCGAGCATCGTTGGGACTGATGCGGATCGTGCAGCAGTGAACAGCGGTGAAGCTCGAGAGACCTGGATAGCGCACGAGGAGAGATCCGGTATCGAGGCCAGCCCTCCGGCGTGAGTCCCCGGGGACATAGTCTCTGGTCGTGCCGTTCCGTCGTGTCCGGGACCCCGTTCGCCTACAGGCTCTGATCGAAGCCATTCTCCTGGTCGAACAGGACCTCGAGCTGCCAGAGGTGTTGCGCAACTTCGTCCAGAGAGCGGTCGACCTGGCAGGGGCGAGATACGGGGCTCTCGGGGTCCTCGACCCGGGTCGTACGGGTCTCGCCGAATTCGTGACGGTCGGCGTGGATGCCGAGGTCGTCTCCGCCATCGGCCATTTCCCGGAGGGTAAGGGCATCCTCGGTCTGCTGATCGAAGACCCCCGACCGTTGCGGCTGGCCGACGTGGGTGAGCACGAAGCGAGCGCCGGATTCCCTCCGGGCCACCCACCGATGCGCTCGTTCCTCGGGATGCCGATCCTGGTGCGAGGTGAGGCGTTCGGGAACCTCTACCTCTGCGACAAGCAAGGCGGTGAACCGTTCACAGAGGTCGATGAGGACGTGGTCGGGGCGCTGGCCGTGGCGGCAGGTCTGGCCATCGACAAGGCGCGGCTGCACGCCCGAATGCGCGAGCTCACGTTGAGCGAAGAGCGCGAACGGATAGCCCGCAACCTCCACGACACGGTGATCCAGCGCCTCTTCGCCGTCGGTCTGGCGCTGCAGAGCGCGACCCGCTTGCTCGGTCGTCCCGAGGCGCAAGATCGGCTCCAGAGCTCGATCGACGACCTGGACGAGACGATCCGCCAGATCCGCACCACCATCTTCGCCATCAGCCGTCCCAGGCGGGTCTCGGACGGGGGTCTGCGCTCGGAGATCTTGGACCTCACGGAAGAGGCCGCCGGGAGGCTCGGTCTGGACGTGCGCGTCAACTTCGACGGGCCGATCGACTCGTCGGTGAACGTCGAGACGGCGGAGCACCTCCTGGTCACCCTTCGGGAGGCCATCTCGAACGTCGTGCGCCACGCCCGAGCTTCGATGGTGGAGGTCGATGTGAGGGTGGAAGACGACTCGCTCGTGCTTCGTGTCACCGACGACGGTGTGGGCATCGACTCGACTGTCGCCGCGTCCGGTGGCCGCGGGTTGGCGAACCTCGCCGAGCGGGCAAAGTTGCTCGGGGGAAGTTTTGGCGTGGGTCACGGGCCACAGGGCGGTACTGAGCTGATCTGGCGAGTCAAGCTCCTACGATGAAGGTCGACAACGTGGCGACGTCGCAGGAATGCATCGGTCGCCGAGAGTGGTGGCAGAGGATGGGGAACGGTGCCAGTGACCACGCGGGTGTTCCTGCTGGATGACCATGAGGTGGTGCGGCGCGGGCTGAGGGAGCTGTTCGACGCCGAGAACGACCTGAGCGTGGTGGGAGAGGCGACGACCGCCGAAGAGGCGATGACCCGTGTTCCCGCGGTGCGCCCCGACGTGGCCGTGCTCGACGTCCGGCTGCCCGACGGCGACGGAGTCGAGGTCTGCCGCGACCTGCGTTCTGCGCTACCCGATCTCAAGTGCCTGATGCTGACCTCGTTCGCCGACGACGAGGCGCTGTTCTCGGCCATCCTCGCCGGAGCCAGCGGTTACGTGCTCAAGCAGGTCAAGGGTGCCGACCTGGTCTCTGCGGTACGCCGGGTGGCTGCGGGCGGATCGCTGTTGGACCCGGCGCTCACCCGCCAGGTGATGGACCGCCTACGCGGCGAGAAGGTGGAGGACGAGCGGCTCGCGCGCCTCACAGGACAGGAGCGCAACATTCTCGAACTGATCGCCGACGGGAAGACGAACCGCGAGATCGCCGACGAGCTGTTCCTAGCGGAGAAGACCGTGAAGAACTACGTGTCGAACCTTCTTTCGAAGATGGGCTTCGCGCGTCGTACCGAGGCGGCCGTATACGCGGCCCGCCTCGCTGAGCGCAAACAGAGGACCTGAGCGTCTGTACGCCGGGGCGTCCAGACGTCGGTGTCACAGGGCGGACGCGAACCGACGGGGTGCCCTGAGGCACCCCGTCGGTCTGGAGACTTTGGGCACGGGTATGTGTGCCCAGCCGACCGGGCGAGCCCGGCCGGAGCCTTAGGTCCCGGCGTGCCGAACCCTGGGGAACTGCTCCTTCTCGGGAACCCTGCGCAGGTGCAGCAGTCCGAGAATCGTGAGGAACAGCATGATGCCGGCGAGGATGAACGAGATGATGGCCCCCCACACGGCGACCTGGCCGATCGTCCAGAAGGCGTACGCCTCTAGCAACAGGCCGCGAAGCGTCGTGCCCTGGAACACGGTCTGGACCTTGGCCTCTGCGGTGACGTAGGCGGGGCTCCCCTTTGCGAGCTCCTGGGCCGCGGTACTCAGCTGCGAGTAGGTCTTGCCGCCGCCGATCTCTTGGAGGTGCACCGCGATGAAGTGGTCGGCCCAAACCTCCGCCTGCGGACCGGTGAGCAGCTGCTGGCCGGCGTACCTGTCGAGGTACGGGCCGATCTTCGGGCTGGCGAGTTCGGAGCTGCCGAGCTTCGGGAAGTAGATTTGCTGGGCGGCCAGCTGGTTGTGCACGTTCGAGTTGGCGTAGCTGTAGCCCCACATGCCCAGCGCGCCTGCGGCGATCAGGACGATGACGAGGAGCGCGCCGCCCGCTGTCAGGATCATGTCGAACGTCTTGCGTCGCATGTTTCTTTTCCCTCTCTCTGCCCCTTTCGAGGGCCTCATTGCCCCGATCTGGAGCCTTCTTGCACGCCGGGCAGGGTTTTGGCGTTGTTGAGGCAGGTAACGCTTCTGTGCGCGTCTCCATTCCACGGCGTGTGAAGTTGGCTCTCACTGTGCCCGACCGGGGAAGGGTGGTTGCAGAGCAAAAGGTCATCGGTGGTCGGCCCGAAGGCCCCTGTCCCTGGTGGGTCCTTTTTCCCGGGTGAACCGGGTAGTGCGACCCTTTTGCCCGACAGACGCAGATTACGAGGCAACTGCTGGCCCATGGCAACCGGTGTCCCATGGCCATTGGTGGGCGGTGGCGCTCGGAGCGCGCTCCTCGCCGTCGGGAGGCGTCTCGGAGGTGGCGGTCCAGAGAGATCGACTCGTGGTCCGCCGACGACGAGCTCGGGTGTCTAGTCCGGCCCTCTCGTGTCGGCCTCAAGGTCGTGCCGGCCCCAGTCCTGCCAGGTGCTCAGGTGGTCGGTGACATCACCGTTCCTCAACGAAGTACCGAATAGGACATCGCTACTTCGGGCCCGCGCGAACGGTCTTCGCAAGCCTCGCGCCCCGGTCGATCGCTGTCGCCGCTTCGGGTCTTACGTCCCCGTGGGGGTCGCCCTCGCGCCTCTGGCTGCTCCGGGTTGCGTGGTGACGACCGCTCGGACGCCTTGCTTGGGCCACGTGGTAGCTCTCCACAGGAGCGGGTTGTCCCGCCGCTTCGATCCTCCGGTCGCCTGCGGTCACACCTGGACTTGCCTGTGGCTTGCGCCGGGCAGAATGCCCGAGGGCTCGTCTCCCGAGTACGACCGCGGCTGCGGTGTGCTGCGAGACCTTGTGCTTTTTCGACGAGAGCGGCTTCTGCCAGTGCGCGGCTCCAAAGATCGAGGAGTAGGCGGCCGGCACGGACAGGACTGCGACACCTCGGCGTGCGGCCATGGCACAGAGGCGATCCCGGAACTGTCGCGTCGGGATTCCGCAGACTGTCTTTCGGAACCATTTGCGGCTCCCGTAGCGCTCGCGCCCGATCGAGCGCATCTCGTCGAAGCCGAGGTTCTCCACGGCGATCACACGGCAACCATGTGCCCTTGCGAAGGCGAGCGTGGCGCTGATCGCTGTCCTCAGATGCCCGTCGCGGACGCTCGCCGAGAGGCCCTCGGTGACAAGTGCGATGTGCGCAAGGCGCGCGACCGGGTTCCCTGCTCTATCCAGCACCGCCGGGGCGAGGAAACCGTGGTTGAGGTCAAGAGCGAGCACGCGCAGCGAAGGATCCGCTTTCAGCTCCGCGAAGCTCCGCAGAACCGGCCTCGCATCTGGCGTGAAGCTGGCGTCCAGGTACACCCTGCCGGACGCTGCGAAGACCACGTCGTAGGCCACTGCCCGACTGGCTTCAACTTGGACGAGCCACTGCGCTTCTCGATACGAGAACGCGACCTTGGCGTCGAAGCGATAGCGGGTCACAGAGCGCTCTCTCACGTTCGCCAGCGTTTCAAGCGCCGGCGGAAGGTCCACCTCGAACACGCCGCCGGGGGAGACGCGGATTGTCTCGTTGCCCCACTTCTTGCCGGTTTCGCCGTTCGCGCCGAATGACCAGCGAGCGGCTGCCCAGCGCTCTTTCCATTGGCCTTCTTCGATGCTGGCTTCTTCCAGATGGAGACGGTTTCTAAGGAGGTTCTTGCCTCCCCGGGTGATGTGCACCTTGCCCGTCTTCAGCTCGGCAGCGAGCCGGTCTCGCTCAGAGCGTAGGTGCTCGAGCCTCTGGCGCTTCATGGCGTGCTTGTTCACCGATCGGTAGCCGAAGCGAAGCCGCCTCGACGTGCGCCCTTCGGCCCTGGCGCACCGGGCCTCGGCGGCTATCAGCGCCTTTCGCTCGGCCGTGGTGTGCAGCGCGAGACAGAGCTTGGACTCGATGGTGGCAATGGCTTTGTGGAGATCGGCGGCATGTCGGTGCTGGTTGCGCCGTGCGGTGGCATACGCGTCGTTCGAGGACTTCGTGATGAACCCGGCCCACCTCGCCGAAGACTGCGCACTGAGGGTGTGCTTGCGGGCTGCCCAGACGTGTTTGTCGTGGTCCATCCCTGCCCGGCAGCGCTCAGCGAGGTCCTTTCCTTGGAGCTCGTCGAAGTGTCGGGCCAGCGCCACGAGCACCGTCATGTCCGCCATCGAGTAGCGAAGGCGCGTCCGGACCCGCATGGTCTGGGCTACTGGCGCCTCGGACGTTCCATTCACCGGGTGGCGCAGGCGTCGGCTCATGACGACACCTTGGCACCAGGCTGTGACAGTGCAGCGGGCCCCACGTCACGTTCGGCACACCTGAGGGCCTTCTCGGCGCGGTTACGCGCGGACCTGCGTCCGTAGAGCCGGGCGCAGAAGCTGGTGAGCACCTCGACCATGTCACGCACGAGGTCGTCGGTCACCTCGCCTTCATCGAGGACCACGAGACGCCGCCCGGCAGCCGACAGCGCCGCCTCGACGAGCTCGGTGTTCATTCGCCCAAGGCGATCTCTGTGTTCGACCACGACAGCGCTGACCCTCGGGTCTGCGAGTAGACGCCGCACTTTGGCCCGTGCGCCGTTCATCCCCGAGCCGACCTCGGCTTCCACGCGCACGACTTGTGCACCGACCTGTGCCGCCCACTCGCTGAGACGCGCCACCTGCCGGTCGAGGTCCGATCGCTGGTCGTGGGAGGACACTCGGGCGTACAACCCGCTCCCACCTGCGCTGCTGAGTGTCGGTTCCTCGACGAGGATCATGCGGGCGCTCACTTGCTGAGCCGGCACCGGCAGCACGCCTTGGCGCCACCAGCGATACGCGGTCTTCGGGTGAACTCCTTGCGCCCGGGCCCATTCGCTCAGCCGCACATCGCTAAGCTACTACCACGAACACCTATTCGCTACTATTCATACCCTCATGGGCCAGCAGCGGAGAACCCTGGGGGCTTGCGCCGGCCTGTTCGACGACCCCCCGGCGTGGCGGCTTCGTGATCTTCCCTGCACGGATGCACGACGTGCACACGCTCATGCGGCGAGGGGCCCCGTCGACCAACGCTCGGACGCGCTGGATGTTGGGGTTCCAACGTCTCTTCGTGCGGCGATGTGAGTGGCTCAGGCTCATGCCGAACGACGGATGCTTGCCGCACACTTCGCACACCGCAGCCACGACGCGATCGCTCCTAGGTAAGGCTTCGGGGGACTCCAGGGCCGAACGTCGAGATTAGCATCCGGGAGATGGAGGTACTCGGGCGGCTGAGCGCGGTCGACATCGCCAGGGCCATGACGGCGTACCACCAGGTTCTGCGGGCGCACCAGGAGGCGATCAACCGCCTCAACGTCTACCCGGTGCCCGACGGCGATACCGGGACGAACATGATGCTCACCTTGGAATCGGTCGTGATCGAGCTCGAGCGCGTCGAAGGGCTCGAGGTCCTCGACGGGGTCGGTGGTGAAGAACCCGGACCCGGACCCGGACCCGGACAGACGGCGTCACCGGTCGATCCCGTCTCCGGGAAGACGCCCGATATGACTGCGGTCTGCCACGCCATCGCTCACGGGTCGCTCATGGGTGCCAGAGGCAACTCCGGCGTGATCCTGTGCCAGCTGCTTCGGGGTCTGACCGGGGTGCTCGCCACCACCGACGAGCCGAGCGGGGCCGAGCTCGCCTCGGCGTTCGACGCGGCGAGTGAAGCCGCCTACAAGGCGGTGCTTCGTCCCGTGGAGGGAACGATCCTCACAGTCGCCCATGCCGCAGCAGAAAGCGCGAAGAAGATCGTCGAAGCAGGCCCGGTCACTCTCGTCGGCGTCCTAGAGGCAGCTCGCTCGGCGGCTGACGACGCGCTCGCCCACACTCCCGAGCTCTTGCCGGTGCTCGCCCAAGCCGGGGTGGTCGACGCGGGTGGGTGCGGCTATCTCCTCCTCTTCGACTCACTGCTCAAGGTGGTCGACGGCCGAGCACTTCCCGAACCGCAGCCCGTCGCAGCGCGTGCCATGCCAGTTTCGGCGTGGGCCGTGCAAGGCGTGCGGTCGCGGATCGACGAGACGGACACGGCCGACGCGATGAAGCCGACCGGCGGGACCGAGACCGGCGAAGGGGGGAGGGGATCGCCACGCACCGAACCGCTGCGCACCACGGCTCCCGGCTCCTCGGTGTCTTCCGTGCTCGCCGATCACGGGGGTTTTCGTTACGAGGTGATGTACTTACTAGAGGCGTCGGACGAGACCATCCCTGCCTTCAAGGACGTGTGGGAGGGAATAGGCGACTCTATCGTCGTCGTCGGCGGGGACGGCTTGTGGAATTGCCACATCCACACGAACGATGTCGGACCGGCGATCGAGGCGGCGCTGGACGCCGGGCGCCCTCGCGACATCAGAGTGTCGGACCTCGCGGAGGAGATCGAAGAGGAACGCTGGGTTCGTGAAGTCACCGGCGCGGCCAAGGCGCCGCTGGGGTTGCCAGCCGGTCCACCTCAACGCACCGCCGTGGTGGCGGTGGCCAATGGGGAAGGTGTGGGTCGGATCTTCCACTCGCTCGGCGTGCACCACCTGGTTTCGGGCGGCCAGTCGATGAACCCGTCGACAGCCCAGATCCTCGAAGTGGTGGAAGCCGTCCCCTCCGACGAGGTGGTGATCCTGCCGAACAACGAGAACATCGTCCCCGTGGCGATGCAGGTACGCGAGCTCTCCAAGAAGACCGTCCGGGTGGTGCCGACGAGCGGGATCGTCGAGGGCTTTGCCGCGCTGCTGGAGTACGACCCGGAGGCGGGGGCCGACGAGAACGTCTCGTCCATGGTGGCCTCGGCCCGTCGAGTCGTCGCCGGGGAGGTCACCCAAGCCGTGCGCGACGCCACCGGCCCCTCCGGGCCGATAAGGGCAGGGGATTGGATGGGGATGTCGCGCGATGGTGTCGAGGTGATCGGCGAGTCCATGTCTGATGCCGTGTGCGGTCTGCTGGGCAAGCTTCTCTCAGACGAGCACGAGCTCGTCACGCTCATAGAGGGAGAGGGCGCGGCAAGCGGCGAGACACGTCAGGTCACCGAATGGTTGGCCGATCACCACCCGTCGGTGGCCATCGAGGTTCATCACGGCGGCCAGCCTCTTTATCCCTACCTCGTCAGCATCGAGTGAGCGCGGGCGCGCGGCAGAGCAGCTCTGAGTGGTCCCGCGCTCGGCAGAGCGATCTCGAGCGGGCTGTAGCGCCGAACAGCGATCCGAGCGGTGCACGCGTCGGGCAAACACTCCGGCGCTTGGCCGAGATCCCCGTCAGCGAAGTGCGCCGTGTCGGCGAGAGGCGAGCAGGTCCCCTCGGCGAGCTGGGGATCACGACCGTCCTCGACCTCATTACCCATTACCCGCGCCGTTACATCGACCGCACGCGCAGAGCCGACGTGGCCGGCATGCAGGTCGGGGAGGAGTCGCTGGTACTGGCAACGGTGGAGTCGGTCAGCTCGCGTCGCACGCGCCGTGGCCGCCCTCTCACGGAGCTCGAAGTTGACGACGGCACCGGCACGCTGCACGTCGTGTTCTTCAACCAACCGTGGCGGGTGAAGCAACTTCCCGTGGGGACCGAGGCCCTGTTCTTCGGGAAGCTCGACACCTACAAAGGACGTCGACAGCTGGCGAATCCAGTGGTCGACCTGGTCGGCAACCGCACGGGACGGATCGTGCCCGTCTACCCGACCTCGGAGCGCTCGGGCATCGCCGGGTGGGAGTTCGGGGACTGGGTCGCCGAGGCCCTGAGGCGCGCGGGCCGTCTGGAGGACACGCTTCCCGAGTTCTGGCGCAAGACCCTCGGACTGATCGATCGCACGACGGCCTTCTCTCAAGTGCATGGACCCGGGTCGTTCGCCGAGCTGGGCCGCGCGCGGCACCGGCTCGCCTTCGACGAATTGCTCAGGCTCCAGCTGGAGGTGGTGATGCGCCGCTTGGCAGCTGAACGCGACGCGCGTGGGATACGGCACGTGGTCGGTCGGTCTCCCGGGGCACCCGGACTGGTCGAGGCGTTCGTGGGCCAGCTCCCTTTCACGCTCACAGATGCGCAGAGGCGAGCCATAGACCAGATCCAAGACGATCTGGCGGGCCCAATTCCGATGCACAGGCTGCTTCAGGGTGAGGTGGGAGCCGGAAAGACCGTGGTAGCGGTGTGTGCGTTGCTCGTTGCAGTGCAGGGCGGGTACCAGGGGGCGTTCATGGCCCCGACGGAAGTGCTTGCCGAGCAGCACTACCTAGCGGTGCGCGAGCTGTTGGCCGACCTGTCCGTCTCTGACCCGAGCCGCTTGGGCGGGTCTCGCCCGCTCCAGCTGATGCTGCTCACGAACAGAACTGCTGCGCGCGAACGCGAGAGATTGCACGAGGGGCTCCTCTCCGGCGCTGTCGACATCGTCGTGGGAACCCACGCGCTTCTTACGAAGGACGTGAGCTTTCGGAGCCTCGGCGTCGTCGTGATCGACGAGCAGCATCGTTTCGGGGTCAACCAGCGCGCCGCTCTTCGCGCGAAGGGCGCCAAGGCGACAGGCGGCCGGGGGACCGATCCGGACCTGCTCGTAATGACTGCCACACCGATCCCGCGAACGGCAGCAATGGTCGTCTTCGGCGACCTCGATCTCACCGAGCTCGACCAGCTCCCAGCCGGGCGCGTGCCGGTGACGACGATCTGGGCACGTAGCGATGCCGACGAGGAGGCGGCATGGCAGCGGGTGCGCGAGGAGGTTGCGTGCGGGCACAGGGCGTACGTGGTGTGCCCGCTCGTGGAGGGTTCCGAGCGGATCCAGGCGCGTTCGGCGACCGAGGAGCGTGAGCGCCTCGCCTCGGGTGTGCTCGAAGGGCTGCGCTTGGGCCTTCTGCACGGACAGCTCAAGGCCTCCGACAAAGAGGGCGTGATGGCGGCGTTTCGCCGCGGCGAGATCCACGTGTTGGTGGCGACCACGGTCGTCGAGGTGGGTCTCGACGTGCCCGAGGCCACGGTGATGGTGATCGAGGATGCCCAGCGCTTCGGGATCGCGCAGCTGCACCAGCTGCGCGGTCGTGTAGGGCGCTCCTGCATCCCGTCGTGGTGCTACCTGCTAGGCAGGGTCCCACCGGAACGCAGGCGCGCAGGGGAGCTGCTCGGGCGCGATGCGTTTGCGGACGAGAGCGCGACGGGTGCACGTGCGCGTCTGGAGGCACTCGAAAGGACCACCGACGGTTTCGAGCTCGCCGAGGTCGACCTGGAGCTGCGTGGAGAGGGCACGATTCTCGGCGCCCGGCAGAAGGGCCGTAACGACCTGACGCTCGCGTCGTTACGAAGGGACCGGCCGCTCGTCGAGGAGGCGAGGCGGGTCGCAGAGGCGTTGCTCGAGGAGGACCCGTCCCTGGCCCGGCTCGGGCCGCTTGCCGAGGAGATCAGGCTGTTCGTGGGCGAGGAAGAAGCTGAGTACCTACTCAAGAGCTGAGTCTCACCCGTCTCGGGCGCGTACGGTGGCGTGGTGCGCGTCATAGCGGGAAGAAGTCGCGGCCGGATCCTGCGGGCTCCCACGGGCAGCCGCACCCGGCCGACCGCCGATCGTGTACGCGAGGCGATCTTCGACATGCTCGGCAGTCTCGTCGACTTGAAGGGCGCCACAGTGGCCGACCTGTTCGCAGGCAGCGGGGCGATGGGAATCGAGGCGCTGTCTCGGGGTGCGGGTGCCGTCGTCTTCGTCGACCGGGCCGCCGCCGCCCTGAGAGCCGTGAGGTCGAACCTCGTTGCGGTAGGGATGCAAGACGCGCGCGTCAGTCTTGTGCGAGCCGACGTCCTGGCATGGCTCTCTCGTCCGGCTCGTCCGGCTCGTCCGGCTCGTCCGGCTCGTCCGGCGAGCGTGGCCCTTGGGTCTCCGAAGTGGTTCGACCTGGTGTTGTGCGACCCCCCTTATGCCTTTGTGGCCTGGGGGGAGCTGCTTCGGCTGCTCGACGCGGGTATCGCCGTTCTCGAGACGAACCGCCCGATCGAGGTGCCCGGGAACTGGAAAGTCGTCAGGCACAAGCGTCACGGCGGTACGCTGCTTACGGTGGTCCGTGCCGTGGGCACGCAACCGTCCGGTGGCTCGTGTGACGACGACGGTGAGCGCGGTCGCGTTGCGGGTCTTGACATCACCTCGGAGACGAACCAGAGAGGCACGCCGTGACCACGGTATTGTTCCCCGGGTCCTTCGACCCGTTCCACAACGGCCACTTGGAGGTGGTCGAGCGCGCGGGGCAGCTCTTCGGCGAGGTGGTCGTGGCATGCCTGCGCAACCCACAAAAGGCCGAAGCCCTCTTCAGCAGCGAAGAGCGCGGGGACATGATCACCGAGGCCGTCGCGCACCTGACGAACGTGCAGATCGTCTCTGTCTCCAAGTTGGTGGTGGAGGTGGCGCGTGAGGTCCAAGCAAGCGCCATAGTCAGGGGACTGCGTGCAATCTCCGACTTCGAGAACGAGCTGCAAATGGCGCAGATGAACCGGCAACTGTCTGGCGTCGAAACGCTGTTCATCCCCACCAGTTCCAAGGTCTCGTTCTTGTCCTCGCGCCTGCTCCGGGAGGTGGCGAGCTATGGCGGCGACGTCTCTGCTTTTGTTCCCAAGTCCGTGGCGAAATGTCTCCAGGAGAAATTCGGCCGGTGAGCGACGACGAGAGCGACGACACGATCGCTGAGGACTCCTTCGACGAGCCTGTGGTCGAGGATGAGGAAGCTGTAGAGCCTCCCGATGCCGAGGGTCTTCTCCTGCGTGCGATCAGCGTCGTGGAGAGCGCGCGGGCCATGCCATTGTCAGCCTCGGTTCTCGTCTCGCGCGAAGAGCTGCTCGAGCTGCTGCAGGCGGCCCTCGATCGCCTCCCCGACGAGATGCGACAGGCTCGATGGCTCCTTCGTGAGCGTGATGAGTTCATGGAGTCGCGCAGGCGTGAGGCCGACAACCTGTTGGAGGAGGTGCGCGTCCAGGCCGAGCGGATGGTCCAGCGGACCGAGATCGTGCGCCAGGCGAACCAGGTGGCAGAGCGGTTGGTGGAAGATGCCCGTGAGGAAGCGCGTCGCCTTCGTCATGAAGCTGATGACTTCTGCGACCAGAAGCTTGCGTCGTTCGAGATAGTCCTGGAACGCACGTTGAAGACCGTTCTCGCGGGGCGCGAGAAACTGCGTGCCACACCGGTCCCGCTTGCCGAGGGCGCGGGGCGAGGACCGGGGTCTGACGGATTCCCGAGCGCACAGGGGCCCGAGGGCGAGGGTGTCGGGGATGCCGAGGGACCTGGGGAGGGCGGAGCGTTCTTCGACCAAGACAAGGGATAAGGTTTTTCGCGTACAGGCACACAGGCACACGAGGGTCACAACGGTGTGCCGGCAAGTTTGAGGGGTCCGATGTCGCGGCGACCTTTCGTGGTTCACGTCGCAAAGCTCAGGCGTGTGCCGGGCACGCGTTGGCACGAAGTGCGCCGGGGCAAGATCGAGGGTCTCGCGTGCTCCGGTAGCGCGGTCCCCGAGGGTTCCGAGGTCGAGGCCGACGTGACGCTCGAGTCCGTGGCGGGAGCCGTGTCGGTCGTCGGGTCGGTGAGCGCTTGTTGGACCGGTGAGTGTCGCCGTTGCTTGAGCCCCGCGTCGGGTACGGTGCGCGTTCAGGTGCTCGAGCACTACACCGAAGGGGGCGACGGTTCGGATACGTACCCGTTCATCGGTGAGGACGTCGACCTCGAGCCCATGGTCCACGATGCTGTGGTCCTGGAGCTTCCCCAAGCGCCACTTTGTTCCGAGGACTGCAAGGGGCTTTGCCTGGTGTGCGGTGCCAACCAGAACCATGAGAGCTGCAGCTGCGAACCACCTGGCGAAGATCCTCGATGGGCAGCCCTCGGGGTCCTTCGCTTTGTGAACGCCGGGATCGACTTGGAAGCCGACCCCGGTACCGACGCCGGGATCGACTCGGAAGCCGACTCCGGCACCGACGCCGACGCCGACGCCGACGCCGACGCCGACGAGGTACCTTCGGAGGGCTAGAGGACCACCAAGTGAGTCGGGTCCTTCCTCCAACAGCTATCGTGGTCGGGCCCCTCCTCTCTGCAGTAGCTGGTGATCGCTGATGGCCGTACCGAAGAAGAAGACCTCGAAAGCCAAGAGCCGCAGCAGGCGCGCCTCGAACTGGGTCCTCTCCACGCCGCCACGCAGTGTGTGCCCGCAGTGCCACCAGGCCAAGTTGCCGCACGTAGTGTGCCCGACCTGCGGCTGGTACAAGGGCCGTCAAGCGATCGAGATCGACTGATCGAATGGCCTTGCCGGTCGCGGTCGACGCGATGGGCGGTGACCGCGCCCCTGCCGAGATCGTGGCTGGAGCCCGCCAGGCCGCGACCGAGCTAGGAATCGCCGTGGTGCTCGTAGGGCCACGACAGGAGTTGGGCGACACCGGAGGGCTGGAGGTGCTCCCGGCTTCCGAGGTCATCTCGATGGACGAGGATGCCGCCCGGGCCGTGCGCCGGAAGAAGGACTCGTCGCTCGTGCGTGCCGCTGAGGCAGTGCGCGACCGGCGGGCACTGGCCATGGTGAGCGCTGGGAACACCGGGGCGGCCATGGCGAGCGCGCTGCTGCGGATGGGTCGCCTGAAGGGAGTCGTCCGCCCGGCTATCGCCACCCCGATCCCGAACCTCGTGTCGCACCCGACCGTGCTGCTAGACGCGGGCGCCAACGCCGAGTGCAATCCGGCGATGCTCGTCCAGTTCGCCCAGATGGGCGCTGCGTACTCGTCGGCGCGATACGCAGTGGCAGATCCATCTGTCGCGCTTCTTTCCATCGGCGAGGAGAGCTCGAAGGGATCGCCGCTCGTGAAGGAGGCCTACGGCGCGCTCTCGGCCGCGCCGGGAGTGCGCTTCATCGGCAACGTCGAGGGGCGAGACCTCCTGCACGCGGTGGCGGATGTCGTTGTCACGGACGGATTCACAGGCAACGTGGTCCTGAAGACCCTCGAAGGTGCGCTCACCTTCTTCATGGAGGCGGTGCTCGGCGTGATCGGTGCCGACGACGCGACCAAGCAGGCCGGAGAGGTTCTGCTCCCGCACATGGCGCCGCTTGCCGAGACCTTCGACCCCGACAACGTCGGCGGGGCGATGTTGCTCGGCGTGGACGGGGTCTGCGTGATCAGCCATGGATCGTCCTCGGCACGGGCCATCGTCTCGGCCGTCCGTGTCGCACACGACCTCGCGACCGGTGGGCTCGTTGCCCGCCTCACCGAAGCGGTTAGCAGCACCTGAGGCCCGGGTCTTCCGGCCTGTCAGCGGCCCCGTTCGGTCACTGACCGTGGCCCGACATGCTCGGTCCGCGGGCGATCGTTTCATCCGAATAGGCCGTCTATCAGGGAAAACGACCGTGGCAGCTCGGCGAGTGGGTAAGATGCACGCCGGGCTCGAGCTATCCAGGCGCCTCTAGCCCTCATCAAGGACTCACGAAACACCAGGAGACCCGGTGCCCGCAGAGACCCACGTGGAAAGCGCGCCGCTCGGCCGACAGCAGGTGTTCGAGCTCGTTCGTGACGAGCTCGCCGACATCTTGGAGATAGAGCCGGCGACGATCAGCGAGTCCTCCTCGTTCGCCGAGGACCTCGGCGCCGACTCCCTTGCCCTCATAGAGCTCGTGGAAGCGCTCGAGGAGGAACTCGGGGAGCGCACGGTGGGGTTCCGCATAGAGGACGAGGACCTCGAGGACCTGCGCACGGTGCGTGACGCGGTCGACTATGTCGTCGCCAAGCTCGGGACGGACTGAGACGACCGACGACGTCACCTCCGCGAACCGAGCCGACCAGCTCGTGCCCGGTCGGATCGACCAGCTGACAGATCGGCTGGGATGGACGTTCTCCGACACGAGCCTGATGGTGCAGGCCCTGTCGCACCGCTCTTGGTGCGCCGAGGCCGGAGAGGAGCCTTCGAACGAGCGCCTCGAGTTCCTGGGTGACGCCGTCCTCGGGCTCGTGGTAGCCGAGCACTGCTACCGGAGCTACCCGGAGATGTCCGAAGGCTCCCTGGCGAAAGTGCGCGCCGCGGTGGTCAATACCGCCGTGCTCGCCGAGGTGGGAGCCGAGCTCGGGTTGGGCGAAGTTGTCTTGCTGGGGAGAGGTGAGGATGCCTCTGGAGGCAGGCAGAAGTCGTCGATCCTGGCAAACACGACCGAAGCGGTGATCGGCGCCGTCTACCTCGACGGGGGCCTGGGGGCGGCTTTTCGGCTCGTGATCCGACTGCTCGATTCGCGTATATCGGAGGCTGCCGTCGGCCCGGGCTCCGAGGACTTCAAGACGCGCCTGCAGGAGGTGGTTGCCCGCCAGGTCCGCGAGCTGCCGAGATACGAGGTCGTCGGCAGGGGGCCCGACCATGCCCGCAGCTACACGGCGCAGGTCTTCGTCGCAGGCGAAGCGGTGGGTGAAGGTCGTGGACGCTCGAAGAAGGACGCGGAACAGGCTGCCGCTCGCGCTGCCTGGGCCGTCTTGGGGGCGTCCCCGCACCTCGGTGAGGCCGGCGATGCCTGAGCTCCCCGAGGTCGAGACCATTAGGCGTGACCTGGAAAAAGAGGTCGTCGGGCGGCGGATAAAGCAAGTGGAGGTCAAAGGCAAGCGGTCGATCCGAAGACAGCGCAGTGCACCCGAGTTCCGCAAGCACCTGGAGGGACAGAAGGTCACCTCGATCCGCCGCGCCGGGAAGTACCTGTTGTTCGGAGTGGGAGACGACGACGTGCTCCTCGTCCACCTGGGAATGAGCGGCCAGCTGCTCAGGGCGAAGGGGCTGAAGGAGCCGCTCGACCGGCACACGCACGTGATCATCACCTTCACCCAGGGGGGGCAGTTGCGGTTCGTGGACCCGCGGACCTTCGGCGAGATGTTCGTCACCTCTGCAGCCGAGCTCGACGCGCAGGTACCGGAGCTGGCCAACCTCGGCTTCGACCCGCTCGAGGAGATGATGAGCTGGACGCGTTTCGGCCAACTTCTCGCAGAACGGCGTGCTGCGTTGAAGACGCTGCTCATGGACCAGAAGTTCGTGGCGGGCATCGGGAACGTCTACTCGGACGAGATCCTGTTCGCCGCGGGCTTGCGCTACGACAGGTACTCGGACTCCTTGAGCTCCCAGGAGATTCGCCGCCTCTACCGGGCGATGGTGGAGACGCTCGCGGAGGCGGTGAAATATCGCGGGTCGTCACTCGCCGACGAGCAGTACCGCGATTTGTTCGGTGAGATCGGCGATTACCAGGGTCAGCACCAGGTATACGACCGTGAGGGAAAGCCCTGCCGTCGCTGTCGGGGCGCCATCGTACGCGTGAAGCTGAACGGGCGCTCCGCCTTCCTCTGCGAGCGCTGCCAGATCTGAACCGACCGCGCACGGCCGTCGGGCGCCGCGCGAATGTCCCAGATCGCGAACCCGCTCCGGATAGGGTGGCGAAAGATGTTTCTTAAGTCGATCACCCTGAAGGGCTTCAAGTCCTTCGCCGATCCCGCGACGTTGCGGCTCGAGCCTGGTGTCACGGTTGTCGTGGGCCCGAACGGGAGCGGCAAGTCCAATGTGGTCGACGCCGTCGCATGGGTGCTCGGAGCGCAGGGTCCGCGCACCGTGCGCTCCCAGAAGATGGAGGACGTCATCTTCGCCGGCTCCGCGGACCGGCCACCGCTCGGCCGTACGGAGGTCTCGCTGACGATCGACAATCGCTCCGGCAACCTGCCGGGCGGCCTGGCCGAGGTCACGATCACGCGTACGCTCTTCCGGTCCGGCGATAGCGAGTACGCCCTGAACGGGCAGCCGTGCCGGCTCCTGGACATCCAGGAGCTGTTGTCGGACTCTGGGGTCGGCCGCCAGCAGCACGTGATCGTAGGCCAAGGCCAGCTCGACGCGATCTTGAACGCACGGCCGGAGGACCGTCGGGCGGTCATCGAGGAGGCGGCCGGCGTGCTCAAGCACCGGCGCCGCAGGGAGCGCGCGGAACGCAGGTTGGCGGTCACCGAAGAGAACCTGGAGCGTTTGGCGGACCTGCTGCGCGAGGTGAGGCGACAGATGCGCCCCCTCGAAAGACAGGCGGCCGCCGCGCGCTCCCACGGCGCTCTCACCGAGGAGCTCCGCGCCCTGCGGCTGTACCTAGTGGGCCGCGAGATGGCGTTGCTGGACGACCGCCGGCGCTCGGCGGCGGCCGAGCGTGAGCTGATCTGCGAGGACGAGGCGGCGCTTCGTTCGTCCATCGCCGAGATCGATGCTGCGGCTGATCGAGCCGCCTCGGAGCTGGCGTCAGGTCGAGAGGAGGATCTCGTAGTCGCCCTGACTCGGGTCGAGGCGCTCTCGGAGCGCTGTCGCGGGCTCACCGGCGTTCTCGCCGAGCGGCGCCGTTCGGTGGCGATGGCGCTCGACCTCGCCACCGGGGCCGACGTGGTGTCGACGCTGGAGGCCGACGCGGCGCGGCTGGCGAGCGAGCTCAAGACCCTGCAAGGGGAAGAGGAGGCTCTCGCGCCCCTGGTTTCCGACGTCGAGCGCGCGGAGAGAGACCTGGCCGACGAGATGACCGCATCTCAGTCCGAGTCGGGCGACCTGGCCGCGGTGCGAAGGGCCGAGGATGCGTTGCGAGAAGCCGAGCTTCGGCGTCACCGACTGGAGGAGCGAGCGGAGGCGCTCGAACGCGCCGCCGAGGACAGGCATGGGGCGGCCGCGGCGCAGATGCTCTCGGGTCGTTCAGGCGTGCTCGGTGGCTTGGGCGAGCTCGTGGATGTGGACGACGGCTTTGAGCCTGGCTTCGAGGCCGCGCTCGGAGCGGCCCTCGCTGCGGTGGTGGTGCAGGGCGACGAGCAGGCGCGCGCAGCCGTCGGACGTCTGGCGGCGGCCGGTGCGGCCGGGATCGTCTTCGCTGTGGATGGGTCGCCGGGGCACGTCGGGCCCGATTCTCGTTATGAGGGTCGGGCGGTGAGCCTGCCTGCCGGGGCGCTGAGGTTGCGCGAGCACGTCCACGCGAGGTCTGCCGCCGTGGGCGAGCTCTTGGACCGGTTGCTCGAGAACGTGCTCTACGTGGCCGGCGGTTGGGAGGAAGCCCTCGACGTGGCACTCGGAGTGCCCGAGATGGTCGTGGTGGACGCAGCAGGTGACCGCTTCTGCCGCTCAGGGTGGGCGATCTCGGGATCTGTTCCCGACACGGCCGCGGCCGCCGAGAAGGCTCGCCGCCAGGCGGTCGACTGTGCTGTCGCTGTCGAGCGCGCGCACGGCGCGCTCGCTGCCGCACAGACCCTGGCCGAGACCACCCGACGACGGTTGGAGGAGAGAGGGTTGCAGGTGGCTGCGGTGAGGCGCGACCTCGAGATGAAGTCGGCGGCCTTCGCGGAGCGCCGTACGGTGCTCGGCGGTCGCCTGGCCGAGGCGGACCGCCGCCTGGCCGGGCACAGTGCGGAACGTGCCCAAGCCGGTGAGCGCCGGGGCCGTTTCGAGGCGGACGCTATCGGTGTGGAGCGGCTCGAGGCCACGGTCGCCGGCTGTGCCGCGCGGCTGGCCATCCTGCTCGAGCGAGTACGCGGACGTCGGGCCCGCCACCTCGATGAGGTCCGCGCAGGCGGGGCCAGACTCGACACCCTTCGCCACGAGCGATCGGAGGCCGACGACCGTCTGACGAGAATACGTGAGCGGCTGCAACGTCTGGAGCTCGAGCTCGCCGAGGTCGGGGTCCGCTACGAGGCCGCCACCGAGGCGCTGCGTCGGGAGCTGGGCTGCGAGCCCGAGCAGGCCATCGGCGTCCCGTGCCCGGTGTTGCCGGAGGGAATCGACGCCCACACGCGCGCCACGGCGCTCGAGGCCGAGCTGGCCGCGCTCGGCGCGATCAACCCCCTGGCCCTGGAGGAGCTCGGGAACCTCGAGGAGCGGTACCGGTTCCTCGAAGAGCAGGTCGACGACGTACGGCGTGCCCGCCGCGAGCTGCACCAAGTAGTTCGGACGGTCGACGATGAGATCGTGCGAGTGTTCGCGGAGGCGTTCGCCGACGTGAACGAGCACTTCCAGGTCCTGATGTCGACGCTCTTCCCGGGTTCGACCGGGCGTCTGGTCCTCACCGAACCGTCGGACCTCTTGGACACCGGGGTGGACGTCGAAGCGCGCCCGGCTGGTAAGAACGTGCGCAAGCTGTCGCTGTTGTCGGGCGGTGAGCGCTCACTCGTCGCGCTCGCCTTCTTGTTTGCCGTGTTCCGTAGCCGCCCGTCGCCGTTCTATCTTCTCGACGAGGTCGAGGCTTCCCTTGATGACGTCAACCTGCACCGGTTCCTCGACTTGTTGCATGAGTTCCGCGGCGAGGCCCAGTTGATAATCGTGAGTCACCAGAAGCGGACCATGGAGGCCGCCGACGCCCTCTACGGCGTCACGATGATGCCCGGAGGTTCGTCGAAGGTGGTCAGCCAGAAGGTGGGCCGCCAGGTTCCCGAGGACAAGGCCGCTCCGATCAGCGCGTGAGCGATATCCCGTAGGCTTCGCGGGCCATGATCGCCCTCTGGATAGTGCTCGCTGTGGTGGCGATCGCCGTGATCGTCACTGCCGTCGCCTTCTACTTCCGACGCCGCACGATCCGGGCCGGTACGGGCCGCGCCCCTGGCAGTCCCTCTGGTGTAGGAGTCGGGCAGGCTCCGCAGCCGGGCCGACCATCCGAACCCAAACAGCTGGCACCGACAGAGCGAGAGGCCAAACCCTCCGAAGGCAAGGTCGGAGACACTTCGGTGGGGATCGACGAAGCAACCGCTGCACCGCCGGTGCTTCGCGACCGGATGGGAAAGACACGTGGGCTCCTCTCAGGCTACGTGCGAGCGCTGCGGGCAAGGGCGTCGGTCGACGAACAGACCTGGGAAGAGCTCGAAGAGGCGCTTTTGCGTGCAGACGTTGGTGTGTCGACCACGACCGCGCTGCTCGGGGACCTACGTGCTCGGGTGCACAGTCGGGAGCTACAAGGGCCGGACGCGGTGCTCGAAGCGCTGCGCGACGATTTGCGCGCGACCCTGGGAGTTGACAATGCCGAACAGGTGGAGGGAGCGCCCCGAACGTGTCCAGCAGGCGACGCGACCTTCTCGCAGGACGACACGACCGCGCCCACAGCGGACCATGAGGCAGAGGTGTGGCTGTTCGTGGGCGTGAACGGGGTAGGAAAGACCACGACCATCGGCAAGGTCGCACGCCATGAGGTGGCCGAAGGCCGCTCGGTGGTCCTGGCAGCGGGCGACACTTTCCGTGCTGCGGCTACCGAGCAGCTCACAGCATGGGCGGAGCGCATCGGGGTACCGGTCGTTCGCGGCGCCGAAGGAGGAGATCCGAGCGCCGTGGTCTACGACGCTGTGCGGCGGGCGGCTGCACGGGGAGATGACCTGGTTCTCGCAGACACCGCCGGGCGTCTTCACACGAAGGTGAACCTCGTCGAGGAGCTCAAGAAGATCCGTAGGGTGGCAGACAGGCCGCCGGGACGTGTGACCGAGGTGTTCCTCGTCCTCGACGCCACCACGGGTCAGAACGGACTGGCCCAGGCAAGACAGTTCACACAAGCCATTGGGGTGACGGGGGTGGTGTTGACGAAGCTCGACGGGACCGCCAAAGGCGGGATCGTGGTCGCGATCCAGCGCGAGCTCGGACTGCCGGTCAGGCTTGTCGGGATCGGTGAGGGCGCCGACGACCTTGTGCCCTTCGACGCCGACGAGTTCGTCGACGCCCTCTTCGACTGATCGCCGACGCCCTCTTCGACTGCGCGTCGACGCCCTCTTTCGACTGGTCGCCGACGCCTCTTTCGGTTGAGGGCAGGCACCTCCGGTAGCCTCAGAGGCCGTGTTCGACGCGCTTTCCGACCGTCTCGAGGGTGTCCTCGGGCGGTTGCGCAGCCGTGGACGTCTCGGCGAAGCCGACGTCGACGAGGCGCTTAGCGAGATCCGCACGGCTCTTCTCGAAGCCGACGTGGACGTGGGCGTGGCGAGGGCGTTCGTCGACTCGGTGCGCGCCCGGGTCCTCGGCCAGGACCTCTCGAGGAGCTTGAGCCCTGGCCAGCAGGTGGTGAAGGCCGTCCACGAAGAGCTTGTGTCGGTGCTGGGGGGCGAGACCTTACGTATCACGTACGCGTCTGCCCCTCCCACCGTCGTCCTTCTCGCCGGCCTCCAGGGATCGGGCAAGACGACCACGGCGGCCAAGCTCGCACGGTGGTACCGGCGCCAGGGACGCAATCCGATGCTCGTGGGCGCCGACCTCCAGCGTCCCGCCGCCGTGGAGCAGCTGCGCATATTGGGTGCCCAGGCGGGGGTGCCGGTGTTCAGCGAGCCCACTGAGCCGGTGGCTGTCGCAGCAGCGGGCTTGAAAGAAGCCCGGCGCACTGGCCGAGACGTTCTGGTCCTGGACACCGCCGGACGCCTCGCGATCGACAAGGTGCTCATGGACGAGGTGCGACGGGTGTCCTCGGCGGTAGCGCCCCACTTGACGTTCCTCGTGATCGATGCCATGACGGGGCAGGACGCCGTCGCCACGGCAGGCGCGTTCCACGCCGCGCTGGAGCTGGACGGAGTGATCCTCACGAAGCTCGACAGCGACGCCCGCGGCGGCGCCGCTCTTAGCGTGAAACAGGTTGTCGGTAGGCCGATCGCCTTCGCCTCCACTGGCGAGCGTCTGGCGGATTTTGACCAGTTCCACCCGGACCGCATGGCCAGTCGCATCCTCGGGATGGGTGATGTGCTCAGCTTGATCGAGCAGGCCGAACGCGAACTCGACCGTGACCTGGCCGAGAAGAGCGCGGCACGACTCTTAGAGGGCCGATTCACCCTCGAGGACTTTCTCTCCCAGCTTCAGCAGGTGAAGAAATTGGGGCCTCTTGGGGGCATCCTCTCTCTCATGCCGGGGCTGGGAAAGGAGTTGAGACAGGCGAGCGCGGCCGTTGACGACGACCAGGTATCCCGGGTAGAGGCGATCATCCGCTCGATGACGCCAGCCGAGCGTGCCGAGCCCGCAATGGTCGACGGCTCGCGACGAGGACGCATCGCGCGAGGAAGTGGTACGACCACCCAGGAGGTCAACCAGCTCCTGCGGCAGTTCTCCGAAGCCCAGAGGCTGATGCGCTCTCCGGGCTTGTTGAAGGGCATGCTCGGAGGTGGCCGAGCAGGAGCGGTTTCCGATGTTCTGGACAAGCAGTTGGCCGGACAGGATCTGCTCGGTATCTCGGATCTCGAAGCGCAGGACCAGCCGGGGGCGGCGAGGGAAACCCCCGGCCCGGGTGTGCCGGGGAGTGCTCGCTTTCCGGAGATCACCTCGAACGATACGGCGCGGCGCGGTGCCAAGGGCCGGGTGAACAAGCAGGGCAGGAACAAGAAGAAGAAGGGCGGCCGGGTCACCCCCAAATCGGGCGGGTCCGGACGCCGGTAGACTTCGCCGGTTGTTCTAGGGCGCAGAAGGCGCCAGGAAGGCAGAAGGCAGGAGACAGGCGATGTCCGTGAAGCTCCGGCTCATGCGGATGGGCAAGAAGAAGCAACCTACGTTTCGCGTGGTCGCGGCCGACACTCGTTCGCCGCGCGACGGACGGTTCATCGAAATCGTAGGCACCTACGCGCCCCGCGGGCGCTCGGCCGCCGACCCCAGGGCTGTCGTCGAGCTCAACAACGCCAAAGTGGTGAAATGGCTGCGCCAAGGTGCCAAGCCCACTGAGCGTGTCGAGAAGCTCCTGCGCGCGTCAGGCGCGTGGGATGAATACAAACCCATGCGCGCCCCCGAGGGGTCCGAATGAGCCCGGAAGAGGACGGGCTGGAAGTTGACGGGCTGGATGACGAGGACGCCGTCTCGGGCAATGAAGCCGCGGGCGATCTCGAGACATTCGACGACATGGCCGGGAACAGGATCGAGGGTGGGACGGCGCGAAGCGTCCTCGACTACGTGACGCGTGCCATCGCGACGGAGCCGGACTCCGTCGTGGTCGAGGCGAATGACTCGGGGAGAGCGATCAAGTTCCGTATTCATGTCGCGCCTGGAGACATGGGGCGGATGATCGGACGCCGGGGACGCGTCGCGCAGGCGATCCGCACGGTGGTCCGGGTGGCCGGCTCGCGCGACGGCGTCGATACGAACGTCGATTTCGTAGAGGACTGAATGCGCCTTCGTAGAGGACTGAATGCGCCGACGGGCGCAAGCGCCGCCCGGTGGGGTCGGGGTCCCTGAGGACGCGCTGCCTCGGGTCGAAGAGCTGCTCGAGGTTGGGAGTGTGCTACGCCCGCACGGGCTGTCGGGTGAGGTTGTCGTCGCGCTCGTGACCAACCGGCCCGAACGGTTGGAGCCCGGCTCCCTGCTCTACGCCTCCGGTCGTGAGCTTCGCATACACAGCGCTCGACGATTCTCCGGACGCTGGCTCGTCCGTTTCGAAGGCGTGGATGACCTCGAGGCAGCAGTGTGCCTACGGGGCGTGCCGCTTCTCGCCCGGCCGCTATCGGACCCCGAGGCCCTGTGGGTGCACGAGCTCATCGGTTCCGTCGTGCGCTCAGTCGCGGGTGACGAGCTGGGCACGGTCAGCTCCGTCCTGGCCAATCCTGCGAGCGACCTGTTGGAGCTTGAAGGAGGAGGCCTCGTGCCGGTGCGCTTCGTGGTCGAGCACGGGCCGAACGGCGTGGTCGTGGACGTACCGCACGGGCTGCTGGGCTGACGGGCGGGTGCCGAAGTTGCGCGTCTCCGTCTTCACGATCTTCCCTGACCTCCTCGAGCATTTCTTCTCCGCGTCTCTCCTTGGTCGGGCGCGCCAGGAAGGCTTGCTGGACGTACACGTGTGCGACCTGCGCACGGGAGCGGGGGATCCCAGACGTTCGGTCGATGACGCCCCCTTCGGTGGGGGAGCGGGAATGGTGCTCGCACCGGGACCGGTCTTCGCTGCGGTGGAGGCGATTTCCCCGCCCCGGCCGTTGTTCCTCTTGGCGCCGGGAGGTAGGCGCGTAGATCAGGCGTTGGTCGAGGAACTCGCCGGCCTGGAGTCGTCGGGATCGGGAGGCTTCTCGTTGTTGTGCGGCAGGTACGAGGGGGTCGACCAGCGGGTGGCCGATCACCTGGTCGACGGAGAACTGTCGGTCGGCGACTACGTGCTCGCGGGTGGCGAAGCAGCCGCCTGCGTGGTGGTGGAGGCGGTCGCCCGGCTCGTGCCCGGGGTCATGGGAAACGAGGCCTCGGGGCTGGAAGAGAGCTTTGGTTCGGGGCTCCTCGAGTACCCCCAGTACACCCGGCCGGCGGTCTTCAGGGGGTGGGAGGTGCCCGAGGTGCTGCGAAGCGGCGACCACGGTCGCATAGCCAGGTGGCGGTTCGTGATGGCGCTGCGCCGTACCCTTGAGAGGCGTCCGGACCTCATCGAGGCTCGGGGCGGGTTGAGCACCGAGGAACGACGCCTGCTCGACGAGCTGTAGGGGAGTACCTGGCCTCGTCGGACGCGGAGTATTCTGGCGGCTTCCGGCGTTGGGTCGGGCCGCCCTAGGTTGCGGTCCCGGCGCGTGCCGTCGGCCTTGGAGGATCGACCCTGAAGGGACGCGCGCCATGAACCCCACAGACATCGTCGACAGGGAGAGTCTGCGGGAGGACGTCCCCGATTTCGCCCCGGGTGACACTCTGAAGGTGCACGTGCGCGTGGTCGAGGGAAATCGCCAGCGTGACCAGGTCTTCCAGGGAGCCGTCATCCGTCGCCAGGGCTCGGGGGCCCGCGAGACCTTCACGGTTCGCAAGCTCAGCTTCGGGGTCGGGGTAGAGCGGACATTCCCGGTACACTCCCCGGTGCTTTCCAGGATCGAGGTCGTGATTCGGGGGGACGTGCGTCGTGCGAAGCTCTATTACCTGCGCGGCCGCGTCGGTAAGGCCGCGAAGATCAAGGAGAAGCGAGCCGCACGTAGTTAGCACGGTGGACCGGCAGCGAAGCCATGGTTCGACCTGCGAGGCGAGCGCGAGGGTGGGGCGACGCTCCGCCGCGATGGTGACGGGTCGGGACAGGTCAGGGAAGCGCTCACGCCCGGGCACAGCGCAGACCTGGCGGGCACAGCGACTAGGCACGAGGCACACGGCAAAGTGCCACTGAGGCGGCACCGATGAGCGAAGAGGATCTCGAACGATATGAATCCGAGATCGAGCTTGCGCTCGTGCAGGAGTACCGCACAGTGCTCTCGCTCTTCCGCTACGTGGTGGAAACCGACCGTCGGTTCTACCTGGCCAACGACGTCAAGGTGACGGTGCGCGAGTCGTCGTCGCCCACCTGCGTCGAGCTGGAGTTGAACGACGCCTGGGTGTGGGACATGTACCGGCCCGCTCGTTTCGTGCCGGACGTCCGGGTGATTACCTTTCGCGACGTGAACGTGGAACGGCTTCCCGAACATGACACTGCGATTCCGTGAGAACGCGGACCGCGCAAGGTCTGTCGAAGAACCGCTTGTCACCTCTTCTGATGAACAGAAGACGTCCGTGGCGGGCAGGGCGGGTTCGGTCGGTTCGGTCAGTTCGGCCGACTCGGTCGGTTCGGGGCTGAGTTGGTGGCAACGGATCGTCGGCGGGCGTTGGGCGCACGCGGAGAGCAGGCGGTGGCAGTGTGGTACCGCGACGCCGGATACGAGCTCTTGGCGGCGAATTGGCGCTGCTCAGAAGGGGAGATCGACCTCGTGCTCGAGAGCCCGGTCGGAGACCTGGTGGTCTTCTGCGAGGTGAAGTCGCGCACGAGCTCGCGCTTCGGAACCGGGTTCGACGCGGTCACGGTCGCCAAACAGCGCCGGCTTCGTCGCTTAGCCGCGCGTTGGCTCGCAGAGAGGCGCTCGACTGCCCCGAAGTGGCGAGGGACCCGGGAGGTTCGCTTCGACGTGGCCGCGGTGATCCCCGAGCAAGGCGGTGGCATGAGGGTCGAGGTTCTCGAGGGCGCGTTCTGAGCCGGAAGCGCTCGTGTGTCTCGCAGGTTGACGGACCGCAGGCAGACAGACCCCGGCGTCTTCAGACGGTGGGACTTGGGGCGCGGTCTCCGATGCTCCTAGGGTTGACCTCGTGAGCACTCGGACGATCCTGGTCAAGCGCGAAGAAGGCGTGGTGAGCGTCACTCTCAACCGCCCCGAGCGGAAGAACGCCGGTAACGGCCTCATGTGGCAAGAGCTTTACGACGTCTTCGTTGAAGTAGCCCGTCAGCGAGGTGATCGAGTGCTCGTGCTGACCGGTGCCGGAGGTGACTTCTGCTCGGGGGCCGACATCGTGGACCCCAACGGGCTGAGTGGTGACCCCGAGGACCCGGGCATTGTGCGTATGCAATTCCTTGGCAAGGTGATGCTCGCCCTGCACGACTTGCCCAAGCCCGCCATCGCCAAGATACGTGGAGTCGCGACCGGGGCGGGGCTGAGCCTGGCGCTCGGCTGTGATCTGACGGTGGCGGCCGACGGTGCACGGCTCTCCGGGATATTCCTCCGACGCGGGCTTTCGGTCGACGGGGGGGCCTCGTGGCTCTTGCCGCGTCTCGTCGGGCTCCACAAGGCGAAGGAGCTCGTCTACTTCGCGGAGATGCTCTCTGCAGAACAGGCCGCGTCCGTCGGTCTCGTGAACCGCGTCGTACCGGAGTCCGAGCTCGACGCTTTCGTGGACGACTGGGCTCGTCGGCTGGCACAGGCCCCGACGATGGCGTTGTCGATGACGAAGAAGCTCCTGAACAACGGCTTGAACGTGACAATGGCCCAGGCACTCGAGGACGAGGCGCGTTGTCAGGTGGTGAACTCGTTCACCGATGACACCGCCGAAGCGCTGCGCGCGTTCGCCGAGAAGCGCGAGCCGCATTTCACGGGACACTGACGGCGAAGACGGGTCTCTAGCCCAGCGCTCTGTCTGCTAGGCCGGTGCACGAGCGGCTGGAGGCGTGCTCGTGGCGCAGAAGCGGCCGACGACGTGCTCGAACTGGTGGTCCAAGCCGCGTCACACCTCTTCTGTACTGTCTCGCGCTGGCGCCTCGAGAGGCCGGCGCCCGATGCGGCCCTCCACGTTCAGTCACATCTCGGTCATCTGCCCGGACGTCGTGATCTGAGGCCTCCATGCTTGCCTGTATCTCATCTGCCATCCTCCACGGAGCCGAGGGGAGCCCGGTTGCCGTGGAGGTCCACGTCGCCGACAGCGCGTTGCCCGGGTTCAGCATCGTGGGCCTTCCTGACGCCGCGGTGCGTGAATCGCGCGATCGTGTGCGTGCCGCGCTCGTGACGAGTGGGTTGGAGTGGCCGAACCGCCGGATGACCGTCAACCTAGCCCCGTCGGGGGTCAAAAAAGGCGGGGTGTGGCTTGACTTGCCGATCGCCATAGGCGTTGCCGTCGCTTCCGGTCAGCTCGCTTCAGAGTGCGTCGAGGACTTCGCGTTCGTGGGTGAACTGGGACTGGACGGCTCGTTGCGGTCGGTTCCCGGGATCGTGCCGTTGGCTGCTTCACTCTCGGCTCGGCGGGTCGTGGTGCCGAGCTCGTGCGCTTCGGAAGCTGCGCTTGTGGCGGGCAGGAGGGTGCGTGCCACAAGCAGCGTCAGGGACCTGTTCCGTGCGCTTCGCGAGGACAGGCGTTGGGACGAGGTGGTGGTGGGCTCACCGATGCCGCCTGCTGCGGAGCCCGACTTGCGCGACGTGCGAGGACAGCTGGCTGGCAGGCGAGCTCTGGAGGTGGCGGCGTCCGGCGGGCACCACCTGCTTCTGGTCGGGCCGCCGGGATCAGGCAAGACCATGCTCGCGACCAGGCTCGTGGGGATACTGCCTCCCTTGGGAAGAGACGAAGCGCTGGAGGTCATGCGCGTGTGGTCAGCCGCCGGAGTTCGTGTGCCAGGAGGGAGTCTTCCCGAGCGCCCTCCGTTTCGGGCACCGCACCACAGCGCGACAGAGGTCGCTCTCGTGGGTGGTGGCACGGCATGGCTGAGGCCGGGCGAAGTCAGCTTGGCGCACTGCGGGGTCCTTTTCTTGGACGAGCTCGGGGAGTTCCCCGCGGTGGTGCTCGACATGCTGAGGCAACCTCTCGAGGAGGGGGTGGTCCACGTCGCTCGGGCGCGCGCCACGGCTGACCTTCCGGCCCGTTTCCTTCTCGTTGGTGCCATGAACCCCTGTCCGTGCGGCGAAGGGTCGCTACGTGGAGCGTGCAGGTGTGGTGACCGTGATCGAGTTCGCTACACGCGCAGGTTGTCGGGACCGCTCCTCGACAGGTTCGATCTCGCCATCTCGCTGTCACGTCCGGATGTCGAGGACCTCGTGGGCGGTCCCCCCGGGGAGACGTCGACTCAGGTGGCCGAACGGGTGCGCTTTGCCCGCCTGGAGGCTGCTGCCAGGGGAGTGCGGTGCAACTCCGAGCTGCCGATGTCTTCGTTGGAAGAGATGATCCCGTTGACCCCGGAGGCGGCTGCCCTTCTGGAACGACGACTTCGCACGGGCAGCCTCTCGGCGCGTGGACTGCATCGCGTACGGCGCGTTGCGCGCACGATCGCGGATCTCGATCATGCCGGACCACTCGTGGGGGAGCGCCAAGTCGCAGAGGCACTTTCCTTGCGCGAGGGCCATTCAGCGTTGCTCATGGAGCGAACTTAGAGGGCCCCCAGGACGTCATCGCCAACTGCAAGCGGACCGCCGAAGAGGTAGCCGCTGGAGGCCTGCTTGTCCGTCTCCAGGTAATCGATGACGCTCGAGGGCAGAGGTAGAGAGGGTGCGACGAGCAGCATGGGGCCGGAGTGCCCGGGCATGCCCATGAACACTCCACCTGAGAGTGCGTCTGCGAAGTATGAGCCGGTTGCGGCACCGAACGTCTTAGCCGTAGGGAAGAATTGACTTGCTACCGCTGCGGACGTCCCGAACAGATCCTGTCCCCAGACCGCGATGGCGGACGGGTCGGCTCCCGCGGCGGCAAGCGGGCCTCCGATTGCATAGCGTGTCGAAGGGGAGCGAGTTGCGAGGTATGCGGCGGTCTCAGGATCCTGTTCAGACCCGTTGGTCAGGACGATGGCACCGTGAGCCTGAATCGCAGCAGGCACGGCGGAGAGCGCGTCGGCAAAGTCGGTCCCGGTGGCTTCGAAAACCGTAGCCGGGTCACCAAGTTGGTCTGCGATGGCGACGGCGGTCGCAAACTCATCTGTGCCTTGATCGCGGACCACGGTGTAGCCGACGAGCGAGAGCGTCGTGTCGATCGCGGGCGACAAGGCAAGTGGCCCACCGAGTATGTACACGGTACGCCTCGGGGAAAGGACTCGTTCGATCTCGCTCAGCACACGGGGGTCGAGGCTCGAGCTGAGTGGAGTCCCAGGAGTGATGAGAAGTGGGCCGCCGACGTGGGCTGCCAGAGGCCCACCCGCAAGCGCATCCGAAAAGTAGTCGGAACGTGCGAGCACGACCGCCGAGGCCGAACCGTTCTGGGGAAATTCCATCTGGGAGATCGCGAGCGACGTGCCGATGGCGTCGTTTCCGTAGATGCGCCGCACTGGTAGTACCGGCGCAGGGGGTGGCGACGGAGGCAGGTTGATGGGTGCCACATAGAGCTTGCGGCTTCCCCCGCAGGAGTAGCTGGTGCAGCCAGCGGTCCAGGCGGCGTAGTCGATCCACCAGTTGCCCGCGCCGTCCTGGAGGAGGGACCCGCCGCCGGGACCCGCCACCGAGCCGTAGGAGCTGAGGATCGGACCCGCCTGGGGCTGGTGGCACGGGCCAAGCGGCCCGTCGCAGATGGCGTAGCCCTCGGCGTAGCTCGAAGAGTCGTACTCGCCGCCTGAGAACAACAGGTAATAGGAGCCTGACGATTCGACGAGGTCGGGGTCCTCGACCGTCGTCTCCCACGGGTAGTCCACCGTGTCGTTGGTCATGAGCTCGACGGGCGCCGACGCGAAGCCCAGCCCGCTGCTGTCGAGCTGGGCGGACCAGATCTCGGCGGGCTGGGGAGACCCGCCGTCGTTGGACTTCCAGACCAGGTAGGCCTGGCCGGTCGCCGGGTCGACGAACGGGCTCGGGTCGATCGAACCCCCGAGCTGAGCCTGGCATAGAAGTGGTGCGGAGGAGTTGTCGACGAAGACCGGGTCGCTTGGCATGAGCTGGTTCGCTGTCGCAACCGACAGGCAGTCGTGGCTGGTGCCGGTCTGGTAGCCGCCGGTCGAGGCGTCGTAGTACATGAGCCACTGCCCGCCCCAGTAGAAGACGCCCGGCGAGGTCTGGGTGTTCTCGGTCTGCCAGCTCGGAGTCACCGGCAGAGCGCTCGAGCCGTAGGGCTGACCGGTGTAGGAGCCGTAGCCACTGGCCGGATTTCCCGATGTGTCCACCAGCGCCTGGATGTGGTTGCCCAGGACGGTGCCAGTCGTGAACGCGTAGAACGTCCCCGCGTCGAGCACGACATCTGGGTCTGGCGCGTCGGCGTCGAAGGCGGGGGTGTAGCTGACCGAGACGGTGAGCACGTGAGGCCGGGGCGAGGCGCCAACGCCGGCGACGGGGTCCAGAACGAGTGCGACCGACACGACCACAGCTGCAACGAGCGTGGGCACGTTCGATCTGTGCAGATTCCTGTTTGCTCCGCCGATCATGGGCATTCCTCGTCTCGCGATGGCCAGGTCCAGTGTGGTCCAGTCTGGCGGCTGCGGCCGGGTTTGGCCTGGTGTGGCCGAGCGCAAGCTTCGTCCGCCAGCAGGTCGTCGACCGAGTTCTGGATCATACGTTTGGATGCGAGGAGCCGAGCAAGGGATCTTGCAAGGTGGGCGCTCATAATCCTGGCGTGACGATCCATGGTTATGCATGAGCGACGTCGTGTGGCTGACCGACGACGAGCGGCACGCCGCTGGCCTGGCGTGTCTCGGAGCAGGTCCGCGGCGGCTTCGGCGGTTCCTCGATGGTTTCGCCCCGACGGAAGCCTGGGAGGCGCTCGCGTGTGGGCGCCACCCTGCCGACCCCGAGTCCACATACCGGGACAAGGTGCGAAGCGAGCTGCTCGACGAGGTGACAGCAGCGTGCGAGCGCAGCCGTGCTTCGGTGATCGTGCTCGGGCACTCCCGGTACCCGGCTGGATTGGCACAGGACCACGAGGCACCTGCAGTGCTCTTCGCCATCGGCGATCCGAGGATCTGCGACCACCTCCCCCGTGTGAGCGTGGTCGGGACCCGCTCTGCCACCCCCTACGGGCTCGGTGTCGCCTCCGAGCTCGGTAGAGGCCTCGCCGAGGCTGGGGTCGTGGTGGTGTCTGGCCTTGCCAAGGGGATCGACGCAGCCGCTCACGGCGGGGCCCTTTCCGTTCGGGGTGTACCAGCGCTCGGTGTGCTGGGGACCGCTCCTGACGCACCCCGTTCTCGTTGGCAGGCGACGCTCGTCGACGGCGTAGCCGGGAGCGGTGCGGTGGTGTCGGAGCTTCCCCCCGGATCCCGCGGCGCTCCCGCTTGGTGGTTCGTGGTCCGCAACAGGGTGATGGCGGCGTTGTCGCATGTAGTAGTGGTGGTGGAGTGCCACGCGCGTGGGGGTGCGCTGCACACGGTCAAAGCCGCGACCGAGCGCGGGATCCTGGTAACCGCGGTGCCTGGATCCGTACGGAGCGCTGCGTCTGTCGGGACGAACGCGCTTCTGGTCGACGGTGCGTCTCCGGTTCGCGACGTCGACGATGTGATCGCTACGCTCGAACTGGCCATCGCTGGCCAATCCGACATCTCGAGACCCCGTCGGCGGCCGGTGAGCCCCAAGGACCACCCTGCTGGCAGATCCAGCGGGGCACCGAACCCGGTCGCGGCCACAGTTCTACGAGCGCTCGACCACGACCCTGCCCCTCTCGACACCGTGGTGCGCCGTTGCGGGCTTTCGCTCGGTGAGGTGGCGCTCGCGCTGGAGCAGCTGGCCGCGTCCTCACTGGCAGCGAGCGAAGGTGGATGGTGGTCAAGGCCGCGTCGCTAGCCGAACGCAAGGGGCCCCGCGAATCGGCGTCACGCGGCATGTTGAACGGATCAGGTAGTCGGGATTCGTCGTCCTCGCGCCGTCAGGAAGGTCTGGGTGCCTGGCTCGAGCTCGGTCGGGAATAAACGCTTCTTTGGACAGTGTTCAGTGTACGAAGGCGGCGATCGAACGAATGAGCGAGAGACAGTGCCGACAAGAAGGCAGTGCCAAGAAGGAGGCAACAGATGGAACGTGAGGGAGTTTCTGAGCAGCTGCAGCCGCTATTGGTGGAGCTCACCGACCTGGCGCTGATCGCCAAGCAGGCGCACTGGAACATGACAGGGCCGCTCTTCCGGCCTTTGCATCTGCAACTCGACGAGGTGACCGACGACGTACGCGGATGGGCGGATCAGGTGGCCGAACGGCTGGTGACGCTCGGCGTCCCTGCAGACGGGCGGGTAGAAACCGTGGCGCGCAACACGCCGTTTTCGACGTTCGAAGCGGGTTTCGTAGCCGACGAGAAGGTGCTCTCCGCCATCTTGGAGCGTCTGGACCTGGTGATCGATCGGACGCGTGAACGGATCGAACGCCTCGAGAGCATCGACCGGACGAGCCAGGATCTCCTCGTCGCGGTCGCTGCTGGTCTGGAGAAGCACCGGTGGATGCTGGCAGCCCAGCGGGCGTGATCAATCGATTACGTGAGGCTGGGGTCCGCGCAACCCGAGGGCGACTTGCTGTGTACGACGCCCTGGTTTCGCTGGGAGGTCACCGAAGCGCCGACCAGGTCCACGACGCTCTGATCACCCGAGGTGACCGCTTCTCGCGAACCAGCGTCTATAGCGCCCTCGAGGTGCTCACGCGCAACGGGATGGCGATGGCCGCCGACGCGGGTCCAGGTCGTGCGCTCTACGAGGCAGGTGGCGTGTGGCATCACCACGCGGTGTGCCGGGAATGCGGCGAAGTTAGTGACGTCGAATGTGTGGTGGGCGCAAAGCCGTGCCTGGAGGCTCCGGGGGACTGGGGGCATGTGGACGAGGCCCAGATCATCTTCCGAGGTGTGTGCTGGCGTTGCATGAGCCGGGTACACAGACGGCAGAGCGCAAGGCCGACGACGGGCGAAAGACCGATGACGGGCACAAGGCCGATGACGGACGAAAGACCGACGAGGGGCGAAAGACCATCGAGGGGCGAAAGACCATCGAGAATCGAGAAACCAAGGAGGATCAGCAACTGATGCTTACTGTCGGAGACAGGTTCCCCGACTTCGACCTTGCCGCAGTCGTCGGTAGGGACGTCCCGCACATCGAGCGCGTAAGGGGTCACGACTACGACGGGAATTGGCTCGTGGTGTTCTTCTGGCCAAAGGATTTCACCTTCGTCTGCCCGACGGAGATCGCCGGTTTCGGGAACGCAGAGGAGCGCTTTGCCGAGCTAGGTGCTTCGCTCCTCGGCGTCAGCGTCGACAACGAGGGTGGCGTCTCAGAGCTGGTGTAAACGGCTCGGGGCGAAGGCTCCGTGCTGATACTACGCAGCTGTTGTGACTCTGTCTTCTGTCACCTCCTCGACGTGTTGTTGATCGCGAAGTAGATCGCGCCG
>JBEKJK010000022.1:0-39078 GCA_050011255.1 Acidimicrobiales bacterium
AGCGCGCGCATGATGAAAGGGGACCTCCACTTGGTCGTCGGTACTTGGGTTGCACCCGGCATCTCAGCCGGGACAAGACGACGACCGGTGGATGGTCTTCGCTAGCGCCTATCCGCGCGACCTCTAAGTCGGCGCGGATCGGACTTCGCGATACTGGCACCAGCAACGAGCATTTGCCCCGAGCCTAGATTCACGGGTTCAAGCCGAGATCCAACGGGTCCTGCCCGTCGGTGGAACCGTGTACATCCTCGGAGGTGACCTCGCCCTCAGCCCTTCCATCGACACGACCCTGCAGGGCCTCGGATACGTGACCCAGCGCGTCGCTGGTGCCGACGAGTACGCCACTGCTGTCGATGTCGCCGAGCAGCTCGGCAATCCCTCCACGATCTTCGAGGCGACAGGGCTCTCCTTCCAAGACGCGCTCTCTGCGGTTCCGGCGGCCATCGCGAAGAGCGGGGCGATCCTTCTCACCGATGGATCAACCCAGGCGCCCGAGACCGCCTCCTACCTGGCGGCACACCCGACCGACACCCGCTACGCCATCGGCGGGCCGCTCGCCGTCTACGGTGCTGACCCGACGGCGACCCCTGTCTACGGCCAAGACCTGTACGAAACTTCGGCCGCGGTGGCGACCACCTTCTTCGCTAGAGCCACCGTGTTCGGCGCTGCCACCGGCGTGAACTACCCCGATGCCCTCTCTGGTGGGGTCTTCATAGGCGCGCCAGCAACCAGAGGCCCCATGCTCCTCGTGCAGCCTTCAGGGACGCTGCCGGCGTCCATCGCGAGCTATCTGTCCGGTTCCGCGTCCACGCTGACGCAGGGTTATCTGTTCGGTGGACCGTTGGCAGTAGGGGCCGACGTGTTGTCGGAACTCGAATCCACCACCTGAGGTTGCACCCTTGCATCCGTAGGTCATCATCCGTTCACCCCTCTTCGCGTCCACCTCCTGGTGTTCGGCTCTCCGCGCTTAGGGCCCGGCTGGGGAGTTGAATGCTCTGTCTGACGCCAGTGCCCCTAATGCGGCGTTTCCATGCCCGTTGTCTTCTATCCCCCTACCTGCACACCGGGAGAGAGGGGGAACGACACACCAGACCGGGGACACGAGACGGGGACGAGGACGAAGGACAGCCAGCCAGCCGGGCGGAGTGAGCAGAGCGAGGGGGCATCTGTGGGGGGACTACGAGCGAAGCGCACCCACAGGCATGAGGGCGGTAGCTGTGCGCCACTGGGCTGTACCCAGCTACCGCCGCCGCACCTTTAGAAGTCGCGGGGATAGGCGCTACCTGGGCATCTACTCCAGCAGCGGATCTTCGGCACCAAGTAAAGGGGTCTCCGACACCGGCGTGTAGGCGCTGTGTTGCAGGTCTGCGCCCTTCGACCTGGTATCTACGGTTGTGCATGCGTTGGGCTCGCCGGGCAGTCTTCGTAGTGGGCCGGTCCGTAACCGGTACTTCTCGCGCGATTGACCAGTCGAATTAGGAGCGCGAGGCTAGCGAGCCCTTGCAGCAATCCCAGCGACAAGGAGGGGCCCCATGTTGAAGTTCGGCAAAATTCCGATGATTATCAGTGGTGCGATGGCGACGATGCTACTGATCGCCTTCGCACCGGCCACCCAAGCGTCTGCTGGGGCCGCAATCTCGCCTCCGTACTACCTCGCCCTTGGCGACTCGCTCGCCTACGGTTATCACTCCGCGCAGTTCGCCAGCGAGTATCCGAACATTGTCCCAGCGTCGTTCAATGCCGGCTACGTGAATGATTTCGGCGCCGCGCTGCAGTTCTTCAACCGGCACCTGCAAATCATCAACGACGGTTGTCCCGGCGAGACGACCGACTCATTCATCAATGGCTCCGGTGTTACTGGGTACTGTGCCGGCGGCCCGACCGGGACTCCGTTCCCCTACGTCTGGCTACACCATCCCTACGCCGCAGGCTCGCAGCTGGCCGATGCGCTGGCGATTCTGGGTGCGAACAAGAATGCCACTGCTATCACGCTCGACATCGGCAGCAACGACGTGCTGCAGTTCATTGAGCACACCTGCGGTTTCCCCGCGACGTACACATGCACGACCGGCCAGGTTGGCGCTGAGTTTGTGCACATAGTGACAAACGTCGGCAGTATCCTCGGGCAGCTGCACGCGGCGGCGCCACACACCAAGATCGTGTTGCTTGGGCTCTACAACCCCTATCCGATCGTTCTTCCGGCGCCCGGTGGAGACTATTCCGTGGCGCAGCTCAACACCGCTTTGGCCGACGTCATCGCGGCGGTGCCAAACGCGAGCTTTGCCAACCCCGAGCCGGAGTTCAACCCGGCGG
Organism: Acidimicrobiales bacterium; assembly: GCA_050011255.1. GTDB lineage: Bacteria > Actinomycetota > Acidimicrobiia > Acidimicrobiales > UBA8190 > Bog-564. The sequence goes on from JBEKJK010000022.1 coordinate 2,314, forward strand.
GCTACAAAGGCAAACCGGAGACCGGTGACATTCCGGCGATCTGCCTATTGACCGGGATGTGCCCGGGCGGCACCTACGACCCGGCGAGCCCGAACGCGGATATTCATCCGACGAATCTTGGTTATGGCGTGCTGGCAACTCTCATCGGACTGGATTACCTAACCCACTGACGGTCTCACCCGCCCCCGCCCGGGTTGGGCGGGGGCGGGTGAGGGCTGCATGAATTCGGTGGCGAGCCATTGGTGAGCGTTCGTCTGCACCGAGGTCGTAGTCGTCAGTCTCAGAGCAGGGACATCGGCGCGCCGACACAGCGGATCACGAGGGTTTAAGGCGCCGCGTCAATGGCTCGTCGTAGGAGAACGTGCAGGTTGGTTCTCCGACGTCAGCTCTTACCAGGTTCAGTGTCGTGCCGGGTGCCCGCCGATGGTGGGCTCTGCTGGTCGACGACGTTCTACTTGGTGCCGAAGATCCGCTCGGCAAATGACGTGTCAATCACGCTCTGAACCTTCACACACTTGTCATCCCGGTAGGTCAAGATGTCCACCTGGTCACATGACTCGCCCCCAGCAATCACGCGGGTGAGCACCACGACCCGCTCCTCATCACCGAGGAAGTGCTCGGGTTCTATGGTGAACGACTTCTCCGCCAGCTTCATGAAAAAGGCGCGGAGCTCTTCCTTGCCGTGGTAGGTGCCGCTTATCGTGCTGTTGCCGGGGACGCCCCACTCGATGTCGTCGACCATGTTGTCCATCGCCGCCGCGGGATCACCCCAGGAGAACGCGGCATAAGCGGCCTTCGCCGACCCAATGTTCTGCTCCGCGTTCTGCTCTGCAGTCACCGTCTATCCCTCCTCTAGCGTGCACCCACGAGAACATGCAGGTCGGTTCTCCGACACCCTCTCCGATACCCGATTACCAGGACGCAAGCTGCCGATGGTGACGGGACCACCTGAAATGAGGCCACTGATGAACGGGGTCCGGTTAGGGCCCGGCTATAGGGTCGGGAGGTGCGGGCCACTGCCACGTCTGTGGCCCCTCGGCACCGGGCATCGACTCGTCGAAGAGCACAGGCTCGCCGTTGCCGGCGTGCTTGGACTGGTACATGGCGGTGTCGGCTTGGGCCACGAGAACTTCGGCCGTGGTGCTTCGCCCGTTGCACCAAGCCACCCCGATGCTGGCGCTCGATGGCACGGCGGCCTTCTTCAGGACGATCTGGTTGCGGAGGCTGTTTGCCAGCCGCGATGCGGTTCTCATCGCCTCGGCCGCGGCGGAGATACGCGGGCAGATGACCAAGAACTCGTCCCCTCCGATGCGACCCACCACATCTTCGGCCCGCACACAGCGGTGCAGCCGCTCTGCGATCACTCTCAGGAACTCGTCGCCTGCGAGGTGCCCCAGCTCGTCGTTGACGTTCTTGAAGTGGTCTAAGTCGACGAAGATCACTGCCGGGCGTTGGCCTGTGCCGTCGGGCGCGAGCATCGCCTCGAGCTCTGCCATCGCCGATGGACGGTTGAAGCAGCGGGTGACAGCGTCGTAGGTGGCACGTGCGCGCAGCTCCTCGCGCGCGTGGGCGTTCTCGGTGACGTCCGCCACACAAACGATGGCCCCGGTGATCCCCCCGGAGGCGTCGGTGAGGCTCCTCAGGTTCAAGGCGCAGTAGCGCACCTGCTTGTCGCGCTCGCCGTAGGGGCGAACGCGAATCTCGATGTCGCTGTCGACGCCGTTCGAGAGCACCCCGGCGAACGCGTCGGAGACCACCTGGCGGTCCTTGTCGACCACGGTCGAGAGCTGCTCCTCGACGGTGTTCGCACGCTCGGTGCCGACTATGGAGTGCAGGCGGTCGTTCGTGTAGATGACCCGGGAGTCCGAGTCGACCTGCAACAGCCCGAGAGGCAGGGTCTCCGCCAACCGGTCGAGCAGCTGCTCTCTGGCCATCTCCTCGGAAATGTCCACCATCTCGGCAACGACACATTGCTGCGCGGGGTCCTCCAGCAGGTTGTGGTTCGTCACCTCCATCCAGACCCAAGAACCGTCGCGATGGCGGTGGCGGAGCTTGACCCTGCGCCCAGGTCCGGGCGATGCCAGTAAGTCCATCCAGTTGTCGACGGCCAGCGCCTCGTCATCGGGATGGACGAGATCCCGTGTCCGAATACCCAATACGTCTTCAGGCCTCCAACCGAGGATCTGAGTGAAAGCGTTGTCGATCTCCAACAGCACTGCCAGCCCGTCCTTGCGTACGCGGGCGAAGCGTGGGGCACGGGTCGGCGCCGCATGCGCTATAGACACCTCGCCTGTGCGTACGCCCACCCGATCGTCCGAGGTGAATATGCCGAGGTAGACGCCGTGCTGTGCCTGGACATCTACAAAGGTCAGCATGACGGGACGGTCGGGGTCGGCCGCCAACCTTACGTGCGTGCTGGCGATTCCCTTATTACGTGCCTTTTCCCAATTGTCGATCACCGCGCCTCTGTAATCCGGTACCACTATGTCGAGAGCCGAACGACGGCCTTCGATCACAGTGTGCCCGTTCAGGTCCACCGAGCCGGGCATGGGCACGGTGACGGCGTTGGCATCGATCGCATAGAAGATCGCTTCAGGGTGGCGCTCCAAGACGATCGGGAGGACGGCGTTGACCTCGTCCTCGTCGGTTCTGTTCGCGCCGTTCACGTCCAGGATCGGCGCGTCGTCGGCCGTGGAATCGATGTGTGCAGCTCCGATGGAGGTTCCCCTCATAGGACGAGACATCGGCCACTTTGGCGGTCACGTTTAGTGTTTCGCCTTTGCCACGTAGCGTGAGGAAGGCGAGACGGAAATGGCACCGCTGGTTGCAGGTGACAATGACAACAGGCAGCTTCCACCGTCGGTACGCTCGGGTCGAACCCGGCACGAGGCGACGGGCTGCTGGGGCACGAGCGGAGCGATACGTAAGCGGCTCGGGGGCTTCGAGGGTGTGAAGTGCTTCTCGACCCGTTGGGGAGCACGTTTCGCTCGCCGGGCACGTGGGACCGTGACTGGGCCTGGCATTTAGGCAGCTAGGTAGGTGAAGCTCGCCTCGCAAGACGGCGTGTACCCCGTGGACGACTCCCTCTCCGACGCCAGCTCTTACCAGGTTCAATGTCGTGCCGGGTGCCCGCCGATGGTGGGCTCTGCTGGTCGACGACGTTCTACTTGGTGCCGAAGATCCGCTCGGCAAATGACGTGTCAATCACGCTCTGAACCTTCACACACTTGTCATCCCGGTAGGTCAAGATGTCCACCTGGTCACATGACTCGCCCCCAGCAATCACGCGGGTGAGCACCACGACCCGCTCCTCATCACCGAGGAAGTGCTCGGGTTCTATGGTGAACGACTTCTCCGCCAGCTTCATGAAAAAGGCGCGGAGCTCTTCCTTGCCGTGGTAGGTGCCGCTTATCGTGCTGTTGCCGGGGACGCCCCACTCGATGTCGTCGACCATGTTGTCCATCGCCGCCGCGGGATCACCCCAGGAGAACGCGGCATAAGCGGCCTTCGCCGACCCAATGTTCTGCTCCGCGTTCTGCTCTGCAGTCACCGTCTATCCCTCTTCTAGCGTGCACCCACACTCAAAGAGACACCATGGAGTCATAGCACGCGGCTTCCGCATGGGCCAGGACCGACCGTCGGTGCATTGTCCTCGCCATGATGACTGTGATGCTGACCCGCTTTTGGTACGAGGACGTGCAAGGACCGTTGGTAGGATCGGTCCGATGCGTCCTCGCCACTGCAAGGAGAGCGCCGCCCACGTGCAACCCGAACGACCTCTTTGCCTCGTTGGACCCGACCGAGCTCGGGTTGACCTGTTGATCTCGTGGATCGTCGGTCTGCTGAGCCGTGCTATGTCCGCATGAGCGATACTCAGAGCCTTCGACCGGCTTTTGACAAGTTCGACGCAGCGGTAGCGCAGGCCATGGTCTCGAGAACCATGACCGGGATCCCCGCCTATCTTGGCATCCGTGTCACCGATGTCGGTCCTGGCACGATGACTGCCGAACTTGATGTTCGTCCCGAGTTGTTCAACCGGTTCGGATCTGCTCACGGTGGGACGCTCGCCGCCCTCGTTGACCACGTCTTGGGTGCCGTGCTGTACCCTCTAATACCGCGTGGCTCGTGGGCAGCCACGACCGAGCTGAAGCTCAATTTCCTTGCGCCTGTTCGCGAAGGCGTCTTGAAGGCTCGCTCTGAGGTCATCTCGCTCACCAAGCGGACTGCGGTCGTGCGCATCGACGCCACCAACGGTGACCGACTGGTCGGTGCCGCCCAAGGCACGGTAACCATCAGCGAACTAAGGCGGGACTGACTTCGAGGTTTCCACATCCACCGGTCAGAGACCCTGTCGCTAGCGCTCAAGCCGCCAATGCCCCTCGGTACGGGAAAGGGCGTGTCGGTGCACCGAGACTCGACGAAATACCTCGTCCGAGCGCCTCTGGGACGGGGTCGCAGAGGCGTGCTCAAGACCTCGCTCATCGGCGACGATGCTTAGTACGTGCGAGAGAACCGCCGACTGCCTGCAACTGCGTCTAGGCCGAGATAGTGGGCGTCTCCGACGAGATGGAGCTCCACGAATCCCTCCCATCACACGAGGAGGCGGCCGACACAGATCCGCAGCTGTCGTATCGACCGAGCGCACTCGGTCAAGACCCGCGGGCAGGAGAACAGCCGCTGCATCGGTTGGCGGAGGCCCTCCCGCTGGGGGTCGTGCAGGTCGACGCCCAAGGTCGAATCGTCTACACGAACCACAGGCTTCACGCCATTCTTGGCACTGTTAGGGCCGCCACCGTCGAAGAGCAGCTGTCCACGGTTCTTCCCGAGGACAGGGAACTCGTACAGGGCGCGTTCGAGGCAGTGCTTCGAGACGGACTCGACGACGATATCGAGATGCGCCTGGCAACACTGGACGAGCGCGGTATGAAGGACATTCGTGAGTGCACCATGAGCCTTCGAGCGCTGACCGCAGAGGCTGGAGAGGTCACTGGGGCCATCGCCTGCGTGGCAGACGTCACCGAGGTCGTCCGCTTGCGAGACGAGCTGCGCATCCGAGCGACGTTCGACGACGTCACCCAGTGTCACAACAGGCCGTCGACCATGGCGTCACTCGAGATGACGTTGGCTGCTTCGGACGAAAAGAGCGGACCTGCGGTCATCTTCGTCGACGTCGACCGTTTCAAGGAGATCAACGAGCAGTTTGGTCATGCTGCAGGCGATGCGCTGCTGGAGATCGTGGCCAAGCGTCTCCTTCGCGCCGTGCGGAGCGAGGATCTGGTAGGGCGGATGGGAAGCGACGAGTTCCTGGTCGTGTGCCCACGAATCACCACTGCCGCACAAGCCATGCGCGCAGCGACGCGGGTGGCCGACATGCTCCAGCATCAGGTGCGGCTCAAGACGGCGCACGTGTCGTGCCAGGCGAGCATCGGAGTGGCCTGGTCTGCCGGGTCTGAAGCCGACGCGGGTACGCTCGTGAACCAGGCTCAGGCGGCGATGCAAGAGGCGAAGCGACGCGAGTCCGACCGCCCCGTGCTGTACACGGCATCCCGGCGGGGGGCGATCGATCAGAACCCGATGGCGCTCCTCGATTCGCCATACCGCTGAAGACGCCACCGTACTTCGGCAATTCGCTCCTCCCACCACGACGGGGTGTCGACTTGGGCCGAGGACCTCGATGTGGAAGCCGCGCTCGCAGAGCTCGGCGGGAAGGCCCCCGCTTGGCCGAGGTCGAGGATCCGGCATGCCTCCACAGCATCCGTACAGGTTTGGCTGCTTTGATGGGTCTCAGCAGATAGTCGGGGAGTGAGCATGGTTCGTTATGGCCCGAGTGGGTTCCACCACGCTCCAGGCGTGTTTGGTTGGCTGTTCCTGGTCCTGATCGCAGCCCTGTTGATCGTGGGCGTCGTGGCCTTGGTACGGCTGTGGAGTGCGCCGCGCAGCAGGGGGGCGTCGTTTCCGATGGCTATGCCGCCATCTGCAGGGATGGATGCAGCCATAGCCGAGTTGCGGCTCCGTTACGCCCGGGGAGACATCACCTGGGAGGAGTACGTGCAGCGTTCCAGCAATCTGGGCTTCCCTTTCCCACCGGGAACAGGACCCATCGGTTCGTCGCCGGGAGCGCAACCGCCTCCGCCGGCGTCGTGAGGCCGGCGCTACTGAGCGGTTACAGCGTCGGTGAGCGGGCCGACGCCCGCCAGACGAGCGGTCAGTTCGTCACTGAGTCGGTACCGTGCCCCGAGAGCGCTCGGATCGGTGTAGCTGACCTTGGTCGTCACGAGGGCGGCGCGAAGAACTCGAGTGCGATGTTGTCCGGATCACGGAAGGACAGGCCTGAACCGTAGGGAGCGTCGATGATGCCCCCATTGGCGATGCCGAGTTCGTCCAGGCGGACCTGCCATTGTTCGAGCTCACCTCGATCGCTGCAAGTAAAGGCCAGGTGGTCCAGACCCAAGCGGCGCTCGTTGAACGGGAGGGTGTCAGCCGGATCGGGAAACTCGTGGAGGCCTACGAGGGTCTGGCCTCCGACGAGCCAGACCACGGCGCGAAATGCACCCGTGTCCCCGTCGAGGACCGGCTTCGTGCCGAACAGGTGCTCGTACCACGGGACGCTGCGAGAGAGGTCGCTGACGGTCAGCACGACATGGGTGATTGCCGGGAAGTCGGCCACAGATTCCTCCTCGGGACGATCGACGACCAAGTCAAGGTGCCGACGGTGACAGGATCACCCGAAACTAGATCACAGAGGAAGGGGGTCCTGTCAGGGGTCGGCGACAGGGTCGGGAAGGCTAGGCCATTGCCACGTCTCGGTGTTCGCGGCACTTGCCCTCGACTCGTCGAACAGCACCGGCACACCGTTGCCGGCGCGCTTGGACTGGTACATGGCCCTGTCGGCCTGAGCCACCAGGGCTTCGGCTGTCGTGCTGCGTCCATCGCACCACGCCACCCCGATGCTGGCGCTCGACGGTACAGAAGCCTTCTTCAGGATGATCTGATTGCGGAGGCTGCGTGCCACCCGAGAGGCGGTGCTCATGGCCTCGGGCGCGGCGAAGATGCGCGGGCAGACGACCAGGAACTCGTCTCCCCCGATCCGGCCCACCACGTCCTGAGTCCGAACGCAGCGGTGTAGCCGCTGTGCGACCACCTGTAGGAACTCGTCGCCTGTGCGGTGCCCCAGCTCGTCGTTCACGTCCTTGAAGTGGTCGAGGTCGACGAAGATGACGGCCGGGCGTTGACCGGTGCCGTCGGGGGCCAGCATCGCCTCGAGAGCGGCCATCGTCGAGGCGCGGTTGTAGCAGCGGGTGACCGCGTCGTAGGTGGCCCGTGACCGTAGCTCCTCACGTGCGCGGGCGCTCTCGGTGACGTCGGCCAGGCACACTATGGCCCCTGCCACACCTCCGGCCGCGTCGGTGAGGGTCCGCAGGTTCAGAGCGCAATAGCGCAGCTGCTTGTCACGCTCACCGTGGGGCCGCACGCGGACCTCGATGTCGCTGTCGACGCCGTCCGAGAGCACCGCGCCAAAGGCCTCGGAGACCACTTGTCGGTCCTCGTCGACCACGGTAGAGAGCTGCTGCTCGATGGTGTTCGCACGTGGGGTCCCCACTATGGAGTGCAGGCGGTCGTTCGTGTAGACGACTCGGGCGTCGGAGTCGACCTGCAAGAGCCCGATGGGCAAGGTCTCGGCCAAGCGGTCGAGCAGCTGTTCCCTGGCTCTGAGTGCTTCGTGCGCCGCCATCTCCTCTGAGATGTCCACCATCTCCGCAACGACGCATTGATGATCGGGGTCCTCGAGCAGGTTGTGGTTCGTGACCTCCATCCAGACCCAGGAGCCGTCGTGATGCAGGTGCCGGAGCCTGACCCTGCGCCCAGGTCCAGGCGACGACAGGATGTTCATCCAGTTGTCCACGGCCAGCGTCTCGTCGTCGGGATGGATGAGGTCCCGAGACCTGCGGCCCAACACCTCCTCGGGCTCCCAGCCGAGGATCTGTGTAAAGGCCTCATCGATCTCCAACAGCACTGCCAGCCCGTCCTTGCGCGCACAGGCGAAGCGTGCGGCACGAGACGGCGCCGTGAGCGGTATCGTCGTTTGGTCGGCGTGTTCGCCGGCCTGTTCGTCGGCCTGTTCGTCGGCGGTGTATGCACCGATGAAGACGCCGTGCTGCGCCCGGGCATCCAGCAAGTGCAGCATCACGGGACGGTCGGGGTCGGTCGTCAACCTGACATGTGCGCTGGCGACACCGGCCTTTTGGGCCTTCTCCCAGGTATCGATCCCCACGCCCCTGTAGCTCGGGGTCAACAGGTCGAGAGTGGCATGGACTTCGACCACGCCGTGGCCGTTCAGGTCCACCGAGTCGGGCATGGGCACGATGACCGCGTCGGCCCTGATGGCGAAGAAGACGGCTTCGGGGTGACCGGCCAAGAGGATCTCGAGTACGGACGTGACAGCGTCCTCACGGGGGGTGCGGACAGCGTCTTCGCCGACATCGCCGTTACGGACCGAGGAGAGAAAAGCAGCGACCCCGTCCTCGTCGGTGTCGCCAGTCCCCGTGATCTCCGCGGCCGGCACGTGACCGGCCTTCATATCGACACTTGGAGATCCGTTGCCGGTCCAATCGTGAGGAGTGCGGTGCGTGGCTGTGCCCCTGGCCGTCGTGCCATTGCCGACGGCGCTTCGTCGCGTTTCAGTGTTCATCCGCCCCATGAGATGAGGTATCGACCACTCAGAGAGCCACGTTTAGCGTTTTCCCTCATACCACACAGCGTGACGAGAACGGAGGCCACGTCCTACCCGGATCCGAGATAATCGGCAGGTTTCATTGTCCTGTCACACGGTGCTCGTTGACACGTGTGCGGCGGATACGGCGAGCCGGACCTGGCCTTGGTCGGGGAGACAGACCCGGCCCCGACCGGGCCACGAGGAGCGGACGTGACCCTGTACAGGGGTCCGCGCGCGCCGGCCTCAACGCCGCTCCGTCATCCCAGACGTTGCTTGAGCACCCTCCGTACCCAGCGCGATGACGCGAAGGTGGTCTTGCCGACGTTTAGGGCACGCACCGCGTTAGACGAGGAGGCTGTGATCTCGAGGGTGTCGTAGGACCCGGTGCTCCACTCCCGCTTGTAGGGCATGTCGCCCGGGCCGAGATCGACTTCGGTGAAGTCACCGGCGAAGGCATGTTCCAACATGACCCGCCACAGGAGGTGGCCCGGGGAAAGTCTTCCGAAAGCGGGGTCGAATCGAGTGCCACCTGCACTGATCCTGGTTCCGCTGCGGAACGTCCACGCCGTGGCAGCCGGTCTGTCGTCGAAGTAGAGGATGAACAGCGCCAGACGTGACTCCTCGGCGGCCCACTGCAGCATGTCGATCGTGAACGGCCGATAGTCGCCGGCGAGGAAGTGCAGCTTCGGTTGCGCCCGTTCGGCCGCGTCGAAGACCGCCGTCACGTCCTGGAGCCGCTTCTCGACGTCGCCTGGCTCCACGACGACCTCGACTTTGACAGGCAGTCGCTCGCGCTCGGCGACCCTGTGCCTGCGTTCGACTTCGCGCCGGAAGTTCTTGCGACGGCCCCGCCAGTAGTCGTCCCACGAGCCGGCGATGTCCACGACAGGGCTGGCCGGGCCCCGCTGCGCTTTCCACGCGTGGTTCTCCGCGCGTCGCAGCGTGTCGATCCCGCCACCTGCGAGGCGATGATGTCGCAGCTCCAGCATGCACCGGGGCTGGTCCAGGAGAAAGGCCCACAGCTCGTCGCCTGCCGTGTCCTGGCCCGGGGCGACCAAGACCTCGCTCACGCCGAGGATGTCGGAGCCGAGGAACCTGAGCGTGTCGACGCCGAGGCGGCGGCGCCGGTAGAGGGGGGCGAGCGCCGCCAGGCGACCGCCGGACTCCACGACCGCCACATACAGCTCGCCGTGGCACAGGTGACGCCACCACGACAGGGCCCAGAAGGGCTGGGCGTAATGACGGGCTCCCGCGGCGTCGGCGAGCGCCGCCCACCGCTCGGGCAGATCACCCAGCTCTGACGGTGAGCGCAGCACCTGGACGGCGATGCGTGCCATGGGGCTCTCGGCCCGCCACTCACCTGCTCCGCCTTGTAGAAGCACCGCGAAGTCATCGACCTCCGCGCGGGACTACTGAAGAGGGTCGGCGAGCGTCTTGCTCGTCTCTCCAATAGGGACCGATCGCCGGGTGCGAAGCAGCTATCTCTTACCCGGCACGAGGACCTTCTCGAAGCACCGGCTCTGCTTGGAGCCGGCGTACTCATCGAAGCATGGAATTGTGACGAAGCCGAAGCGTTCGTACAGCCGGATCGCCCCGGCTTGGCGGTCACCGGTCTCGAGCACGAGCCTCGTCACTCCAACCGAGAGGGCCCACGCCTCAAGCTCCGCGAGGATCTGCCTTCCGATACCGCGCTCTCGGGCCGATGCCACAACGAACATGCGCTTGATCTCAGCGGTCGTGGACGAGATGCGCCGAACGGCACCGCACCCGACGGCGGCGCCGTCTTCCCGCGCGATCAAGAAGGTGCCCCGCTCGGCGGTGAGCTCGTCGACCGCGACGTCGAGGAAGTTGTTCTCCGGGGGGTAAAGCCCGGTGAGGTAGTCGTCCAGCGCCAGGACGAGCCGCCGCGACTGCGGAGAACCGAAGGGTTCAGCTGAGATCGTGACGGACACGAGGCCAGAATGACCCATCGTGGCCGCTGAGCTCAACGGTCACGAGCACGCAGAGCCGGCTCCGAACATAGCTGAGCCATGGCCGCGGGCATCTCCGATCCGTGTCCGTGGGCCCAAGACCCGGTAGAGGTTCAACCCGTGAGCTGCGAGTACGGGATCGTGGAGGTGGCCGGCGGCACGCTCACGACGACGTGCTCGCCCCACTTGGAGAACACCGTGGATTCTTTTGCGCCGCCCGAGGCGATCGCTGTCTCTTGGATGGGCAGAGTCGCCCCACGGGCCGAGAGTGTGAGGGTGCTCGAGATCTTCGGCGAGGAGCTCGTGGCCGCGGTGGTCCACTTGATGACGTACCGCTTGGCACCGTTGGCGACGTCGGTGGACAGCTTCGAACCCTGGGCCTTCGGGACCACAGTCGTGACCGAGGAGACAGTGATGCCGGACTTGAGATTGGAGTACTGGCTGGTGCCGGCCTTCAAGGAAACCCAGAGCTTGCCGACCTTTTTCGCGTCCGCGGAGCTCAGCCCGACGATCGTGGTCAACCCTGAGGAGTTCCCGCTGACAAAGGCGTAGGTGGGCGTAACCCTGATCGCCAAACGCGCCTTGCCGTTCGAGATCTTCTCCACACCACGATCGGTGCCGAAGTCGGCGACGATTTTCTCCGTGCTCGACGAGGAGCTCGACTTCGCACTGATCACCAGGTGGACACCGGGTTGCCTGGCGATCGCCGCCTTCGTGGTCGCAAGCACCGAGCTCGTTGTCACGGCTCTGGCATACGCCGCCGTGCCGAGGGCGGCCGAAATCGCCAGTGCGGTTGTCGCGAGCGCGAGCACGTGGAAGAGGCTGGGTACACTCCGCCGGACCGAGAGAGCCACCTCGCCAACTTAGCGTCCCCCGAACGCGATCCCCCTGGGAGGTCAGGCACGGACCGATGTCGGGGTTCACCCAGCGAGGATCGTCGTCGGTGTCGCGACGCGCTCGGTGGCCTTCAGCCTCAGTGTGTCGAGGAACGGGTGACCTAGACACTCTCGGCTTGTGAACGGATCGTCGGATGATCCTCTGCTGGACCGAGCTCCTCGGCGTGCTACTATGTAGCACATGGACACAATAGGAGTTCGAGAGCTCCGACAGCACGCCAGCCGGTACCTCGAACGCGTCGGTCGGGGCGAAACGCTGCAGGTTACCGACCGAGGTAGGCCTGTGGCGCTCTTGGTCCCGACCAGCACAGACCCGTGGGCCGACATGATCGCGAGTGGCAGGGTGACCCCGGCCGAGGACGAGACCGACGTTGCCGACGAAGCGCCGCGCGACTATCGCATAGACGCCACTGGCGTCCTCGCGGAGATAAGGGCTGACGAACGGTGAAGCTCTATCTGGATTCGTCGGCTCTTGTGAAGCTCATAGAGCGGGAAGCCGAGTCCGATCCGTTGAGGCGTTTTCTGCGTCGACGTCGCGGCGACGGCCGGGTGACGAGCGCGCTTGCCCGGGTGGAGGTGGTTCGTGCGGTCGCCGGCGGGGGTCCGATGGCAGTGGCACAGGGGCGACGACTGCTTGCTCGAATTGACCAGATCAACGTGGACGCCGCTCTGCTCGACGAAGCATCCACCTTGGCGCCTGGGATGGTCCTTCGGTCGCTCGACTGCATCCATCTGGCGTCGGCCCGTGCAGTCGGTTCGGACCTGCGAGCGGTGATCACCTACGACCAGCGGATGCACGCGGCCGCATCGGCCGTGGGTTTCGTCGTGGAAGCACCCGCCTGAGATAGAGCAGTCGCGGTAGATCGACGACCATCCGGGTGAAGGTGTCAGGTTCGCTCGTCCGGGAGGGCGGGCCATTGCCACGTCTCGGTCTCCTCGGCACTGGCCATCGACTCGTCGAACAGCACCGGCTCGCCCTTGCCGGCGCGCTTGGACCGGTACATGGCGGCGTCGGCGCGGGCGACCAGGGTCTCGGCTGTGGTGCCGTTCCCATCTGACCACGCCACCCCGATGCTGGCGCTCGACGGCAGGGCGGCCTTCTTCAGAAGGATCTGGTTGCGCAGGCTCTCGGAAAGTCGGGCGGCGGTGCTCATCGCCTCTGTCGGGGCGGAGATACGCGGGCAGATGACCAGGAACTCGTCACCGCCGATCCGGCCCACCACGTCCTCGGCCCGCACGCAGCGATGCAGCCGCTCCGCGACCACTCTCAGGAACTCGTCGCCGGCGGAGTGCCCGTGTGTGTCGTTCACGTCCTTGAAGCGGTCGAGGTCGACGAAGATCACCGCCGGGCGCTGGCCCATGCCGTCCGGCGCGAGCATCGCCTCGAGCTCTGCCATCGTCGAGGCACGGTTGTAGCAACGGGTGACCGCGTCGTAGGTGGCACGTGCCCGCAGCTCGTCACGCGCGCGGGCGCTCTCGGTGACGTCAGCCACGCACACGATGGCCCCTGTGACGCCTCCGGAGGCGTCCGTGAGGGCTCGCAGGTTCAAGTTGCAGTAGCGCAGCTCCCTGTCGCGCGGGCCGTGGGGGCGGACGCGGACCTCGATGTCGCTGTCGTTACCGTGCGAGAGCACCCCTGTGAACGCCTCGTCGACCACCTGGTGGTCCTTTTCGACGACGGTCGAGAGCTGCTCTTCGACGGTGTTCGCCCGAGCGGAGCCGAGTATCAAGTGCAGGTGGTCGTTCGTGTAGATCACTCGGGAGTCGGAGTCGACCTGCAGCAGTCCGAGTGGCAACGTCTCGGCCAAGCGGTCGAGTAGCTGCTCCCTCGCGCGAAGGGCCTCGTGAGTATCCATCTCCTCGGAGATGTCCACCATCTCTGCGACGACGCATTGATGCTCGGGGTCCTCGAGCAGGTTGTGGTTCGTGACCTCCATCCAGACCCAAGAGCCGTCGCGATGGAGGTGCCGCAGTCTGACCCGGCGCGCCGGTCCGGACGACCCCAGCATGTTCAGCCAGCTGTCGACGGCCAGCGTCTGGTCGTCGGGATGGATGATGTCCAGCGGCCGAAGACCCAGTACCTCTTCGGGCCTCCAACCCAGGATCTGCGTGAAGGCCTCGTCGATCTCGATCAGTATTGCGAGCCCGTCCTTGCGCACGCGGGCGAAGCGTGGGTTACGGGTCGGCGTCGTGTGCGCTATCACCTCCTCACCTGGTTGTCGCTCGCCGTGTTCGTCCGCGGTGAACGCGCCGAGGTAGACGCCGTGCTGCGCCCGGGCGTCCAAGAAGTGCAGCATGACGCCACGGTCGGGGTCCGCCGCCAGCCTGACGTGTGCACTGGCGACCCCGGTCTTTCGCGCCTTCTCCCAAGTGTCGATCACCACGCCTCTGTACTGCGGCACCACCATGTCGAGCGCTGAACGGCGGCCTTCGATCACGCCATGCCCGTTCAGGTCCAGTGAATCGGGCATCGGCACGGTGGCCGCGTTGGCGTCGTGAGCGAAGAAGACGGCTTCGGGGTGGCTCGCCAACACGGTCGCGAGGGTGGCGTCGACCGCGTCCTCGCCGGCCGTGTCCTCACCGGTGACCTGCGGGCCCGGCGCGGGGCCTGGTTTGGGATCTGTGCGTGCAGTGTCGTCGTCGGTCATGTCGCGCGCGAGTTGTCCTTGGGATGATTGGTGGCCGGGCGAGGTGTTTCTCGTACCGGCGCGAACGCCACTCACGCGAAGAGGCATCGACCACTTCGATGCCCACGTTTAGTGTTTCGGTCTGACCACGGACCGTGACGACGTTGGCCGAACCGTGTGTGCTCAGTGGAGACTTTGTTCTCTGAGACCGCCTCCGACAAGGACTAAAGGACTGCAAGGTGTGGCACAGGCAATGGATCGACCAAGTGCGCCTTGGGCTCCTCGGTCCCCAGGCGATCTCGGGCGTCATCTCCGAGCTCGAGGCGTTCAAAGCCCTCGGCGTCAAAGGCGTCACGGTCGATGTATCGTTCCCCCTCCTGCTCTTGAGCACTCCCGACAGCTCGAGGTACCTGAGCTTCTACGAGCAGGTCGCCGAGCAGGCGCGTTCGCGACAGATGGTGCTCTCGGTGAAGGAGAACCCGGTCTTCTCGGGCACCCCGCTCACCTCGCTGTCGATCAGCTACTCCGGGCTCACCCTGGCGTCGTATGCCGCCGAGCAACGCGAAGAAGCTCAGGTCATCATCGACCACCTGAGCCCGAGCTACCTGTCGCTGCTCACCGAGCCCGACACCTTCTCCGACACGCTGGGCATCGACCTCGACACACCTGCGGCGGCGGTCGAGCTTCGGGTACCTCAGCTGGTCGGCACCCCTGGTGAGGGACGCCTGGTCGAAGGACTCCCGTATGGGGCGAGGCTGAGGCGAGGTCGATCGCCTTCTCCTTTACGCTGGCTCCCCGGGCACCGTAGACTTGCGCCTCCGTTGAGAAACTGCTGGGTGAGGCAGGCCGAACACAGAGGGTGTGCTTAGGAGGGGGGTCGGCGTGGCCCGTGAAGCATCAGAGCCCGCGCTTGCCTTACGAGGACGCGACAGCCCGGTGGTCGCGCAGCCCGACACACAGGACGTCATGGACCACCTGCGCGGTGCGCGAGAGCCTGATGAGGGTGAGCCGGCTGCAGGCGGACGTGACGTGGCCGGCCGCAGAGACGAACGAGCCGCCGAAGCCGAGGACGTGAGCTCGAAGCTGGACAAGCTGCTCCAGCGCGACCTGGGGCGCCACCGGGTCTTGATCGCGCTCTGCATGGTGGTGGCCTGGGCGGTGGTCTCGGTCGTGGTGTACGTCGAGCTCACCGGCTCTCCGCACCAGCCGACGGTCGCGTCTCGCACGCTCGCGTGGCTGTTCCCGCTCGTGACCGGGGTGATGGTGGGGGTGATCCTGGTCCTCGGCCACCTCGCCGGGGTTCGCATCCGCGAGGGTCTGAGAGACGCCGACGAGGCGTTGCGCTCCATCGAGCGGGTGACCGATCCTTCCCTGTCCTTCCTTGTGCTCGACGACCTGCTCGACCGGCTGCTCACGCGGGTGACGCGCGCAGTCCACGGCGACGTGGCGGTCATCGACCTGGTCTCCGAGGACGATACCCAGCTCACCCTGCGGGCCTGGTACGGGATCGAGGGCCTCGCGCGTCCCAACAAGAGCGTCCCGATGGGAGTCGGGGTCGCCGGGGTCGTCGCCCAGCGCGCCGAGGCGGTCATCGTGAACGATGTCGGAGTCGCAAGGACGGAAGCACCCTGCCTCGGAGGGCGCGTCGCATCGCTCTTGGGGGCCCCGCTCCTGGTGGGTGGCAAGGTCGTGGGCGTGGTGCTGGTCGGCGCACGTGGGCAAGACCAATTCTCTGATCGGGATCTCCGATTGCTGCAGCTGGTCGCTGACCGCTCAGCAGCTTCAATCGAGCGTGCCAGGCTGGACGAGGCCGCACGCCGGGGCAGGCTTGGGGCCGAACACTCCCGCCGCCACGTGGCCCTGCTGGCGAATACCGGCTTCGTGCTGGCCAAGGCATTGGAGGGCTACGACGAGGCGATGGTGCAGTTGGCCGATCTGGTGGTCCCGGCTTTCGCCGACTGGTTCGCGATCGACCTAGTCGGTGAGGACGGGAGGCTTCGACGGGTCGTCGATCGCGATCACAGCCACCTCGAGGTGCCCACCGATGGGGCGGAGGGCCATTCCGAGGAGGGCACCGAGGAGGCTGCATCGAGCATGCCTGGCGTGCTGAGGGACGGTCTGCGCGGCAGGGACAGCCGTTTGGAGATCGACGTGCTCGTGCAAAGGGTCGTCTCCAGCGGGCATCCCGAGGTCTTCATGCGCACCAAGCGTTCGGGAGCACCGCATGACGGTGAGCCGGCGCCTCTCGGTGACTATTTCGAGGCTCTCCCGGCGTCGGGGATCGAGTCGATGTTCGTCGTGCCCGTCCAGGTCCGGGGTGTCTCCTTCGGTGCACTCACCTTCGCCACAGGCTCCGGACGGCGTGGGTACAGGCGTTCGGACTTGGAGACCGGCAAAGGGGTCGCCGAGCGCGTGGCGATCACGGTCGAACGGGTCCTGCTGTGGCACGAGAGCCGCGAGGCGGAGAAGGCAGCGTCACGGCGCGCGGCGGAGAACACCCGCCTCTACCAAGCCGTCCGGAGCAACGAGCAGCGCCTACGGGCGGTGCTCGACTCGTCTCCTCTCGCGATCGCCGAGCTCGACCTCGACGGGTGCGCACGTTGGTGGAACCGGGCCGCGGGCGTGCTCTTCGAATGGGAAGTGTCGGGCGGGGGTCCTTGCCGGATCATCGCCCGTGACGAGGTGTCGGAAGCCGTGCTGGCGCAGCTGTGGGAGCGCACGAAACAGGGAGAGTCGACGCTCGGCGCCGACGTGGCAGCGTGTCTTTCGGACGGGGAACTGCTCGACCTGTCGGTCTCGACGGCGCCGCTTCGCGAGCACGAGGCCGAGGTGACCGGGATCCTGGTCGTGGTCGAGGACGTGACCGAGAGGCGCCAGATGTTGGAGCAGGCGCAACAGGCCGAGCGGCTGGCGGCCATGGCCCGCCTGGCAGGGGTTGTGGCGCACGACTTCAACAATCTGCTCACGGTGATCCTCGGCTGCAGCGAGGTCCTCCTTCGCCGCATGAGAGCGGACGCCTTGCCGAGTGGGCACGAGGCGCAGCTGGAGCAATTAGAAGAGCAAACGGGACAGAGGGCACAGAACGCGCGACGCCGGCAGGGCGCAGGGATGGTGACGGAGCGCTACGCAGAGATATGTGCGCAGATAGAGGAAGTGGAGGCCATAGAGCGCGCCGGCCGGCGCGCTGCGGCGCTCACGAGCCAGCTACTCGCGATCGGCCCTCGCCAGGTGGTAACGCCGGTGGTGGTCGACCCCGACACGCTGGTGGCGGAGATGCGCCCGATGCTGCTTCGCGTGCTGGGTGCGAGCGTGGAGCTCGAGCACGTGCCCGCCTCGTCGCCGGTGCGTATCGTGGTGGACCCGGCGGAGCTCGAGCGGGCGGTGCTCAACCTGGCGATCAACGCATGCGACGCGATGTCAGCGGGGGGGCGCCTGGTCGTACAGAGCCAGCTGGTCGCTGGGCGCCACCCGACCCATCCTCGCTGGGCGGCGCTCGTGGTGTCGGACACCGGGACGGGCATGGACTCGCAGACGGCCGAGCACTGCTTCGAGCCCTTCTTCACGACCAAGGACGTCTCGAGCGGCACCGGGCTCGGGCTGGCCGCGGTGCACGCCATGGTGACCCAGGCCGGGGGAAACGTCACACTGGACACCTCGCCAGGGCAGGGGACCACGTTCACGTTGTGGTTCCCTGCTGTGGACGCCGAGACGACCCGCGAGGGCGAGGAGGAGCTGGCCGAGCACTTCGGGCACGAGCTGGTCCTGCTGGTGGAGGACGATGACGAGCTTCGCCGCCTGGTCGCGCGTGAGCTCACCTGGCGTGGCTATCGCGTTATGGAAGCCTCCGGGGGCGCGGAGGCGCTCGAGGTCGCGGGCTCGCTCGACGAGCAGGTCGACCTGCTGGTGACGGACGTGGTGATGCCCGAGATGAGCGGCGTGGAGCTCTCGAGGCGGCTCAGTGAGAGATGGCCGTCGGTTCCGGTGCTGTTCGTGTCCGGGCACCTCCAAGGAGGTCGAGCTGTTCGCGAGGATCTGGCCGAGGACGCCGAGCTGCTGGCCAAGCCGTTCACCCCCGACCAGCTGGCGCGGCGGGTACGCCACGTCCTCGACCGGAGCGTTGCACCAAGTCCTGAGCCAAGTCCCATTTGAGCGCCGCCGTCTTGGCGCGACCCCCGGCTCACGTGGGGAGGGCCAACCACGGTCTCAGCCAGGCGGCTTCGATCAGGGCTCGAAGCGGTAGCCGACCCCTCGCACGGTCTGGATCCACCTCGGCTCGTTCGGATCGGCCTCGATCTTCTTTCGGACGCGCCGGACGTACTCGGTGACCGTGTCTGCGTCCTGCCACTCCGCAGAGGAGTCCCAGACGTGGGAGAGGAGCTGTCCGCGGGTGAAGACCTGGCGTGGGGAGCCGGCGAGGAACGCGAGAAGGCCGAATTCCTTGGCAGTCATCTTCACCAGGGCGCCCGACAACCTCACCTCGTGTGCGGAGGGGTTGATCTCGAGCTCCCCGAATTGGATCACCGGGGCCGTGGGCTGTTGGGGGCCACTGGTGCGTCGCAGCACCGTGCCCACCCTTGCCGCGAGCTCGGCGGGAGAGAAGGGCTTTACGACGTAGTCGTCGGCACCGAGCTTGAGCCCGAGCACCCGGTCGATCTCCTTGCCCCTTGCTGTGAGCAGGATCACGGGTAGGTCGCTCTTCCTGCGCAGGGCGGCGAGGACGTCGAAACCGTCCTCGGTACCGAGCGTGATGTCGAGGATCACGAGGTCCGGCGAGCGAGCGTCGAGTGCGGCGGTGACCTCGGCGCTCGTGGCGGCCTCGTCGGCGACGTAACCCTCGGCCTCGAGCACGCGCACGACGAAGCTTCGGAGGTCGGGGTCGTCATCGACTATTAGGATCCGCCCGCGCTGACGGGCGTCCGCCCCACTCCGAGTGGGCGCGTGCGTCGTGTCCGGGGTCACCTTGACCGAGCGCCTTCCGCCATATGAGACGCGCTCATGTCTTTTCAGTTTAGTCGGGACCGGTCAGCGGTCACCCTGGTCAGCCGGCAGCCTGGTAAGAGGGTGTCCTGGGCTGTTCTGGATGAGTCGGTGAGGGGCCTGCGCGACCTGGCGAGAGCGATGGACAAGGTGACCACCCGCCAAGCCGGGGGAGTTGGGGATTCGTTGATCGACTGTAGGTCATCCAGTGGCTCCCGTGGGTCAGACTCAACTGGTGGCAGAACTAGGTGTCTCTAGGAGGTTCGGCGCCCGTGGAGGACGCCTGCGCGTTTCCGAGAATGCGGAGGCTCGGCCCGACGAGCCGACGGTCCTGCTCGTGGGCACACACGACTGGGCGATAGAGCAGTCGGCCACCGAGCTCGAGGCTGCCGGCTGGCAGGTGCTGCGTTGTCACGAGCCGGGGGAGCCGACCTTCCCGTGCAACGCACTGATAGAGGGCCGCACGTGCCCGCTCGAAATCGGCTTCGACGTGGTTGCCACCGTGCGCGCCCGAGCCATCAGCGCCCTCACGCAGCCGGAGTTCGGGGTGGTCTGCGCACTGCACGCGGGTGCCCCCCTGGTGGTGGCCGGTGTAGCGTCCGAGCGTCCTTTCGGACCGTGGACGGCGGTGACCGTGGAGCAGAATGGCGACGTTGTGAGCGCCTGCCGGACGGCCGCTGCCGAGGCCCTCGTCCCCAGTCCGGCGCCGACACCCTGAGGATCAAGAGGAGCAGCTACATGGCGGGCAGTAGCAGACGGATCGTTGACATCGAGCCGTGGCTCGAGGAGGTGTGGGCTGCGAAGGGAACTGACCTCTTGCTCACGGCGTCCGCCCCACCGCTCATCAGGGTGGACGGGGAGATGAGGCCCGTAGAGGGGGCAGAGCTCCTGACCCCTTCGTCGGTGGAGGGGCTGGTGCACACCATTCTCGGCGAGGAGCTCGTGTCTCGCTTCGTCGCCGAGCGCGAGATCGACTTCGCCTTCTCCTGGAAGGAGCAGGCTCGCCTGCGCTGCAACGCCTTCCACCAGCGCGAGGCGGCCGCGCTTGCGATGCGGATCATCCCCTACGAGATCCCCGGGTTCGATTCTCTGGGCATCCCGCCCGTCGTCGAACAGCTGGTGAACCTGCCGATGGGCTTTGTGATCGTGACCGGTCCGACCGGGTCGGGGAAGTCCACGACGCTCGCCGCGATGATCGACTACATCAACTCCCACCGGCGCTGCCACGTCATCACGATCGAGGACCCGATCGAGTACGTCCACGGAAACCACCGCTCGGTTGTCAACCAGCGAGAGGTCGGCACCGACACCGAGTCGTTCCACAAGGCGCTTCGCTCGGTGCTTCGCGAGGACCCCGACGTCCTGCTCGTAGGCGAGATGCGCGACCTCGAGAGCATCGGAGCAGCTATCACCTTCGCCGAGACCGGCCACCTGGTGTTCGCCACCCTGCACACGAACGACAGTGCCCAGGCGCTCGACCGCATCGTCGACGTGTTCCCCTCCGACCGTCGCGAGCAGATCGAGGTACAGCTGGCCTCGACTCTCGAGGGTGTCGTCTACCAGCGCCTGCTACCTCGGATCGGCGGCGGCATGATCGCCGCCTACGAGGTGCTCATGGCGAACCACGCTGTTCGGAACCTCGTACGCGAGGGCAAGACCCGTCAACTGCGAAACGTGATCACGACCCACCAGTCCGAAGGCATGCAGACCCTCGAGATGGCCCTGAGCGCCCTGGTGGCGAAAGGGGTCATCGACTACGAAACGGCGCTGAAGGTGAGCCTTTACCCGAAGGAAATCGCCAAGCCCATGCCCACCCCCCAGGCGATCGCTCTCCAGACGACTGCCGCTTCCGGGGCACCCGGAGGTCCCCATGCCAGTCCGCCGCCGCCGGGACACAGGCAAGGGCCGATGGCCGAGCCAGAGCCACCTCGGGTGGCGCCGGTCTAGCCGTGATAGTCGGTCGTCTCGGGCGAGCTTCTCGCGCTGTGGGTGGCCAGAAGCCCGCGGAGTCATAGTATGTCGAGAAAAGATTGCAATGGGCATGATCGGATCCTGCGGCTTCGACGCCGGACGGGTCCTTGCGGAGGAGGCCCCGTGGCCATCTGTGGTTCTCGCCGTTGGCCGGAGACCCCTGTCCGGTGTGAGGAGTGGCGGCGCTGATGTTGTGGCGACGTATCCGGTCCGTTGTCGAGCGAGGGGCCAGCCGCTCGGCTTGGTGTTCGCGTTGCGCGCGGGCTCACGGCGAGGAGGGGTTCACCCTGATCGAGCTTATGATCGTGCTCGTCATCCTCCCGCTGGTCATCGGTGGCGTCAGTATCGCCATCATCACGAGCTTGAAGGACTCGAACGGGGTGTCGGGCAAGGTATCGGACTCCTCGAGCACCCAGATCACGTCAGCTTCCTATGTCCGCGATGTGCAGAGCGCCGCTTCAATCACAACGACGGCTTCTGCTTCGTCTCCCCCGCCATGTGGTTCCGGGACGGTTTTCGTGCTCGGTCTGTCCTGGGCGGGGACGGTGGGCAACACAGTCGTGTCCTACTGGGAAGGCCCCACCTCAGGCGACCTCGTTAGAATTGCTTGCACCAATGGGTCGCCCACCCCGACCGGGACTGACATCGTGGCACACGGATTGTCACCCAGTTCTGTCACAGCAGCGATCACGCCGCCGGGAGAAGCGATCAAAGCAGCCGCGGGCTGGACGGCGACCGCGGGTATCTCCAGCGTTATCCTTGGGGCGCTGGAGAGCGCCAGTGCGTTCAACTTCGACCTGCTGGCTTCCCCTCGCAGCTGGACGCCGGCGAGCGGGGGGGTCGAGGGCGGTGGGACTCCCACTCCGCCGCCGCTAGTGCTGCTGGGCTCGGCGTCGCCGTCGCCCGTCCTCACCTGCTCAGGCAACGGCCAGATCGACGTGAGCGGCACGGTGGCGATGAACCCTACTGGGAACGGGAGCGCCACCCTGAGCGGGAACGCCGACCTGACGGCTACTCAGATCTACACCGCGGACCAGGCGAATCCGTCGAATGCGATCTCCACCTCTGGGAACGCGACTTACAGCCCTTCCGGCACCCCCAGTTCCGGGCCTGCAATTCCTGACCCGTACCAAAGCCTGGTCGGACCGAGCACCACGGGCCCACCGGTTTACACCGATGGCAATTATCACGGTCCGGGCGTGTACCAGAACACGCTCAGCCTCTCGGGACAGGCCAATGTGACACTGGCAAGCGGCACCTATGTCCTTGAGAACGGCATCTCGCTCAGCGGTCAAGCCACGCTCACGAGCGCGTCGGGCGGGGTGTTCTTCTACGTCACCGGTGGCTCGATCAACCTCTCGGGGAATGGAAAAGTGACGCTCGAGCCGATGAGCAGTCCGCCGGCGCCAGCGCCCGACCTGCTCATCTGGCAGGTGAGTGGGGACCACCAAGCGCTAGGTCTTTCGGGCAACGGCAGTGGCAACCTGTTTGATGGGGCGATCTACGCGCCTGGTGCACAGGTTGGAGGGACGGGCAACGCCTCTCTCAAGGTTGGTTCTGTCGTGGCAGAGAGCATCGCATGCAGCGGCAACGGCACCACGACCGTCGGTTAGTCGCGCTGCACCAGAGGCGTGCCGTTCCGCGTGCTCGCCTGGCTGCGAAAGGCCCTGACCGGCGTCACGAAGGTGTTGGCATATCGGGGTCCGAACGAGGCGACACGCTGATCGAGGTGCTGATCGCGGTGGTCATCATCGCCCTCGCGGTGGTGCCGCTGCTCGGTGCGCTCGTCACATCATTGACGGGTTCGGCCGAGCATCGCAGCTTGGCCGCCATCGACACCGTGTTGAAGAGTTTCGCGGAAGCTGCCAAGTACGACATACAGCTGCAACCGGTGACGCCGACATCAGCCCCGCTTTTCAAGAACTGCGCGACCACGACCAGCTATCGCATCGTGAGCATGCCCAGTCCGACGAGTGGTCCCGTGGGCACGGCGGTGACGGTCTTTGGTACCGGGTACGACGCGAATTCCCCGCTGACGGTCACCATGGGGTCCCCGATCCCCTCGTCGGATGTGCTCTCAGGTGCTTCCACTGACGGGAACGGCAACGTCGGGGTCACCTTCACAGTTCCTGCGGGGGCGAGCAGCGGCCAGGTGACGGTGAGTGAGACGAGTAATCCGTCTGTCTCGGCCACGTCTACCGACCCTTTCACGATCTCATCAGGAACCCCCGTATCCACGTCATCACCACTGGCTGGTTACACGATTGGCATCAGCCGGATCGGTTGGTGGAACGGTTCAGGCTTCGATTGGCCGCCCGCGCCGTGCTCGACGGCCGACCAAAGCGGGGTTCAGCGGATCACGCTTCTTGCCGCCGCTCCCAATAACGTGAGCGACACTCTTGATTTCGTCGTATTGAACCCGGGCACCGTGACGTCGGTCATCACCAGCAGCGCTTCAACGACGTTCACCGTGGGCACGGCAGGGACCTTCACCGTGACCTCCACGGGGTTCCCGACCCCGACCCTTTCGGAGTCGGGGCCCTTGCCGAGCGGAGTCAGCTTCAACGCGGCAACGGGGGTGTTGTCAGGCACACCGGCTGCCGGCACCGGGGGTACGTACCCCATAACCTTCACAGCTACCAACTCGGCGGGACCCCCCTTCACTCAGCTCTTCACTCTTACCGTCGATCAAGCGCCGGTCATCACGAGCGTCAACCAGACAACCTTCACCGTAGGAACGGCAGGGACCTTCACCGTGACCACTACCGGTTTCCCAGCTCCCACGCTCACCAACGCGGACTTCACCGGGTGCACCACGTCGACGTTGCCAAGCGGCGTGACATTTACCGCCAACTCCGACGGCACCGCCACCCTGGCCGGCATCCCCGAAGCGGGCACAGGCCGCACCTACACCCTGTGCCTCAACGCTTCGAACGGCGTTAACCCGAACGCCACCCAGAGCTTCACTCTTACCGTCAATCAAGCGCCGGTCATCACGAGCGTCAACCAGACAACCTTCACCGTAGGAACGGCAGGGACCTTCACCGTGACCACTACCGGTTTCCCAGCTCCGACGTTCACCAACGCGGACTTCACCGGGTGCACCACGTCGACGTTGCCAAGCGGAGTGACATTTACCGCCAACTCCAACGGCACCGCCACCCTGGCCGGCATCCCCGGAGCGGGCACAGGCCGCACCTATGCCCTGTGCCTCAATGCTTCGAACGGCGTGAACCCGAAAGCCACCCAAAGCTTCACCCTGACCGTTGATCAAGCGCCGGCCATCACGAGCACCCCTTCCACGACTTTCAGGGTGGGCCACTCTAAGACCTTCACCGTGACCTCCACGGGGTTCCCGACCCCGACCCTTTCGGAGTCGGGGTCCTTGCCGAGCGGAGTCATCTTCAACGCGGCAACGGGGGTGTTGTCGGGTACACCGGCCGCCGGCACCCAAGGCACATACAAGTTGACTTTCACGGCCACCAACGGGGTGAACCCGAACGCTACCCAGAACTTCACGCTCACCGTGACCAGCTAGTCGATATCCGATGCCTCCTTCCACTCGACACCAACACGGCGAAGACGGTGCCTCCCTGATCTTGGCCTTGGTCTTCATGGTGGTGATGTCCCTTCTCCTATTGGGCCTCCTCGAAATGACCGGGACGGCCCTTGTGAACACCTACAACCTCAAGAGCCAGCGCTCCCTGGAGTACGCAGCCGACGGTGCTGCCGAAATAGCCGTCCAGAACGTGCGTTACTCCGATAATCCGTACTCGGCTGGTTCGACGAATTGCCTTCCCGGTTCTGTGAGCTCCATCACCCTCAACGGCGTCAGTATGAGCGTCGACTGTACCCAGGAGGCGTACGATCCACTGAACGGCCTGACGCGAGAGGTGAACTTTTACGCCTGCACGTCGACTTTGTGCACAAGCAGTAATGCTGTTCTTCAAGCGGAAGTGACGTTCGAGGACTACTCCTCTGACAACACGACGTATCATTGCTCTCCGACGACTGGCCTTTCGACCTGTGGGACGGGAATGCTGATCGACAGCTGGGTCGTCGAGACGGCCAACCACTGAGCCCGATCTAGCATTGCCGCGGGAAGCAGACCAGGTGCGCAAGACTCAACTGGGGTGAACCGCCGGATTAGGTAGGGTGACTCTTCGTGCCGACAACCATGGCCCAGCGCGGGGCGCGGCTTCCGTACCGTTTGCTAGCCGGCGTAGTGCCGTGCCCTCCGGGTTGGTTGGCAGCGACCGCGAAGCTCCAGGGGATCACGATGTCACCCGAGGACCCACAGGTCTTCAAGTCCTTCCTCGATGTTCTGGACTACAAGCCGGCGTACCAGGTGATCGCGCTGTTCGCTCCCGTGGGCCTTCTGGATGAGCCGACTCCACGGGGTCGGCACTGCGATCGCGATGCCCGGCGCATCGTCGGCCGGCCGAGGTCGAGTGCGATCGTCTCGGCGCCGGCGCGAGCCGCACTGAACAAGAGCACGTTCAAAGAAGCTGCTGCCGCCAACGGTGGCCATCTGAGCCCTGTCAGCTGGCGCCAACTGGCGCGTGTCTCGGAGGTCGACAAGGACATCGCTCCCTATTGGCAGCGTACGGTCTTCGAGGTCCATCCCGAGCTCAGCTTCTACCAGCTGAACGAGGATCAGCCCGTGCAGTTCTCCAAGCACTCACAAGCAGGGCTGGAAGAGCGCCGGGCGGTGCTCACAAAGCGGTTCCCGGGCGTGGAGCGGATTGTCGACAGGCCTCTTCCCAGGGTCAGACCAGCGCACCTCCTCGATGCCGCCGCATGTCTGTGGACGGCGAGGCGCATCATCTCGCGAGCGGTCAACCGCCTTCCCGAGGACCCCGAATGGGACAGCCTCGGCCTTCGGATGGAGATGGTCAGGTAATTTCCGGCGCTGCGCGAACATGCACATTTCAAGTGCTACGGCGCGAAGACAACTTGTTCGGGTCGACCAGATCAACGTGGACGCGCTCTACTCGACGAGGCAGGCATTTTGGTGCCGGGGTGGTCTTCGGGTCGTTTGAGTCCATCTATCTGGTGTCGGCGCGTGCGATCGGCTCAGACCTGCGACCTGCGGTCACCTACGGCCGGCGGATGGAGGTGGCAGCATCGGTGGGATTCGTCGTCGAAGCACGCGCCTAACCTGGGCCGGTCTCGCGCCGTGGCTTCGAGAATCACATGAGGAACTGCAGCGGGGGTGGAGGGATGGGGGTAATGGCGCATTGGCGGTGTCACCAGTGGGCAGCTAGCCCCTCGGCACGGCGACGCCTCTGATAGCGATGGACGCCCTACTGGGGATCCCTGATACAACGCAAGCGTAGGCTACGACGCAGAGGCTTGCGCGAGGTAGCCAATGACGCGTTTGGCTGGAGGCGACTGCCGCCTACCGGTTGGCAGCGAGTTCTGCGGCGACGTAGAGGTGGGTTGTTCTGGTGTCAGCAGAGAACGAGACCGGGGTTTGCTCATTAGGCGCGCAGACGAGCCGGGGGCCGGTCGACCCCCGGCTCGTCACGTACCGGTCACTCCTGATCAGCCAACCTTACGGAATGGCGTTGCAACCGTTGGATGACGTTTGAGTATCGAAGTCAATCGTGCCAGCGGCCGTTTGCACGTTTACTACGCCGGTGCTAAAGCCGGAATCGAGGATGGCATAGCCGTTGTTCGCAAGAGTGGCGGGTGGCGCCTGGCGCAGCCACGGCCCCTTGCCATTCGTCACGGTGGTCAGGTCAGCAAATGTGCTTGGCCAACCAGGTTCTGAGGCTTTGTAGGCCTCAACGGCTGTCTCGACGCTCTTGGCATCTGAATTGCATGCCGCCTGCTTCGCGTTCGACGTCGTGGTTCCAACCGCAAACACCACAATCGCGGCCAGAATGGCCAGGACGACGATAACGATGAGGAGCTCGATGAGGGTGAAGCCCCCCTCGTTCCTCTTTTCCTTCATTTTCTCCCACATGGTTCTAGTAGTTCCTTTCTTCTACTTGTTGCTGGATTCGAGTCCAGCACGGTTGATGACGTGCTGAATTGCGAGGTTGAGGTGAGATGCCTTTGCCTATATCGACACCTCCTCGTCCGCCTGGGTAGAGATGACTCTGAGATCTGCGCGGGTGGTCATGTAATGTGCACCTGGCGGTAGATCCCGTACATTGCCGAGATGAGGGCGATTGCCACGAAGCCGACTATGATGCCGACGAGGGTGATGACGGCCGGCTCGAAGAGAGCGGTGAAGCGCTTCAGCTTGTAGTCGAGTTCCCGGTCGAAGTAGATCGCCGCCGATTCCAGCTGGTCGTCCATGGTCCCTGTGCTTTCGCCCACTAGGAGCATGTGGCGGGCCGCCGGAGGGAAGAGCCCGGTCGCCGAGAGCGGGCCTGCCAGTCCCTCTCCGCGCATCATTTCAGAGCGAGCGTTGGAGAGACCGTTTTGGTAGACGGTGTTCGTGGTGGCCTCGCTCGTGACTTGGAGGGCTTCGGGCAGTGGGACGCCGGTGCTCACCATCGAGTGGAGGATCCGACAGAAACGCTCGAGGATGGCGGTTCGGATGAGGTCGCCGAGGACCGGCACCTTCAGGAAGGTCCTGTCCCGGATCGCGCGGCCGCGGTCGGTAACAGTACCGAGAACGACCATCAAGATGATGGCGGCTGCCACCGCGGCAAGGAGGTACCAGTCGTTTGTGACGAAGTTAGCGATCGCGAGCAGCATCCGGGTGGGAAGCGGGAGTTTCGCGTGGAACGAGGCGAAGAACGTCTTGAACCGGGGGAGCACCCACCCGGTGATGATCACCACAGCCACGATGGCGAAGCAGAAGATGATCGCCGGGTACATGAGCGCCCCGCTCACCTTCCGGCGCGCTTCGATGTCGCGGTCGATGTAGTCGGCGAGCTGGTCGAGGACGATGTCGAGGTTGCCTGTGAGCTCCGCCGAGCGAAGAATTCCCAAGTAGTAAGATGGGAAAGCCTCGGGGTGAAGGGTCGCAGCGCCTGCGAAAGTCTCACCCGATCGCAGCGAGTCGGCCATCTCGGCGAAGATCCTCGAGAAGGCCTTGTTCCCGAGCTCCTCGGTCATCACCTCGAGGGCCTCTAGCACCGGGATGCCGGCGCGCATGAACACGGCCATCTGGCGCGAGAAGTGCATGAGCTCGCGGCGCGAGATCTTCTTCTTGGTGATCTCGAGCTTGAGAAGGTTCTTCTTCTCGATGACCTTTACCGGTGCCAGCTCCCTGTCGATGAGAGCGCGCCGGGCCATGCTTGCTGTGAGGGCGTCCTCGATTCCTGAGATGGTCGTCCCGTCGGGGCTGACGGCGGTGAACTTGTACTTAGCCATGGTCGCTATCCTTCGATCACGCGGCGTAGATGGAACGGACCACTTCGGAGATCGTCGTGGTGTCCTCAGAGATAAGGCGGACGGCTTCGTCGCGCAGCGTGCGCATCCCCTGGGACACCGCCATCCGCTGGAGCTCCTCTTGGGTGGCCCACCCCACGACGAGCCTCTTGATCTCCGGGGTGATTCGCATCAGCTCGAACACGCCGATGCGCTCCCGGTAACCGGTTCCTGCACAGAAGTTGCAGCCCTCGCCCTGCCAGAACTTGGCCTTGGACTCGCCTCCACTGCCTTCGTAGAAGGCGATCTCTTCGTCCTTGGGCTCGTACGGCACCTTGCAGGTCTGGCAGATGCGGCGGACAAGGCGCTGGCTCACGACCGCCAGGACCGAGGAGGCGATCAGGAACGACTCGATGCCCATATCCAAGAAGCGGTGAAGCGCGGCCGCGCAGTCCGTCGCGTGCAGGGAGGAAAGCACAAAGTGTCCGGTGAGAGCCGACTGGACGGCCACTCGGGCGGTGTCCACGTCGCGGATCTCGCCGACGAGGATCACGTCGGGGTCCTGGCGCAGGATCGAGCTAAGCCCAGTGGCAAAGGTGATTCCTGCCTGCTCGTTCGTCTGGATCTGGTTGATCGACGGGAAGATGTACTCGACGGGGTCTTCGATCGTCATGATGTTACGATGCGGTTCGTCGATTTCGTTGAGTGCGGCGTAAAGGGTCGTGGTCTTCCCGCTACCGGTCGGGCCGGCGCACAGCATCATCCCGAAAGGCGCACGGATGATGTGGGCGAACGACTGGTGGGTCACAGAAGGCATCCCGAGATCGCTCATCTCGTAGAGCGAGCGGCTTCGATCGAGGAGTCGCATCACGCAGGACTCGCCCCAGATGGTGGACACCGTGGAGACCCTGATGTCGATCTCGCGATCGTCGATCTCCATGGTGATCTGTCCGTCCTGGGGCCGCCGGCGCTCCACGATGTTCATGCCGGCCAGAATCTTGATGCGGCTGGTGAGCGCCGCAGCCATGGTGGCGGGCAGCTCGACGGCGTCGTGCAGAGCCCCGTCGATGCGAAATCGAACCCTGAGACGCCCGCCCTGGGGTTCGATGTGGATGTCCGAAGCGCGGTCTCTTAGGGCCTGTGTGATGATCAGGCTCACGACCTGCACCACGGGCGCGTCCTCTGCGATCGCCTGTTGGACGGTCGTCTCCACAGGCCGTCGAGGTGCCTCGGTTGCCTCGAAGGCCTGGACGTGTCTTTCGATGTACCCGAGTGCCCGGTAGGCGGAGTCGATAGCGCGCTGTACGTCAGAACGCGGGGCGATAGCCAGGCGTACGACGTGGCCCGAGGCGTTGGTGAGGGTCTTCGCCATGTCCGGGCTCGGGTCGGACACAGCGATCGTCACCGCGTTCTCGTCGAGGGTGATGGGCACGGCCAAATGGGCGCGGGCCACCGTCTCAGGCAAGACTTCGACGGCTTCGGGGGTCGGGGTGGTCTGGGAGAGGTCGACGAGGGGGATGTCGAGCTGTTCCGATAAAACCTGGGCGAGACCCAGCTCGGTGATCGCGCCGAGCTCGACCAAGAGCGTGCCGATCCGTTTGCCCGACGAGGACTGCTGGAGAAGGGCCTCTGCCAGCTGGGCGTGGGTGATCAGCTGTGCCCCCACGAGCAGCTCACCGAGCAGGGCGCGCGACCATGGTGCCGTGCTCTCGGACGTCGGCTCGTCGCTTGCCAGCGACTGTGCGGCGGCGCTGTTGGCGACTGCCTGGCCTCGGCGGCCCGAGGTCCTTCGGTGCCTCATCGCTGCTGCCTTGGCTTCGAGCTGCCTGGATGACGCCTCGAGGACGAGCTCGACCAGGGCGCGGGCAGGCGCGCTGTAGCTGCACCCGCCACGGCCGTACCACCGATCAGCGCGGAGAATCGGGTGTTCGAGAGAGGGCTCCCGCCTAATGTGCCAGGGCGCCCGGGCACCCTGGTGCTCGTAGCCACATGGAGAATGGTGGCCGATCGGAACCACTAGCCCGTCTATGGCATCTCAACATTCTGTCAACATCGCCACCTCTGGGCTCCTGGACCGCCATACAGAGGTAAGAGGCCCGGTGGCCAGCATGTTTGGCGACTCGCGTTAGTTGGGGATTAGTTGAGAAGTGGTTGGCGCGTCAGTGAGATCGGTGGCCCAGAGTTGAATCCGATCCGCAGTTTGCGGTGAGGGCGGAGGGGTCCTCAGGCGCACCGGGAAGTGTTGGCGCGCTCCTAAGAGGCTTCCAAAACCCTCGACATTCCGATCGACCAGGGGACCCTCGTTGAAGCGGTTCTTCATCGAAAGTGAGGGCAGACGAACTTTCTAAGGCGGTCGTGCTCGACGGGACTTCTCGGGGTCCGGTCGGGCCGAGGTGTTGCGGTTCTGGCAGGCGGGGCTGAGTACCCGCCCCGCCTGTTCCGCACAAACGGGGACTCCGAGGCGGAGGACCCCAGCAGTAGGGGCGACGTGACGATCCAGGGGTCGAGTTTGGTCGCCGGACCTTTGGGGAGCGAGTGGCGAACCCGACGCCCTTGTCGAGTAACCACAGAAACCAAAGGAGCATCACAATGAAGCGCTTCATGAACAGAAAGGTCGTGACCATCGGCGTTGCCGTTGGTCTGACCCTAGGTATCGCCGGGGCAGCCCTGGCGTACTTCACCTCGTCCGGGACCGGTAGTGGTACAGCGGCGACGGCGACGGCAGGGACCATCTCCATTAGTGGTGACGGGATCACCGGTCTGGCACCGGGTGCTGGTCCGCAGGCCGTCAACTTCACATTGACCGCCAGCGTGGCTAACTCGTACGTCGACACGGTCACGGCCAGCCTCCCCACGGCCGCGAACCCGAGCATTGCCACAGAACAAGATGTCACCAGCAACGGCACCACGCCGATTGCCGGATGCCAGGCCGCTTGGTTCAGCTTCGACCCGAGCAGTGGCGTGTCGACGGTGGGCCAGGAGGTTGCCATCGGAACTCCGGTCGACGACACCTCGACTGGCTTGACGCTCACCCTGAACGAGAGTGGTGGACCCCAGACCGCGTGCCAGAACGCGTCGATCTACGTCTCCTTCTCGTCGACCTGACGTGACTTAGCTGGTGGAGGTGGGCTGCGACCCACCTATCCACCTAGATCAACTCGGTTGGA
The DNA here is from genome assembly GCA_050011255.1 of Acidimicrobiales bacterium. Lineage (GTDB taxonomy): Bacteria > Actinomycetota > Acidimicrobiia > Acidimicrobiales > UBA8190 > Bog-564. The sequence goes on from JBEKJK010000022.1 coordinate 33,967, forward strand.
AGGCCGGGTCGCGGACTCCTCGGTTCGTGGCCCGGCCAACCGGCCGGTTGTTACGCGAAAAATGGCTCGGCGTTGGCGAAGGGCGTTGGCGTGACGGATCGTTGGCAGTTCCGCCATTCGGTGAGGACAGCGACAAACTTCAGGAAGAACGCGTCCCTGAGGCTGGTCGGTGGTCTCGCCTTGTGGTGGGTTTAGGGAGTCGATGAAGTGACGAGGTTCAGGCGAGTGAGAACAGTGGGGGTGACCAGTGTGGTCGCCCTGGTTGTTGCTGCCCTCACCTTCGCTGTCTCGGGTCTCGTGGTGCGGCATCCGAGCACACCGAAGTTCGAGCTGACGTCGGGCACGGGCTTCATGATCACAAGCACGATCAGCAGCTCCTCGACCAGCCAAATCGCCGCCCTCCTCGCTCCTGGAATACAGCGCTACCTCTGGTACAACGTGGACAACCCGCTGACCGTCCCCATCACGGTGACCTCCATGAGCATCAGTGCCGTGACGCCACCGTCTGGGTGCGCGACCTCGAACCTCGACTACAGCGAGACGACGTATTCCCCTACGCAGCCTCCGCCCCTAGCGGCCCCCGTCGGCCTCGTCGTGCCCGGCAAGGTCGGCTTGGTGGACGGAACGAACGCCATGTCGGTGCCCATCTCGCTCTACGAGACCCACACCAACCAGAGCAACACCGCTTCCACCACCGAGAACTGTGCTGGCCAGACTTTCAACTTCACCTACACCGGCACTGCCAGCTACACGGATTCGACGACAACGAGCCTCACTTCTGCGCCGAACCCCTCCACCTCGGGGACTTCGGTCACCTTCACGGCCACGGTCACGGCCTCCAACGCCAGTGTCGACCCGAGCGGTCTCACCGGGAGCGTGAACTTCTACTCCTGCACGTCGTCGACGGGAGGTTGCACCACCTTGCTCGGGTCAGGGACGGTCGCCTCCAACGGACAGACCACCTACTCCACGTCGAGCCTGCCGACAGGGACCACCTACGTGGAGGCCGTCTACCAGGGAACCTCCACCAACTTCTCTGTCAGCACATCCAACATCGTCACGCAGGTCGTGACCTCTTCACTCGTCTCGACCAAGACGGTCCTCAGCTCGACTCCGAACCCGTCGGTGTTCGGTGGGTCTGTGACCTTCACGGCCACGGTCAGCGCGACCTCTGGGTCTTCCACCCCGACGGGGACTGTGAACTTCTACTCGTGCCCGACTGTGGCCTGCAGCTCGACGACCTTGCTCGGGTCAGGGACGCTCAGCTCTGGGAAGGCCACCTACTCCACGTCGAGCCTGCCAGTGGGGACTACTTATGTCGAGGCGATCTACCAGGGTGTTTCGGGCAGCTTCAACGCCAGTACCTCCAACATCGTCAAGCAGGTCGTGGGCAGCGTCTCCACCACCACAGCCCTGACCTCTTCGCCGAACCCGTCAGTGGTGGGTCAGTCGGTGACCTTCACGGCCACGGTGAGCCCGACCTCTGGGTCTTCCACCCCGACCGGGACCGTGAAGTTCTACTCGTGCCCGACTGCGGCCTGCAGCTCGACGACCTTGCTTGGGTCAGGGACTCTCAGCTCGGGGAAGGCCACCTACTCGACTACTGCTCTTCCGCTCGGCGACACCTATGTCGAGGCCGTTTACCAGGGCGTCTCAGGCACCTTCGGAGGAAGCACCTCGAACATCGTCACCCAGGTGGTGACCCTCATCTCCACCACCACTGCCCTGACGTCTTCGTCCAACCCCTCTGTGGTGGGTCAGTCGGTGACCTTCAGGGCCACGGTGAGCCCGACCTCCGGGTCTTCTGTCCCGAGCGGGACGGTGAAGTTCTACAAGTGCGCCTCGGCGACTAGCTGCAGCTCACCCACGCTGCTTGGGTCAGGGACCCTCAGCTCGGGGAAGGCCACCTACTCCACTTCGAGCCTGGCACTGGGCAACACCTACGTTGAGGCCGTTTACCAGGGCGTCTCAGGCACCTTCGCCACGAGCACCTCGAACATCGTCACCCAGGTGGTGACCCTCATCTCCACCACCACAGCCCTCACCTCTTCGCCCAACCCGTCAGTGGTGAGCCAGTCTGTGACCTTCACAGCCACGGTTAGCGCAACTTCTGGGTCGGCGACCCCGACCGGGACCGTGAACTTCTACAAGTGCTCCTCTGCGACCGGGGGGTGCAGCACCCTCCTCGGGTCAGGCACCCTCGGCTCAGGGAAGGCCACCTACTCCACGTCGACCCTCCCGGCTGGAAACACCTATGTCGAGGCCGTCTACCAGGGCCTCTCGGGCACCTTCGCCACGAGCACCTCCAACATCGTGACCCAGGTGGTCACCTCTCCTATAGCCACCACCACGGCCCTCACCTCTTCGCCGAACCCGTCGCTGCTCGGTGAGTCTGTGACTCTTTCTGCCACGGTGACCAAGTCCTCTGGCTCTGGGACACCGTCAGGGACCGTGAGCTTCTACCTGGGCACTCCCTCTGGCACCCACAGCCTTCTCGGCACCGGCACGTTGAACTCTTCCGGCAAGGCGAGCCTCACCACCACGTCCTTGCCTGCTGGCACAGACAGCCTCTACGCCGTCTACGGCGGGGGTGGGAGCTTCGCCGCCAGCACCTCGCCGGTCATCACCCAGGTGGTCATAGCCCCGCCGTCGATCTGCACCGGCAGCTTTTCCAACTTCATCATCGGCAACCCCGGCTTCCCGATCATCCTCGGCACACCCGGCAACAGCTTCATCTACGCCTTCGGCGGGGACTTCCTGGTTATTGGTGGAAACGGAAATGACTGCATCTGGGCCGGGAACGGCGACAACCTCCTCATCGACGGCAACAGCAACGACGCTGTCATGGCCGGGAACGGCGACAACACTGTCGGCCTGGGCAACGGAAACGACGAGGTCTTCGTGGGCAACGGATCGAATGGAATCGAGGCCGGAAACGGCACGGACTCGGTCACGGTGGGCAATGGCTCTCACAACTCGATCACGGTAGGTAACGGTACCGACACCGTCACCATCGGGACCGGGTCATACAACACCGTCACCCTCGGCTCGGGTACCGACACCGTCACCATCCAGAGCCCAGGCAGCAACGACACCATCACCGGGGGCTCGGGCAACGAGACCATCTACCTCGGGTCGGGCACCTACAACACCTATAACGGTGCGGCACACCGCACGAACACCTGTCACCTGCCCAAGCCGCCGTCCTCGTGGAAGGGCACGACAGCCGCCTACTACCACGACACCGTCACCAACTGCACGGTGGTCTCGCCATGAGGCGCGGTGCCCACTCCATGACGCACGGTGACCACATCGTTAAGCGTCGCGGCGCGCACAGCACGAAGGGTCATTCTCTCGTCATCGTGCTTGTAGCTGTGCTCGGCGGGATCGGGCTTGCCATCGCGGCGTGGGCGTACTTCACGGCCACAGGATCGGGGTCAGGCGTGGCGTCAGTCAGCTCACTGAGCGCGCCGACCGGTGTGAGTGGAACTGCCACCGGTACCACGGTGGCAGTGTCCTGGACGGGGGTCACACCCCCCGGATCAGGGACATTCGGCTACTACGTGACCCGGGCGGTTGCCTCGGGGTACTCGGGGACGGGGGGCTACGCCTGCGGCTCCTCGCCGACCTCGCTTCTCGCGGCGACGCCGACGTCCTGTAACGACACCTCTGTCGCATCGGGGACCTACACCTACAAGGTGACCGCCGTTTACAACACCTGGACGGCCACCAGCACGGCGAGTAGTGACGTCACGGTCAACGCCTCGGTGCTCAACTCGTTCTCGGTCGTCCCTTCCACCTTCACGCCCACGGCGGGCACCCAGTTCAACGTGACGATCACCGCGCTGGACCAGTTCAGCAACACCTACACCGCTTACACCGGTACCCAGTGCGTGACGTTCAGTGGTCCATCCAACAGCCCGGCACCGAGCAGCACAGCCCCGAGCTATCCGGCAAAGGGAAGCTGCACGAGTGGCTCTGCCGTCACCTTCGTCAGTGGCGTATCCACCGGGGTCAACGCGGCCAACATCACGCTCTATGACGCCGAGAACCCCCTGTTCACGGTCACCGACAACCCGAGTGGCAAGACCGGAACGGCGAGCCTCACGGTGATTGCCGCCGCGCTGAACTCCTTCAAGGTGCCCACGCCGTCGACGCAGACTGCTGGCTCCTTCTTCAACGAGACCATCACCGCCCTCGACGCCTATGACAACGCTGCGAGCGGCTGGACCTCGGTCAACAACTGTGTGAGGTTCAGTGGCCCCTCCAGCAGCCCGGCACCGAGCAGTAGCACCCCGAGCTACCCGAGTGCTGGCTCCTGTGGCACAGGCAACTCCGCCCTGAACTTCGACGGCTCGGGCCAGGTCACAGCAACGATCACCCTCTATGACGCTCAGTCGACCAGCTTGACGGTTACTTCGGTCACGACTCCAGCGGGGGAGACCGGCTCGTCCGGTAGCTTCACCGTGAGCGCGAGCACCTTGAACTCCTTCAAGGTGCCGACACCGTCGACGCAGACTGCTGGCACCTTCTTCAACGAGACCATCACCGCCGTCGACGCCTGGGACAACCCGGCGAGCGGCTGGACCTCGGGTACCGAGTGCGTGACGTTCTCCGGCCCGTCTTCCAGCCCGTCCCCGAGCAGCACCGCCCCGCTCTACCCGGTGCCGACGGCGTCGTGCACCACCGGGGAGAGCGGCCTGAGCTTCAACTCCTCGGGCCAGGCCAGCGCGACCGTCACCCTCTACGACGCCCAGTCGACCTCCTTGACTGTGACCTCGGTGACCTCCCCGTCCGGCAAGACGGGCTCCACGGGCAGCTTCACCGTGAGTGCCGCCGGGCTGAACTCCTTCACCGTGCCCAACCCCGGTACCCAGACCGCTGGCTCCTTCTTCAACGAGACCATCACCGCCGTCGACGCCTGGGACAACCCGGCGAGCGGCTGGACCTCGGGTACCGAGTGCGTGACGTTCTCCGGCCCGTCCTCCAGCCCGTCCCCGAGCAGCACCGCCCCGCTCTACCCGGTGCCGACGGCGTCGTGCACCACCGGGGAGAGCGGCCTGAGCTTCAACTCCTCGGGCCAGGCCAGCGCGACCGTCACCCTCTACGACG
>JBEKJK010000023.1:0-24348 GCA_050011255.1 Acidimicrobiales bacterium
TCAGAACCCACGCCATCCGGCACGACAAACGAAAGGAGCACGGTGCACTCGGAAACCCCGGTGGTAGACCGGACCGCATCAATGCGGCCTAGAACCTCAGACCCCCTGTCGCACAGGAGCCGGAGCCGCTTAGTCGCCCGGGTACCGAGGCCTCACAGAAACCGCACCAGCCTCACACCAGCCTCACACCAGCCTCACACAGCCGAGGTGTTTGGCCCGGCTGATCACGTTCAGGAAGTGTCCATCGCGCGTCCATCGCGCGGGTGAATCGGCACCACGCCTGCCTTGGGTGCCATGTCCGACAGTGCCTCCGGCTATCGCCCGGTCGCGGCGGTCCGAGGATGGGCGCCTTCCCCATCGACGCCGACCAGGCCCGTTCGACGCGGATGGTGGCATGCAGTATGTCCACGTGCCGGCGCTGGAGTCCGAGCACTTCACCTCGGCGAAGCTGGCCCACCCACTACCGGCCGTTGGCAGTGCACCAAGGGGATGTCGCCGCACCCCGATAATCTTGAGGTGCGGGTGAAAGCCCGCCTGGTGATGGAACCCACCGGGGCCGACGACCTGCGGCCGAAGCGCCCGCTAGTGGGCTGATGGCTCCTCCGACCGGAGCAGAGCCGTGAACGATGCGTTCGAGTCCATGAGAGAGGCCGCTGAGAGACTGGCGGACCTCGGCGAAGAACGAGCAACCCTGGCGGCGCGCGCCAAACGCCTGGCCGAGCGGCTGGGCGCAAGAGCCTTCCATCTCGCGGTGCTCGGAGAGTTCAAGCGGGGAAAGTCAACCCTTACGAACGCCCTTGTCGAACGGGTTCTCCTTCCCAGTGGCGTGGTACCTCTCACTGTGGTTGCCACAGAGGTCCACTACGGCTCTTCCGGGGCCGTCGTCATGCACTTTGACGGGCACGGCGAGGCGGTACCGCTCGATGACATCGCCGACTTCGTGACCGAGCCGAAGAACCCGGGCAATTACCTCGAGGTCTCCCGAGTGGAGGTCTCGATCGACGCCGCGCTGCTCCAACCCGGGGTAGTTCTCGTGGACACCCCGGGCACCGCCTCGGTTCACGAACACAACACGGAGGCCGCTCTCGAAGCACTGAAGGACGCCGATGGGGCGATCGTCGTGCTCTCTGTCGACAGCCCCGTCTCCGAGGACGAAAGGGAGTTGCTGGGCCTCCTTGAAGAACGCGGGACTCGGAGCTTCGTAGTCGTGAACAAAGTCGACCACCTATCGAGGTCCGAGACCGCCGAGGTGCGGCACTTCATGGAAACCCAGGTGAGAGACGTACTCGGGTTGCACAGCGAGGTGTTCTTCCTCTCGGCCAGGCGGGCCCTGGATGCGATCCTCGAAGGCAAGGCTCCGGGAGTCGATGCCGGCGAGTTCGCGGCGTTCCGCGCTGCGCTGGAGTCCTTCGTCCGAGATGAGTTGATCGGGGCCCGTATTGACGCGGCAAGCAGAGAACTCACACGACTCGGTAACGAACTGCAGGATTCGGTCATGCTCGAAACGGCCGCCTCTGAGCTCGGGCTGGAGACACTTCGCGAACGCGTCGAGGCATTTCGCTCCGCAGCCGACCGCGAGCGTCGGGCACAAGCAGAGGACCAGGTACTTCTCGAGTACGCGGTAGGAGCGCTCAGAGGGCATGTCGCCGAACGGCTCGCTGCTCACGCCGAGGCGGCCCCAGCACGCTTCGCGCCTCGACTCCAGGCCAGGGCGGCTGCTGCAGCCAAGCGACACCTCGAGGACGTGCTCCACGAGGAGGTCGAGCGCTGCGTGCGCGAAGGCTTCGAAGAGCTGCGCCAAGCCGAGGCGGAACGAGCCGATAACGCGTGGCAGGAACTCGCCAAAGATTTCAGGTCGCGAACTCAAACACGTGTCGACTCGGTGCGCCAAGCCGCGGCCGGTCTCTTCGATGTGCACCTGCCTGACGTGACAGTACCCGCCGTCGCCGAGGAGCGAGAAAGGTTCTTCTACTTCTTCGTGCACGTCGAAGGGCTTGGGGGCGGGCTCACCCGTTTCCTACGTCTGGCATTGCCGTTGCCTCTGTACCGGCGCCGCGCGCTTGAGCGCGCCCGTCGCCAGCTCGCCCAAGAGTTCGACAAGCACGCTGGGCGCGCTCGCTGGGACCTGAGTCAGCGGCTCGACCAGGTCCGGCTCCGCTTCGAAGCAGCGATGCGGACCGAGGTCGAGGAGGCCGAAGAGACGATCCTCTCCGCTGCCACAAACGCAGAAGCGCTCCTTAGCTCGAGCATGGCGGAGCAGGAGAGCCACCGGTCCCAGCGCGAGGCTCTCGCCCAGTTGGCGCGTGATGTCACCTCGGCGCGAACTACGTGACCCGAGTCAGCGGAACCGGGTGATCGCATTCGCCGACCACACCTACCCGCGTGGCGTCGCTATGTTCCATTTCACTTGGGCGCTTTACGCACCCCCGAACGCTTGATTTACTCTGTGGCGATACCCGCGGCTCGGGGAGTCATGCGCCGTGATACGTCTGAGCACCTTGCGGGAGGTCCGTGGGCAGACCTCGTCCGTTTCGGTCTGCGGCCAAACCGACAAGGTACATGCGGTCGTGGGTCTATGCGCTTGCGACGGCCGACAACCCATCGAGGTTCTGTCCGCGGTTTGTTCACGTGATTTGCTCACTCAAGTCACCGATTTGCCCTGTCGTCCCTGCGCCACGTAGGTGCGCGTCTTGGGGTCGTACCCCCTGCAGAGTTGCCAGTCACCAAGGGTCATGGCATCGGGGTCTGGATCGTCGAAATAGCGGCGGTGCCTTCGCCTTCTCGACTTGGGTGCTCTCTTTTCCTTGTGTGGCTCCGTGGCCATCGGGGCCAGGGGCTCTTGGCCGGCCTCGCTGTCGAGACGGAACTGCACCGGAGCGGCACGAGCCGCTTCCCTCAGGTGGGCGACGTCTTTGGGGTCTACGGTGGGTTCGAGCTTTGCGAACTGATGCAAGGCACGGGCCAGCCCGGCCTCGCTATTGGGAAAGGACCGCATCGGCTTGACGTCATCGCGTCCGGCGGGCCAGATCCCGTACGCCTCGCCGTCGTTCCCAAGCATGTATTGGCTGCCCGTGACGAGGACGATCACGCTGTTCATGTCAGTTGATATCGGCCCGGAGCCCAGGTTGCTTTACACAGCCGTCTGAGCGGGTCTGAGACACCTAGGCTCAGCCGATGTCCGGTGTTCGAGATCACCGTTTCCGAGCCGGGCAAGAGCGCATCAGCCCTCCAGGGCGACGCGGAGGTACTAGCCGAAGGATTGCTGGGTGGATCCCATGACTCCTTGCCTCGGAGACGCTTCGGTTCCGGGTTCGCTCGCCTTTGTCTGCGCGATGCCGATGGAGCTCACTGCGCTCAGACGCGAGCTGTCTTTAGAGAAGACCCGTGTCGAATCGCTCGATATCCACGCGGGCTTCCTCGGCGAGCGAGCGGTGGTGGCCATCGTGACGGGTATCGGCCCCGTGCTGGCGACTAGAGGGCTCGAGTGTCTCATGGAAGTGGTCGACGTCGGGCGCGTCGTGGTGGTCGGTATCACAGGTGCCGTTGACGACGAGACACCGATCGGCACGCTCGTCGTGCCCGAGGTCGTTGTCGACGGCACCACGGGAGCCGAGTACCGGCCGGATCGGCTCGGTGAGGGCGAACCGAGCGGCAAGATGTGGACCAGCAACGTGTTCATCACGGACCTCGAAGTGATCGACTGCCTGCGGGCCAAGGGGGTGGTGTCGTTGGACATGGAGACGGCCGCCATTGCCGAGGTCTGTGAACGCCGCAACATCCCCTGGTCGGTCTTTCGGGTGGTCAGCGACCGCGCTACCGACGACAGCGTGAACGAGGAGGTCATGCACCTGACCAGCCAGGACGGTACGCCCCGCGCCAGGGCGGTGGCCAGCTACGTGCTGAGGCACCCACGCAGTGTCCCTGCGTTGGCTCGCCTGGCCAGGGCGGTGAGGTCGGCGACCGAGCAGGCGGCGGCGGCCGCGATCGGCGCAGTGTCGCAGCTTTCGAGCACCGGACCATAGGCAGATCGACGAGCCGGCAGCACCCAAGGAGCAAGGCCAAGACCCGTGCATGAGCGACTGCATGCTTCGGTGAGCGAACAACGATCCAGGCTTCGTCTCCACGGTGAGATAGACGCCATGCCATGAGCCGCAGCGAGTCGCTCTTCGTCGCTGCGCCTGCTTCGTCCTCTCCCGCTCTGCGTTGGAGACCTGGCAAGGGGACCGGGACATTCGAACAGCGAATGCTACGTTGGCCGCTGCATGCAGCACGACAAGGGGACCGAGCCTGAACCGAACGGGCAGAGCTCCCTCGTTTCCAACTCGCGCGGAGGCTTCGCCGGGGGCGGTGACAGGCCGCCACCCACAGCCGGCCTCATGATGACCGGTGCGTTGCAATGGTCGGTCGACCGCCTCGTGGAGCTGTTCGCGCAGCCCTCCCCCGAACGGGCGCGCCTGGCCTGGGACGTTGACGCGTCAGGCGACCCCATCGCATACCGATCGTGGCTCTCGGAGGTCGCCGAACGCCGGCAGGAGAGCACGACCGACACCAGTGCCGACTTGCCGACGAGCGGTCCGCTTCTCAGCGTCGTGGTTCCTGTTTACCGGCCGGAGGTTTGGTACCTGAGCGCATGCATCGACAGCGTCAAGGCGCAGACCTATCGAAATTGGGAGTTGTGTATATGCGACGATGCTTCAGGCGATGAGCGTGTTACGGCCTTACTGGCTCAGCTCTCGTCTGCGGATCACCGCGTGAGGGTCGTGGCCAACGAAGTCAACGGCGGAATATCTCGGGCGACCAATTCGGCTCTGGCCGTCGCAAGAGGTGACTATGTCGCCCTGCTCGACCACGACGACTCGTTGGAACCCGAGGCGCTCGCAGAGATAGCGAGGGCATTGGATGTACATCCCGATGCTGATGTTCTCTACAGTGATGACGACAAGATCGACGAGCAGGACCGTCGGTTCGATCCGCACTTCAAGACCGATTGGGCGCCCGACCTGCTGCTCACCTTCCCGTATCTGGGCCATCTGCTTGTCGTGAAGCGTGAACTCTTGGACAAGGTCGGTGGGTTCCGTTCTGAGTTCGACGGGAGCCAGGACTACGACGTGATGTTGCGTGTCACCGAGCACGCCCGCCGAGTCGTGCACGTTCCGAGGGTCCTTTATCACTGGCGTAAGGTCGCTGGTTCTGCTGCGGGCGACGAGAATGCGAAACCCTGGGCTCACGAGGCGAGCAGGCGTGCCCTGGAGGATGCGCTGCACCGACGGGACATCGGCGCGACCGTGGAGGACGGGGTTTTCCAAGGCTGGTACAACGTCCGCCGGAAGATTGTCGGGAACCCATCGGTTACTGTCATAATTCCCTTTCGCGATCATGCGTCGCTCACCATGCAGTGCTTGGTGTCACTCGAGGTCGCGCCCGGGTACGACAACTTCGAGATCGTGCTCGTCGACAACGGCAGCGTCGAGCCCGAGACGCGTGCTCTTCGCGAACGTATCGAACGACTGGGAACACGTGTCATCGAGTACCCAGGGCCGTTCAACTGGTCGGCCATCAACAACCTCGTTGCCAGAGAGTCTGACGCCGACCTGCTGTTGTTCATGAACAACGACATCGAGGCGACGAGGGAAGGGTGGCTGCGTGCTCTGGTGGAGCTCGCGCAGTTGCCAGAGGTGGGGGCGGTGGGCACACGCCTCGTCTTTCCCGACGGCGTGATGCAGCACGCGGGTGTGGTAATGGGGATGGGAGGGATTGCCGGTCACGTGTTCTCCGGCATGCCTGCGGGTCGGCATGGCTACTTCGGTTGGGACGCTGTCGTCCGGCCGTACAGCGCGGTAACCGGAGCATGCATGATGAGCAGGAAGGCGGTGTTCGAGGAGATGGGCGGTTTCGACGAGGAGTTCAATGTGGCGTACAGCGACCTGGACTACTGCATGCGCATGTCCGATGTTGGATACCGCGTCCTCTACACCCCGCACGCCGAGATGCTCCACCACGAGTCGGTGACCCGTGGGTCGTCAGGTCAGGCGGGCGATGCCAAGCATTTCGTGAGCAAGTGGGGCAGGGAGCGGTTCCGGGTCGACCCCTTCTACAACGTGAACCTGGGCCTGCTATCTACATGGTGCTCCTTGCGGCCACTCGACGAAGAGGAACGCTGGGAGAAGGTCGTCGACGACCTCGTGGGGTCGTAGCGGTCCATGATCGAAACTCCCTACGGTGTCTGGCGTTCCCCGATTAGCGCTCGTGCCAGTGCGCGCGGCGGAGTACGCCTGAACGAAGTCCACTTCGGCGCTGATGGGAGTGTCTACTGGTCGGAGGGACGCCCGAGCCAAGGCGGTCGGAACGTCGTGGTGCGCCGGGCCGAAGGCGGCGCCCGGGCTGACGTGCTGCCCCCGGGATGGAACGCGCGTAGCAGGGTGCACGAGTACGGCGGTCGCGCATGGATCCCGGTTGGCGACGGCGGGCTGGTGTTCGCCAACTGGGACGACCAACGGCTCTATCTGCTCGAGCCGGGAGCCGCCGGCGAGCCGCGGCCTCTCACACCTCGGCCGGTCGATCCTCAGGGTGAGCGTTACGCGGACCTCGTTCTCGGCCGAGACGGCCGGGAGGTACTGTGCGTGCGCGAGCGTGCTGCAGATGGCCGTGCCGTGACCCACGACATAGTGGCCGTCGCTCTCGATGGCAGCTTCGCTGTTCGAACGCTGGTCGTGGACGGACATTTCGTGTCCAACCCCCGGCCGTCCCCCGACGGACGGCACTTGTCGTGGCTCACCTGGGACCATCCTCGGATGCCCTGGGACGGGACCGAGCTTCGGGTGGGCGAGATCGGTTCGGACGGCTCCATCGGCGTTCCCCGCACCCTTCTGGGAGGCGAGGAGGAGTCGGTGTTCCAGCCGGAGTGGGCGGACGACGGCGCGCTGTACGCTGTGTCCGATCGAGACGGCTGGTGGAACCTCTACAAGGTCGGGCTCACCGGCGATGTCGAAACTCTCTGCGAGCGTGCCGAGGAGCTCGGGAGGCCCCAGTGGATCTTCGGCATGGCCACCTATGGGGTGCTAGGTGACGGGCGCGTGGTGATGGTTCACGCGAAAGGCACCTGGACGATGAGCTTGCTCGACCCGGCAACGCGCGCCGTTCATCCAGCAAGTCCCGAGCTTTCCGGTCGCTTCAGCTACTTCGAACCTGTGTTGGCGGTTCATGACCGGCTCGTGGCCGTCGTTGGTGGCGGGCCCGTGACCCCGACGTCGGTTGTCAGCCTGGATACGCGCACCGGCAACCTCGAGGTCCTGCGCTGCAGCGTCGACGAGGCACCTGACCCCCGTTACCTGCCCGTGGCACGACCGGACACCTTTCGCGACCCAAGCGGTCGCGACGTGCACGCCTTCGTGTATACACCGAAGAACCCTGAGTTCACCGGCCCTAAAACAGCGGCGCCTCCGTATGTGGTGTTCGTTCACGGCGGACCCACCGGTCAGATCTCACCGGCGCTCGACCTGCAGGTCGCCTACTTCACCAGCCGCGGGATCGGCGTGGTGGGTGTCGACTATGGGGGCTCGACCGGTTACGGCCGCGAGTATCGCAACCGGCTGCGCGGCCAGTGGGGCGTCGTCGACGTGGAGGATGTGGTCGCGGTCGCAAGAAGCCTGGCAGAGCGTGGCGAAGCGGATCCACGGCGTCTGCTGATCCGTGGAGCAAGCGCGGGTGGGTGGACTGTGCTGGCCGCGTTGACTCGTACAGACGTCTTCGCTGGCGGCGTGTCCTATTACGGGGTGGCCGACCTGACGGGCCTCGTGGAGGACACGCACGACTTCGAGTCCCACTACATCGACCTGCTCGTCGGCCCTTGGCCCGAGGCCCGCCATCTCTACGAGGAGCGCTCGCCTCTGTCGCATGTCGACGAGCTCGACTGTCCGATCCTGCTCCTTCAGGGAACCGAGGACAAGATCGTGACGCCGAGGCAAGCCGAGATGTTCCGCGACGCAATGGTGAGAAGAGGCATCGCGCACGCGTACGTCGTGTTCGAGGGGGAACAGCACGGCTTCAGGCGCTCAGAGACGATCGAACGGGCGCTCGAGGCCGAACTCTCGTTCTACGGCCAGGTGATCGGCTTCGAACCACCGGGTGTTCCGCGGCTCGTGCTCACACGTGGGGGGCGGTAGCGACACCTGACGGCAAGTGCCTGTAATCGTGCTGCGATCATGGGACAACGCGTGGGGTGCCCTTCGCAACGTGTGGGGTGCCCTTCGCAACGTGTGGGGTGCCCTTCGCAACGTGTGGGGTGCCCTGCACGGCGGCGGAAGGTCCGACCTTGACCGGCGGCTTCGGAGAACCGAACAGGTGTGAGGGAACCCGGGGGCTGAGCCACGTGAGGAGACAGTCGATGAGGTCGCCTGGGTTGGCGCCGGAGCGACCACGAGCCGCATCGTATGTCACAGGGCCGTAAGGTCGGCCCGGCGAGACTGGAGGTGTCCGTGCCCATCGACCCGGTCCTGCAGAGGATCCTCGAGCGCATAGCGGAGCTCGAGCATTTGCCCCCGTCGGAGATGACCCCCGAAGAGGTGCGTACCACCTACATGGCCATGGCTGCCATGGGAGCGGTGCCGTCGAACCCGCCCGTGGTCCAGGATCGCCACATCCCCGGACCGGCGGGCGAGATCCCCTTGCGCGTGTACCGTCCCTCCGGCGCTGCTGCCCCCGTCAGCACCGCCGGCCCCGTCAGCACCGCCGGCCCCGTCAGCACCGAGATGCGCCCCGTCGTCGTGTTCCTCCACGGCGGCGGATGGGTGATCGGCAGCGTCGACACCCACGACGCCCTGTGCCAACAGCTGGCCGTACAGGTCCCCGCCCTGGTGGTGAGCGTCGACTACCGGCTCGCTCCCGAGCACCCGTTCCCGGCCGGACTGGAGGACGGCCTGGCGGCCACCGCTTGGGTATCGAAGCACGCTCGCGAGCTCGGAGCGGACCCTGACCGTCTGGCCGTGGCGGGAGACAGTGCCGGGGGCAACATGTCGGCAGTCATCAGTCGAAGGGCACGGGATTCCGGCGGACCCCCGATCATCTTTCAGCTGCTTCTCTATCCCCCAACCGACCTCGCGAACTCCTATCCGTCGCACAAGGAGAACGGGGAGGGGTACCTGCTGACATCGGAGATGATGGACTGGTTTGCCGATCACTATCTGGGTGACCGGGACCGCCGGGACCCAGATATCTCGCCTCTGTACGCGCAGAACCTGTCAGAGCTCCCGCCAGCGCTGGTGGTGACTGCCGAGTTCGACCCGCTGCGCGACGAGGGTGAAGTTTACGCCGAGCGGCTCCGGGGCGCGGGAGTAGATGTCCGCCTTGTGCGCTACGACGGAATGATCCACGGCTTCTTGCAGATGAACGGTGTGGTTCATGGCGCGGCGACTGCCATCGCCGATGTCGCAGGCACACTACGGGAGGTGTTTGGCCTCGTCGAGGTCTGAGGACCCTTCCGAAGGGCTGCCTCCCTTCCCGATGGCGGCTTCCCTCTTCGATGGCGGATGCACGGTCGGCGTGGACATGAGAACGTGGTGCGGTGGACTTGCCGGTCATGCCCCCGGTGGACCCCATGCTGGCCAAGCTTGCTCGCGAGCTGCCGATCAGTGGAGATCTCGTCTACGAGCCGAAGTGGGACGGCTTCCGCTGTATCGTCTTTCGCGACGGTAACGAGGTGGAGCTGGGCAGCCGCAACGAGCGTCCTCTCACTCGCTACTTCCCGGAGCTGCTCGAGCCGCTTCGTATCCATCTGCCCGAGCGGGTTGTACTCGACGGCGAGATAGTAATCGCCGGGACGCGCGGTCTCGACTTCGAAGCTCTCCTACAACGCATCCACCCGGCCGAGTCACGTGTCATCATGCTTGCCTCGACAACTCCGGCTTCTTTCGTCGCCTTTGACATCCTCGCTCTCGACGAGCGCGACCTGCGTAACACTCCGTTCAGTGAACGCCGCAGGTTGCTCGAGCAATGCTTGTCCGGTGCGCGCCCGCCGGTGCACGTCACACCTGCAACCTCCGATCCCGAAGTGGCGCGCGATTGGTTCGTTCGTTTCGAGGGGGCGGGACTCGACGGGGTAGTCGCAAAGTCAGTCACATTGTCCTACCGCGAGGGCGAGAGGCTGATGGTGAAGGTGAAGCACGAGCGCACAGCGGACTGTGTCGTGGCCGGTTTCCGCTGGCACAAGTCGGGCGGGACGGTGGGCTCGCTGCTGCTCGGTCTCTACGACGACGCGGGGACTCTCCACCACGTGGGGGTGGCCGCCTCGTTCGCCGCGGCCCGGCGCCGCGAACTGGTGGAGGTGCTAGCCCCCTACCGGGTGAAGTCTCTCGAGGGGCATCCGTGGGAGGGGTGGGGCGAGGCGGAGGCGCCGGGCGCGGCCGCAAGAAAGCCAGGCGCTCCGTCGCGCTGGAACGCCGGCAAGGACCTGAGCTTCGAGGCGCTTTCGCCGAAGCTCGTCTGCGAGGTCGCCTACGACCATCTCCAGGGCGGGCGTTTTCGCCACGCGACCACCTTCCGTCGCTGGCGACCGGACCGGCGACCCGAAACCTGTACCTACGCGCAGCTCGAGACGGTGGTGCCCGAGGAGCTGGAGGCGGTCTTCGGAGCCTGAGGAGCGATCATTCGGGCTCGGGCCGGGCCCGGCTCGGCGCCACCCGCCGGGGCTCGCCACGCTGCTTCGCGAAATGTGGTGGCCACGGTGCATCGCCATGACCCTCGCTCTCGTCGCGTTGGGCGAGCTCGAGCAGCGGCGAGAGGTCGTAGCGGTGGCTGTCGATCCCCTCTGCGAGGTCGCCGCGCTCGGCGAAGCGAGCGGGGACCGTGGCTATGGTGAGGTCGCGCGGATCAACGTCGAGAACCTCGTCCCATTCGAGGGGGCACGAGACGCGCCCCTCTGGGTTCGCGCGCACCGAGTATGCGGAGGCCACGGTGCGGTCCCGAGCGTTCTGGTTGTAGTCGATGAACACGCGCGGTCCGCGTTGCTCCTTCCACCATGCAGAGGTGGCGATGTCGGGCATACGGCGCTCTATTTCGCGCGCAAGGGCGAGCGCGGCACGGCGCACGTCGGTGAAGCCCCAGCGAGGTTCTATGGGGACGTTCACGTGCATCCCGCGCGACCCCGAGGTCTTGGGGAAACCGGCCATGTGGTGATCGTCGAGCACGAGGCGGGCTTCGAGCGCTGTGACCCGCACGGCGTCAAAGGGTACCTCTGGCTGGGGGTCCAGGTCGATCCGCAGTTCGTCGGGATGATCGACGTCGCTTCGGCGAACGGGCCAGGGGTTGAGGTCGAGACATCCGAGGTTGACCGCCCAAACGATGTGGGCCACGTCGACGGGGCACAGCTCGGCGGCGCTGCGACCGCTCGGAAAGCTGACCGTGACCGTCTCGATCCAGTCAGGGTGGTTGTCGGGAACGCGCTTCTGGTAGAAGAAGGGGCCTTGCGCGCCGTCGGGATAGCGCTTGAGCACGGTCGGTCGCTCCCGCACCCCGCGTAGCGCGCCGGGTCCCACCGCCAGGTAGTAGCGCACCAGGTCGAGCTTGGTCTCCCCCCGCGTCGAGAAGAACACCTTGTCCGGGTTGGACACCTTCACCTTGTGATCGTCGACCTCGATCTCGACGGGTGGGACGTTCTTGGCCACGATCAGATGTTGACACGTCTGAGTGGCGTTGGTTCCGCGGAGTACTTCCCGGCACTCTCGGTTAACTTGACGACGATGCAACCGGCCGAGGCGTTGCGACGGATCGCCTACCTCCTCGAGCGCGACGGAGCCGAATCGTACAAGGTGCGTGCGTTCCGACGAGCTGCAGCGGCGATCGCAGACCTCGATCCCGAGAGGTTGCGGCAGCTGACGGCGAGTCGTGGACTGCGTCAGCTTCCCGGAGTTGGCGAGACGACGGCGCGAGTCATCGCCGAGGCGGTGGAAGGAGAAGCGCCCTCTTACCTGCGTGCCCTAGAGGCCCGCAAGCCTTGGAAGCTCGAGGGTCGCGCCGGGCAGCTGCGAGGGTTGCTGGCGGGGGACTGCCACAGCCACTCGGACTGGTCCGACGGGGACAGCCCCATCGACGAGATGGCGGAGGCCGCTCGTGACCTCGGTCACAGGTATCTCGCTCTCACCGATCACAGCCCCAGGTTGACGGTTGCCCACGGCCTCGATCGAGAGCGTCTCTTGCGTCAGCTCGACGTGGTGAACGAGCTGAACTCCGAGATGGCCCCGTTTCGGATCCTCACGGGCATCGAAGTCGACGTCCTCGAGGACGGTTCACTCGACCAAGACGAGGAGCTTCTCGCCCGGCTCGACGTGGTGGTGGCGAGCATCCACTCGAAGCTCAAGATGGAACCGGTCGCGATGACGAAGCGGATGATCGCCGCGATCGAGAGCCCGCACACCGACATCCTCGGGCACTGCACCGGCCGGATACTGGTGGGGCGTGGCCGTCCCGAGTCCAAGTTCGACGCTGACTCCGTCTTCGAAGCGTGTTCCCGGACAGGGACGGCGGTAGAGATCAACTCGCGACCCGAGCGTCGGGATCCTCCACCGTCGCTTCTGCGAAAGGCGGTGGACGCTGGTTGCCTGTTCTCGGTGGACAGCGATTCCCATGCTCCTGGCCAGCTCGAGTGGCTCGCCAACGGTTGCGAACAAGCAGCGGAGGCAGACGTTCCCCACGACCGGGTTGTCAACACGTGGTCCATCTCGCGGCTTCTCGCTTGGACCGAGACTCACGCGCTGTGAGATACCGCGGGCTCGGCCGAGGTCCATGCTCAGGGGAGGGCCGCCGCATACTGTCTCGGGGAACCGCCGCCTCAGTCGATCCGGATGTCGCGAGCAGGTGGGACTCGTGAAGGGCTGAGCCCCGCTCTTTCGACCGCGGCGGCAAATCGCCGTGCGTCGCGAATGGCGCAGCCGCACTCGTCGTTGTTGAAGTACACGTAGATGGTCGCGGACTTCGGCCACATCGCGGCGAGTCTCTCGGCCCATGAGCGCAGGGCGGTCCTTCCGTAGCAGGGTTGTGGGTACGCCCGTCCGGCGTGGAGCCGCAGGTACCCCCAAGACGTCGTGCGCCAGTGAGGCGTCTTGCGCCCGGGGCTGTCACTCAGGCAGAGGGCGGCGCCGTGGCGCATTAGCACCGTGGGCGTGTCCACTTCGAACCACGATTCGTGGCGAGGCTCCACTGCTACGCGCACGTCGTCGGGAAACTGCTCCAGGACCTGTTCGAGAGCCTCGAGGTCGGCGCGCAAGTTCGGCGGCAACTGCAGGAGTACCGGTCCCAACTTGGATCGGAGACCCCGGGCGCGTTCGAGCAGCCGCCTGACGGGCTCGACGGGATCGCGCAGACGCTTGATGTGGGTGATGTACCTGCTCGCCTTCAGCGCGATCACGAAGTCCTCGGGCGTGCGCGTCCTCCAAGCTTCGAACGTCGATGGTTCGGGCAACCGGTAGAAGGCGCTGTTCAGCTCGACCGTGGCGAAGCGAGCCGCGTAATGCTCGAGCCAGCGCGCTTGGGGAAGACCCGTGGGGTAAAAGCGCTCCCGCCAGTGTGGGTACTGCCATCCTGATGTGCCGATGAGCACGGGCACGATCTCAACGCTATTTCAGAATTTCGAGCGCCTCCTCGACGATCGTCACCATGGAGCTGTGCGCGTGACTTGCCGAACGCCCGATGAGGTCGTGCAAGTAGATCGCAAGGCCCACCAGAGCTGAGCGGGAGTCACCGGCGAGCAGAGGGACCGGTTCGCTCTCTCTGTCGAGGCCCGAGACCTCGACGAGGGCCCGGCGGAGCACGAGCAGGCTCGAGCATGCGGGGACGGTTCCGATGCCGGCCAGGCGAAGCCAGGCGCTGAGGGCGAAGAGGAGGGTGAGGTTTCCCTCGACGAGGTCGCCTCGTGCCAGTCCGGCGAGGCCGAGCCCGGCCTGGCGGGCGAACGCACGAGCAGCGGCTGGACGTTCGAGGGCCGGTTGGAGCACGGGCATCTCGCTACGGCGCACGATCGACCTCCTTCGGATCCAGTGTCCCAAGCGGGTGTGTCGCGATGGTGGACCGCGCGCGAGCCCAGGTCAGGACAGTGCCCGGTACGCTCCGTGGGGACATGTTGGTGGAGTCACCTGGGAGGTGCCCATGGCGCGTGCTATCTGGACGGGCTCGCTCAGCTTCGGTCTGGTGAGCGTGCCGGTCGGGCTGTACTCGGCCACCGAAGACAAGACCGTCCACTTCAACCAGTTGCAAGCCGGCACCGCCGACCGTGTCCGCAACAGGCACGTTAACGAGCGCACGGGCGAGGAGGTCGAGTACCGCGACATCGTGAAGGGCTTCGACCTGGGTGCGGGGGAGTACGTGATGGTGACCCCGGAGGAGCTGGAAGCCGCGGAACCCCAGAAGTCGCGCACCATCGACGTGACCGACTTCGTAGGCCTCGACGAGATCGACCCCATCTACTTCCGGCGTTCGTACTACCTCGCTCCTCAAGGTGAGCAGGCGCAGCGGGCCTACGCGCTCCTCCTGGAGGTGATGTCGGAGTCGAAGAAGGTGGGCATAGCCACCTTCGTGATGCGGAACAAGGAGTACCTGGTGGCGGTGCGCCCGGGAGACCGTTTGCTGGCGCTCGAGACGATGTTCTTTTCCGACGAGATCCGCGACCCTCGCTCGGAGATCGAGGGAGTCCCCGTCGAATTCGAATTCACGAAACGAGAGCGTGATACGGCGATGCTTCTCATCGACTCGATGACGGCGGAGTTCGATCCCGAGAACTACCACGACTCCTATCGTGAACGTGTCCAGGAGCTCGTGGAGCGCAAACGTAAGGGCGAGGAGATCGCCGTCGAGCCGCAAGCACCGAGGTCTGCACGCGTGGTGGATCTTGCAGATGTCCTGCAACAGAGCCTCGAGGCGGCGAGAAGTCGCCATCGCGCCGGCGGGGATCGAGCCTTACGGCGAGAAGGACTCGCTCCGGCGGCCAGGTCGGCCGGGGGGAAGTGCGAAGCACCCGGGTCAGCCGGCCCGTCTCGCCATGCTCCCGGTGCCGATCTCTCTGAACTGAGCAAGTCCGACCTCTACGACCGAGCGAGCGAGCTCGGCCTTCCCGGACGCTCGAAGATGAGCCGGGAGGAGCTGCAAGACGCGATTCGCTCGGCCGGCGGCTCGCGCCGACGCCGTGCGTCGTGAGCTTCGAGACAAGGTCGGTCCGGTAGGTCGGTCCCGGGGTCGGTCTGAGGGGTTGCTGATTCGGCTCGAGCGGGTGGAAGTGCGAGCCGACGTCAGTCCTTGGCGATCAGCTCCACGACCGGGATGACGCGCTTCGTCTTCTGCTGATACTCGGCGAACCCCGGGTAACGGCGGGCCTGCTCGCCGAAGATGAGATCCCGATCGTCGCCGGTGACCGGCGACGCCGTCGCCGTGTACGTGTCGGTTCCGACTTCGACGGTCACGTCGGGGTGAACCATCAGGTTGTGGTACCAGTCCGGGTTGGTATCGGCACCGGCCTTGGAGGCGAAGACGAAGCGCCGTCCGTCGAAATCGAGGTACATCACCGGGTTGACCCGCTCCTCACCTGTCCTCGCCCCCGTGGTGTGCACGATCATTATCGGCGCACCCTGGAACTGGCCGCCGACCTGACCAGCTTTGGCCCGGAATTCCTCGATGATCTTGCGGTTCCAATCATGTGTCTCGCTCATTTCCTGCCTCGGTTCACAAAGAGCACGATATCGGTCCGCACGCTCCACGATGCCCTCTGATTGTGTTCCATCTCCCGTGGGTCACAAAGGTGACCGGTTCTCGAGCGACGACCTCAAGCGAGATGTACAGCGTCTCCGATCAACAGGGCTAGCACCATCGCCATTACCACGACGTAGATCGCGCTGATCCCCCAGCGCCAACGGTGGTCGGCGACCCAGAAGCGCCGCATGGCTATCACGTCGAAGATCAGGGCGACGACGGCGATCGGGATTCCTATGACGGGGCCGACCCGTGCGGCGGCACCGAATGCAGGGGTGACCACGGGCAGGATGACGTAGCCGAGCAGGCAGCGAAGCCCTGACAGCGCGATCGACGCGTTGAACATTCGGTGGGCGGCCGCCTCTCCGGCACCGGCAGTCTGGCCTGCGATGTTCTGCGGTCGCTTCTCGGGGACGAGCAGCAGCCGGCGTACTACCGGCTCGGCTCGCTCGAGGCGCGCGCCACGCGTCCGGATCGCGACGGTGCCGTTCCCCACAGGTCACACGCTACGTCGTGCGCGTCGGAGCTTTGAGTCGCCGGTACGTAGTTCAGGCGACCGGGCCGATGGCGAGGCGCACGGTGGCTGTGTGCCGTTGGCCCGAGGAGTCGACCCATGCGACCTTCACCGAGTCGCCAGGATGGTGGGCGTACATCAGGTTGGACAACGTGGTGGGGGAGTCCACGTTCGCTCCGCCGAGAGACGTGATCACGTCTCCGGCGGAGATCCCCGCCTGGCTGGCAGGCGTTCCGCTCTCGACGCTCTTGACCTGCGCGCCCGGGACCAAGAAGGAGCTCTGCACCACCACCCCCAGGAGAGCGTTTGGTCCGACGTGTATCGTCGAAGACCCGTTTCCTGCCGCGATCTGGTGTGCTATTGAGATCGCCTGGCTGATCGGGATGGCGTAGGACGTGCTCGTCCCGGATGGGAACTGGAACCCCGCAGACGCCGCTGTGTCGATGGCTACCACGTGTGCCGAGTTGTCGACCAGGGGTCCCCCCGAGTCCCCGGGCTGCAGGGACGCGTCGGTCTGGACGAGCCCGGAGAGCTGCTCGGCACTGCCGTCGATCTCGTCGCTGGCAGTGATGGTCTGGTTCAGGGCTGTGATGTTGCCCGTGCTGACACTGGGCGTACCCCCGGTGCCTCCGGCGTTGCCGATGGCGGTCACCGCTTGTCCGAGCGTGAGCTTCGAGGAGTTGCCCAATCTCACGGTCGCGAGCCCCGATACTCCGGTGAGGCGTAGCAAAGCGATGTCGTTCGTCTTGTCGGTCCCCAGGACCGTGGCTGAGTAGGTTTGGCCGTTGCCCACGTCGGTGACGCTCACCGAGGTCGCTCCCTCGACGACGTGGTTGTTGGTGAGCACTTCGCCCGAGGAACTGAT
Source organism: Acidimicrobiales bacterium (assembly GCA_050011255.1). Lineage (GTDB taxonomy): Bacteria > Actinomycetota > Acidimicrobiia > Acidimicrobiales > UBA8190 > Bog-564. Next base: position 17,106 of record JBEKJK010000023.1, read on the forward strand.
CACCATCCCGGTGCCGGCGGCGGTTCCTTCTTGGAGGCCGAGTTGGGTGTTCACGTCCACCAGCCCGGGATCCACCTTGCCTGCCACGCCCGGCGTGGCCGGTGCCCCGGACGCCCCTGATGACGGTCCGGTCCCGCCCGAGCCCAGTCCCGAGGAGGAGCTGGGGGAGGGGTTGGAAGCTCGCCCGGCGAGCACGCTCACCACGGCCACGACCACGACCAGTACGCCTACGGCTGCCACTCGTAGCCACTGGTTTCGAGGTTCTGCCTGTGGGGGCGGTGGCCACGTGGTTCCGGGGTAGGCACCGGGCACGCCCCACCCGCCACCGTGTCCCGAACCAGGAAGAGCCGTATGCGGCCATCCGTCGCCCTCGCTCTGGTACCAAGCCGGGGGAGTGGGGTAACCGAGCGGAGGTGAGGGAGCCGGGTAACCGGGAGGAGGCTGCGGTGGGTAGCCGGGAGGAGGCTGCGGTGGGTAACCCGGATCTTGCGCCTGATAGCCGGGAGGAGGCTGCGGTGGGCCGCCGAAATGAGGCTGCGGTGGGCCGCCGAAATGAGGCTGCGGTGGGTAACCGGGCGGGGTTTGGTGCGGATACCACGGCGGAGCCTGCGTCTCGGAGCCTGGCGGAGCCTGCGTCTCGGAGCCTGGCGGATCCTGCGTCTCGGAGCCTGGCGGATCCTGCGTCTCGGAGCCTGGCGGAGCCTGCGGCGGCTGGGCCGGAGGCGCCTGTCGTGGGTAACCGGGTGACGACTCAGGCTCGCCTCCCGGAGGGGCCTCCGGGGGGTCGGCCGAGCCGGGTTGCGAATCGTGGTCCATCGAGTCCATTAGACCGGTACAACCTGTGAGTCGACTGTGCAGTTCTTGTGAGAGGATGTCTCCCCAGGCCGGGCCGGGAATGCGAGGCTGCTCAAGTGTGCACGTTCTCGGGTTATCGCGACTTCGAGCATTCTTGTTGTGAGCGTAAGCGCGACGATGACGTCGTCGTCACCCTCACCCGCACCGCCGCGCTGAAAATGGTCACCGTGGGTGCGCATCGGGAGATGTACAAGATCAGCCTGGCCGTCGATGCAGATCATGCCTCGATCGTATTGCGCGACCTGCTTCGGACCTCGGACCGGTGAACCTCTTCGCGCAGGCGTTCGTGACGATCCTGGTGGTCATGGACCCGGTGGGGAACGTGCCGGCCTTTCTCGCCCTGACTCGAGACCAACGGGCGGTCGAGCCGCGACGGGCGGCTCTGCAGGCTACGGCCGTCGCCGCCTCGGTCGTGTACGTCTTCGCCCTCTTCGGACAGGAGATACTGCATCTACTGGGTATATCGGTCGCCGCGCTCGAGGTGGCGGGAGGAATGATCCTGGTGTTGGTCGCGCTCGAGCTGCTCGAGGCGCCCCTGTCGCGAAGAGGCAGTTCGCACGGTGCCGTCAACGTCGCGTTCGTGCCCCTCGGCACCCCGCTCCTCGCCGGCCCAGGCGCGATCGCTGCGACCATGATCTACGTCCGGCGCGCTCACGGAGCAGGCGAGGTCGCGGCGGTGATTGGCGCGCTGGCAGCGGTTCTTGTGATCGTCTACCTGGCCATGCGTTTCGCGGGAGTGCTCCGTCGGTTGCTTCGTGACAACGGCATCGAGCTCACGTCGCAGATAGTCGGGTTGTTACTGGCCGCGATCGCCGTGCAGATGGTGGCGATGGGTGTGCAGGTGTGGGTCCGGCACGGAGTCTGAACCGTCACGCGACGGTGACGAGCGTGCCCAGAGGAGTGTAGGGGTAGACCACAGCGGCGTTGGCAGGCGGCATCTCGACGCAACCCAGGCTCTGGGGGGTGCCATAGCTCGAGCGGATGAAGCCGTGGAGAGCGTCTCCGCCATGGAAGTAGCTGACCCAGGGAATGTCGGGGTCGCTGTAATGGCTGCCGTCGGGATTCGTCCCCGACATGGTGGTCGAGACGTAACGGGCGTAGACGGGCCAGGTCCCTAGCTCTGTCGGGGCCGCCTCGATCCCGCTGTTGGCCGCCGACCTGTAGACGAGCGCCCCGTCGCGCCACACGTCCACGTGCTCGGGCACCGACGTGGACACTTCGACGAAGTCGTAGTGGCCGTAGGTGTCTGTCTGTCCAGCCGCCGCGGCCTGCAACAACGCCGCCCACACCTGGGGTCCTGCCGTGCCGTCGGTCGGGAGTTGATGCTGGTCCTCGAAGGCCATGACCGCTCCCTGCGTGACCACGTTCGACTGCCCGGGCGCCCACAGCGTCATGAAATTGCTCGGCAGGCCGCTCCAGCGCCAGGCGAAGCTGCCGACCTGCGGCATCGCCATCTCAGCCGGTGAGGTCGGGGCCGGGTCAGAAGCAGTGAACGACACCGGCAGGTAACCGAGCTGGGCGAGCAGTTGTTGCAGACGAAGCGTCGACATGGGCGCCACAGTGAAGCTCTCGGTCACGCTCTGGGGGAGGCGCGCCCCGTTCGAGGCGAGGATGCCGTTGCTACCGCCAGGTACCGAGAGCCGCTCGGTCGTCCCCGGGAGCAGGCTCCCGGCCTCCTCGAAGGCGAGGGTCCCGGGGTAGGTCTGGACCCACGTCCCTGCCACCGGTGGGTCCAGGGTCGGCTGCACGCCCCCCGCCGCGAGGGGGGAGCTGAAGTAGAGGGCCAGGGAGGCGTCGGGCGCCACGCCGGTGGCACCGGGTGTGGGGACGCTCGACACCAGCGACAAGCTCGGATGGTCTTTCGACGACGCGGCGTTGGAGGCTCCCGCCTTCGAGGAGGTGAGCCGCGACTCGGTCAGGGCGACGGACGCTGCTACCAGCGCGCCCGTGGTGACGATGATGCCCGCGCTCCACCACGGGTGATTCGAGAATCGAGTTCGGACAAAGTTCTTCCCGCCCATCGGGGGGATCGTACCAGCGAGCGTTCGCGTGAAACGGTCATGGAGCACCTAGCGTCGCGCGCCGGGACCGGCGAAGGTGCCCTCGCTCAGGTGCTTGGTGAAACTGCTTCTTGGACGCGATGATCGATGCGCCGGATGCGTTCGGGATCGGTCACCTTCCCCCCCGAGTTGTCGCGCACGTAGAAGGCGTCCACGACTTCTTGGCCCAGGGTGGAGGCGCGCGCGGCCACCACGTCGAGGCCCTCGTCGAAGAGCGATGCGGTGATCCGGTGCAGCAGTCCCAACGAGTCGGCCGCCCGCACCTCTACCACGCTGCAGGTGGCCGAGGCGGCGTTGTCGACGGTGACCCGGGTCGCCACCGGGCGCGCCGATGCCGGGCGCCGGGCGCCCGCGTACACGCGCTCCTGCTCGACGAGGCGCTCGGCGAGCGGGAAGGTGCCGCGCAGCACCGCCTCGAGCTCATCTGCCACCTGCTCCCAGTCGGGCCAGTGTCCACGAGCCGGCTCCACCGTGAAGACGTCGACTGCGAAGCCCTCCTCTCCGGCGACGTTGGCCGAGCGCACGTCGAGACCCCTCAGGGCGAACACACCGGTGATCGCGGCCAGAAGCCCAGGGCGGTCGCGTGCGACGACCGTGACCCCGGGCGCCTCAGCCGCGACGACCGAGCGGCCTAGCACCTCCACCTGGCGCATGAGCGCTCGGTGCCGATCGCTGATGCGGGAGGGGGCCGGCACCGTCGGCGGCTCTCCTTCCATGGCGGTCGCCGCACGCGCTGCGAGGTCGGCCACCAGCCCTGCCTTCCACGGTCCCCACGCGGAGGGCCCCGTGGCGAGGCTGTCGGCCTCGGTGAGCGCCACCAGCAGCTCCAAGCGTGATCGATCGCCGGTGGCGTCGACCACGGCGGCAACCGTCGCGGGGTCGTCGAGGTCGCGCCGTGTGGCGAGCTCGGACAACAGCAGGTGGTTCCGCACCAACGAGACGAGGACCTGCGAGTCGGGCTGATCGAGGCCCATTCGCGCGGCAATCTTCGCCACGACCTGCACTCCGGCGACGGTGTGGTCGCCCGGGTAACCCTTGCCGATGTCGTGCAGGAAGGCGCCCAGGAGCAACAGGTCGGGCCGTGAAACCCGCAACGCCAGGGGTGCCGCCCGCGCCGCGGTCTCCAAGAGGTGCCGGTCGACGGTGAAGAGGTGGTACACGTTTCGCTGAGGCCGGTTACGCACCCTCTCCCACTCGGGAAGGAGGCGCTTCAGGATGCCCTTCTGGTCGAGCGCCTCCAGAGCCGCTATCGCAGGCAGACCGACGGCGAGCACCCGCACGAGCGCCTCACGCATCTCGGTGGGCCACGTGTCGCCGGGCGCGGGTGCCGACGCTGCGAGAGCCTCCAAGCTGGCCCGCCCTATGGGCAGGACGCGCTCTGCGGCGACGGCGGCCAGCCGCAGGGACAGGGTGAGGTCATCCTCTACGGGTGCCCCGATGTCGAGCACGACCTCCTCTCCGCCCTCTCCGTCGCGCGCGACCGCTATCCCCGGCTCGACCACCTTCGGTGTACCCGGGTCGTAACCCGCACCGTCCGCACCCCGTGTCGATGCTCGCCCCGAGGCTTCGTCGGAGCCGGCGCGGGCACCGGTCGTCCGGGGCGTGCTCGCAGCGTGGCCACGTGTGGCACGAGGACGCCCCAGGAACCTCAACCACGGTCGCCGCGTCGCGGGCCTGCTCCAAAACGATCGCCTCCGCCACGCGTCATCTGTAACCCACGCGATCGTGCGCCCGGCCTCTGCGATGGCCGCCATGAGCGCGTCCGCGCTGTCGTAGCCGAGAGTGGCGGCAACGTGGTCTTGCTCTTGGAGCAAGAGGCGATCGGTGGCACGACCGGTCGCCCGGTGCAGCTCGACCCGCGCCGAAGTGAGCACATCTCCCGCCTCCTTCAAGGCGGGGAGGTCGACGTTCTCGCCCAGAGCAGGCACCGCCAGCGCCGCGGCATTGACCGCGTGGATGTCTCGCAGCCCGCCGTGAGCCTCCTTCAGGTCGGGCTCGAGCAGGAACGCGACGTCGCCGCGGGCGCTGTGTCGCTCGGCGACGTGCTCGGCGAGGATAGGGAGCCAGTGAGATGATCGCTGTCGCCATAGCTCGCGCGCTCCGGCGAGGAGCGGAGCCACGATCGATTCGTCGCCCGCCACTCGGCGGCCGTCCAGGAGCCCGAGCTGGGCGCGCAGATCGGATCGGGCGACCTCGAGGACCTCGGGCGGACGGCGCACCGAGTGGTCGAGCCTCATCCCTTCGTCCCACACCGGGTACCACACCGCGTTCGCCAAGGCTTCGACGTCGCGGCGCGAATCGTGGACGAGCACGACGTCGAGGTCGCTGTAAGGGCACAGCTCGCCGCGCCCGTATCCACCGACGGCCACCAGGGCCACGCCGCTCGAGTCGTTGCTCGTGGCTGTCAGCAGAAGCTCAGTCAGCCATTCGTCGGCTGCCGCAGCGAGCGCGTGGCAAAACGCTTCACCGTGGAGGTCCGAGCGCTCGAGCAGCGATTGGCGTGACGAGCGGAACGACACATGTGACGGTACCACTCTCCGGTCGGTGTCACGACCCTGTCGGGCTCTGTCGGATCGGCGCAGGGCGCGTGGGTTTGTACGCCGGGTGGGCGTAGCATGTGTGAATGGGACCGGTGTCCGACGGCCGGTCCGGGGCCACAGCTCCACACGACACGGAGGATGCCATGAGCACCATCGAGCGCAGGCGGTCGGGAGGGTTGAGGACCCTCGACACAGTCCTTGTCACAGCAGGGGTCGTGGGCGGAGTCCTCGTGGTGTTGTGGATCGTGCGTGCCGTGGCGGGCTTGCTCCTCCTCGCCTTCAAGGTGGCGATCCTCGTGGTGGTGGTAGCGGTGGTCGTGCGTCTGGTCCACCTGGTCACCCGCGGGCGCGGCTGACCTCTACCTGCGGGCGAGCTCCTCGTACAGCTCGATGTGTTCGGCCACCATACGCTGCGTGGAGAAGTAGCCCTCGATCGAGGCACGGCAGTCTTCTCTTCGCAGTTCGCCGACGCGGCCGACGGCCTCGATCATGTCGGCTTCGTCGTGGCAGAGGAACCCGGTGCGCCCGTCGTCCACCACCTCGGGCGCGGCTCCATTTGAGAAGGCGATCACAGGAGTGCCGCACGCCATGGACTCGAGCATCACCATGCCGAAAGGCTCGTTCCAGCAGATGGGGAACAGCAGAGCTCGCGCTCCGGACAACAGCTCCAGCTTGCGCTCGTGAGGCACCTCGCCGAGATAGACCGCGTCGGGCCCGAGCAGCGGGGCGACCCGCTCTTCGAAGTACGTCCGTTCCGAGCTCTCGCGCATCTTCGCCGCCAGCAGCACGCGGACCCCTGCCTTACGGGCGGCCTCGACCGCGAGGTGCACGCCCTTTTCCGGTGACATGCGCCCGAGGAAGAGGAAGTACTCGCCGTCTTCGTCGCCGGAGCCGTCACCGAAGGCGAACGCCGAGGCGTCGAGACCGTGGTGGATCACACGCGCTACCGGTAGGTCGGGGGCTGCGCGGCGCTGGGCGTGCGAGATGCACACGATCGGCACGCGATGAGCAACGGCACGGTAGAGGTCGGTGAGCTCTTCGTTGAAAGGGCCGTGGATCGTGGTAAGTACTCGCAAACGGGGGTAGCGCTCCGAGTAGAACGGGCCTACCACCGTATGGTCGTGCACGACGTCATGGTCGGCGACGGTTTCGTAGGCGTGGATGACGTGACGAAGCTCCGGCACCGCCATCCCGATGCGAGAGCCCTCGGCCCGGGGGAGCACCCACTTGAGAGGAACAGGGCAGGTGGAATCGCCGGTCGCGAAGAGGGTCACTTCGTGACCGGCGGCCACCAACCCCCGCGCGGTCTGATCCACCACGAGCTCGATCCCGCCGTAGAAGGGAGGAGGGATCGGCGTCCACGGAGGCGCGATCAGAGCTATTCGCATAGAAGCATTCAACCACCTGAGCGGCGCGCTCCGTGGAGACCGAACCGACCAGATGCCGGACGCTGTGGGCCGTCGGGGCAATTGACGCGCCGTAGGTGCCTTCACGGACCTGTGCTTTGCGGTACGACCGCGGGGCGCCGACTCTCGAAGGTCGAGAAGGCGAGGCCTGTAGGCTTGGGGGGCCCGACGGCGGCGTGGCCGAGTGGTTTAGGCAGGGGCCTGCAAAGCCCCGTACCCGGGTTCGATTCCCGGCGCCGCCTCGATCAATCTTTCGTGGCTCTTCGGATTTCAGCGGGGAGCACCCTGGGTAGCCGGGGTTCTCCAGAATTGGACAAAGGCACCTCAAGCTTGAGGTGTGAGCCACAAAGCTAGAAGCACCTTCGTCCTCACCCACCCTAAC
>JBEKJK010000024.1:0-23899 GCA_050011255.1 Acidimicrobiales bacterium
TCAGAACCCACGCCATCCGGCACGACAAACGAAAGGAGCACGGTGCACTCGGAAACCCCGGTGGTAGACCGGACCGCATCAATGCGGCCTAGAACCTCAGACCCCCTGTCGCACAGGAGCCGGAGCCACTTAGTCGCCCGGGTACCGAGGCCTCACACGCACAATTCGACACCTGTAATTCGAACTTGCTGGGCCGAATTCACCATGCGGGACCTGAGTTTTGTGCACCCACCCAGCAGGCTGCAGCGGCCTCAACGGTAGTACCCGGCCGCATTCCCCCGGCCACCTGATCGACATTGCCAGGCACACGAGCGGGTAGGCCCCTGACTTTGCGGCTAGGAGCCCCAATCAGAACCGGACGTGCGGGTTCGCATCCGGCTCACCCGAGACTGGACCTAGACGGGTGAGTAACGACGGGCTTGGGCAAGACGCTCAAGACGGACAAGGCCGAGAGCGTCGAACGAGCGGTTTGGCCACCGAGCGTTGTCGACCCCGCCTTTGGACTTGAAACGCTTGCGCGCCTTCGACCGCAGGCGCATGACTATCCACTTGTCGAGTCGTTCACACGACCGTATGCGGGACTTGGCCTCAGACACCCCCAGCCCGATGTCGCTCAGGATCGAGCGAACCAGGTGATCGGCGGCCTCGACGTTCCAACGCCGGTCGGCCAGGATCACGAAGTCGCCGGCCCAGCGGATCAGCCGAGGTTCTCCCAGGATCACTCCGCCAACGTTTTCGCCACAGCCCGCCGAAATCACCTTCCGGGGTCCTTGCGCCCATTGGCCGTTCCACCTCGGTGCAAGGTCATCGGCTTCCCTGTTCACGGGCAGGTCGCCACACCCAGCCGGCCTTCCATCGGTTCACTGCTCGTTTCGAGCCTGCGGCTCTGCCTCCGCCCCGTTCAGACCCCTCGTCACCGAGACGCCCTGGGCATCGGCTACCGAGCTTCAACGACCAAAGCTCAGGAAGGACTCCCACCTCCTCGCTGACGAAGCCTGGCGTAGCGCGGATGAGGGCCCCCGAAGGGGCCCTCATCCGTTCAGTTCTGCCGCGAGGGGTTGTTCAGGCCCGCATCACACTCAGCCGGCGGAGATCGCGTTCAGCGCCGCACTGATGGTACTGAGCTGCACCGCAAGAGGACCGCCAAACACCTGGATGGTGTAGAGGTTGCCGGCAGAGCCGAGCCCGTCGATACCGCCCAGGGCCGTAGTACCGCTGCCGACGCCGCTGCCCGCACTGTTGAGCAGCGTCGTCGAGTACGTGCCGAGCGTGCTCGAGTCCTCGGTGAGGATGAGCGGCAGGTGCGACAGACCCGTCACGTCACAGCCTGCCAGCGCGTCGGCGTAGAAGTCACCTCGGGCGAGTGCAGCTGTGTTGACGTTGAATGCCTGCCAGTCCAGCCCGTCGGGGACACCCTTGCTGTTCGTGGAGTTCAGCTCGAACTGCGCAAGCTCTGACGCCGTGTCAGTGGCGTCGGTACCTGCAACGCGAAGCACCGAGATGCCCATGCCCTGCAATGTGGTGACCACCGAATCGGAAACCGCGAGTGGGCCTCCCATCAGTATCACCTGGTGCACGGCGAGGTTCACCAGCGCGTCCTGCGCCTGAGGCGCAAGGCTGTCTGCCTGGGTGAGCAGCACCGGGAAATGCTGCGCGTAGGCCATGCCGGCAGCGGACATCGCGTCTGGGAAGGACTCACCGGTCGCCAATACCGCTGTCGAGACCGAGAACAGCGGCCCCGAGCTCGAGGAGGCTCCCGTCGTGTCGTTGTACATCCCATAGGCACCGCCGATGTCAGCCGAGCCCACAGCCAGACCCGGGTACGTCGCCACATCCGCGGCCGTGTCGTACTCGGTTTGTCCGTAGATCTGCGTGACTTCCATCGTGAACGGAGAACCAACCGTGCTGATGACCGGGTCGATACCTCCGCACCTGTAGACGGTGAGGGCCTTCAGCTGGTTTATCACGTTCTGCGATACGGCAAGCGGCCCGCCTACCACGAAGACTTGACCGATGCCTTCCGTCCGAAGCGCGCCGATCGTAGCTGACGACAAGCTATCGGTCGGCGTGAGCAGGATGCCGGTTCCGAGGTTGCCCGCCAGGTAGCTGGCCGACAGGGCGTCGGGGAAGTTCTGGTCAGTAGTGAGCACGGCCGGGGCGAGGAGGGTGGTCCCGCTGCCAGATGTAGAGCTCCCGCCGCTCGGACAGTCATCGAGGGCGAACGGGTACGACTGGGCGAACTCCGAGGCAGCGGTATCGTCCATTGTCTGCCCGTAGGTCTGGGTGGCCCCGAGCATAGAGGCCGCTGTGATGGGTCCACCGTAGGTGTTCGTGCCGCAGCCGTTGCCTGCTTCGACCAACACCGGGCCGCTCTCCGGCGTAGGACTGGCGCTGTCGAGGGCGATTCCGCTCACCGTGTAGGTGGCCGCTGTCGTGGAGGCGCTCGTCACGGGGAAGCTGATCTCGGTGTCAGTGGGCGAGTTGCTAACCGTTGGTGTACCCGCCGATGCTCCGCTACCCGAGGAGGTGGCCACCGTCATGGTCGCACTCGTGTCGAACGTCGCTGGCATGTAGCTGAAGGTCAGCGTGATCCCAGCGTTCGTGGATGTGGCGACGGCCGACAGGGTGATATGGGTGTCGGACTGGACAGAAGCAACGGTCGTGGCGGCCGGTATACCGGTCCCTGTCACCCCCATACCCGCGGCGACGGCGAAGAAGCTGCCCGTCGTGGTGACGATGGCAGAACCGGTGGTGTCGGTGCTACCGCCCACGCTGAAAGTGCTCGGCGTGATCGTGAAGCACACGGTCCCAATGGCCACTGCACCGGCCGTCGCCTCTGTCAGCGTGAAGGGGCTGATCGGCTGGTCACTCACCGCACCAGGATGTCCGGAGGACGTGATCGGCTGCTGGATGCCGACAGGCGGGACGTTGGCGGCGAAGGACACCGGCACGACGTTGGCGTCGGAAGGACCGGTGGGACTACCGGTATTGCTGGCGGCGACGAGCACACTCGGGGTGGAGGAACCCGTCACCAGGAAGTCCAGGCCGAGCGTGAGGGTCCCATCCGCCACGCCGGTTCCGAGGGTGTAGCTGATCCCCGTGAGCGTGATGGTCACAGCGGGGCTGGCGGCGGTGCCACCGGAAATCGCCCCGGTGTTGCCGAAGGTGAGATCCAGGTTGTTGTCAACGCTCGATCCCAAACAGTCGCCCGTCGCAGCCAACGAAGCGGTGAACGTCGGTGCGGCAGTCGCCAGACTGGAGTTGACGACTGCGGTGGCGGCCGGCGTCCCAGTGAACGACACGGTGTCGGTGAGGGGACTCGCCCCGCTGCAGTTGTTGCCCCCGTGGTCCGACACGGGGATCACGAGCGTATCGCCGCTCTGCCAGCCGGTGCCGGCGGTGTAAAGACCGATCGTCTCGTTGCCGCCGGCCTGGCTCGACTTGCCGATTGCGATCCCGGGCGTGGTGGTCGCCACCATCGTGGCGAGGGGAACAGTCAGGATCGTGGCGTTACCGGCCACGTAGGTGGTCCCGACGGACGTGGCGATCGTGTCGCCGGCACTGTCGGTGGCTGTGACAACGACCTCGCCTGTGTGGGCGGCAGCAAGCACATCGTATAAGGGCGAGGTGATCGTGATTGTGCCCGTGCTGGCGAGCCCGCCGGGTCCCGTGCCGACTCCCGTGAGCGTGAGGGTCAGCACGTTGGTGTCAGCAGGGTTGACGACGGCGCACTTGGCGGCGTCGGCCGTGAGGCTCGTGACCGCCACGGTGGCGTTGAGCCCGCTCTCGCTGACAGCCGGCGCAGCCGCGAAGAAGAGCCCGCACGCGGAAGTGGAGTCAAGAACCGTGACCGTGAACGTCTCCCCGTTGGTTATGACGGCGCCAGCGTTGAGGGAGATGGTCCAGGATCCTGCAGCCTGGTTGTTCACGCCTGGGAATACCCCCGGCGGTGGTTGGGGGGAGCTGATCACTCCGGTGCCAGCCGCGTAGGCGCTCGAGGCGAGCCCCAGAACGGAGAGGCCGGTGAGAGCCGTCACTGCTGCGATGCAGGACACGGTCAGCCGGCGGAATCTGATAAGTCGGTGTTTCACTCGCCCTCCTTGGGCTCGGTTCCACGTCACCCCGAGACCGCCGCCGAACACGCAGCGACCCGCGGGCATATCGCACGCTACATCAGGAACAACTGCTCTTGCGGGATTCCTGTGACACTTCTGGCGGCGAACCGGGCGATCCTCTTGGTGCGCGAAACGTCCCACTTTGTGTGGTCGTCGCCTCGCACGGTCTCTTGTGAACTCGGTGCCATGTGCGATCACTTTGCGTGGCCAGCAGTGCCGATCGGAAGCCCCCGCTCGCGCGGCTGCGAGATGACGCTCACGACCACGAGGTTCACCACGGGATCACTGTTGCCGAATCCAGCGTCATCCTGCTGACCCGCTCTACAGCGGAACCGTCTGAACCGAAGACGCGTGCACCATGCACCGGCAGGTGTTAGCATCAGCACTGACCGCGGCAGGGCCCGGCGACGGAAGGACGAGGGGCACCTCGGCTCCGCAACGAGGCAGAAGAGGGGCGCACTCACCAAATGGCTGTACAGCCAGAGACCCTGGACTCTTACGACGACCGCCGACTCGTCATCGCCTTCCAAACAGGCGAGGGGGATGCCTTCGAGCGGATCGTCGGTGCCCACTACTCCTCGCTGCTTGTCGAGGCACGCCGGAGGCTTCGTTCGGCGGGCGACGCCGAGGACGCCGTTCAGGAGACGCTGCTTCGCGCATACCTGGCGCTCGACCGCTTCGGCGGGGAGTATCGCCTTCGCGCGTGGCTGAGCCGCATACTCGCCAACACCTGCGCTGACGTGCGGGCACGGCACTCGGGGGAGTTACGCCTCGTCGACCGCCTGGCCCACCGGCGCGACGAGGCGCCCGGCGCCGACGAGCGGATCGCCGATTTGGAGCTGCGACGCAAGGTCAAAGACGCGATCGCATCGCTGCCTGAGACCTACCGGGTGGCGTTCGTGCTGCGCGAAGTGGAGGAGCGCTCCTACGCCGAGGTCGCGGAGGAGATGTCAGTCACAGAGTCGAACGCGCGGGCACGCGTCCACAGGGCGCGCAACTCCCTCACGCGCGCTCTGCGCAATACAGGGACGGCGCTCTCCGGATTTGCCGTCCCACTCAGGCTCCTCAGATGGAGACGCTTCGTGGCTCGAACCCGCAGCGTGCGCGAACCGAACCTCGTGACGCACCCCGAAGCGGTGCAGACATCGGTGTCGGGCGTGTCTTCCACGGCCCTGCACTCCGCAACTCTCTCCTCCACTCCCCCGGCACCCCTTTCCGCTCTTTCCCAGATCTCTCAGGCTCTGACCCAGACCGCTTCGAGCCCCTTGTCGCAGACGATCTTGGCGATCACCCCCGACGCAGGGCGCGCCTCGCTGCCGCTGGCGGGGATGCTCGCCACCGTGGCGGCCGCGGGCGCGATGGCCGCCACTGGCGCCTCGGTGATATCTCCCGCCGCGAGCCCAGCAGCTGCCGCCTACAGCGTGGTAGCTCCGCAAGCCGCACTCACCTCCGACAGCACCGCTGTCGCGCCGGCTGCTCAGCAACGAAGCGCTACAAGTGCGGCTGGTGCAGGCTCGCCGGATGGTGCTTCTGCGTCTGGAGCTTCTGCGACGTCTGCGTCGGGCTCCTTCCCGGGTCTCGCTGTGAGCTCGGAAGCCTGGCAGTGGGTCTCTGACGCGGCTACGGGCCTTGGCCAAATCGCTCCCGCACCTTCCGGGACAGGAACCTCGGCTCCTGGTTCTTCGGCAGGCGCCGACCCGGTCCAGACAGTGGGGAGCCCCAGCTCGTCGACTTCTTCCGACCCGGTCGCCTGCCCGTGGCCCAGCTCGTTCCCCACCGCCGCCCAGGGGTCCATCACGCTACCGGCCCCCGAGCCGGCGGGCGCGGCGCCCTCCGCCTATTTCGCCAGCGACTCCCTCGAAGTGAACAGCGCGGACCCCGCGTTCGAGGTTGCGGGTCAAGGCAATTACGAGGACCAGACGGGAAGCGCCACCATCCACACCCATTACGGCGCATGCCTCCCCGGCACTACGGACCCGGTCCTCCTGGCCGACCTGTCGAACCCGGCCGACCCAGCGGTCGGCCAATCCCATCTCGCGGGGGCGCTGGTGAGCTCGTCCTCGGTAGACGGTGAGACCATCGCCCTCTACCGGGGAACCGCCACATGGATCGACGGGGCGAATGCCTCCACGCCGCCCAGCTCGTTCGTGGCCGAGGTAGTGATCGAAGTGCCGTCGGACATCTCAATGCTGCGTGTGGCGTTCTTCGGTACCGCGCCCGACCTGTCCTACACACCCCTCACTTGCCCGGATCAACAAACGGGCGGCACTTCGACGAGCACGGCTACAACACCCGGAGCCTCGACAGTTACGAGCTCGGCGCCCAATTCGTCGACCGACGCCGTTTCAACGAGCCCCAACTCGGGTATAGGCGTCTCGAGCTCGATGACCACGGGCCCCACCTCGACCACTTCGTCCGTCGCGTCAGGATGCTCGCCGTCTACGAGCAACGCGCCGTCGAGCTCTGAGCCGACCGGGCCTGTGAGCGATTCCTCGGGGACAACGACGAGCACTTCGAGCGCCGGCGAGAGCACCGTGCAAAGCGACGTCTCCCCTGTTGGAGTACCGCAAAGCGACGCCACCTCCCCCGGGGTGCAGGGTGGCAATAGCGCATCCTCAACCAGCTCGGCGACAATTGAGGGAACTGCGAGCACGACTACCGGGTCGTCGTAGCTGCCTCCCGCCGTCCTTGTAGGAGGCACTGACCCGAGTCCCAGGTCGGCAAGTCTCAGCTCAGTGATTGTTCCGAAGACGGGGTGTCATGCGCGGGGGCGTTCGCCGCAGGCGAAGGCGTGCTCGTCGTCTCGCGAACCACGCTCGTGCTGGGCACTTCTTCGGTGGATTCGTCGCTGGGACTGCGCTGCACGAAGGCCCACAGCTGCTCAGGGGTGCCGGGGTAGGCGAACTGGTAGCCCTGGGCGAACTCGCAGCCCATGTCCCTCAGGGCGTCCGCCTGCGCCGGAGTCTCGACGCCCTCGCCCACCACCGAGAGCCCGAAGGCGTGGCCCAGGCCGAGCAGCCCCTGGACGATCGCGATGCCTTGCCCGTCGGGGGTGTCGAGGCTCGCCACGAACCGGCGGTCGATCTTGAGGCCCGAGATCGGAAGGTCCTGGAGCCATGACAAGTTCGAGTAGCCGGCGCCGAAGTCGTCGAGGTTCACCGACACCCCGAGATCGCGAAGCGCTCTCAGCACCTTCTCGGTCGCTCGCACGTCGCGCAGCACCTCCTCGACGATCTCCAGACCGAGCATCGATGCCGCTATGCCGTGGGAAGCCATGAGATCGCCCACGATCTCCGCGAAGTGCGGGTTCGCCAGCTGGTGCGGCGAGACGTTGAGCCACAGCCGGAAGCTCCGCGGTACGTCGCCGGAGGCCTTTGCAGCTTCGAGCTCGTCCAGTGCCTTCTCCAGCGCCCAGCGGCCGATCTGGACGATCAGGCCGGACTCTTCCGCCACCGAGAGGAAGGATCCCGGCAGCATCGTCCCGTGCCCGTGGCGGTACCAGCGAAGCAGCGCCTCGGCTCCGACGACGACCCCGCTCGAGAGGTCGACGAGCGGCTGGTAGACGAGAGTGAGGCCTTCGCCGTCTACGCAGGCACGAAGCCCGCGCTCCACCTCGAAGCGCTCGAGCACGCGGTCTCGCATCGCGTCGTCGAACAGCTCCCAGCCCGCCCCGCCTTCTTCCTTCGCGCGGTACATCGCCGTGTCGGCGTTGCGAAGCAGCGTCTCGGGGCTCTGGTTCGCCACCCCGCGGCTGCTCAGGGCGATGCCCACGCTAGCGGTGAGCCGGTGCTCCACCCCTTCGACCTCGGCCGGCTCGGCCAGCTCGGCGAGTAGATGCTCGGCTATGCGGCAGGCCGCTGCAGAGGTCTTCACGTCGGGGCAGACCACGACGAACTCGTCGCCGCCGAAGCGCGCGACGGTGTCCGAGGAACGTCGCGCGGCAGCGAGGCGGTCCGCCATCTGCCGCAGGAGCTGGTCGCCGATGTGGTGACCGAACAGGTCGTTCACAACCTTGAAAGTGTCGAAGTCCACGAACAGCACGGCGAGCACGTTGCCCGCGCGCCGGGCACTTGCTAGCGCCTGGACCAGACGGTCGTCGAGCAGCGCGCGGTTCGGCAGGCCGGTGAGAGGGTCGTAGAGAGCTTCGTAGGCACTGAGACGCTCGACGCGTTCTGCGAGACTGCGGTTCTCGACGGCGAGCCCGCGCCGCGCGAGTGCGTGGTGGATGGTCTGTAAGAACGTCTCGGGCGCGACGGGTTTGATCAGGTACGCGTCGAGCTGGCCGACCGAGGCGACAGCGCTGTCCAGCGACGTGTACTCGGTGAGCAGGAGAACCGGCAGCTCGGCGTCTTGCTCCTTCAGCGCCCGGGCGACGTCGATCCCGCTTCCCTCGGGGAGCCGGTGGTCGACCACAACGACCGCCGGGTGGTGAAGAGCCTGCAGCTCGAGGGCCTCGTCCTCCCGGCCACACCCGAGAGCCCTGATCCCCGCAGTCACGAGCGCGTCGATGAGGCTCTGGCGCCCCTTTTCGTCGTCGACCACGAGCACGAGCGAGTTCGAGTTCGAGTTCGAGTTCGAGTTCGAGTTCGAGTTCGAGTTCGAGTTCGAGTTCGAGTTCGGCGGGGGCGTAAATGCGGGCGAGTCCTGAGGAGATTCGCCACCCGCTCGAGGAGGCTCGGGCACGCCCGGGGTGAGGCTCACGCTTCCCCCCACATCGGCTCGCCGTGAGCAACCGTGGGACGGGCATTTGAGCCGATTCCGGCCGCCGGCTCGGTCTGCGCCCCTGCCCGCTCCGGCACTTGCACCAGGACGACGACGCCGGACAACGGTGAGGCGCGAAACACCTTCGCCGTCATCCCCGACCTCCCATAGCCCCAGCGCAACCGGCGTGCCCCGCCGCCGCGGCTCCTCCAACACAGTCTGACATCACCCGGCGCGCGGAGTCAAACGCTCTGCGCGGACGCATGGACCGTCTCGCCCGCTTCTGGCACAAACCAGGCACAAACCGAGAACAAACCAGGCACAAGATCAGCATCCGCCCCTGCGCCGCAACCTCAGGCCTGCGCCCGCGCGGAGGTACCCTCGCAGCGATGCGGGACGACTCGTGCTGAACCTGCCCACCGGCAAGGAGGGCGTCTTCTCCCGAGAGCTGCTAATGGACGCCATCGCGAGCGGCGTCATAGGGGCCGGGGGCTTCAAGATCCCCGACACGAACGTCCAGCCTGCCAGCCTCGACCTGCGGTTGGGGGAGATCGCCTACCGGATCCGGTGCAGCTTCCTCCCTGGTCCGCAGAGCGTGGAGCGCAAGCTGCGCGACTACGTGATCGACGAGCTGGACCTCCACAAGGAAGGTGCAGTCCTCGAGACGAACCGGCCGTACCTGGTCTTGCTGAAAGAGCAGCTGAACCTGCCTCCGGGCGTGCGGGCCAAGGCGAACCCCAAGAGCTCGACCGGACGCATCGACGTGTTCACGCGCGTCGTCACCGACGAGGGGCATCGTTTCGACGAGATAGCCGAGGGTTACCAGGGCCCGTTGTACTTGGAAGTCGTCCCCCTCTCGTTCGCGGTGCGAGTCCGCGAGGACCTGTCCTTGAACCAGCTGCGCCTCTCGATCGGCAGGACCACGCTCAGCGACGACGAGGTCCGTGACTTCCACGCCGAGCAGCACCCGCTGCTGTTCGAGGACGGCAGGCCCGTGCCAGCTAGCGAGCTGGCTCTTTCGGACGGGATGTTCCTCGGCCTCGACCTGAAGGGCGACGCCACAGCCCGGGTCGGCTACCGCGCGCGCGAGAACGCACCCCTGCTCGATCTGACGAGGGACGAGCCCATCGAACCCGAGGCATTCTGGGAGCCCGTCCAAAGCGAGGAAGGCGACCGGATCGTCCTCTCGCCGCAGAAGTTCTACCTGCTCATGTCCAGTGGAGCGGTGTCCATACCACCCGAGCTCGCCTCGGAGATGACCGCCTACGACCCGACGAATGGCGAGCTGAGGACCCACTACGCGGGGTTCTTCGACCCTGGGTTCGGTTTCGACCCCGAAGGGCCGCGCGACGGTTCGCGCGCCGCGCTCGAGGTCCGAGCACACGACGTGCCGTTCATGATCGAGCACGGCCAACGAGTCTGCAAGCTGACCTTCGACCGAATGCTCGAAGCCCCCAGGACCCTCTACGGCGAGGCGATCGGTTCCTCCTACCAGAGACAGGAGGAGACGCTCGGCAAGATCTTCAGGCGGCGCTAGCGCGCCCCGACCGCTAACCTCGGCTGCGGGCACACTCTTGACCGCTCGGTCAGGTTTGACCGCCACTCAGATTCATCTCAGGCCCGCCAGACTCGGGAAGGAGCGACCATGACCACCGCCGTCATCGTTGACGCTGTGCGCACCCCAGGAGGACGCCGCAACGGCAAGCTGAAGGGCTGGCATGCGGTGGACCTGGCCGCCGAGCCCTTGAAGGCCCTGATCGAGCGAAACGACCTCGACCCCGCGATGGTGGACGACGTGATCATGGGCTGCGTCACCCAGGTGGGCGAGCAAGCGCTCAACGTGGGCAGGAACGCGTTGCTCGCCGCGGGTTTCCCCGAGTCGGTGCCCGCCACCTCCGTCGACCGCCAGTGCGGCTCCTCTCAGCAGGCACTGCACTTCGCCGCACAGGGCGTCATCGCAGGCGCATACGACTTGGTGATCGCCGCCGGCATAGAGCACATGACCCGCACCCCGATGGGATCCTCGATCGCCAACGATCTGGGCTACGCCTTCGGACCCTCGGTCATGCGCCGCTACGCGGAACGCGGCGGGCTCGTCTCGCAGGGCATATCCGCCGAGATGATCGCAGATCAGTGGGGTCTGTCGCGCGAGGACCTAGACGTCTTCAGCGCGCGCAGTCAGCAGTACGCGGCCCGTGCCACGGCCGAGGGCCGCTTCGAACGCGAGATCGTGCCCGTGGAGGTGCGCGACGACGAGGGCAATCCGACCGGCGAGACGATGAGCACGGACGAGGGAATCCGCCCCGACACCACCGTAGAGGTGCTGGCGACCCTGAAGCCGGCCTTCAAGCCCGACGGCAAGGTGACCGCAGGCAATTCGTCACAGATCACAGACGGGGCCTCCGCGCTGCTCGTCATGAGCGAGGAGAAGGCGAACTCCCTCGGCCTCACCCCACGCGCACGCGTCTGCGCGTTCGCGCTGGCCGGCGTGGACCCCATCATCATGCTCACGGGTCCCATCCCCGCCACCCGCTCGGTGCTGGAGAGGGCCAAGATGTCCATCGACGACATAGACCTG
The DNA here is from genome assembly GCA_050011255.1 of Acidimicrobiales bacterium. GTDB lineage: Bacteria > Actinomycetota > Acidimicrobiia > Acidimicrobiales > UBA8190 > Bog-564. Next base: position 11,395 of record JBEKJK010000024.1, read on the forward strand.
GTGGAGATCAACGAGGCATTCGCCTCGGTCGTCCTCGCCTGGGAGAAGGAGCTGCACCCCGACATTGCCAAGGTGAACGTCAACGGGGGCGCCATCGCCCTCGGCCACCCGCTCGGAGCCTCGGGCGGAAAGCTCATGTCGACCCTGCTGAACGAGCTCGAGAGGACAGGCGGTCGTTACGGGCTACAGACGATGTGCGAGGGCGGTGGCTTGGCGAACGCCACCATCATCGAGCGCCTCGGCTGAGGTAGTGGGTGAGTCGCACTTCATAGAGACCCACCACGCGCAGATCAGCGGTAGCGGGTGGCGGTTACGAAGCCCCCGGCAATGAGCACGATGCCGGCGAGCAGGTACCAGTCGCTCGGTCCGCCCGGCAGCACGTTGAAGTAATTGAGAACGATCACGAGCGCCCCGACGACCAGGAGCGCGAGAATCAGCAGACCCATCCATTTCGGGCTCACCTTTCGGCTTCGTGGGATGGGCGGCGTGTAGCGACCGCTCGTGGTCGAAGCGCGCGCAGGTGCGCTAGTGGTGCGCCCCGTCGAACGCCCTTTCTTCGTGGCGCTGCCCGGTCCGTGTCTCTGAGCGCTCGCCATCACACCCGAGGATAGTCATGACCGGTTGCAACTACCATCGTGGCCCGGTGGCCGTGCGCGTCCTGCTCATAGACAACTACGACTCCTTCACCTACAACCTCGTCCAGGAGCTGGGCAAGCTCGGGGCGAAGCCGGTGGTGCACCGCAACGACGCCATCGACGTGGATGGCATCAGAGAGGCGAATCCCGACGCGCTGGTCATATCCCCTGGCCCGGGAAGACCCGAGGACGCAGGGATCAGTCTCCAGGTCGTGAGCGAGCTTGCCGGTGAGCTGCCCATCTTGGGCGTCTGCCTGGGACACCAGTGCATAGCAGCGGCCTACGGGGGACGGGTGGTCCCCGCCCCGACGCTCATGCACGGCAAGACCTCGGCCGTGTTCCACTGCGGGACGGGTGTGTTCGTCGGTCTTTCGAACCCGTTCGAGGCCACGCGTTACCACTCGCTCGTGGTCGAGCGTGAGTCGCTCCCCGACTCCTTGGAGGTCACCGCCGAGACCGCCGACGGCGTGGTCATGGGACTGCGCCACCGGGAGCTCCCCGTCGAAGGTGTGCAGTTCCATCCCGAGTCGATCCTCACCCCCGCAGGACCCGGCCTGCTGGCGAACTTCCTCGCCGGCGCGGGCGCAGTGAGAAGCACGATCCCTCTTTGAGTGCTCTTTGAGGCTACGAGGGATGCGGGGGCAGGCGCCGGACAGCCCGAGCGCCACGCGACGAGGCCGAGATGCAAAGGTGCCCTCGGTCGCGCGAACGTGATACTTGCTCGGCTTGTTCGCGGTCCCAGAAGCTCACTGTCTAGGTCGAGGGGGAGAATTGGCAGGCCGTTCCAGGGGGGTGCGGGTGCTTGTCGCCGCCGTGACCGTGGCGTCGATGACCGCGGCGACCCTGGTCGCCACGACCGCCGGGGGTGCGAAGACCCAGGCGAAGGCCCCGGTCCCGCTGCGGCCCACGACTACGCCCGACGCGCCGGGCATCACCCTCGCCTCCTCGAGCCAGCTCGACCTACCAGATCCCTTCCTCTTGGCCGCCCACCAGAGGTACTACCTGTACCTGTCGACCGCCTTCGCCGACCCCACCCACGAGAACGTGCCCGTCATGGTCGGCGAGCCCGGGCACTGGGGCCAAGCGTCCGAAGCCCTTCCGACAGTCCCGGATTGGGCACTTTCGACCTCTGCCGGTGGCGCCACCTGGGACCCGTACGTCGTGCGGCTGGGAAACACCTACGTCATGTACTTCGCCCCCCAGCTGAACGACCGCCCTCCCGCCACGCACTGCATCGGCGTGGCTGTCTCGCGCTCGCCGGCGGGGCCTTTCGTCCCGGTCGGCGGGCCTCCACTCGTCTGCCAGATACAGCTGGGCGGTGACATCGACGCCCAGCTGTTCGACGACCCCCACGGTCCGCGCGGCGCGGCTCACCCCAATTACCTGGTGTGGAAGTCGGACAACAACAACCTCCCCGGCTCGGGCCCCACCACGATCTGGGCAGCGCCGCTCTCCGACGACGGGCTTGCCCTGGCCGGCGATGCCGTTGCGATCTTTCAGCCCGATCAGGCGTGGGAGGAACCGGTGCTCGAGGCGCCGCAGATGGTCGAAGTTCCAAACGGCGCCGACTGGTTGTTCTTCTCCGGCGGAGGTGGCTTCTACACCTCCAGCTACGCCGTCGGAGCGGCGAAGTGCACAGGGCCCCTCGGTGGCTGCCGTGACATCCTGGCCGGCCCGCTCATCTCGTCCAACGCGCAGGGGTCGGGGCCGGGCGAGGAGACGGTCTTCGTGGCCGGCGATCACAGCACCTGGTTGCTCTACAACCCGTGGCACACCGGCGAGCTGCAAGCATTGATGCGGCCGGCTGAAGCCGCTCGCATCGGATGGAACAGACAGGGTCCCTTCGTCGCAGAGGCCCGCCGCTTCCCTCCGCCCTCCTAGCTTTCCTCCGGCGGCTCCACCATGAGGCCGAGGCCGCGCGCCCGAGCGGCGACGCGCAGGACCGACGTGCAGGACCTACGCGCAGAACCTACGCGTAGGACCCAAGTCAGAGCTCGCGACGCGTGAACGACCCGACTCGGTCGCCGCCATCGTTGTGGTTCCCGAGGAACGCGCTCGCCGTCGTGCTTGTGGCACTGGAAGTGGAGCTCGAGCACGAGAGCGTCACTTGCCCGTTCGGGGGGGCGGTCGATCCGGCCGGGGGAGACTCGCTCGTGACCATGGCGCCGTTGCTGGTGCACGACCCGTCGGAGACCCCGGTGAGCCCCCGGCTCTGGAGCTGGCTCTTCGCCTGCCCGAAGGTCTCACCTGTCAGGTCTGGCACCAAGGGCGCGGCACCACTCGAGATGACAAGAGTGACGGGGGTCTGGCGAGAGACCGAGGTCCCTGCAGCCGGCTGGGTGCCGACCACGTCTCCCTGAGTGACGCTCTGGCTGTACTGGGTGGTCTGCTGCCCGCTGCACACGAGCCCGTCGTTCCCCAGGATGCTGCAGGCCACGGTCGGGGTGTCGCCCGACACGTCGGGGACGGTGACGTTGGGAGAAGTGGTGGGAGTGGTCTGAGCCGTGTAGAGGGTGACCGTGCCGCCTGGCTGGACGACCTGGCCAGCTTTCGGTGAGGTGTCACAGACGATGTTCTGCTGCGTGCAGTTGCTGATGTCCTGGACCTGCGAGGTGAGCCCCATCTGTTGAAGCTCCTTCTCGGCCGACGTGATCGATTGCCCGTCGAGGTCGGTGGGAACCGTCAGCTGCGAGGGCGCGGTCATGCCGCCGGTGACGAGCGTGATGGTCTCTCCCCTGTGCACGGACGAGCCTTTTCGAGGCTGGGTGCGGATGACCTGGGTGGCAGGTGCGCTGCTCGAGGAGTCCTTTTCGAGTCTGGTCCTGAGCCCGCGGTCCGCCAGCGTGCCTTCCGCCTGAGTCACGCTCTTGCCCGATACGTCGGGAAGCTTGAACGTCGAAGGCGCCGCAGACCCCGACCCCAAGTGCCACCAGCCAAGGGACTGGCCCAGGAAGATCACGACCACGGCGAGCGCGATCAGTAGCAGGACCAACACCGCCGCGTAGATGCCCGTACGGCTGGGGGGGCGCTCGGACTCCTCAGGTGATTCGGCCTCCACCTGGGGGAGCATCTCGGTACGTCCCGTGGCGCCCATCGCCCGGGTGGCGCCCATCGCCTGGGTGGCGCCCATCGCCTGGGTCTCCCCGAGGGTGACGGGCGGGATCGTGGCGGCCACGGCGCGCCCCTCGCGAAAACGCGACAGGTCCACTCGCAGGTCCTCGCCGGTCTGATAGCGGTGCTCGGGCGACTTGGCCATGCACTTCAAGATGATCGCCTCGAGATCAGGCGGGACCGCCGGGTTGATCTCGCGTGGCGTAGGAGGGTGATCACGCACATGCTTCGACGCGACGGCAACCGGCGTATCCCCGAGGAACGGTGGACGACCTGTCACCATCTCGAAGAGCACGACGCCGAGCGAGTAGATGTCGCTTCGCGCGTCCACACCCATGCCCTCTGCTTGCTCGGGAGAGAAGTACGTGGCCGTTCCCATGACGGCTCCGGTCTGGGTGAGGCTCTCCTCGGTGTTAAGCGCACGCGCGATCCCGAAGTCGGTGACCTTCACCACACCTTCGTCGGTTATGAGGACGTTCCCCGGCTTCACGTCGCGGTGGATCACGCCGTGGCGGTGTGCGTACGCCAGCGCGCTCGCCACGTCGGAGGCGACCTCCGCGGCCCTGTCCGGATGCAGCGGCCCGGCTCCTCTCAGGATCGACGACAGGGCGCGACCCTCCACGAGCTCCATCACTATGAAATAGGTCCCTCCGTCCTCGCCCCAGTCGAACACCGGGACGATGCTCGGATGTGAGAGGTTGGCCGCCGCTTGAGCCTCGCGGCGAAAACGTTCGACGAAGGACCGGTCGACCGACAGCTCGGGAAAGAGGATCTTCACAGCGACCGGCCGATCGAGCAAGTGGTCGCGTGCCCTGTACACCTCGGCCATCCCGCCGCGCGCCACCAACTGGGACAGCTCGTAGCGTCCCGAGAGCACACGCGGGGTCGCGGCGGGCTCAACCATGTCGCGCGAGCCTATGCCCGGTCACCAATCGCCCTCGGCTCGCACGCAGCGAGCAGAGACGAGAAATCACTGTCCCCCCAGCGCGTCGGCGATGATCGTCTTCATCACCGGCCCGGCAACCGTGGCCCCGTATGCAAACAGAGCCTGGTTCGGGATCATCACCGCGACGGCGACTTTGGGAGCGCTCGCGGGTGCGAAGGCGATCATCCAGTCCGTGGTCGCGGTGTTGCCGACGCCGACCTGGGCCGTGCCGGTCTTGGCGGCCACCTCCTCGCTTGCCGGGAAACCGACGATGGCCGCCGTACCGCTCTGCACGACCTCGGTCATGAGCTTGTTGATGGCAGCAGCCGTCTGCGGTGATGTCGCTTGCAGCCATTCCTTGGGCTTGTAGGTCTGCACCAGGTCGCCCTGAGAGTCGCGGATCTCGGACATGACATGGGGGGTCATCACCACCCCTTTGTTCGCGATCCCCGCCGCGACCATCGCCATCTGAAGCGGGCTCGCCTCTGTGCATTTCTGGCCTATTGACGATAGGGCCAGGAAGATCTCAGCGCTCTTCGTGTAACAGCTCGGCTGGAGGAAATCGGACACCTCGTACGGGCTGTGAGGCAGGTCTATCGGCGGTTGCTGGTTGAAGCCGTACGAGTCGGCCTCCGCGGTCATCGACGGCCCTCCCACCTTGGTGCCGAGGATCGCGAAACCCGTATCGCACGAAGGAGGCAACATCTCAGCGATCGTGCCGCCGCATCCCGTACCGCTGTCGTTGCACAACGGCTTGTTGGGCGCCTGCCCACCGAGGGTCCCACCGGGAATGCACGTGTAAGAGGGCATGGGCGTGTTGACGAGCTGGGGGGCGTGCTCATAGGCGGCAGAGGCGGTCACGATCTTGAACGTCGATCCTGGAGGAAACTGGGTCGCGTTCTGGTAGGCGAGCGATGTGAAAGGTTGGAATCCCTCGGAGTCGCGGGTCTTGTAGGCCGCCAGCGCCTGCTGCGACACCGTCTGCGCGCACTCGCGCTGTCCTCCCACCGTCTTGAAGACCGCACAAGCCTCGGAGGTCAGGGGGGTGGGATCGAAGCTCGGGTTCGAGTACATCGCCTCGATCGCACCGGTGGAAGGATTGAGCACGACGATCGCACCGTCGCGGCCAGCGAGCGCGTTCATGGCGTCGGTCTGGAGCTTGTCGGACAAGGTGAGCGTCACCGTGTCGGTCACCGTCTGCGTCGAGAGCAGGTCCCCGAGGGTCTTTACGGGACGATCGTGAGAGAGAAGGTAGGAATTGTAAGACGCCTCGACCCCGTAGGACCCGTAGCGGTACGAGAAGACGCCCGTGATCTGACCGAAGAGCCCGTGGGTCGGGTACACGCGCTGGTACTTGTAGGTGCTGCCCTTCGGAGCGAGCACCGACTTGGCGAGCACGACCCCGTCGGCACTCAGTATCAGACCACGGGTCTTGTCGAACCTGGCTGCGCTCACTTGAGGGTTGTCGCGGTTGTTCGCGTACTGGTGAGCCTTCACGACCTGGAGGTTGTTCAACTGAAGGAACAGCAACAAGAAGCAGGCGACCATCGCCAACGCGAGCCACCGGATCCTCCGTGACATCTCAAGCCGCCACTTTCAGCACCACAGCGCACCCGTTGGAGACGATCTGATGGTGGGAACACAAAGGCGTGACCGACAGTGCCGAAGGGGCCGCCACAGTGAGGGCCCTCTTAGTGGTGGTCTTAGTGGTGGTCTTAGTGGTGGTCTTAGTGGTGGTCGGGGTCTTAGGTAGTCGGCACTGCACCCCATGCGGTGGGGGAGTCCCGGGAGCAAGCTTGGGCAGGTTGCATACATAGTTGACCGCCATCCCTTGCGACGACTCTTCCACACCCGCTTGCAGCCTGGGCGCCACCTCGGTCCTTCCCACATCGGTTGCACGGACGGCGGACAGCGTGATCCCTGTCCGGTCGACCACCTTGGGGTCGATACCCAGGAACCCACCTCTGCGACCCTCGTAGATGACGACCTGTCCGTGGTTGAGACCTACGAAGTAGGAGTTGTCGACGTACCAGCGGACTACGGCCCAAGCGCCGTAGCCGAGCCCGCCGAGCACCAGGACGAACAGCACCACCCGCACGGTGACGAGGCGAGGCGCTTTGGGCCTCCACGACGGGATCTCGTGAATGGCCGGCAGGGCACGGACATCCTCTGGGACGCTCTCCTCCGATGACCCCACAAGAGCGGTGCCGTTCCCGGCCAAAGGAGCGTCTTCCCCGGAGAGGAGCACCACAGGTCGTTCGGCCTCCATGGGGCCGTCCTCGACGGAGGTCTCACCCACCAGCACGTCGAGTACCACGGCGGTGATGTTGTCGTTGCCGCCCGACTCGTTGGCCATGCGCACGAGTGTTTCGGCGGCCTCCTTGGGATCGTTGGTCTCGACGAGCACCCGGCGCATCTCGTGGGGCGGCACCTCGTTCGAGAGGCCGTCCGAGCAGAGTAGGAAACGGTCGCCTTGCTCTGGGCCGATCTCGAAGACGTCCACCTCGACGTCGGGTCCGACGCCGAGGGCACGGGTGAGGATGTGACGGTGCGGGTGCACCGCCGCCTCGGACTCCGAGAGCTCGCCGCGGGCCACGAGCTCCTCGGCGACCGAGTGATCGACGGTCAGCTGGTCGAGCTCGCCTCTATGCAGCCTGTACGCGCGCGAGTCGCCCACGTTCGCCACCGCCAGACGTTCGCCGTCGTCGGTCGTGACCAGAGCGGCAACGATGAGAGTGGTCCCCATCCCGTGCAGGGACGGCTCTGCGTGGCCGCGCTCGAACACCGCCTGGTTCGCCTCTTGCACGGCCTCGACCAGCCCGTCCGCCGACGGATCACGGGCAAACCCCCTGTAGAGAGCGTCGATTGCGGTGCGGGCGGCCACCTCCCCACCGGCGTGACCTCCCATGCCGTCGGCGACCGCGAACAGCGTACGGCCCTCGAACGCGAGATCCTCGTTGACAGATCGCACGCGCCCGACATGCGTGGCCGAGCCAGACCTGAGGACCGTCATCGACACTCCACGAATATCATCAACGGCTCACCTCGAATACGGTCCCGCCGACCTGCAGCAGGTCACCCCTGCCCAGTCTGGTAGGTAAGCCGATCCGCTCGGTGTTGACCCACGTCCCGTTGGTGGAGCCCAGGTCCTCCACCCACAAGACTCCGTCTCGGCGGTACAGGCGCGCGTGGATCGAAGAGGTGTAGGCGTCCTCCACCCGCACACCACAACCCGCCGCCCTCCCGAGGGTGACCTCGTCGGACAGCTCGTACGTCCAGCCTCGTTGAGGTTCGGGCTCGACCACCTTCAAGTGCAGGTTGCGGCCGCGTTTGCGCCGCGCCTCGGGAGCCGTGCCCGCAGGGACTTCCGCTGCCTCGACACCGCGGCGCTTCGCCTTCGCCGGCCGAACCTCCACCCACACCGCCCGGATGACTCGCAAGAAGAACAGCCAGATGAGCACGACCACGATGATCTCCAGGGCGCGCAGAAGGTTCTGGTTGTCGAGGGAGGTGAGCAGGAACATGGTGAAGGTTCAAGAGGTCTCGAACCGAAGCGAGGTGGTGCCGACAGAGATCTCGTCCCCGTCCGCCAGCATCTTCTCGTGCACAGGTACCCCGTTCACCCGAGTCCCGTTGGTCGACCTGAGATCGGCCACCACCACGTCGTTCCCCTGGCGGCGCACCTCGGCGTGGCGCCGGGAGACGTTCGGGTCGCTCAGGACCACCGTGCACTCGGGAAGCCGGCCGATCACGACCGGCTCGGTCCCGAGGACCACACGCGACCCGTCGGGAAGCACAAGGGATCCTGCCGGGAGCCCTTCGGGGCCTTCTGCCACCTCGGCCACGATGGCAAAGCGACCCTCTCGAAGGCTCGGGACGCGATGGATCTCGACGTCCACCGGGCCCACGAACACATATCCCTCGTCTCGCGCATGGTCCCGGGCAATATCCGCCAGCTCGCGCGCCAACGCGTCGGCGAAGCTCTCGAAGCGCGCCGCGTCACGAGCAGAGAGCGAGACCACGAACGAGTTGGGCGCGATCAGACCCCTCATACCGACCCTACGGAGCAGGTCCATTTCCCGCGTCAGTCGGCGGCCTATCTCCACCGGCTGGAGCCCGCCACGCAAGGCTTTCGAGAGGGCACCCTCCACCAGGCGCTCGAGGCGCTGCTCGAACTGCTGGAGTCCCATTGCGGTCGCTCAGCCTACTGGTGACCTGTGCTCGCACGGGTGTACACCGCTCCGACGTCCCAGCTCTGTCGTTCGACGAAATCTACGTTCACCTGGGATAACGACTCACAGTGGCGCGATGGCACCTCGCGCGGCAACGCCCGAGCCGTAGCGGCAGGCACGCACGGTGGCCGCCTGGATCGCAATACCGCCGAGTAGTCTTCCCCTGGTCCTACGGGCGAGTGGCGGAATTGGCAGACGCGCAGGATTCAGGTTCCTGTGTCCGAAAGGATGTGCGGGTTCAAGTCCCGCCTCGCCCACGCTGGCGAACCTGGGTGTCAGGCCGTCAGCGGCGCACCAGGGTCAGAGCCTGGCTCGACCGTCGGTACGGCTGAACGCCACGTGCCGATGGCCTTCGTCCGGCTACGCCGAGGAAGGCGGCGCAGCGTCCCTGCGACCAAGGCCGCCTCCTCCTTCATGAACATTTGTATCTTCCGGATGTTTGCTGCCGCGAAAAGGAACGCCACGAATACACTCTGTGCTGCGATCCCACGAACTCGGCGCCGCTCGGGGTCATCCAGTGTCTCGTTCGCTCCGTCCTTCACAAAGCCGTTGAACCCCCGACCCGGGCGGCGCGAACGCCGGTCCCTCTAGAAGAGGCGCGACGCGTCGCTCGAGAGGCCCGTGCCCGTTCGAGCACGAGCTAACCGTGTCTCGATGCAAAGCAACTACGAAGAACAGACAGGCTCGGCGATCTCATCCACGAGTACGAGCTCGCCGTTTAAAGGGGCGAATCGACATTCCGGACCGTACGGGTAGGTGTGGGCCATGTTGCCGGTCGTGACCGACCCCACACGAAGTCCAGACGGTCAGCCGCCCGTCTTGTTGGTGAACCCAAGGCGAGCGCGACAGGCCATCATGGTGTCGGCGTTCGTGCTCTGAGGTTCGGGGGTGTTCAACCACGACATCGGACACGGCCTCGTCTCCATCGTCCTGCTGTCGATGGCCAGCGCGGCTTCCTACGGGCTGGCGGCGGTGCTCCAGCACCAGGTAGCGATCCGGGAGTCGCCGGAGTTGTCGATGCGCGTCGGGCTCCTCGTCCACCTGGCACGCCGACCCATATGGCTCGTCGGCAGCGCGCTCGACGGGGTCGGTTATCTCTTCCAGTTCCTGGCGCTGCGAAGAGGCTCCCTCCCTCTGGTCGAGCCGCTCTTAGTCCTGAGCCTGGTCTTCGCGCTGCCGATGACCGCGTGGCTCAACCACCGGCGAGTCTCCGCGTCCGAATTGGCGTCGACCGGAGTCATCGCTGCGGGCCTGGCCCTGTTCCTTGGGATAGCGCGCCCGGGGCTAGGCCATCCCAACGCGTCGGGAGAGGCCTGGACGGTCATGACCATCGTCATCGTCGCGGGCTGCGGAGCCATGGTGCTGGGCAAACGAGGTGGGTCACGCCGCCGCGCCGCTGTTTTGCTGGCGGCTAGTTCGGGCACGGCATTCGGGTACGTGGCGGCGCTCACCGAGCGCACGGGCCACCTTCTGGACAGCGGGTTGGTGCACACGCTCGCCACGTGGGTGCCGTATGCACTGGTGGCCGGAGCGCTCGGGGCCCTGATACTCACCCAGAGCGCATTTCACGCCGGAGCACTGCGCCTGTCGCTTCCCACCTTGACCGTGGCGCAGCCGCTCGTGGCCGTTGCCATCGGCCTTGGGTCTTTCGGTGAACACATCGACTCCCATGGGCTGGCACCAGTCTTGGAGGTGCTCGGCCTGGCGTTGGTCACCTTCGGTGTGTTCACTCTCGCACGGTCGTCGGTGATCGGGACATACCCAGAAGAGGCTTGATCCAGCGCGATCTGGTTCTACCTCTACCTACCGGCCGAACAATTTGAGGCCAAGGGGCGACGCTTGAACGGTGAGGTCGCGACTGGCTCTTCCTGTCGTTGAGCTCGGCAAACAGTCTTGCGAGCTTGGCAGCCTCATTCACAGGTACCGGCTGGTGGCATGAGCCGGTTGGATGGGGGGTTTCGGCACCCATAGGCGCCGCGATCGGGTTTTCGGACACTACGAGACTCCACACGCACTGCGCGGAGGCCTATGGGGCAGCACGGCATAAGTTTGGGCGATGCGCTACGCCTTCAAGACCGCACCGCAGAACACTAACTGGGACGCCATGCTCGACGTCTGGCGCGCAGCCGACGACATCGAGTTGTTCGAGTCCGGCTGGACCTTCGACCACTTCTACCCGATCTACTCGGACTCGACGGGGCCCTGCCTCGAGGGCTGGGTTACCATCGCCGCCTTGGCCCAGGCGACGAAGCGCCTTCGGCTGGGGACGCTGGTGACCGGTATCCACTACCGACACCCGGCCGTACTGGCCAACATGGTTGCGACGCTCGACATCGTCTCGGGCGGCCGGCTCGAGGTAGGCATCGGTGCCGGTTGGAACGAGGAGGAGTCGGGTGCGTACAGCATCCCGCTCGGTACCCCGAAGGAGCGCAGCGACCGCTTAGAAGAGGCCTGTGAAGTCATCATCGGCCTCCTCTCGGAGGAGACGGCCTCGTTCAAGGGGAGCTTCTACGAGCTGACGGGTGCTCGCTGCAACCCCAAGCCGGTCCAGCGGCCCCACCCTCCGATCTGTATCGGCGGCAACGGCGAGAAGCGCACGTTGCGTACCGCAGCACGCTTCGCCCAGCACTGGAACTTCCTGGGCGGCACGGTCGAGGAGTTCACCCACAAGCGCGACGTCCTTCACCAGCACTGTGCCGACCTCGGGCGGGACCCGGCAGAGATCCTGCTGTCGAGCCACGTGCCCTTCGACGGTGACCCCGCCGCGACGGCGGCGGTTGCCGCGGTGCTTGCCGAGGCCGGCGCCGGGCTCGCTATCGTCCAGCTCCGCCCGCCCCACACCCCCGACGTGCTCGAGCCGCTGGCGGAGGCCTTCACCGAGCTGGGCTGAGCAACGCACCGACCTAATCGGCGCCGACACAGCCGGATCCGCGACCAGGGGGTCAAGTATGGCAACGCGCCAGGGCGGCACTGCGGACATGCTCATCGTCGACAACCTGATCTACGAGGGACGCACGTGGATGATTGTTGAGAACGTGATCGTCGACTAGGAGTATCGAGGTCATGGCGTTGAAAGAACGCTGGTCGGAGAAGTGCTTCGTCGCGCTCGCAACACACACTGCTGCAAGGTTCAGCTTCTGTCGCTCAAGCACCGGAAGGACGCACACGAGTTCTACCGATCACTCGGATTCCAAGCACTCGTCGAGGGATTCCGCCTGCACCTCGATTGAGCCATGTTGCCCTACTAGACCTAGCGCTACATTTGCAAAGTGGTTGCTCATCCCGAACCCCTGCTCGAGACCACCGCTTCTCAGGACCCCATGACACAGTTCGAGCACTGGTTTCGCGAAGCACAACGCGAGTTTCGAATGCCAGAAGCAATGGCGTTGGCTACCGTCGGCCCCGATCTGAAACCGTCGGCGCGGATGGTCCTGGCCCGGGGGTGGGACGAGCGCGGTTTCGTCTTCTACACGGATTATCGGAGCCGCAAGAGCGACGAGATCGAAGCGAACCCGCGCGGCGCGCTGCTCTTCTACTGGGATCCACCAGGCCGCCAGGTGCGAATTGAGGGCCCCTTGGGGCGGATTTCGCCAGAGGAGTCC
>JBEKJK010000025.1:0-20108 GCA_050011255.1 Acidimicrobiales bacterium
GCTGCGCCAATACATGCCGAAAGGCACTGACCTCTCGGTCCTGGGCGCTCGAGACCTCGCTGCCATCGCCCGCAGCCTCAACAACAGGCCACGCGCCACCCTCGGATTCATGAAACCATCGGAGAAGTTCGCCGAGCTTCTTGCGCACACTGTTTGAATCCGCCGAGCGAAAGCCCGATCAGTTGGTTCCCCGGAGAAGGCGGCTCATCCGGTGCCGTACCTGTCACTATCGCAGTCACCAATCCGCTCACGACAAGCAGGGCGAAGGCGACCAGCACGGCCAGTGCCACGATCTCAGGCAGCTCCCAAGGTGAGCGAGGTGGTGCGTAATCCTCCTCGTCCGGGACTGCTGCGGTGGGAACGAGCTGATCGGTCATGCCGGAAGCGTAAGTTGCTCACCGCGTTCGTACATGCTTTTAACTTCACTGGCAGGCTCGGACTGGATCACTCACGCACGGCGGTCGTGCCGTCGACAACGATCAATGGGCAGGGCCAGCAGATAGCCCCACAGCCGCTCGTGCAACACGCATGCACGAGTGATGGAACACGCCCCACTGCCCGCTAACAACCCTCCGGCCCTGGTCCTTGGAATCGAGTCAGCTCTACGTCTTCGGGGTAGCGGTTCAGGTCTGCTCTGAACTGGCCCCTGGTGTACCTAGCCACCTGAGGTCGAAGGACACCGTGTCGGTTGGACGCGTGGATGAGAACGTCGTTGTTATATACCGACACAAGCAAACGATGCGGAAGTCCACATCGGTCTCTCGCGCTCGGAGCGAACAGCTTGAGGATGATGTCGACAGCCTGGCCGGTCACCGGGCTTGGTGCGCCTATCGATGCCGCACCCACCATTGTCGAGGCGATGTAGGAGACCATCGCGGGATCGTGGGAGTGGAACAGGGCAACTTGCACAGGCTCGACCCCTGTGACTGCAGCCCGCCGCGGGCACGGGTGAGGGCTCGGGGCACAGCTCTGTTCTAGCCCTTCGTCCTGAGTTTGGGTCGGATCAGGTCCTCATTCCAGCTGGTTTGGGCACCAATCGACTGGCAGGACCGAGGAGTGAGGATGTGCTGCTTACTGGCCTGGACACGAGCCACTCTGCGGCCCGTAGCCTCCTTGGAGTGAACATGGGTGATCACTACCAGGTGAGTGTGACGGCCTCAAGCGCCGATGAAGCCGAGCGCCTGGGGCGGATGGCAGTCGAACGTCGGCTCGCGGCGTGCGCACAAGTCTCGGGGCCGATCACCTCGACCTACTGGTGGGAAGGTGAGGTCACCACATCAACCGAGTGGGTGTGCACGCTCAAGACGACAGCGCACCGGGTGGAATCGCTCACCGAGGCGCTACGAACGAGCCACAGTTACGAACTGCCCGAGATCATCGCAACCCCGATTGTTACCGGTGACCACGCCTACTTGGCCTGGATCGAGACCGCGACTCACTCGGATGGGTGAAACCCCAGGTCGAGAGCTACTGGGTTCTGTGGTTACCGGGGTGGCCATCGCCGCCAACAAGGTCACCGTCGCACGCGCCGCGTTGTGCACCGACGCGGCGACCGCCGAAGAGCCAGACGATGCAACGATGCGAACGTTCTCGCCTTCGGGCTCCGGCTCACCTCCGAGGACGTCGCGAGCGAGATGCTCGACGCGTTCTCGTCGACGGAGCCCAAAGAATCCGAGCGTGCCGCCATCTCACGTGTCGAGGATCAGAGCTAGCTCTCGGCGATGGCGCCCTCGCGGCCGGTGTCATGATGCGCGTGTCATGATGCGCGCGGTGGCTATCTCACGCGATCGTGCATCTGGCGCGGCTAAGACGGATCCCCGCCGGGTGAAGGGCGCGCCTGGACGCTCCGCGCGTCCTGGAAGCAAGAGGGAGCGACGGCTCTGGGAGAGCGGGCACCGGCTGGTCGCCGGGGTCGACGAAGTGGGGCGAGGTGCCTGGGCGGGGCCACTGAGCGTGGGAGTGGCAGTGCTTTGCGCACCTATCGCACGGGCGCCCAGGGGGCTGCGTGATTCCAAACAGATACTCGAGGACGACCGCGAAAGGCTATTCGACAAGGTGGCCGCCTGGTGCACGGCCTGGGCGGTGGGACACAGCGAACCGCAAGAGTGCGACCGCCTCGGCATGACGGCGGCTCTCGGTCTGGCAACGCGAAGAGCATTTGCCCGGCTGCCCGAGGACCTGCTTCCCGACGCCATAGTGCTCGACGGGAACTTCGACTTCATCAGCCGAGCGAAGGACGCAGGCGCGCCGGTCGAGGAACCCTTCCCGGATCTGTGCGCGCCGAGGGCGCACGACACCGACGGGTGCGCGGACGTGGCACTGCCTGCGAGCTTCGACCCGGTGGTGCACACGGTCGTGAAGGCCGACACAAGCTGTGTGTCCGTCGCCGCGGCCTCGGTTCTTGCCAAGGTGACCCGCGACCGGATCATGCGAGACATCGCCGAGTCCTTTCCGCCTTTCGACTTCGGCCGCAACAAGGGTTACCCCTCGCCGACGCACCAGCGGGCGCTCCGAGGCTACGGCTTGAGCGCCATCCACCGCCGCTCCTGGGTGTACGTGGAGAAGCTGCCTTGGGCCGACCCCGAGTCGTCACGTCTCCGGGGCAGGCTCAATCGAGAGCCCGAGAACGCTTGGGGGCGAAGGGCACCACACTCGAGCCGCTAGCAAAGCGTCTTCAGGAGCCGCCGAGGAAGACCGCTGCGGTAGAAATGGAGCCGATGGCCTACCTGTTGGCCGTATGTGCGGCGATGTCCAATGCCGTCACGACCATTCTCCAACGCATGGGCGTGGAGACGGCTCCCTCGGACACGAGGCTTCGTTGGGGCCTCATGGCTCACGCGCTCCGGCGGAAGGTCTGGCTCGCGGGGTTCGGTGTCATGACCTGTGGGTTCTTGTTGCAGTTCGCTGCCTTGCACTTCGGTCGGCTGAGCGTCGTGCAGCCCATTCTCACCCTCGAGCTGCCCTTCCTGGTCGCGATCCTCGGGGTGTGGTTCGGCCACAGGCTCACTTGGCGCGAGTGGTTGGGGGCGTTCATGGCTGCCGGCGGACTGGCGACGTTCCTCGACCTGTCCCAACCCGGTGGTGGTTACCTTCGGCCTGACCTCGGAGACTGGGTTCTGGTCTCGACGGTCGTGGTGGGGTCGTGCGTCATCGCGGCAGCCCTCGCGCACATTGGGCCGGCCGCATGGCGGGCCGCGATGTTCGGGATATCTGCCGCGGTGATGTTCGCTTTCACCGCGGCAATCATGAAGGAGATGAACGCCGACATCTCCCAGGGCTGGGGTGGGGTGTTCGTCAGCTGGCCGCCCTACGCGCTGACGGTGACTGGCCTGACCGGGGTGTTCCTGGCGCAGAACGCATTCCACGCGGGCCCTGTCACAGCCTCACAGTCCACGCTCGTGATCATGGACCCGCTTGCGTCCATCGGGATCGGCATAGGCCTCTTCGGCGACCAGCTGAAGACCGCCGGGGTGCGTGGTCCCGGTGAGGCCCTCGGGCTCTTGGTCCTGATGGCAGGGGTCTTCTACCTCGCCCGCTCCCCGCTCGTCGCCACCGTGAAGGAAGGTGACATGGAACAGCACATCTTGTCGTTTCGGCCTCATGGGCTGTCCTCCCGGCGCCGCGTGAAGACGATCGCACGGGCCGACGTGCCGACCGGCACACCCGAGGTCGTGCCGGCTCCGCGAGGCGCGCGCGGATCAGATGGCTCGGAGACGGCCGCCTGGGGGTCACAATGAGCGCCGGCCGGCGACCGCCGGACCCCTCGGAGGGATCCGGTGCAGCATCGGACGTGACCGCTTCCTCCTACGACCCGTGGGACGCGGTGGTCGAGCGCATCCACGATGCCGCCGCTCTCGGGAAGATCGACCCGGACGTCACGAGGATCCTGTGCGTCTGCGAGAGGATCCTGGAGGTGGCGGTCCCGGTGCGAATGGACGACGGCCACGTCGAGGTGTTCCAGGGATGGCGTGTCCATCACGACACCACGAGGGGCCCGGCAAAAGGAGGCATACGGTTCCATCCCGATCTGGGAGCGCACGAGGTCGCGGCGCTGGCAGCGGACATGACACTCAAGACCGCTGTGGTCGACATTCCCTTCGGTGGCGGCAAGGGAGGAGTCCGGTGCGACCCGGGGTTGCTGTCGGCGGGCGAGCTCGAGCGGCTCACGCGCCGCTACACATACGAAGTCGCCTCGCTTCTGGGGGCAGATCGAGACATCCCCGCGCCCGACGTGAACACGGACGAACGCGTGATGGCGTGGCTCTTGGACACGCTCGACATGCTGCATGGACGCGACATGCCGGCTGTGGTGACGGGGAAGCCGCTGGCGATCGGGGGCATGCGCCTGCACACCGGCGCAACGGCCTCGGGCGTCGTGCGTTGCGCACGCAACGTCTTTGCCGAGCTCGACATTGCGCTCCCCGGAGCACGTGCGGTTCTTCAGGGGTTCGGGAAGGTGGGCGCGCCGCTCGCGTTCCTGCTTTCCTCGGCCGGGATGAGGGTTGTCGCGGTCTCCGACATCTCCGGAGCGGTCCACAACCCCGGAGGGCTGGACGTCGGGCAGCTCTCGGACCATGTGGCGCGCACCGGGAGCGTGAGCGGGTTCGAAGGGGGCCAGCGGATCGAGCCCTCCGAGCTGTGGTCGGTCGAGGCCGAGCTGGCGGTACCGGCCGCCCTCGAGGGAGCGCTCGACGAGAAGGCGGCGCTCGCCTTGCAGGCGACGGTGATGGTCGAAGCCGCCAACGGGCCGACGACCCCGGCAGCAGACCGGGTCCTCGACGACAGACGGGTCACGGTCGTTCCCGACATCCTCGCCAACGCAGGCGGTGTGACCGCCTCGTACCTGGAGTGGGCCCAGGGTCGACAGGGTTATCCGTGGGACACCGAGGTTGTGGCTGCCCGTTTGGCGGACACGATTGACAGCGCGTTCGCGACGGTGTGGGCCAGGTCGAAGGACCTGGGCGTGTCGATGCGGAGGGCCGCCGGTGTGGTCGGGGTGGAGCGCATAGCACAAGCGACGTTGGCCCGCGGCCTGTTTCCCTGACCGGCTGGCGGGACCTGCTGTCCGGACCGGCTCACCAGCCTCGGTCGATCCACTCCTGGAGGTGGGGGTGTTCGGCGCCGATGGTGGTGTCGGCGCCGTGCCCGGGTAGCACAAGGGTCGTCGGCCCGAAGCGGGCGAGCAGCCTCTCGTCGATCGACGTGATGATGGCGCCGAAGTCGCCCCCGGGGAATCTCGTCGCTCCGGGCCCTCCTGGGAACAGCGTGTCGCCGCTGAAGAGCAGCGGGGTGCCGCGGACGAAGAAGCACATCGACCCCGGCGTGTGCCCTGGGGTGGCGATCGTCTCTATCTGGAGTCGTCCCACCTCGATCACCGAGTCGTCCTCGAGCAGTTGGTCGTAGGAGGGGAGCATCCCGGCGTCCGCCTCGGTGACCGACACCTCGATTCCGGCTTCGCGTACGGCCGGCACGGCTTGGATGTGGTCCCAGTGCCCGTGGGTCTCGATCACCTGACGGACGCCCAGGCTCTTGCACATCTCGAGCAGCAGCTCGTGCTCGTTGGCGGCGTCCACCAGCACGGCGTCACCGGTCTGCTTGCACCTGATGACGTGCACGTTGTTGTCCATGGGCCCGACGACGACTCGATGGACCTCCACCAGGCTGTCCTCGTAATAGGCCATGGCTCGCTCCTCCGGCTCCGGCTCCCGGAGCTGAGCTTATGGGCGCGACGCTCCTGACGGCCCCACGGCCGAGGAACCGGCGCTCTTCGGTGGACAGGACTAGACAGGAACGGTCGCAAGAAGGGCCGCGCCGAGCTGACCGCACGAGCAGGGCGCACGTGCGGGCGGTCCGAGCCGGACAAGCCCGACGAGGGGGTTAGACCGATGAACTTTGCATTCAGCGAGGAGCAGGAGGAGCTCAGGCGTTCGGTACGCCGATTCCTCGAGGACAAGTCGCCGATGTCCGAGGTTCGTCGTCTCATGGAGACCACAGAGGGTTTCGACCGGGCCGTCTGGGACCAGATGGCGCACCAGCTCGGACTTCAGGCCTTGGCGATCCCCGAGGAGTACGGCGGGGCGGGGTTCGGATACGTCGAGCTCGTCGTGGTCCTAGAAGAGATGGGCGTGGCACTCCTGTGCGCTCCGTACTTCGCCACGATCGCGCTCGGCGCCAATGCCCTGTTGTCGTGTGGTGACGAGGAGGCGAAGAAGGACCTTCTTCCCGGTATTGCAGCCGGGACCACGATCGCCACGCTCGCGCTTACCGAGGACAGCGGACGTTGGAGCACCGACGCGGTGACGCTGGCGGCTTCGGAGACTGGCGGTGAGTGGAGACTCGACGGCCACAAGATGTTCGTCATCGACGGGCACAATGCCGACCTGCTTCTGGTGGCTGCGCGCACTTCGAGCGGCGTGAGCTTGTTCGCGGTGGACCCAGGGGCGTCTGGTGTCACGCGCACGCCGCTGGCGACGATGGACCAGACCCGAAAGCAGGCCAGGATCGAGTTCGTCGCCACTCCGGCGAGGCTCGTGGGAGCCGAGGGTGGTGCCGATCGCGTGCTGTCGCGCACGCTCGATCTCGCAGCAGTCGCTCTCGCCGCCGAGCAGGTCGGCGGGGCGCAACGGTGCCTCGACATGTCGGTCGACTACGCGAAGAACCGGATCCAATTCGGCAGGCCGATCGGGTCCTTCCAGGCGATCAAGCACAAGTGCGCCGACATGCTGATGGACGTCGAGTCCGCGAAGTCCGCCGCGTACTACGCGGGGTGGGCCGCTGCCGAGGACTCAGAGGAGCTACCCGTCGTCGCCAGCCTGGCCAAGTCCTATTGCTCCGAGGCGTACTTCCACGCCGCGGGCGAGAACATCCAGATCCACGGAGGCATCGGCTTCACCTGGGAGCACGATGCTCACCTCTACTTCAAACGCGCAAAGTCCTCCGAGCTTCTGCTCGGCGATCCCAGCTATCACCGGGAGCTACTCGCCCGGCGAATCGGGATCTGAGAGCGCTTGGAGGCTTCGAGCGACTCGCGCACGGGTGCAGCCGGTGACGCTGAGGCCGTGGAGGACTCGGGGAATCGAGCCGGGTGAAGCGACACTACGGGCGTAGGTCGTCTGTTTTTGCCTTCTTGGCGACTCGCATCTTGCGCCGGCCCTCGTGCCCGGTCGATCGCTTCAACTGCTGCTTGAAGGCGCGCACCTTGGCGAGGGTCTCGGGGTCGACGATGTCGGCCACTGACTGAAAGCTCCCGGGCTCCGAGAACGGTGCACTCGCGTCCTTCCAGCCGGGAGGCCGCACGCCGAGCTGCTTGCCGAGAAGGGCGACGAAGATCTTCGCCTTTCGGTCGCCGAACCCCGGCAGCTCCCTCACCCGCGCTAACAACTCCGAGCCCGACTTCGCGCCCTTCCACACGTTCGAAGCATCGTCTTCGTACCGGTCGGCGACGACCCGGCACAGCTCCAGCACGCGTGTCGCCATCGAGCCCGGGAACCTGTGCAGAGCCGGCCTCGCAGAGAAGGCGCCGGTCAGCTCCTCGGGGTCCATGGAGGCGATGTCGGAGACTACGAGCCCGCCGATCCGGCGTTTCAGCTCTGCCGGTCCCGCGAACGCCCATTCGAGCGGGACCTGCTGGTCCAGGACCATGCCGATCAGAAGAGCGAGCGGGTTCTCCGAGATCAGCCGGTCGGCCTCTGGATCCTGGCTCAGGTGCAGCATCGGGCTCATCGTCCGCGAAGCGCCTCAGATGGCCCAGGGGTCGCAGGTCGAGGGATCGATGCCGTAGCGGGAGACGGCATCGGCCACCTCGTCGGCCTTTGCCTCACCCGTCTGGGCCAGCGCGGACAAAGCCGCCACCACGACGTGCGCGGCGTCGACCTCGAAGAAACGCCTTAGCGCCGCTCGGGTGTCGGAGCGGCCGAAGCCGTCGGTGCCGAGCGATGTGAACGGACGCCTCACCCACCTCGATATCTGGTCGGGAACCGCGCGTACGTAGTCGCTCACGGCCACGACCGGGCCTCCCAGGTCCCCCTGCCCGGTCGCCAGCGCCTCGGTCACGAACGGCACTCGCGCGCAAGCGCCCGGGTGCAGCCGGTTCCAACGCTCGACCGAGAGGGCATCTGCACGCAGCTCGGAGTACGAGGTGACGGACCACGCGTCACAGCTCACGCCCCAGTCGGCCGCCAGCAGATTGCGCGCCTCCATGGCCATCTGCCACATCGGTCCGGAGAACAGCAGCGTCGCACGCCGGGTACCCGCGGCTCGCGAGGCCGATTCTCGCGAGCTCGTCTCTCGACGGGCGGGGCCGTGGCCCTGTTGCGAGCCCTCGCCGGAGAGCCCCGACGGCCCCGCGAACCGGTAGAGCCCGCGCAGGATCGCTGCCCGTGTCTCCTCGCCGGCGGAGCCCTGCGGGAGGGCGGGCATCGTGTAGTTCTCGTTGTACAGCGTGAGGTACCAGAAGCGGTCCTCGGGATCGGGCCCCAGGACCCGACGCACGGCCTCCTCGACGATGACGGCGATCTCGTAGGCGAACGCGGGATCGTAGATGCGGGCGGCGGGGTTCACCGACGCGAGCAACGGCGAGTGCCCGTCGTCGTGCTGGAGCCCCTCTCCCTGCAAGGTGGTGCGACCTGCTGTGCAGCCGGCGAGGATGCCACGACCACGGATGTCCCCGAGCGCCCATGCGAGGTCGCCCGTTCGCTGAAAGCCGAACATCGAGTAGAAGAGATAGACGGGCAGCATGGGCCGGCCCCAGGTGGCGTACGCCGTCGACATCGCGATGAAGCTCGCCATGGCACCGGCCTCGGTGATGCCCTCTTGGAGCATCTGCCCCTTCCGGTCCTCCGCGTAGCGAAGGATCAGGTCCGCGTCCACGGGCGTGTAGAGCTGGCCTCCAGGTGCATAGATCTTCGCCTCGGCGATCAGCGGCTCGAGGCCGAAGGTGCGAGCCTCGTCGGGGACGATGGGCGCCACGTAGCGTCCGATGCTCGGGTCCCGCACGAGGTTGCGCACGAGGCGCGCGAAGGCCATGGTCGTTGAGACGGCCTGCTTGCCCGAGCCGCTCAGGAGCTCCGCGAACACCTTCTCCTCGGGCGGCGGCGCCGGCCTGGCGCGAACCACGCGGGCGGGCACCGGTCCCGCCAGCACCTTGCGCCTGGCCTCGAGGTACTCGTGTGCCGCTGAACCCGCGGGGGGCCGGTAGTAGGGGGGGACCTCCGCATCGAGCGCCTCGTCCGGGATCTCGTCGTGCAGGTTCAGCCGGTCTCTCAGTGTACGCAGCTGCGCGTCGGACATCTTCTTGATCTGGTGAGTGGCGTTTCGCGCCTCGATCTGGGGACCGAGTGTCCAGCCCTTCACGGTCTTGGCCAGGATCACGCTCGGCGTTCCGACCTGCTCGGTGGCGAGCTTGTACGCGGCGTAGAGCTTGCGGTAGTCGTGACCACCACGGGGCAGAGCCTGCAGGTCGGCGTCTGAGAGGTGCTCGACGAGCTTGCGCAGGCGGGGATCGGGTCCGAAGAAGTGCTCGCGGATGTAGGCGCCGGACTCCGTCGCGTACTTCTGGAACTCGCCGTCGGGCGTGGTGTTCATCTTGTCGAGCAGCGCGCCGTCGACGTCCGCTGCGAGAAGCTCGTCCCACTTCGAGCCCCACACCACCTTTATGACGTTCCAACCCGCCCCACGAAACAGCGCCTCGGCCTCCTGGATGATCTTCCCGTTGCCCCGGACGGGGCCGTCTAGGCGCTGGAGGTTGCAGTTGACCACGAATATGAGGTTGTCGAGGTGCTCGCGCCCGGCAACGCCGAGCGCCCCGATCGACTCCACCTCGTCGAGCTCCCCGTCACCGAGGAACGCCCATACGCGGCTGCCCGAGGTGTCGACGAGCTCGCGGTGCAACAGGTAGCGGTTCACATGGGCTTGGTAGATCGCGCAGAGAGGGCCGAGGCCCATCGATACCGTGGGGTACTCCCAGAAGTCCGGGAGCAGGCGCGGGTGGGGGTAGCTGGGTAGCCCCCCCCCTCCGACCTCCTGGCGGAAACGGTCCAGCTGCTCTTCGCTCAGGCGGCCCTCGACGTAGGCGCGGGCGTAGATACCCGGCGAGGCGTGACCCTGGAAGTACACCATGTCGCCGAACCCGCCGTCGGACTTTCCGCGAAAGAAATGGTTGAACCCGACCTCGTACAGCGCCGCAGAGCTCGCGTAAGTGGCCAGGTGACCACCGATGCCCTCGCTGCGGCGGTTGGCGCGGCTCACCATCACGGCGGCGTTCCACCGCACGTAGCGCCGGATGAGACGCTCGGTGCTCTCGTCACCTGGGAACCAGGGCTCTTCATCTTGGGGGATCGTGTTCACATACGGAGTCGAGACGGTGGAGGGAAAGTCCACCTGCTTGGTGCGCGCGCGCTCGAGCAGCTTCATCAGCAAGAACCGCGCCCTCGTCCGGCCCCGCGCGTCGATGACGGAGTCGAAGGAGTCGAGCCACTCCGCGGTCTCCTCCGGATCGATGTCGGGAAGCTGGTGTGACATCCCGTCGAAGAGCACGACGTCATGCTAAAGGTGTGGGTCCATGAAACGCGCGTCGGGCGAAACCGTCGTCTACACCGACGGCTCGTGCCTGGGGAACCCGGGCCCGGGGGGATGGGCCTGGGCGGTCCCGGACGGTCCCTACGCGAGTGGCCCGGAGCCGCGCACGACGAACCAGCGAATGGAGATCACGGCCGTGCTGCGGGCGCTCGAGGCCACAGACGGGCCGGTGCTCGTGATGAGCGACTCGACCTACGTGGTGAGGTGCTTCAGGGACCGTTGGTGGGAGGCCTGGCGTCGGCGGGGCTGGCGCAATGCCGCGGGCAAGCCCGTGGCGAACCGAGACCTGTGGGAGCCGTTGCTAGAGGCCGCTGTGGATCGGGGCCGTCCCGTGCGCTTCTCGTGGGTGAAGGGCCACTCGGGCGATCCCATGAACGACCGCGTCGACCGATTGGCTCTGGAAGCCGCCACCACCCAACGCGCCGCATCAGGAGAGCGCTTCTCGGGTTCGAGCGAGCGCTAGCGGCACGGCCGGTGCTCCTCGTAGCATGCGCGAGATGGACCTTGCCGGCACCTGCGCTCTCGTCACCGGCGGCGCCTCTGGCCTGGGGGCGGGAACCGCCAGGAGGCTCACCTCTCTCGGTGTGCGCTGCACGATATTCGACCTCGACAAGGACCGTGCCGAGGCCCTCGCAACAGAGATCGGGGCCGGTTACCTCGTTGGTGACGTCACCGACCCCGAGGATTGCCGGCGTGCCGTCGAGCTGGCGGCAGAGGGGGGACCGCTTCGGATCACGGTCAACTGCGCCGGGACCGGCTGGGCGGAGAGGGTGATCGACCGTGACAACTCGCCCCATGACCTCGGAGCGTTCGAACGCGTCCAGGAGCTGAACGTGATCGGCACTTTCAACGTCATGACTCGCGCCGCTTCGATGATGGCCCTGACCGAGCCCCTCGCCGACGGAGAACGCGGGGTCATCGTCAACACGGCCTCTGTAGCCGCGTTCGACGGGCAGATCGGTCAGCTCGCCTACTCCGCTTCGAAAGGCGCGGTGGTGGCGATGACGCTGCCTGCGGCGCGCGATCTCTCCGCCGTCGGGATCCGCGTCGTCACGATCGCCCCCGGGGTCTTCGACACCCCGCTCTTGGAGGCGAAGCTCACCGAAGAGCAGCGTGAAGCGCTGGGGCGATCGGTGCTGTTCCCGAAGAAGTTGGGCGACAGTGCACAGTACGGGGAGCTCGTGGCTCACATCGCGCAGAACAGCTACTTGAACGGCGAGGTGATCCGGCTCGACGGTGGCATCCGCATGCCCCCCAGGTAGGCCCTCGAGTTCGAGAGCGCAGTTAGTGTGGCGGTCGGGTCGAGGCTGACGGAGGTGGTGACTACGCCCGAGGGCACCGAGTTCGACGTCGTCGTGATCGGAGGTGGTCCTGGCGGGTATGCGACCGCTCTGTACGGCGCGTCCGCCGGGCTGAAGGTGGCGGTGGTCGAGAAGGACAAGGTCGGCGGAACCTGTCTGCACCGCGGGTGCGTGCCGGCGAAGGAGCTCCTCGAGACCGCCGGCGTCGTGCGGACCGTCGCGCGGGCCAAGGAATTCGGCGTGCAGGCGGGCCAGCCCGCTGTGGAATTCGCCGTCAGCCAGGGGCGCAAGCAGAAGGTCGTCGACCAGCTCCACCGGGGCCTTTCCGGCCTGATGAAAGGCCGGAAGATCGCGACATTCGCGGGAACCGGGACCTTCATGGGAGGCGGTCGCGTACAGGTGAACGGGACCGACGGTACCGACGAGATCACCGCACGCCATGTCGTGCTGGCGTCCGGGTCCGTCGCGCGCACGATCCCGGGCTTCGAGGTGGACGGGGACATCGTGCTCACCTCGGACGAGGTTCTCGCTCTCGACGAGCTGCCCGCATCCGTGGCGGTGATAGGTGGCGGTGCGATCGGTTGCGAGTTCGCCTCGATGTTCAGTGATCTCGGGAGCCAGGTGACGGTGCTCGAGCTCCTTCCCACGCTCCTGCCCGGGTGTGACGAGGACGTCGTGGGTGTTGTCGCCCGTTCTTTTCGCAAGCGGGGCATCGCCGTGCACGCCGGGGTCTCGGTGCACGGACATGCGCCCGACGGGTCGGGTACGGCGGTCTCGTTCGGGGACAACGAGTCGGTCTCCGTGGACGCGGTCGTGGTCTCGGTCGGGCGCCGCCCCTTGACCGAAGGGCTCCTCGCCGACGGCACGGGTGTGGTCGTGGACGAGCGGGGCTTCATCGCCATCGACGGTCACATGCGCACCGGGGTCGAGGGAGTATGGGCCGTCGGCGACGTCGTGGACACGCCACAGCTCGCCCACGTCGCCTTCGCAGAGGGGATCGTCGCGATAAAGGACATCCTCGATGAGCCTGTGGTCCCCGTCGACTACACGCGCGTGCCGTGGTGCATCTACTGCCACCCCGAGGTCGCCTTCGCAGGTCTGAGCGAGTCAGCGGCGCGCCAGGCGGGCATCGACGTGCTCGTGAAGCAGGACCCCTTCGGCGGGAACAGCCGAGCGAGGATCATCGGTGAGACCGACGGCCTGGTCAAGGTCGTCGCAGAGCGTGGAAGCGACGGACGCGCCGGTCGGATACTAGGTGTGCACATGGTCGGGCCCTGGGTGACCGAGCAGCTGGGCCAGGGCTACCTGGCCGTCAACTGGGAGGCGACCCCCGAGGAGGTGGGCCAGTTCTTACAGCCCCACCCGAGCCTGTCCGAGGCCTTCGGCGAGACGATCCTCGCCTTGACCGGCAGGGGGTTGCACATCTCCGCCTAGGGGGCTTCGCTAGGCGACGAAGCAACCTACCTTCCACGCCCGGCGGGATGAGAATGTCGGTATGGCGAAGCGCTACCGTCTCGGATCCGTCCGTCGAACGGTCAACGTGCTCGTGACCGCAATGCTCCGTCTCGGCATCGGCGGAAGGTCGACCTATCTGCTCACGACTACGGGTCGCAAGACGGGCGAGAAGAGGATGACGCCGGTGATCCTGGTCGAGACCGATGCTGGACGGTGGCTCGTCTCGCCGTACGGAACGGTGGGTTGGGTTCACAACGTGCGCGCCCAACCCGAGGTATCGCTTCGGCGTGGCAGGAGAGTTGAGACGCTTCGTGCCGAGGAGGTCGGCTCGCAGACCGCAGGAGTCGTGCTCCAGCGTTACATCCGCAACGTGAGGGTGACGGTTCCGTTCTTCGATGTCAAGCGCGACGACCCGCTGGAGAGGTTCGTTGAGGAAGCGCCCCGCCATCCCGTGTTCAAGCTCGTCGCGGGACCAGAGGTGCGCTGAGCCGATCGGGAAAGCGGCCACCGTTTCCCAGCGACCCCTGATGTGTGCCTTGCACCGCATCCGCGGACCGGATAGGGGAATTCTATCGGTCGGGAACCGGACTTAACCGAACCTTCATGGAAGCCACGGTAGTTTCCTGACCATGCTCGAACAGGCTGCATCCCTTGTCCGCATGGACTTTTCCCCTCCGCACCGTCAACCTCTCCCCGGACGCGTGGTGCTCGCCACTGTCGCGTCGATCATCGGCTGTCTCGTCGCGGACGCCATCTTGGTGAAGATCGGCGAAACCATCTTCCCGGGCACCAAGGGGTATGTTCACTTCCGGTTCTCCGATTACGGCACGCTGACCGTGATTGGCGTGGTCATCGCCTGTGCGGCTTGGCCGATCGTGACGAGGGTGACGTCGGCACCGCGCTGGCTCTTCTTCCGCTTGGCCGTACTCGTCACGCTGTTCCTTTGGCTTCCGGACCTCTACATCCTCTACCGGGGCCAGCCCGCCAGCGCGGTCACCGTCCTGATGATCATGCACGTGGCCATCGCCTTGGTCACCTACAACCTGCTGGTACGCGCCGCACCGGTGAGGCCGGCCCGCCAAGGCGCGTACTATCAGTCCGCCGTGTAGCAACCACCGCCGAGGGCGTTCCGGAATGCTGGCGAGGGTATCTGGGAATGTCTTTTAGAGGGAGCCGGGAGTGAGGTCCGGGTTCCGTCATTTTCGAGTGGACAGCAGCACCGATCCAATGTGGCACCGATCCAATGTGGCGCCGATCCAATAAGGTCACGGGATGCGGATTCTGGTACTTGGTGCAGGTTTCGGCGGTCTGGAGCTGTCGACGCGGTTGTCCGAAGAATTCGGCGATGAACTTGACCTCATCCTGATCGACCAGGGCGAGGGGTTCGTGTTCGGGTTCTCGAAGCTCGATGTCATGTTCGGGCGGGCGCTGCCCTCGGCTGTGGTCCACCCCTATCGTGACCTCGTCAAGCCGGGTGTGCGGTTCCTCCAGACGACGATTCGCTCGATCGATCCTGCAGCCAAGAGCGTTGAGACCGACGCCGGCGCGTTCGAGGCCGACATCATGGTCGTCGCGCTGGGCGCCGACCTGGACCCCTCGGCCACCCCCGGACTGGTGGAGGGGGGTCACGAGTTCTACACGGTGCCGGGGGCATTCGCCTTGCGGGACGTGCTGCCGAGCTTCGACGGCGGCCGGGTGATCGTCGGTGTGGCCTCGACGCCGTTCAAGTGCCCTCCGGCGCCTAGTGAGACCACGCTGCTCATGCACGACTACCTCACAGGACGGGGCATTCGTGATGACTCCGACATCTCGCTGGTAATGCCCTTCGGTGTTCCCATCCCGCCCTCCCCGCTGGCATCGGAGGCGCTGCTCGCCGCCTTTACCGAGCGGGGGATCAACTGGCACCCCGACCGCCTGGTAAGGGGACTCGACCCCGACCGGGGGGTCGTTCTACTCAGCGACGGCGCCGAAATGGCCTATGACCTCTTCTTGTGTGTTCCGGTGCACCGAGTGCCCACCGTTGTCGAGGAGTCGGGGTTGGCGGTCGACGGGTGGGTTCCGGTGAATCCGCTGACCCTGGAGACAGCTTTTCCGGATGTATACGCGGTCGGTGACGTGACGAGCGTGGGAACGCCAAAAGCGGGAGTCTTTGCCGAAGGACAAGGCTCGGTGGTCGCCGAACAGATCGGCGCTCGTCTGGGTGGCAATCCGAGACCCGCAACGTATGACGGTCGTGGGGTCTGTTACGTCGAGTTCGGTGATGACCTCGTTGCCCGCGTCGATGTCACTTTCATGAGCGGCGAAACTCCTGTCGGGGACCTCGAAGGGCCCTCACAAGCGCTCGCTGAGGACAAGGGTGAGTTCGGCTCCCACCGCATCCAACGCTGGTTCGATCGCACCTGGGCCGGAGGCAAGCAGTCAGCGATCTGACTCGCGACGCTAAGCACCAAAGCAAGAGGGGCACACTCTCCGGCGGTCAAGAGGTCCGACCGGATTATGCCGCGCCCGTGCGGGGAACGAGCGACCGGCCCGTGCGAAGCTACGGGAATGTCACTTGGACAAAGATCGCGCAGCCACCGCCAAGTTCCAACCAATAATCAGGCGTTCCATGCTCGCTGTCACTCGCCCGTCCACTGGTCTGTCGATTCCTCCGATCACTCGATCGCTCCGGACCCGGCAACTCAACCAGAACCAGGGCGACGTGAGCCAGGTGATTTGACAATCGAGGTGGTCCCAGAGGCCCAGCACTCGGAGATCCCGGTCGTTCATTTGCATTCGGTGCGGACCAGCCGGGGCGAGCCGACCCCGTGTGGGTGACGATGGACTTGCCCATGCCAGGGTGCGGGCCAGCTAGGGCGAGCCGGCGTCGGGCCTCTGTAGTCCACTGCCGCCGAGCCGGTTCCAGGGCAGGGTCCGTGCATGGCACACGGACGAATTTAAGAAGGTCGCGGGCGGTCCGCACCCCAAGAGTTCGCGTGGTGTTCACCTTTCGGTAACCCAAAGTTCAGCTTCTTGTCACATTGACCTGGGAGATTGCGAGCAGGTGTCTGATTGGGAGGAGAGGACAGTTGTGACCGAGCTGGACGTGACGGGACCGTCCACGAGGGAGTCGGGCGCAGGGGCGGGCGATCCGATCCCACAGACCGGCCTGGCTGCCCCGGGCCCAACCGTGAGCCAACTCCTCGATGAGGCACCGATAAGTAAGTTCCACCACCGTGCCGTCCTCATCTCGGGAATGGGATTCTTCACCGACGCCTACGACCTCTTCGTCATCGGGACGGTGGCCGCGCTCGTGAAGACCCAGTGGCACTTGTCCACCACCCAGACCAGCTGGGTGACGGGATCGGCCATCCTTGCTGCATTCTTCGGCGCCTTGGTGTTCGGCCGGATCGCCGATGTGCTGGGTCGCAAAACGGTGTACACGGTGGTCGCAGCAATCATGATCGTCGGCGCGCTGACGTCGGCGTTCGCGACTGGGTTCGCCTTCCTGGTGGTTGCCCGTTTCATCCTCGGCCTCGGCATCGGGGGTGACTATCCCGTGTCGGCCGTCCTCATGAGTGAGTACGCCAACCGCCAGGACCGGGGGCGGCTGGTCGGGCTCGTCTTCTCCATGCAGGCGCTCGGGCTGGTCGTGGGCCCGCTGGTCGCCCTGGTGCTGGTCGCATCGGGTCTAAGCCACGACTTCACCTGGCGCATCATGCTCGGACTCGGGGCAGTGCCGGCGGCGGCGGTCGTCTACTTACGGGCGAAGATGCCCGAGTCGCCCCGGTTCAAGGCCCGCGTGCAGGGCAGGGCCGACAAGGCCGCCGAGCAACTGCGCCTTTTTGCCGAGGGGGCGATCGACGCGTCGGGCGTGACCGCCGACGGGGTCCGGCACATGGGACTGCGCGAGTTCCTCACCAACCGCCGCATGCTCATGCTCATCCTCGGCACCGCTGGCACCTGGTTCCTGTTCGACTATGCCTACTACGGAAATACGCTGTCGCTTCCGAGCATCCTCAAGGATGTTGCGCCGGGCGCAAGCCTGGAGACCAAGTTGGCTTGGACGCTCGCCATCTTCGTGATCTTCGCTTTGCCCGGGTACATCATGGCCGTCGCAATGATGGACCGGATTGGTCACCGCCGGTTGCAGTTCATCGGCTTCGCCGTCATGGCGACCGCTTTCCTCGTGCTCGGGACGGTTCCGGTCCTGACGACTGCCGTGGCACCCTTCCTCGCCATCTTCGGCCTCAGCTACTTCTTCATCGAGTTCGGACCCAATACCACCACCTTCGTCCTGCCGTCGGAGGTGTACCCGGTGAGCATGCGCACCACCGGACATGGCATTGCCGCGGGGATCGGGAAGCTCGGGGCCTTCATCGGCGTATTCCTGGTGCCGCAGCTGCAAAGAAACATCGGGCTGCGCGGCATGCTGCTCGTTGCGGGCGGGGCCGCCGTCTCGGGCTACCTCCTCACCATGGTCCTTCCCGAGCCGGCACGACGGACACTCGAACAAGTGTCGGGCGAGGACAACGAGCATGTGGTGGTCGTCCCGGTAATGGACTTTGTCCCAAACGCGGCCATGCCGACTATCGGCATGGTTCCCGCCGGAGACCCGGTCCCCGTTCTTCAGAACTAGCCCGCGCCCCACCCGACACGTGCCCGTGTGGGAGAAAGCTGGTCTTGCCGCGCCAGGGTCCGGGAATGTCACCAGAGGGAGGAGGGAGCGGGGTTCGCGAGCCGGCGGGGACCACCCCGGGGCGGCGGCTGCTCAACGGCCGATGCACACGATATGCGA
The DNA here is from genome assembly GCA_050011255.1 of Acidimicrobiales bacterium. Lineage (GTDB taxonomy): Bacteria > Actinomycetota > Acidimicrobiia > Acidimicrobiales > UBA8190 > Bog-564. The sequence continues at coordinate 18,109 of JBEKJK010000025.1, forward strand.
TCCTTCTGAACACTCAGGAGGCCTCAGCGAGCGTGCGATACCCAGGCCAGCACTTGGACGTGAGCGGGCGATGTCGCGGGCCGCTGGCGAGCGCTCACGGTCACGTTACCCATGTGAACGCCAGCGCGACCACCACGGCGACGGTGAGTGCCACGAAGATCCGTCGGAGCCTGAGTATCAGCTTGGGCTCCCGGTGCCCCTCGAATACGGTTCGCAGTCGCTTACGACTCGCTGGCTCGCCTCGTGAAGAACGGGACAGCCGCCATTCACCGGCTGCACGTGACAGATCTTGACGGCGTTGCTCGGCGACTTGATAGGCGAGGTACGGGTGCACGACGGACTCCTATGGCTGTGGGTTGCAGTTGACGCACGGTCACTGGAGGAGGCGATTCGCATGACTACAACGTGCTCAGTTGCTTTTGTATGTCCCGCCTGTGGCAAAGGCCGGAGGCAGCCGCCAAATTGGGAGGTTCGTGTGAGGACGAGCACCCCATGTGAGGGAGCGGCCGCAGCCAGACAGGTCGGCGGACCGATGCGTGGCTCCCGGATCCGTCGTGGTGCCGACCGATAGGTGTGGTTCCCGTGGGGACGACGGGTTCGCTCACGCCAGTATCTGGGAATTTCACCGGAGAGAGCGGGAGTGGGATCTGAATCTCGGCATCACGGCTCGGGCCACCGACACCGTCCACTGAAGTCCGGAGGACCTTCGAGCCTTGTCTTCTGCCGATCCTGGGGTCACGCTGTAGATGTGCGGAGACAGGTGGCGTTGGGAATCAGTTCGGTGGTTTTGGCCCTCTTCATCGCAGGGTGTAGCGGCGGTCCTCGTCAAGCAAGTCAGCAATCTCCGAGTATCACCTCACCATCATCGACTACCACTACCTCGGTCACGACGAAAGTGAGTCAGCCGAGTGGTTCTACGACTGGATTGACACCAGAGTCTTCGATTTCGCCCTCACCTACCGTGACGATTGCGGGCTGGACCGGGCGAGAGCCCGCCACGGTCTACTTTTCGGGAGATGCTGGGAACGTCGCCACTGGGCTCACGTGGGCCGTCTGGAACCAGAGCGAGGCGGTCGGACATGGAACCAGGCAGGAGTTGAGTTGTATTCCGGACTGTGCTGACGGAACGGCAACGCCTTATCCGGTGACCCTCACGTTGACCAAGCCAGTGGATGGAAAGTTCACCTCCATCATCGAGCAGACAGCGGACGGGAAAGGAACGACCGAAACGTTCACTGCGCCCTTCGGGCAAGGGGCCTGCACGAGCAGCGATGAAAGTAGCTGCATATTTTCGTAGTTTTTCCGCCTGACGTCGGCCATCCGGTATCTCTGGTAATCCCGGATGCCAGAACGCCGCGGCTTCACACGCGAGAGATTCGCGGATACATCCGCAACCCACCAACCAGCCCGTAGACTGAAGGCACGATGCAGGCGGCGGATGTCCGGGAATCAGCTCCGAGATTGGCGGTAGCGAAGTGAGAAAGTTCGGGTTTGGCCTACTCGTCTTGTTAGTTTTGGCGGCGCTTGCGTTATTAATCGTGTTCTTCGCCTTTCTGCGACATTGGGCGGCAATTCACACCGGCACTCTCAATGAGAGCGGTCCCTATTACGGATTCTGGTCCGGTTTCGGTTCCGACATCGGTGAGGCGACACTCATCACTGCGGTCGGCGTCGGGGTATATACCGGTGTTCGTAAAGTTAACTGCCACACCAAGGGGTGCTGGCGAATCGGCCATCATCCACTAGAGGGCACTCCGTATCACTTGTGCCGGAAGCACCACCCCGATGTACCGACAAAGGGTGCTTCGCATGAGCAAATCCTTGAGCAGCACCGCAAGTACATGGAAGCTCAGTGAGCAGCAACAGCGCATAAGTGATGCGATGAAGGGGCGGGGCCTCCGCCCCTTGTGAAGTTTCCAGTGATCAGGAAGACACTGGTGGCTTCGCAAACCACTTCGACAAGAAGAGGAGGCCCCTGTGGAACGACGTTATGTCGGGAT
>JBEKJK010000026.1:0-17990 GCA_050011255.1 Acidimicrobiales bacterium
CCGCAAGCGCAGGACCAATGCTCGCTGTTCGGCAGTCAGATGACGCTTTCCCACCCTGGCAACCTCCTCGGTTCGTTAGAGCCTCCTGGGCTCACCGAGAAGTTGCGCGGACCCTTTGAATTCGCCACGTCAGATCAAGCTGAAAGCTGCTCTCTGCGAAGATGAGACAGGCTCGGGGGTCTCATCCACGAGCACGAACTTGCTGTTTGAGACATACGGATGAGGTTCTTGACACCCACACGATCTCGATCGCTAGATCGCCGCCGTCGCGTCGGCCAAGACGAAGAAGTTGGAGAGTGCGAACGAAGGCGACATATAGAAAGGACAAGGCCACGATGCATCATTGGCCCCCTGTGACGTCGGCAAGAAACTCCAGGTGAACGCCCCGGATGGGATTCTCGGCACCCACAAGGATAACGTCTGGTTGGAAACTTGAGCGTGATACAACCTCTCAAGAGTCACAACTGCCCGCTGAGCCTCGTTGGAAGTTGCTCGTTCGCCCGCGTAAGCCACGGTGGGCCAGTGTGATGTACACATTCACAGCGAGTTCACAGGGAACAGCCAGGAGAAACTAAGGTTCGCGATTCATCATTGATCCCAGTGGTATTACCGACTCCCGCGGGTCGTTGTGGTCGTTTTGTCACGACGCTGTTGGCAATCCTAGCTGTAGCGCTGGTATCGGTCGTCTTCGCCGATCCAACGTGGGCCGACGACGTTTCGGTTGCAGCTACAGCGGGCACTCTTCAGACGACCAAGGTGAATTCCCCGTTCACCACCAATTTCGCGGTGAGCGTCACGGTTTCTGGGGGTTCGCCGGAAGCTGGGGTGAAGGTGACATTCAGCGCCCCGAGCAGCGGTGCGAGCGGCACGTTCTCCAACACCGGCATCAACACCGTCGTCGTGGCAACCGACTCCCAAGGCCAGGCGAACGCCCCGGCGTTCACGGCCAACGGCACAGCAGGAAGTTACGAAGTCACCGCGGTCGCCTCCACCGGCCCATCTGGCTCCCCTATTGTGGACAGCAGCACCACCGCCACCTTCTACCTGACCAACACCTCGACGGGCGTGGCCAGCTCGATCACGGCCGTAGCCGGCAACGACCAGTCCACCGAGGTGGGAACCGCGTTCTCGACGGACCTTGAGGCAAAGGTCACCGACACAGATGGAAACCCCGTCTCGAACGTCACCGTCAACTTCAGCGTCCAGGAAGCCAGTAACGGCTCTGGAGGGACATTCGCCACCGGAGGCGCTAACACCTCGGTCAGCACCAACTCCTCGGGGGTCGCAGTCGCTCCCACTCTCTCGGCAAACGACATGCCGGGAAGCTTTCTAGTGGTTGCCAGTCCGGCCGGGAACTCGAGTTCAGTGAGCTTCGAGCTCACGAGTACCGCCGGGACCCCACACACGATGACGCCCGGTGTCGGCCGCTCCCAGTCGACGCCGACTGGAAGCGCGTTTGCGATCCCGCTGTCTGTCACGGTCACGGACTCCTACAAGAATGGTGTTCCCGGGGTCGCGGTGGCCTTCAGCGCTCCGACCAGCGGCGCGAGCGGCACCTTCTCGACTACGGGCACTGCGAGCGTCACGGTCACGACGGACTCGAACGGCATCGCGGTAGCCCCGACCTTCACTGCCAACAGCGTCGCCGGCGGCTACATCGTCACCGCCACGACGCCAGGGGCAAACGCGGTCGCCTTCGCACTTGTCAACGAGACCAGCTCCACCAGCCAGAGCGCCCCGACAGATCTGAGCGCCGTCGCCGGTGCCGGCACGGTCACCCTCACCTGGAGCGCACCCGCCTCGGCAAGTGCCTCTGCCATCGAAAGCTACGACATCTACGAGGGGACGAGCTCTGGAGGTGAGAGCTCATCCGCTGTGAACGGAACCACCTTGATCTCGGGGACCTCCTACATGGTGAGCGGCCTCACGAACGGCGTCACCTACTACTTCGTAGTGAAGGCGATGAACTCCGTGGGAATCTCGCCCGCCTCGAACGAGGTCTCGGCCACCCCTGTGGTAAACCCCTGTGCCTCAGAGACCGCGAACGCCGCCTTTATATGCTCGGCCTACGAGGTCCTGCTCGGGAGAGCACCGGATTCTTCGGGGGCGGCCTTCTGGAGCGCGTTGCTTTCTGCGGGGATGAGCCGGGGCTCCGTTGCCTTTGCCATGTTGAGCTCCTCTGAGTACAGAAGCATCCTCATAGGCGGTTACTACGAGACCTTCCTGGGACGTGCCCCTGATTCAGCGGGGCTTTCGTTCTGGATGGCCCAGCTGAGCGCCGGGGTATCTGACAACTCGGTCCTTTCGGGCATCTTGGGCTCGCCAGAGTTCTACGCGAACTCCGGTGGCACCCCAGGTGGCTTTGTCACCGCCTTGTACATGATGCTCTTGGGGCGTGCCCCTGACTCAGTGGGACTTTCGTTCTGGGAAAGCCAGCTCTCATCTGGAGCGAGCCGCAGCGGGGTCGCATTCGCCATTCTCTCTTCATCTGAGTACCGGAGCGACTTCGTCGAGGCTCAGTACCTCCACCTGCTCGGCCGCGGCGCTGACTCAGCGGGGCTTTCGTACTGGGTGTCCCAGTTAGCAGGTAGCGCCTCCAACGAGTCGGTCATAGCCGGCATCGTGGGATCGGCCGAGTTCTACTTCGATGCTGCCAACTTCTACGGCTCAGAAGGTTGATCGACATCAGAGGAGACGTGCTGCAATGTCCATGAGACCTGCGAAGCTCCTTTCTGGCCTACGAGCAAGGATGCACGGGATGGTGCTGATCAACACCATCCTTGCGTGCGCAGTGCTCGTGGCAGCTGGTGTGGCCTACCTGCTCGTGTCCGGAGGCGGCACGAGCGCCGCGAGCACCACCACGACCACTGTCGGGCGAGGGACCGTGCTGCAGACGGTCTCCGCCTCGGGAAACCTCCAGCCGGTCAACGAAGTTGACCTCAACTTCTCCACCAGCGGCACGGTGACAGCCGTCAACGTGAGCGTCGGCCAGCAGGTGACAGCCGGACAGATGCTGGCCTCGATCGACCCCACCTCTGCGCAGTCACAGCTCGAGACCGCTGAAGCCAATCTCGCCGGCGCGCAGGAGAACCTGAACAAGGCCGAGCAGCCCTTGACCCAGGAAGAGGAGGCCTCCCAACAGGCACAGCTCGCGCAGTCACAACTCCAAGTCCAAGAGGCGCAGAACGCCCTCGCACAGGCGCAGCAAAGCGCCACGACACAGGCCCAGGACGACACCAACACCGTGAGCAGCGACCAGACGACGCTCGACAACGACGAAGCGCGGCTTTCGGCCGACGAGCAGGCGGAGCAGTTGGATTGCTCCGGCACGGGGTCGGCAAGCACGAGCTCTGGGTCCACAGGCACCTCGTCGAGCAGCTCGTCCTCTGGTTCCTCGAGCGCCTGTTCGCAGGACGAGTCCTCCGTGGCCTCGGACCAGCAGGCAGTTGAGAAGGACCAGTCGACGTTGCAGAGCGCACAACAAGCCGAGCAGAGCGACGCGCAGAAGAACCAGCAGACGATCCAAAGCGACCAAATGTCGATCGAGTCGGCTCAGGACTCCTACCAATCACAGGTCGCCACCGACGCTGAGAATGCCGCAGCACAGCCTTCCGCCACGATCCAGGAGGACGAGGCACAAATCGCCGCCGCCCAACTCACAGTCACGCAGGACCAGAACACTTTGAACGGCACCACCATCACTGCGCCTATCTCGGGCACGGTCGCATCCATCTCCGGATCCGTCGGAGAAACCGTCTCGGGCGGTTCCTCGAACAGCGCGTCGTCTTCCAGCAATAGTTCCAATAACAGCTCGAGCTCGAGCAACAGCTCGATTTCCAACAGCGGCTCCAACTCGAGCACCAGCTCCGGCTCCACAGGCGGCTCTGGCTCGAGTGGCGGTTCCAGCTCTAGTAGAGGGTCCGACCCGAGCAGCGGCTCCAGCTCGAGCGGCGGCTCCAACTCGAGCACCAGCTCCGGCTCCAGCTCGAGCAGCGCGTTCATCGTCCTCGACGACCTATCGACATACGAGGTGACAGCCGACTTCCCAGAGGTCGACGCCGTCGACCTCGCCGACGGTCAGGGGGCGGTCGTGACCATGCAAGCACTGCCGAACGTGTCCATCAATGCTCAGGTCACCCAGGTTTCGCCCATGTCCACGGTGGTGTCAAACGTCGTCGAGTATCCGGTCACGGTCGCTCTCGAGAGCACACCATCGGGGCTCAAGGCCGGGGAGACGGGAAACGTGGAGGTAATCGTCGCCGAGGCGGACAACGCCCTCTACGTGCCCTCGGGAGCAGTCACCACCCGAGGTGGGACCAGCACCGTCACGGCGCTGGTTAACGGGAACGAACAGACGGTCACCGTGACCACAGGTGTGGTCGGGACAACCGACACCCAGATCACGAGCGGCGTCCACCAAGGAGAGAAGGTAGCGCTGGCCTCCACCAGCAGCTCCACGAGCTCCTCGGGCTTCCCGGGTGCAGGAGGTTTCGGTGGCGGAGGCATCGGAGGCTTCGGCGGGGGCGGGCTGCTCCGAGGAGGCGGGTCCTGATGCCCACACGACCCGCAGAGGGACCCGTGGATCGCCCTGTGATCTCTGTGCGAGAACTCCACAAGGTCTACGGAACCAGCGATGTCGCCGTCCATGCGTTGCGTGGCGTCGACCTCGAAGTCCAAAGGGGGGATTACGTCGCGGTCCTCGGGGCCTCTGGCTCGGGGAAGACAACCCTGATGAACATCATCGGTTGTCTAGACGTCCCCACCTCTGGGCGTTACCTGCTCGACGGCATCGACGTCAGCTTCCTCGACGAGGCACAACTCGCGCTCGTGAGACGCCGCAAGATCGGGTTCGTCTTCCAATCCTTCAACCTGATCCCGCGTATGACTGGATTGGCGAACGTCGAACTCCCTCTCGCTTACGCGGGCATGCGAGGCGACCAACGTCGTCGGCGCGCCATGGCCGCGTTGAGCCTCGTCGGGTTGATCGACTGGAGCAGCTTCATGCCAAATCAAGTCTCCGGCGGTCAGCAGCAACGCCTGGCGATCGCCCGGGCTCTCGTAACCAGCCCGACCCTCATCCTCGCAGACGAGCCCACAGGAAACCTGGACACAGCAGCTAGTGCCGACGTCTTGGCGGTGCTCGACAGGCTCAGCGCAGAAGGCCGCACCATCATCATGATCACCCACGAGCACGACATCGCCGCCCACGCCAAGCGGCAGATCCACATGGTGGACGGCCGTGTCACCGAGGACAACCGCGTCGTCGACCTCGCTGCTCCACCACCGCTTCTCGCCTCTTCGTTGGCCGCCTCATGAAGTTTGCCGAGATACTCCGTTTTGCCTTCCATGGCCTTTCGGCCAATAAGTTACGTTCCGCGCTCACCACGCTTGGCATCCTCATCGGTGTCGGCGCTGTCATCCTCCTCGTGGCGGTGGGAAATGGCTCGTCCAGGCAGATTCAGGCCAACATCGAGAACCTCGGCACCAACACCCTGACGGTGTTCTCGGGAGGTTTCGGGCGCCAGGCATCGTCGGCGAGTGGCACTCAGAGCCAGTCCACGGCTCTGACGCTCCAGAACGCGGAGGGACTCGCGAACAAGGCATCTGCTCCCGACGTCTACAGCGTCAGCCCGGTGACGAGCACCTCGGCGACGACTACCTATGAGGGCTCAAGCACAACAGCAACCATCACCGGCACGTACCCCAGCTACTTCCGTGCGTCCAACAGTCCGGTCGAAGACGGTTCGTATTTTACTGCAACCGACGTGAACAAGGCATACGACGTCGTGGATATTGGCGCCACGGTTGCACAGGACTTGTTCGGCACCAACGCTGCCGCGGTCGGCAAGTCAATCTCGATCGACGGGTCCCCCTTCGAGGTCTTGGGCGTGCTGAAGTCAAAGGGCACCACCGGGATCACCGACGCCAATGCCATTGCCATCGCGCCTTACACCTCGGTACAGGACGTCCTCACCGGCTACGGGTCGCTCAGCGAGATCCTCGTCCAGGCCACGTCTGCCCAGACCACGAATGCGGCCGATTCCGAGATAACGGCCATCCTCGACAAAGAGCTGGGTGTGACGTCGTCGACCGGTGCAGCAACCGTCGCAGCTCGCTCATCGGGCTTTGGATCGCGCTCCTCGAGCTCGCAGCCGTTCGAGGTGCTCAATCAGTCCCAGCTGCTATCCACCAGCACCTCCACCAGTCACACCTTTACGGTCCTCTTGGGGGCGGTGGCCGCAATCTCGCTCCTCGTGGGTGGAATCGGCATCACCAACATCATGCTCGTGACCGTCACCGAGAGGACCCGGGAGATCGGGATCCGCAAAGCCGTCGGGGCTCCGAAGAGTGCCATCCTCGGACAGTTCCTGGCGGAGTCGGTTCTGTTGTCCGTCTTCGGCGGCGTCCTCGGGATCGTGGCGGGCTTCATCGGGAGTATGTTCACAATCGTCGGGGTCAAGCCCGTGATCGTGCCGGATTCCATCGTGCTGGCCGTAGGAGTCTCCGTCCTCATCGGGCTCTTCTTCGGCAGCTACCCCGCCAACCGGGCCGCGTCGATGCGGCCTATCGAGGCACTGCGATATGAGTAACGAACCGCTCACCTCTGACGAAGAACCCACGCAGCAGTTCCCGGAAGGGCTGCAAACGAAGGCCACCCTAAACGAAGACTCGGTCGCGGTCGAGGATCTACTCTCGCGCCCCGCTGAGACTGACGACCTCGAGATGATGCTCAAGGTACGACCGCCACGCCGCAAGCTGCCGTTGCTTACGATGCTTCTTGCCTGCGCGGTGCTGGCAGGAGCAGGCGTCGCGGGTGGAGTGGAGATACAGAAACACCTCGGGAGTTCGTCCACGAGCAGCTTGGGCGCACTGGCGGCAGCCCTGCGCGGCAGAGGGACGTCGTCAGGAAGCTCGAGCGGGGCGTTTGGAAGGGGCGGCGCGTTCCTCGGTGGTGGTGGATCGACCGGCGAGACTGTCGGTACCGTCTTGCTGGTCGACGGATCGACCATCTACGTGACAACCTCAGGTGGCGGAGTGGTGAAGGTCGATACAACTCCCTCCACGTCGTTCGAGGTCACCGAGGCTGGAAGTGTCTCGGACTTGAAGCCTGGGAGCACCGTGATAGTGACCGGTTCCGGATCCAGCGGCACCATCACTGCAAGGTCCGTCTCGCAGAGTTCAGTCAGTAACTCGGGCTAGCGTATCGGATACGAAAGCAGGAATGACGTGAGAACGCACTACACGGTTCGCCGAGCACTGGTAAAAGACGTAGGCCGGGTGTCTGTTGTGTGTGCTCTGGCCGTGGTCCTGGCGGCTGAGCTCACGTCTTGCGGAGGCAGTGCCAAGGCGAACAGCACGGCCTCAAGCTCGTCGTCAAGCGTCGCTGCGTACTCGAATTGCATGAAGGCGCACGGGGTGACCTTGCCGGCGAACTTTGCTCACCGGCCACGAATCGGCTCGTCCCCGACCAGTTCGTTTCCCACGGGATCATTCCCGACCGGTTCGTTCCCCACGGGATCGTTCCCGACCCCGAGGCTTCCCGCCGGAGTCAGCGCAAGCAAGTACCGTGCAGCGAATACCGCATGCCGATCAAAGCTACCGAGCGGGCGTTTTGGCGGACACCCCAACAGCGGCGAGCTCAGCCGCTTCGCCGCGTTCTCCAGCTGCTTGTCTTCCAACGGGGTCAAACTCAACGGAACCGGGCCGAATGCTCTGGCGAATCTCAATCGCAATGATCCCACGGTGCAGGCGGCGTTGAAGACGTGCAGCCCGATCTTGCAATCTGGCTCGACCACCACTACAACGACGGGTTGATCGACGTGGCAGGCGCCTGGTAGCGAAGGACGAGCTGAGCGTGGAGGGTCCAGCTCGGTATAGCTTGCCAGCCCGCCTAAAGCGCCATCGACGTCGCCAAAATGCTTTGCAACGATGGTACGCGTGCCGAAATCTTCATCCGTAGGTATTCGGCACCCACAAGGTCCACCTGTTCCGAGCAGACTCGATGGTGCCATCCTGGCGCGCACAAGGTCCCGTCACCGGGCAGTTCACTGAGCGGGGAATGCGGGCACCTCCGCGACGATGACGTCCTTCAACACTGCGGTTGGTGCAGTTGTCTGTGCTCGCGCTCCATGGAGGACGGCGCTCTCACTCATCTCACGTTCGCTGTCAGAGAATGCGACCGTGCTACCGCATCGATGTACTCCCGTAACGTCAGCCGACGGCGATCAGGGCATGCGGGCTATCGGCGGGGTTCAGCCATCCGAGCACGGCATCCAGCTCAGCATTAGGCAGGGCCACACAACCTGCCGTGTACCCCGTGCTGTCCGAAAACCCGATCGCTCCGCTGAACAGGAGCTTTTCGCGCGAGGCCATGCCGGGCTACCGTCCGCCGGATGCGACGGGACCGGGCGCGTGGCGCGCTTTGGGCATTCGGCTACCTCGCCATCCGCCATCTCCTCGAGTTCGTCATCCTCTTCGCCCGCTCCGATGGCGCCAAGGAGACCGAGTTGCTCACCCTTCGCCACGAAGTGGCCATGCTGCGGCACCAAGTCAAGCGTCAATCCTTCGATCCGGCAGACCGTGCGATCCTCGCGGCGCTCAGTCGCATGCTCCCCCGCTCCCGCTGGAACGTCTTCGGCGTCACGCCGGCGACGCTCCTCGCCTGGCACCGCCGACTGGTGTCTCGACGCTGGACATATCCGCACCGACGACCGGGACGCCCCAAGGTGGACGAGGAGACCACCGCCCTCGTGATCCGTTTGGCCAAAGAGAACCCGCGATGGGGCTATCGGCGCATCCAGGGCGAGCTCATGAAGCTCGGCGTCCGTCTGGCCGCCAGCACCATCGCCCGGATCCTCTTCGAGCACCACCTCGGATCAGCGCCGCGTCATTCAGGCGCCACGTGGCGACAGTCCCTCCGTGCCCAGGCATCTCACATCGTGGCGACAGACTTCTTCACCGTGGACACGGTGCTCTTTCACCGCCTCTACGTCCTGTTCTTCATCGAGCTGGGGCGGAGGATGATGTGGATCACCGGAGTGACTCCTTACCCGAACACGGCCTGGGTCACCCAACAGGCAAGAAACGTCGCCCGCGATCTCGATGACGCTGGGGTCGATCCAAAGTTTCTCATCCGCGATCGCGACACAAAGTATGTGGCGAGCTTCGACGAGATCTGTCGGTCTGAAGGCGCCCGGATCCTCAAAACTCCGTTCCGGACACCGAATGCGAACGCCTACGCGGAACGGTTCGTGCGAACCATCCGGTCCGAGTGCCTAGATCATCTCCTCGTCGTCAACGCCGGTCACCTCGAGCGCATTCTCCATAGCTATGCGAAGCACTACAACACCTATCGCCCGCACCAGGGGATATCCCAACAAGTCCCGGTACCAACATTGCTCTCTTCCATGTTGACAGCGATACCTAGGCGACCTTCGCACGCTCACCGGCAGCAAGTCCGTCGACGCGACCGACTCGGAGGGCTGATTCACGAGTACGAACTCGCCGCCTAAAGGAGCACATCGAGTTTTCGGACATTACGGGGAGGGTTCGACCCGAGATCGGACCGCCGGCCGCAGGCAGCTGACATGATGTTCACTTGACCAGTTGATCCGGAGTCGGGTACCTCCGATGCCGTAGGATTCGGCACGTGTACAGCGAGATCGCCAGCAACAAGCGACGCAGCGTTATCTTCATCGTCCTGTTCTTCGTGATCTGGCTGGCCATCGGAGCCGCCTGCGGCTTCCTCTTCAAGGCCGTCTACCACCACTCGACCAACACCGGCTTCGCTCCCACCCCACCGACCAACTACGGCTGGTCCCCGGTCATCATCGGTATGGTGATCTGTGGTCTCTTGGCCGTCGTCGGAATCCTCTATTCCCTGAACGCGGGAGCCCGGCTGGTGCTCCGGATCTCGGGGGCTGTGCCAACCGACCCTGCCCAGTACCCGCAGCTGCACAACCTGGTGGAGGCTTTGGCCATCGGAGAGGGAATCCCCAAGCCCGCCGTCTATGTGATCAACGACCCCTCGCCCAACGCCTTCGCCACCGGGGTCAGCCCGGACAAGGCAGCCATCACGTTCACCACCGGGCTGCTCGCCATCATGAACCGCGAGGAGCTCGAGGGCGTGACCGGCCACGAGATGAGCCACATCAAGAACCACGACATCCGTCTCTTGCTCGTGGTCGGAACCATGGTCGGCATGGCCGCCCTTCTGGCCAGCATCCTGTGGCGGAGTGCATTCTTTGCCGGTGCCGGGCGCGGCAGCAGCAGGGGCGGCCAGATGATGCTCGTTGTCTTCGCTGCTGGCGCGCTGCTCGCCGTAGTCGGCTTCATCTTCGGCCCACTCATTCGCCTGGCACTCTCACGCCGCCGCGAATCGTTGGCCGACGTGAGCGGTGTGGAACTGACCCGCAACCCGGCGGGGCTGTTGAGCGCTCTTAAGAAACTGCAGCAAAACGACAAACCGTTCAAGAAGATGAACCATGTCACCGCGGCGATGTGCATCGACGACCCGTTGCAGCACCACGAGGCTTGGTACCACCGCCTCTACGACACCCACCCTCCCATCGAGGAGCGGATCGCTGAGCTCGAGAAGATCGCCTCGGGCCAGTCCGTCTGACCGGCCGGGCAGTCCACTCGATCGTCTCAGCTGGCTGGCGGCGGTCCCTCGGGGGCCGCGGCGGGCGGAAGCCCCTCGGGGCTACCAGCAAGCGCGGGTCCCGAGGGTGCGGAACCGGCCGCACCTGGGCCAGAACCGGAGAAATTCACTTGAGGCACGGCGCGGTCGTCCTCGTCGGTAGTGAAGAACGCCACCGCCTTGAAGCCGAAGAGCCCAGCGATCAGGTTGCGCGGAAACGTCTGTAGCCCGATGTTGTAGTCCCGGGCGCTGGTGTTGTAGTAGCGGCGCGCGTACTCAATCTTGTCCTCGGTGGCAGTCAGCGTCTCTTGTAGTTGGAGGAAGCTCTCGACGGCCCGCAGCTGTGGGTAGTTCTCGGCGACTGCGAACAGCGAACGCAGCGCCCCGGACAGAACATTCTCAGCAGGGGCGATTTGAGCCGGGTCACTCGTCGCGCCGGCAGTGACCGCGTTGGCTCGGGCCTGGGTGACCGCCTCGAAGGTCCCCTGCTCATGGGCGGCGTAGCCCTGCACCGTCGACACCAGGTTGGGGATGAGGTCGTGGCGGCGCTTGAGCTCGACGTCGATCTCGGACCACGCCTCCTGGGTCCGGTTGCGCTTCTTAACGAGGCCGTTATACGCGGCCCACAAGCCGAGGACGAGGAGCACGACGATGACGATGATGATGATCAGCACAACCATTGTGGAGTGGACCCCCTCGGAACGTTGGTGGCGCGAACTCTATCGGCTGTGTCCCCGAGCGGCCAGGGATCGGATGCTCGACCATCTCGACAGCTGCGGACAGCTTGAGTATGTGGCGCAACCCAGGGCACTCGTCCAGCATCTCCGAGGTCTCGAGGCTGATTGGGCTTCACCCCGCGCCGGTAACGAGTATTCAAGAACGGTTGTCGGAGAGACGCGGTCTATCTCCCCGAGCTTGGGCTGCCTGCGGTGCGCCGTCGCCTCCAGCGCGTGAACGGCTCGCCGCTGCGCTCGTTGGGGTGGCGTATTCGAATAACCCCGGTTGGTCCGGATGTGGAGATTCGCAACACCGGCCCGCCGGGTACGGGCGGAGACAGCGACTTGAGCTGGACGCGTCCTGACCCGCCGACTATCTGCACGGCCACTCCTTTGGGGACGAGAACTTCGATCGAACCCCAGGCCTCCAGGCGGAGGTTGATCTGACGGGTGTCCCAGCTGGCAGCAGTGAGATCGAGCCGGGCCGCTCCGAAACCGGTGCTGATGGTTGTGTCAGCGGCCAACTGCCAGCCAGAGCCCAGCTGCAGACCGCCGTCTGCCGCTTGCAGCACGAGTGGCTTGGTCAGCCGCCGCGAGGCGGGTGTGAGCCGGACCAGCGGTGGCAGCGCCAACATTGCTGCCTCAAGATCGGCGTGGCTGGGAGCGGCGAAGACCTGCTCCAGGACTCCAGAGAAGCGCTCAAGCGACAACTCTCCGGCGCTGAACAGGTCATGGAGCCGGGCAATGGCCGCGACCCGGTTGTCTTCGTCAACCCCGTCCAGAAATGCTGCAACCGGGAGGTCTTTGTTCACGGGCACTATCTTGGCCCAGAGGACCTCAGAATTTGAGGCGCCGAGATGCACCGGGTGGCGCTATCCGCGGTCCGATCCGAGGAGTGCTTGCTCCACGAGCGCGACCGACTGCTCCATCTGTGCAGCCAGAACCATGGACCGATCCCGGTTCACGAGCGCCCATAACGGATCTGGAACTCGTCCCTTCTTGCGCACGACGCCCAAAACAGCTGATCCCGACCGCCACGTGTATTCGTCTGGCCCGCACTGAAAGTGCCTGATATCGCTAGGGGTGTCGCCTGAGTGAAGGATGGCGTTGCCCATCCGATATCACTCAAGGTGCGTCAAGCACCGAGCACAACACGACTTCGGGTCCCGAGTTGGAGTAACGGGGCTAAGGACTACCTAACGACAGGGGTAGCTGGTCAGCCAATTGACGGTTTGACCAGCACAATTGTTGTCGTTTCGACAACGCTGTGGAGGTGATCGCGATGTTTTCGAACCCTCCTGACCAGGTAGTTCGCCTTTTAACCGTGGTGGCAAACCCCTAGACGCGGCACTCTCGGGTTCGAGCCACGCTAAGAGCTGGCGCAGAACAGCACCTTGGATGTCCGTCCAGGTTGCCAGGCCCGGGGTACCGGGCCACTCTTGATGCGGGACTCAGCCGTAACATTTCGCCAACGGTTCTCCTCACGAGTGACTCCCGGACGGCGTGTTGGCATGACGCTCGCGCCGGAGTCCTCAACTCTCAGGACGCCTTCGGGCCCTTCCCAGGCCCTTCCCAGCCTTTTGGGTGATGATTCCACGACGACCAGTCTTTCGCGTCGACAAGACCGTCCCGGTACGTCGTGAGTTGAAACTCGAAGCGCCAAGGAGGTCCGAGGTGAGCACCCTCGTGCCCAAGAGGAGGTTGCCGTCGGTGAGAACCCGGCGTCGGGCCGATCGGGGTGAGGGCTTTGGCGACGACGCCTGAAGTCCCACCAGTAAAAGGCGGGTGGAGCTCTTCCGAAGCCGCTTGGTGTCGGCGGAGTACCCGGGCAGAGGTCGATGCGGCCGTGGGTCGCGGGAAGGAGCCGGCCGTCACATGAACACCAAGAGCTCCTCCCGTCCTGCGGTGCAGGGCCTGGATTTCGGCTGGCGCGTGGGCGGCCGGGTCACCACCGTGATGCGAGACCTCTCCTTCGATCTCGCTTTCGACGGCGCGAACAGTGACTTCCTCCGGCCCTACCGCCGCGACCGGGCAGGGATCGAGGCGTGCCTGCAGTGCGGTGTGTGCACCGCCACCTGCGACCTTGCAGGTGACTCCGAGCGCTTCCCGCGCCGACAGATCGACTTCGTGCGTCTCGGCCTCGAGGACCAGCTCGCCGCCGACCCAGACCTCTGGCACTGCTACGCATGCACCGATTGCACCGCTCGATGTCCATCGGGTGTCGACCCAGCCGCCATCATGAGCGCGCTCAGACATTATTCCACCGAGCATTACTCCGTCCCGCGCTCGGTGGCTCGGGTCGTGACGCGTCCAGCCTCGTTCTGGGTGTCGTATGTGGTCGCCGCGGGGATCCTCGCCGCTGTGATCGCCGCAACAGGGAGATTCAGCCCTCCCTCTGGCACTCTTCGCTACGCCGGGATGCTGCCCGACCACGTCCTGATCCCGCTCTTCTGTGTCGTGACGGTCCTCCCAGTTCTCGCGATGACGGTGAGCGTGGAGAAGGCGTGGAAAGCCTGGCACGGGAGCTCGCTTCGCGCGCTGAGGCCGCGCGCGTTTCTACACGCGTTGTGGTCCTCAACAGGGGAGATCCTCGCTCACAGGAAGATGGCGACGTGCAACCAGAGCAGGGTTCGGCCCTGGGCTCATGGCGCGTTGCTCTACGGGTTCCTCGGGCTCGCCGGCGTCTCGGGCGTGCTGGCGCTGCTCATGATCTTGCACACGCAGTACCCGCTCACCATGGACAACCCGCTCAAAGTGCTCGGCAACGTGTTCGCCGCCTCCTTGGTGGCAGGCGTCTTTTACTTCCTGGTCGCACGGCTCGCCGATGCCGCAAGGGGCAGAACGGCTGTCTTCTTCGACTGGGCTTTTGTGTCGAACCTGCTACTGGTGGCGGTCAGCGGGGTCGCGACCGAGGCTCTACGGGTGGCCAATGTGCGACTGGCCGCGTATCCCGTGTACTTCGTGCACCTGGTGGTCGTGTTCGTGCTGTTCGCCACGTTCCCCTATACGAAGCTCTCCCATGCCGTCTTCCGCTTGCTGTCGGTGACCGGAGACCACTACCAGTCGCTCGTGAGGGGCGGGCGGTTCGCCGAAGCGCGCCAGCATGCCAAGCGCAGGGCGCGTGGGGTTGGGGCTGCCCCCCCGTCGCTCGCCGCGGCGGAAGGCCTGGTGGATCTGGGCCACGATCAGCTCGCGCTCTATTCGGATGCTGAGATCAGCGCTGTCTATTACCGCTTGCGCGACGAAGCCGAAGTACGGGACGGGGTGCGTTACTACCCGAACATCAAGCGCCTAGTCGGGACCGCGTTCGAGCGCGAAAAGGACCGCAGGGAGGTCAGGGCCAGGCTGCGCCAACCCGAGACACCCGAGTGGCAGGCCTGGTACGAGGAGGCCGCGGACAAGCCCTGCACCTGGTGGGTCGAGAACCAGCTCTCAGCACGTCACGCGCTGACGATCTGCATCTCCTGTGGCATGTGCACCTCCGTTTGCCCGGCGGCCGAGCACAACCAGGATTACGACCCCCGGGTGATAGTGGACGTTGCGCTTTCGGGTGACGAGGAGCAACTCGTCACGCTGCTGAAGTCGGATTTCCTCTGGTACTGCTATCAGTGCGGGTCGTGCAACTCGCGCTGTCCAGTGGAGAACGACATCATGGGACTCGTCACTTCTCTCCGCTGTCTGGCGCAGCTCAAGGGCTATCACGTGGAAAGTGTGCGTGGCAGACAGCAGTACGCAGCGAGGCACATCTGGGGCGCGAACCTCTGGAACCGGGCGTTCAGCCTCTATTTCCGCAATGCCGATCCGAACGAGCACCCCGATTTCGGGCCACGCTACGAGCGCTGGCAGGCCGAGCTCGAAGAGCAGTTCGTACGGGTGGGAGCCAGCCCCGACATGGAAGGGAACTTTGGCGGGCGCAAAGTGGCCCCAGAGACGCTCGCGGAGCTGCGCAGCTGCCTTCACGCCGGAGGAGCTCTGGTTCTCTGGGACAAGGTCGAGCAACACGCCGCATCGGACGCAGCCGCGCGGGACTTAGACCTTGACCAGTACTACGACAAGGTGCGAAAAGAAGGATGACTCTCATGAACCTTCCACCAATCGCCACACGCCGGTACGTGAAGCCGATCCCCGACGACGGTTACTACCTGACGCAGAGCTGCGTCTTCGGTGCCCTCAACCCGGCCCACGAGAAGCTGGTCGCCCGGCTTTTCGACCTGCTCGGCCGCCGTTGGACCACGGGCGGACCTGGAGTGGGGTGCCAGAACACATGCTGTACGGGAATGTCGATGCATGGCAGTGTGATGACCCCCGAGTCCCAGCTGCTCGTCGTGGCGCGCCTGTGGGCGCTCTGCGCTGAGGCGGGTTTTGAGAACATCGCGGCTAGTTGCGTCACTTCGTTCGCCACCCACAATGAGTGCGCGGAGCTCCTCCACACGGAGCCGGGGCTGGCCGCGAAGGTGGACGCCGTCCTCTTCAAGAGCTGCGGAAGGCAGCTCGTGGTGCCCGACCACATCGTGCACTGTTCTGACATCATTTACCGCTACCGCTCCGAGCTGTCCCGCTTCATGAGTCACCGGCTGGTGGACGTTGGTACCGGGCGCCCTCTCAAGGTGGTCGACCACGTCGGCTGCCACTACAACAAGCTGATGCCCCGAAAGTCGGTCGGAGGCAGCGAGTACTGCGACGTGCTCACGGCGATGATCAGGGAGTGGGGTGGCGCCGAGGTCGACTACCCCGAGCGCCGCCACTGCTGCGGCATGGGATTCCGCCAGTGCGTGATCCGCCCGAACCGCGGTTTCACAGTGGCGTGCGTCCGCAAGAAGCTGGAGAGCATGGCACCTTTCGCGCCGGACCTCATGGTCACCAACTGCCCGGGGTGCCTGCACATCCTCGACCGCGAGCAGTGGGCGGTGAGTCAGCTCACAGGAGTCGTTTACGACATACCGGTGCTCACCTACGCGGAGCTGGCGGCGCTGCTCCTCGGATGGGACCCCTACGAGTTGGTCGGCATCCAAATGCACACGGTGCCCGTGGAGCCGGTACTCGAACGCATCGGCATTCCCGCCTCCGGCGCCTCGCCCTACCTCCACGAGCGGCCATTGGCCCGGCAGGGGGGTGGAGCCAGGTGAGCCGCCCGGTGCTGGTCCTCGGTGGGGGCGTCACCGGCATGCACGTGGCCACCGCGCTGGCCAAGCTGGGCCTCGATTCGATCCTCTTGGAGAAGGGCCCACAGCTCGGAGGGCTGGTGCCGCGCCTGTCGCTAACGTTCCCCTTCTTTAGCGACGACGGGTTCAACGACGGTGCCGAGTTCTCCGGTCAGATCGAGGCCGAGATGAGGGCCTGGCCCTCGGTGGATGTCCGCGTGGGTACGGTTCTGACCTCGATCGAGGGGAACTTCCCCCGGTTCCACGCCACTTTCAGCGACGGCTCGGAGGCAGAGGTGAGCGCTGTGGCGGTAGCGACTGGCTTCGAGCCTTTCGACCCCACCGAGCTCGAGGAATACGGGTACGGGCACTACGCCAACGTCGTCACAGCTCCCCAGCTAGAATGGGCCCTCAACCCGCGTGGGCCCAGCCGAGGCGAGCTCAGGCGGCCCTCCGACGGCAAGCGAGTGGACCGTTTGGCCATCGTCTTTTGCGTGGGTTCACGAAACCGCCGGATCGGGGCTCCATTCTGTTCGCGCATCTGTTGCTCCTACAGCGTCAAGCAGGCCTTGACCGTCTTCAACCGGAACCCTGCGGCCACGATCACATGCTTCTACATGGACATCCGCACCTACGATCGCGGGTCTGAGGAGATGTACTTGCTCGCGCAGGAAAAAGGCATCCGCTACATACGCGGAAGGGTATCCGGGTGCAAGGAGCTTTCAGACGGCGACATCGTGGTGCGTGCGGAGAACACACTGGTACAGAAGATCTTCTCCAGCTCCTTCGACATGGTGTCTCTCTCGACGGGTATGCGTCCTTGCAAGGACGTCGAGCAGTTGGCCCGGGCCCTGGGCATAGGGCGTGCTCCGGACGGCTTCTTCGCGAGCCGGGCTGGGTTCCACTATCCCCACGATTCGACGCGTGAGGGGATCTTCATCGCGGGGTGCGCGACTGGGATGAAGCCGATTCGCAACTGCATCGTCGACGGCGGCGCGGTCGCGGCCCGTGTGGCGGGGATGTCGCGGTTCGAGGGAGCCCAGCCCGCCTAGGGCACAGCCCGTGGACCACACGAAGAGTGCGATGCCCCGCAGCCTTCTCGAGTAGCTGGCGGAGGAGCGCGCGCGCCGCCATGTCGACGCGGTCTAGGAGACGCGATTTCCGTCGCCGTCCGAGGGTTGAAGTACGGCCACCGAGGTGCCCGAGCGACCGGACATGAAATCCAACCCCTGAGCAGCCAAGACGTTGTGATTTTGATGTGAGGCCTCGGTACCCGGGCGACTAAGTGGCTCCGGCTCCTGTGCGACAGGGGGTCTGAGGTTCTAGGCCGCATTGATGCGGTCCGGTCTACCACCGGGGTTTCCAAATGCACCGTGCTCCTTTCGTTTGTCGTGCCGGATGGCGTGGGTTCTGAGGAGCTTTCCGTCGAGGGCGATCTGGACAGTGTCGCGGGTGACGATGACCTCGACCGAGCGCCGGCGATAGGCGTTGCCG
>JBEKJK010000027.1:0-14832 GCA_050011255.1 Acidimicrobiales bacterium
TCGGTGGAGACCGCCTCGAAGTGCATGGACACCGTTCGCACCGACCCCGCCAACGCCGTGGCGAGAAGCGGATACATCCATTCCGTGCCCACGTCGATGCGCGGCCAAGCGGCGATCTGTCCGACCCGGTGGACGTATCCGTCGGTCCGAAGCGTGTCGTAGCCGACTTTGCGTGACGCCGGCCAGGCTTGGGACACCGGGATCGACCCCTCCCCCCACAGCGCCACGCGTTCCGGCGCGGTCGGGTCAGCCCACTGGCGGAGCGTTGCCGCGATAGCCCTGCGGGAAAGCACCTTTGGCCGCAAGCCGATCGACGTCAGGTGCTCGCACAGCTGGGCCACTTCGACAGTCGTTTCGGACAACGCGTCAGGCCCGGGCGCCGCCTCGGTTTCCACCTGGGCACCCAGGTAGACATCGTGGTGGATGGCGGCCGTGCCGATCGCGACCTGTAACGACTGGTAGTCCGCTCGCTCTTCGGCGCGGGCATCGCGCATCGCCGCCGCAGACCAGTCCTCTTGAACGGTCGAGGGCTGTGGAGTGGCCCTCTCCACCCACTGCAGACGTCGAAGTCCCGGACCGTCTGCGGCCATGGTCTTCAACACCTCGCCCCACTGGAGGATCTGGGCGGCCTGCTCGTCCGGTCCGGAGAACACGAACCGGTCTCCGCCCGACACCGACACCACCGCGGTGAGCAGGCTTCGGCGTCCGACGCGCTCGACCAGGAGCCCTGCCTCGGCACCATCGACCGTCGTCGCCAACCACCGCAACCGACCGAGCTCCGGCGGTAACTGCTCGGGCGCCTTTCTACGCGACCGCCGGGTTCGTCCCCGCCGAGGCGCCGTGGACTTCTCGGAGCCTTCATTGGATGTCGGGACGGCCGAGCGGCCGGTCGTAGCTGGGTTCACAGCGACCGCAAGCCACGTCTGTGGCATCTCCCAGTGGGACTTGCCGCCTGCTCGCAGCATCCCGAATCGGAGAAGCGGTCCGACCATCGCCCGGACCCGGGTCCCCCGGTGCGCACCGAAGGGCACTTTCCCGAGGGCAAACCAGAAGCCCACCAGCACCGGGGCGAACGGCAACGGCATCGGAACACCCACCAGGAGCATCACCAACCCGACAGCCACACCGACGATCCCCGGGGCGAGCTGGGCGGCGGTGCGGCTGACCAGCTCGTAGCGCTTGGTCAGGACGCCGAAGTTGTAGAGCACCTCACCGTCAGCCACGAGATCCTCCCGATGCACCCCGTAGCGCGGTGGACTGGCCGGGAACGCCCGGAGCCTCAGGGGCAGGCGATGCCGGTCGGCTCGAAGAACCGCCGACAGCCGAGCCGTCACCCCCCACATGGCTGGCAGCGGCCTGACCGGCCGCTCTTCCCCTGCCACTTTTCCCTTCAGCGTGAGCCGAGCCGCTGTTGTCCCGAGCCGACCCACCTGGCCCGGGAGCACTCGTCGCGCCATTCGCGGGGGATCCAGCACCTGCAGGCGGACCACCCCCAGGCGAGCTGCCGCCATTGACACCGCTGGCTGTGTCCACGCCGGCCCGGGCTGCCGTGGTGGCGGCACCGACCCCTACAGCTCCGGCCACACCGACCGGTCCGGCTGCCACCCCGGCTTGGCGGACGATCGCCTGCTGACCACCACCGGAGCGGCCCATCATCCGGGCTGTGCCGGCGACCCGGCTCCCCATATAGGTCATCCGGCCCGGCCCGCCGATCTGCGACGCAGCTGCCGTCGCGTGCTCAGTGGCGGCGGGCACGTGCTTGAGTGCCATCGGCAACGCTAACGACCCGAGGAGCAGAAACGCCACCGATAGAAACAGTGTCGTCATGTTCGCCCCGACCGAACCCGACACAGAGAGCTGGCCGTTGTCCAGGTCGGCGGCAGCGAGGACCATCAGCATGGTGATCACCAGCTGGGACAGGATCGTCGCCACGATCAGATCCACCAGCCGCTTGATCCAATGTGCCGTCCCACCCCAGTACAGGCCGCACAGCGCGAGCGGGATGGCGAGCACTTCCAGGTAGAGGAGTGCGCCCCGCAGGGCGAGGACGAACCAGATGATGAGCGCCGCCAGTCCGGCCAGCGCCACGATCAGCGCCGCGGCCAGACCGGGCAGCCCGCTGCCGCCGGAGACCACCGTGGCCGACAAGGCGAAGTCGGACAGATGACCGAGTCCCTGCCCGAATCCCTGGTTGCCGCCGATGGACACGTCGACCAGCAGGCCGCAGCAGCCGTTCACCAACGTGAGGACTCCGGCCGTTACCGGCAACGCCACCGCTGTGCCCACCGCCATGATCACCGGGGCGCCGAGTCCCCGCTTCAGTACCGACGTCAGGTCGCCTCGGAGGGCTGCCGTGCCGACCCCCACGAACAGGATCGGGACCGACAGCCAGACGACGACGCTGAGCATTGCCCGCCACGGACCTGTGAACCACGACGTGAAGTCCGGAGTGGTCGTGGAGCCCATGGCGTGGATTACGCCGCCGATGGCCCAGCTCGCGAAGCTCCCGATCCCCTCGGAGATGGCGCGCCCGAACCAGCTGACCACGTCGTGGCCGATACCCCCAACGGGGTCGAGGAGCGAGACGCCGGCGAGCACGTCAGCTGACCGACGTGCCGAAGTTGAACGCCCAGGTGATCAGGAAGGCACCCGCCCCGATGATCACAGCGCCGGCGAACGCGGCGAGGATCTTGTGTTGGGAGATAGACGTGCGGTTGATCGATCCGTTCTGCACGCCCCACCACAGGCCCGCCCCGCCGACGATCAGCCCGAGCAGACAGGCGTAGACGGCCCACTGTTCGACGCCGCCGAGGAAGGACGACACCTGAGACGAACCCGGCAGGGAATTGTTTGGCGAGATGTTCAGGTCAACGCTGGCGAGCAGATCGCTGCCTTTGGAAGTGAGCAGTTGAGGGAGCACGGGACCTCCAGGGCTTTGTGCCAGGACCGTGTGTCCCGGACGCCACCCATGGTCCGAACGAACGTCACCCTGAACGTCACCCTGGCGAAAGAAGACCCCGACCAGGAATGATGCAAGACGCCCGAACGTCACCCTCGACAATCCGGCGGCCGTCTTGGTACCACGGTGACGTCACCCTCAATGTCACCCTGACGAAAGGAGACCCTGACGAGGAATGATGCAAGATGCCGAACGGCACCCCGGATGTCACGCGGTTGCAGCGGTCTTCTTGAGGATCGTCACCCTCTGGGTAGGAGATTCCTCGGTGGGCGCGCCGACGCGTGTATTGCCAATCGGAAACCCGGTGGTTCAAGTCCGCTCACCTCCACGTGATGTGGGCCCATACGAACCGGTGTCCCACAGGCCCGGGCCGCTTTTCGTCCGGGACCCGGAAGTAAGGCTGCGCCTGCTTGTCGCTGCTGATATCGATGCGGTCGACGAGCTCGTCGATGAGTTGTTTGACGACGTCGGGGCTGCCGCTCGCCAGGGCCCGTCGGAGTTGTTCGCACGTAACGCGCAGCTGGGCGGCGCTCGGTAGCTGCGGGGAGGATGCCCGCACCTGGACAGAGAGCTCATTGCGGCGTGCCGTCAGTTCGGTGCGGCGTTCGGACAGCTCGACGATGCGCTGAGCGCACATGGGCTGCGCGCCTGTAACACCTGAGCAGCTGGCCCGTATGGAGGCTACTGAGGACCCAGACGAACTACGGGCAATCGTGGAGGGTGTGATCCTCGCCGACCGGCGCGCCAAGGAAGATGTGTCGTCATGAGCACGACGCGATCACAGCTCTACCGTTTCGCCCGCGACCTCGGGAACGTCGAAGCCTTCGAGCACGGCTACAAGCGCTCTGGATTGTCAGGTGGTGCTGAAGGTGAAATGCAGCGGCAAGGTACCCGGCGCAGCTGCTACACACCCGGTAGCGGATCCGATCAGTGGGCTACCTAGTTCGCTTCTTTCTCAATCTCGTTCAGGCGAGCGGTGGCGGCCTTGCACGCCTCAAGGCCCGCTTGGGCCTCTTCAGCCACCAGCCCCCGTCGACGGTCGATCTCGGCGTCCTGCTGCTCATACTCTTTCGGGAACGGCGCGCCAAGGTTCCACGCGCGCGCTCCGGGTCCAGGTGGCGAGTGAGCGAACGCGCGATTCCACCGGTTGGCGATCTCTCGAAGTTGCTCCTTGAGTCGCCAGTCGCCCACACGCTCGGCAAGGCCAGCCACCTGTTCCCCCACGTGTTTTCTCGAGTCATCGAGGAAGAAGGAGTTCAATTCGCCACCACCGGAGACGATCTCTTGAAAGAGCTTCTGGATTTGCTCGACACCCGGGCGGACTTCAGCGGGTGGGACCGGACCGACGCCTCCGCGAGAAGGTGGCAGCGGAGTGCCAAGCGTCCACGTGTCCTTCGGACCCACGCCCCAACGACCGCGTGGGGCTGAGCAGTGGATTCGAACGACAAACTCGGGCGGCTCGATTGCTGCTCCGCATGACAGGGTGAACCGAGCTTCTGATGTCACCGCGAGCGGCCCGAGTTCGATCTCATCAGTTGCCCACCCGAGGTTCGCACCGGTGACAGCAAGCTCATATCTGATGCCGTCAGAAGTGCGAGGCCGAAAGATACGCACCGACTCGAGGTCTTGCGGTCCATCGTTCCGTATCCGATAGATGACCCGATCAAGGGGCGGAGGCGCTGGGTTATCGAGGAAGATTCGCAGGCGCGGTGTTCGACCCTGGAGATCTTGGGATCTGTTCGCATTGGCCGCTCGCTTGGCGAAACCCGCTGAAATCAACGCAACGACGATCGCGATGACCGCGATGACCGTCGCCACAGGTCTCAGCCCTCGTCGAGAGTGGCATCGAAGCCAGGGACGCCACGATAGGTGTCGCCGTACGCGAGAATGCCCAGTTCCTGCGGGCTGCAGCCCGGGAGGACACGCTCCAGTGCCCCACACTCGTATTGCGTGGGGAACGACGACCTGCCCTCCATGCCGGCGAGGCGTCGGGCATCAACGTCCGCCAGGGCCGCCACCTCCTCGATCGTCCACTCGGCCGCCTCGCGATGCTGTCTGATTCGGTTTCCCACGTCAGTCACGAGTGGACATGGTACGGAGGGGGTGTGACATGCATGCCGCTACCGGTCCGAGCGGGGCAGGAGTAGGACGTGGTCGAACTCTTGTTCGCTTTGAGTGGGGACCCGGCCACCTGCGGAGAATCTTCGACGGCTCATGGCAATGAAGGGCGTCCCCGGGTCCTCTCTCCGTCAATGAACCACACCGGCCACGTCGGTAGCGAAGGTGACGAATTCGCTGATCGCGTCTGATGGGCGCCTACCCAAGTAGCCGCCACCAAACGTCGATGAAAATTCGTGTCTCGGGATCATCGCCTGACTCAATAGCCAAGGACCAGTGTTAGGCCAGTTCACGAACTGTCCGAGATCGATTGCCACTTGGGTCGCTACCGACAGGGATCCAGCTGCCAGGTTGGCCGAGCCAGCCCGAACCGCACCTACCAAGCAGTTCACGTCGCCCATATGGGCGCTTAGACAGTCTCTGTACCACTGCCAGCAACCCATAGCAGCTGGCTGGAAGATCCAAGCGGCAATTGCGGGAACTTCACTTGCGGCATCTACCAAGGCATGGACGAGGTTTCCATTGCTGATAAGTCGTCTCCTGACAAACTCTCTCAGCTCTGCCAACTGGATGCGATCACCGTTTTGCAGTACACGGAGGCTCATAGCACGAACAATCCCCGCGATCTGAATGGGATTGATCGCTCCCTCAAAGTTTGGGAGTTGCGAAAGAAGAAGAACAACCGCAGCATCCTCTCTCTTTCCTACGTCAACGAATCGTTCAGCAAGGTTGCACAATTCCTCACGCGCCAAGTGGGTTCCGCTACTGGAGACAGCCGCCCCGATCGCCTCCGCTGCAGCCCGCATGGGAAGCAAGACAGGGGCGAGTTCCCCGATATCCACTCTTTCGTCGTGCTGAAGCGAAGCAGCCGCCGCGTAGCGCTCCAGCATTCGAATGACCGTACCTGCTGTGCGCTTCGCGCCCCCCGAATCGCCGCGCTCTCCCAGGACGCCGACAAGACGGATCAACACGACAGCCGCCTCAGCAGCCTCTTCCACAGCCCTGGCACTATGCTGATGAAACGCGCGGCGGGCGCGACGAAAATTTCCTTCGATGAGAGCGGTTGTCTCGTCGGGTATCACCGCTCCAATCTCCTCGCCGGGATCGACGATCGTGCCCACAGTGCCGAGCACGTGCAACCGGAGATGGCCCTCGGCCCACGATTTGCGGCGACGCAACCGACGGATGCGCCGCAGATGGACCAGGTGAAACCCACGTCTGCTCGCAAGGACTCGTTTCCGACGTTCGACGTAAATCGGGTACGCCACAAGGATAAGTGTCTCCATTGAAGCAAGGGTCTCGCGAACCATGATCGCCTTCGCACGGAGCTTCCCCAGCCTCCTACCAGTCCATTGGTGACGTAGTCGCTGACTCCTGGCAAACACGAGTGCTGCGTAGGCTGGCTCAGATTGGCGCACAAGCGCTCGCGCAGCGAGAGCAACGCTCAGCAGGAATGCGGCGCCGGCAACGGTTGTTACCCACCCGATTGCGGTGGCGACCCTCCCGTGGCTTGAAATGAAATCGGTGGCGCCGACGGCGATCGCCAACGAATAGCTCCAGATGATCCAAAGGGAGGAGGTGGACTTGCGAGCGATCACCCCGTCAAGCCGATCTGCGGCCAATTGCGTCGAGACGACATGGATTGCCGCTATCACAGCCAGAGCGGCAACGACCTCTCCGAAACCGAGCCGAAGTGGCGCTGGCGACAACTTCAGGTGCCATGCAATGAAACCCCACAGCGACAGTGCCAGCGGTACCACGATCCAACGAACGAACAACCGAGATAGGCCTTGGGCCACAGATGTGGCCATACCGCTACGCGATTTGCAGTCGCTATCGGCGTCTCGGAGACGGACAACATCCGCGGCGGCTCCAAACGCGACGGCGGCAGCCGATCCCGGTTGCCACCGTTGAAAGAGCTGGGCAACGTTCGCCGCTCGGTTGTATGGGCGTCTTCGGAGCACCGCTGCGTAGATCTCAAGGGCGCTCTGCTCGCCAGCCGTGCCGATCCGATTGAGCACCTCGTCATCGAGCAGCGGATGCTCGCGGAGGATGGCGGCCGCCGACAGACGTGCCGCGACCGCTAGAGCAGGCTCTGCGTACGGATTCACAGGAGCGGCGGCCTCTGTCAGGCAGTAGACCAGGACGGGTCGGCTCTCGACATCCGAGAGTCGCTCCGGCATTCGGGCAGCTCCAGCCAGAAGTGCGATGCGCTGGTCGGTAGGTATGCGATAGGCAACTTGGGCAATCACGTTGGCAACCGCATCACGGTCGGGATGCCTTACCAGAGCATCTGCGACCGGCCCACGTAGCTCAGGGCGATCAGCTGCGTCTATCAACTCCGCCGGCTGGAATCCACCTGTCCTCCCGCCTAACACGAGCGCGCGCGAGCACGGGCTCTGACGACAGAGATCCAGTAGTTGTTCGCCGTCTGTTGACCTCAGAGCAGCTCGAGTACCGAGCTTTGGTAATGCAGCTCGGATAATTCCGGCTTGGAGACGCCTCCCGCTTCGAAGATCTGGAAATCGCTTCCAAGTAGTGAACCGCGTCGCCGTCGATGCAAGCGCTCTTCCAGCGCGGTCGATCATTCTCCGCAACCGAATCGAGTTGTCTCGTCTCATTCGGGCGCGTTATTTGACGGGAAGAGTTCGGTACCCGTGAAGTACAGACCAGGAGGGGGTGCGGGAAGCGAAAGAAAGTTGGAGAAGATAACCGACACCGCCTCTTCCATTTGCGCTTGTGCTCGCTCGCGCATGGCGGGCAAGCCCTGAAAGACGTCGATCGACTGTCTTGTAGGTTCCGGTATGTCCTCCGCTCGCTTGGCGAGATCTTCGAACATCTCTACAAGTTGCAGCTGCTGAAGGACAGGCTCCAGCAAGCTGAGGCCGTACTCGTTGCCGAGCTGGTTGAAGCCCCGAAGGTGAAGGGCAAACAGCGGTTCGGCGCCTGGCGTAGGTCGAACTTTCTCCTTGGAAATCACCTCTGCGGTATCAGGTGAGAGGTTGTAAGCAGTGATGGGCTCCGTCTGAGTGAAGGCGACGTAGCCATTACCGGTGACCACCTGGTCACGAACAGCCTGCGCGATACATTGGCGCACATGGCCCAGCGACATATGTTCAGTTGCGGCGTCGATGACGGAGTCCGGGATCTGTGCATGTGATCGAAGCTGCATGGAGCTTGAGAACACTCCGACGAACCGATCAACAGCGTCTTTGACCGGAGTCAGTCTGTTGTACGCTCGGCGAAGGGCTTGAAGTCGGGACCGCGCGATTTCCAGATCCGGTTCGGCAGTCCGCTGGTATGTGACGCGAATTGCGAAACCCTCCGAGCCGGCAGCTTGCGCCACTGAGTCCCCAGCGACTTGCCAACCGTGTCTAAGTACATCAACTACGCGGTTCTGAGCAGCAGCGTCCCACTGGCTGCTTTCGAGATCGATCTGACTGACGTCTTTCCTGCCCGCCATGACCTGTGTCAGGTTCACTTGCCGCGTAACGAGCTTGGAAAGAGAGGTCAGCACACTCTCCACCTGAAGAGAGACCGGCGTGTTCAGGAGTGCCACAAAGCGCACCGGCTCGTCAACCTGAAACGGGCTCGTGACAGAACCGTTCTCGACGGGCAAGAGGTTGAACAATTGAAGCTTGGGTGAGAGAAGGCCTTGGTGATCGAGGTGGGTCAGGACGACGTCGAGCGTTCTGTCGCCATGGCTCGATTGGGTTGTGATCCGCGACGCAATCGTCTGAAGGGCTTCCTCCGATGCACGCGTGTTTCGGGCAGAGGGGTGCGCAACGTAGAAGTCGGTGTCGGCGGAAGGAGCGATCTCGGCTGGTAGCGGCGATGGCTGCTGTTCTGTGGCGGCGTCAGCCATGTCGAAGCTCCGTCGTGGTTCTGTCCAGTGTTCTACGGCTCATCAAATCCTCCAATGGGGTGGTGCTCAAGGAGGTACTCGGCAAACAGGGGGACGGTGAAATCCACCTGGCCTCTGCGGGGCGACCAGATGAGGCCCTTTTGAATAAGGCTGTCGCGATGCGGGGAGGTCTGTCGCTGGTTCTCCGCTCCCCACGCCCGTGCCACCTCCGCCGTCGAGTACGGCGGCGAGCCGAGGGACGCCATCGCCGCCAGGTACCGCTGCTCGGCATCACTAGCCAGGGCGAAACGGGTGCCGTAGAAGGTACGGGCGAGCTGCTCCTTCACGAGGTCGCGCACCTCTTCGACGTCGTCCATGTTGACAGGTGGGGCTTCGGCAGCGTTCCACAGCTCCCTGCCGTACTCCTGGAGGAAGTACGGATAGCCGGCCGCCATCTGCACTACGGAGCGGGCCGCGTTCTCGTCGAACTCAACCCCGAGAGTGGCCGCCGGCTTGATGAGCGCGACGCGGGCTGCAGGCTCGGTGAGTCGTCCAAGCTCCCGGTACTCGAAGAGGCGATCGGCGTAGGGCTTGGCCCGCATAAGCCGCACCTGCAGATCGGGAAGCCCGGCTCCGACGAGCGCGACGGGAAGGGCGTCACGGCTCACGGCCTGGAAAGCCATGCACACCGCGGCCAGGGATGGGCTGTCGAGGTTGTGCATCTCATCGATCAGAAACAGAGCACCGCTTCGTGCCTCGCGAGCCGATTCGCCGATCTCGCGCAGAAGCTCCACGAGGTCCTGCTCGGGGTCGCCCGAGTCCGCCACCCCACTCACCGCGTCCACGTCGAGCTTCAGCTGCACTCCGCCGGGAGTGAGCAAACTGAAGGCCTTCACCACGCCGAGGGCGCGCTCGACGCGTTCCTTGATCCGGTGCTTGCGGCTCATCTCCCGCAGCAGCCGCGAGGCCATCTGGGCGAAGGTGGCCCGGAAATCGGGCTGCGAGCCGACCTCCTGGACGTCGGTGGTCGCCCAGCCCGCCTCGGAGGCCAAGATGTCGAGCTCCATGAGGAGCACCGTCTTCCCCACCCCCCGAAGGCCGTAGTAGATGAGGCTGCGATCGGCCCCGCCGCCCGAGAGAACCTCGACGAGTGAGCCGAAGTCCTCAAGGTCCTTGTTCCGGCCAGCCAGGTAGGGAGGTTTGCGTCCGGCCCCTGGCGTGTACGGGTTGTCCCGCCGCTGCACGGCGGAAGTCTAACGCTTTCTAAGGCCAGGTGACCTCGCCCTAGAAAGCGCTAGAGACCTTTGAGGGCACATCGGCCAGCTCAGCCAGGCGCATTCAGGCATCCGTCATAGCCAATGGACGCCCGGATCGCCTCGTGCGGCCGCTGTGTCCGCCCCACGGCCGTCGCCACCGGGACCGTGGCGGGGGGGAGAGAACGTACGACGGATGAGTCAGGGCGACGCATTCAGCAGGCGGAAGCCTTCCTTACCAACGCGCTCTAGACGGGCATAGGGCGGCCGAGTTGCTAGCTCCTTCATACGCTGCATTGTCTTGAATACCGTCGACTCTGCGTATGACGTCCCGATCACCATCATCTCCGCGTGGACCTCTCGCGCGGTAAACACCCGTTTGCGGTCCCTTGCGGCTAGCCCGGCTAAGGCGTTGATCACCTCATCCCGGCATGAACGAGCAGCAGGTCTCCGTCCACCCATCCGAAGTCGCTGGCCAGCAAAACTAGAACCGCGGTTCGTATCCGGAGGCACCACCTCCACATGGGAGGACTCAAACCCTTGTCCTCCTGTTGAGCGCCTCATCCTCCCAGTTCGAGACCTTCTTCCAGCTCAGTCTTGAATCGTCTAGCCAGCCAGCCGCCCGCGCCCATCGGCATGCGCGAGGCTCGTTTCGTGTTCGAACCCGAGAGTCATGATGGTGCTTGGTGGATACCGGACCAGGCTCATCGACGGTTGAACGGTCGGTTGGTACTGGAAGAAGGATCGCTCACGCTGAGGACTAACGGCGCGCTGATCCAGCCTGACTTCAAGCCAGGCACCTCGTACCCACTCGGTGTGTGGACTGAACTACCCATCGTCAATGGGGAGGTCGACGGCATGCCCGTAACCCTCATTGACGTCGCTGGGCTGTCCATGGCCATTCTCTCGGGGGAAGTACATGAGGTATGGCACGCCCAGTTTGCTCTCTTCGGTGCCCACGTCCATGCAGATGCCCTGTACGACCAGATCAAGATGACTTGCGAGCATCTCGACGAGTTCATCGATGTTCCCGCGGTGCTGCCTCAGCTCGAGTGGGATGCAAGCGGCGGACTCCAGAGAGCTAGGGCAGAGGTTTTTCGCACGGCGGTGACCACCGGCAAAGTTCCGGGTGTAGGTCGCGTCGAGGCGAATCTCGAAGTGGACATGAAAGGTTGGCGAAGCAGCGCGACGCTCGGTCTGCGGAGTGAGTGGAAGCTCAACCTAGAGGCGCCGATCGAAATCCTCGATGCTATGACCCAGGTGGGCAAGCTCCGTGACCTGGTGCGCCTCTCTTGCCACTGCGAATGCGCCCTTACCTCAGCCTGGGTCCACACCGCGCAGAATGCTGATGATCTGAGAGTCATCCGACCGCTTACGTCGGTCGGCCGTGCGCCCTGTGAACGCTCCGGGTTCGGCAGGCTCTTCTTCACCGCCCGCCTGCTGCCGGTGGGCGACGAGACGTTCGCCAGGTGGTGGCAGATGCGTACTCACTACGCTAGGGCTTGGATGCTGCTTACGGTCCACGACGACGGCCGTTTTCCGAATGTGGGCGAGCGGTTTGCGGTCTATGCCCGGGCGCTGGAGGCCCTACACCACGCCGACTTTTCGACACCCAAGCTCGCAGAGTCGGAACGCGATGAACGAATTACTCGGGCGCTGGATGCGATCTCGGAGGATCTGAAGGAGTGGGCCGAGCCCCTTCTCCAGGCTGCATACGCCGAGTACTTTCGAGTTCGAATCGAAGAGGTCGTACGATCGATGGGATCGGTCGGGTCTCGGCTGTGCGGTGGCGATGTCGAAGCGTTCGCCCGATCGGTGACGAAGACGAGAAATGCCATCGTCCATCCGCCGTCTGCCGATTCCCAAGCCGTTCTTGATTCCCACGGCCAGTATTGGGTCGGGTCCGCTCTGTATTGGCTCGCTCACTGCTACCTCGTCATGAGACTAGGCATGCCCGAGCAGGATCTCGATAGCCGCTTGAACACGCTTCCTGGTGCAGCTGAGGTCGAGGAGAGAATGAAGCAAATTCTCTCTTGAGGAACGCAGGGGAGCGGTTGCACTGCAAGACTTGGGAGCCGTGCTCGTTCGGCCCGGTAGTTCATTGCGAGAGTAAGCCATGCCCGAATATAAGTTCCAGCACTACTTACCCCGGTCCTATCTCACGTGTTTCGCTGATAGCCACCATCGCATCACCGTGCGACGGCGAGGGGCAGAGCCAATAACAACCAGCATCAGTACGCCCTGGTGAAGGGACTGCATCGTGTGATTCGGCGACGTTAAAATCCTAGTGCCATCGCGCGATTCCAAGCCGAAGGCCGCGGAGCCAATATCGGGCGCTGCACAGCGCGAGTCGTTCCATTCAGATCTGGGAACACGGACGAAATGCCCTGCGATCAGTTGCAACAGAGGAAAGTGCCATGCAAATTGAACTCCCCGACCAAGTGATCGATGCGTTACGAGACGCCCTCACACCGGTCATCGACCGTTTGATCAACGAGAAGGTTGAGCAGAGAAGGCCATTGCTCCTTTCGGTGACACAGGTCGCTGACGAGCTGAGCTGTAGCCGCGCCTCCGTCTTCGGACTCATCCACGGTGGGCACCTGGAAGCCATGCGTACCGGGCGGACCTATCGTGTCGCGACGGCGACATTCCAGCAGTACGTCGACGAACTTTCAAGGCCATCTTACGAACGCGACGTCGTGAGCGCACGAAGCATGCGCGCGCGGGCGCCTCGGCAAACTGGCCGTGGCCCAAGCAACTCTCGGCAGGCACCGGCCACCTCCGTTCTACCTGCGACCAAGCCACCCCGTGTACCTCGCCCAAAGCAGAAGAAGGTATCCAAAAAGGAGGCGGCGGACATGCCATGCACTGTTGCCGAGTTTGCTGGACGTTGGTGGGGGATGGAATCGGCCGTCGCCCTGCTGGAGCGATCGGGCATTGCATTGACCCAGGGCACCGACGCGTATTCCTCTTTTCGATACGGTGACCTGGTTGAGTGGATGGAGAACCATCACGCCGAATTCGAGCAGTGGACGCGAGAGTTTGATCCAGCGCTCCCCCGTCGCGATTATGACGGCGACCTGCGGCCTTTCTGAACCCGCTCCACCACCGCAGCCAGGTGGCTGAACCTGACCCTGACGATGCGAGTTAACGTCCGTGGACGATGAAGGTTGCCGGAGCGGACGTCTGGAAGGGACAGTGGGTGGTCGTAACCCTCGACGAGGGCCGCTTCCATGAAGCACTGATCGCACCGACGATCGAGACGGCGCTCGGTTGGCTACCGGACGCCGTCATTGTGGGCGTTGACAT
Source organism: Acidimicrobiales bacterium (assembly GCA_050011255.1). Classification (GTDB taxonomy): domain Bacteria; phylum Actinomycetota; class Acidimicrobiia; order Acidimicrobiales; family UBA8190; genus Bog-564. Next base: position 13,484 of record JBEKJK010000027.1, read on the forward strand.
GCCCATCGGACTTCCGGAGCTCGGTCAGAAGAGACCGGCCGATGAGCAAGCCCGGAAGTTTGTTGGACCCCGTTGGAATTCGGTGTTCTCGACACCGTCACGTGACCTCCTAGAGGCCATTTCACACAAGCAAGCGAACGAGCTTGCTCGTGCTGATGGCCGGGACGGAATCACGATTCAGGCGTATGGACTCGGGGCGCTGATCCTCCAGGTAGAGCCCCTCGCGGCGACAGATGCCCGCGTGTACGAGGTGCATCCAGAGGTCTCGTTCGTTGCCGCGAATGCTGATGCCCATCTGAAGTGGTCCAAGACCTCGTGGAATGGCATCAACTTACGGCGCCGAATCTTGCAGCGTCAGGGCATCGTCATCCCCGATGACCTCGGACTCACAGGTGGTGCCGGCATCGCAGACATCCTGGATGCCGCCATCGCCGCCTGGTCTGCCAACCGAATTGCCGCTGGAACTGCTCAGCGCATGCCCCTCGGGGACGGGCGCGGCTGGACCATCTGGAGATAGCACCGCATATCGGGCCACATGCCACGCAGCAGCCAGCCATCTCATCGCAACGTAGGGCGAGGCGTCAAACGGGAAGGGGCAGTGTGGCGGTCGCCGCACATCACGACGAATCGGTTGGAGCTAACGCGACAATCGGGCCATGGACCAGTCCTAGCGCGTAACGGTTGAGCTGAACCCTTCGAGTTCAGGCGACGAAGACGCCGAACGTCGCGTTCTTGGAGCCGCAGCTAACCCGCGGCAGTGTTGCTAACGCAAAGCAGACGCGCCGATTGCCGGCTTCCATAGATCCACGGCTTCGCCCGGCAGTGGGAACCCAGTTCATCTAGAGCCTGTCGCACAAAGCCCGACGATTCCACCCGCGTTTTGTGTTGGAAGCGATGATCAGGGCATGGCCTATAATTTCCTGCCTGCCGAACGTGACCAGCTCTACCTCATGCCCCCCAGCCTGAGGGACTGGTTGTCGAAGGACCACCTAGCGCTCTTCGTGCTCGATGTCGTCGACGAGCTCGACCTGTCGGGTTTCTACGAGCGCTACCGCTCCGACGGTCTCGGACGCGCAGCTTATGAGCCATCGGTCATGGTCTGCGTCCTCCTCTACGCCCACTGCGTGGGTGAACGATCAAGCCGGCGCATCGAGCGTCGCTGCACAGAGGACATCGCCTGGCGGGTGCTGTCTGTAGATCAGGTACCCGATGACGCCACGATCGGGTGGCGTCTCAGAGCTGGTGTAAACGGCTCGGGGCGAAGGCTCCGTGCTGATACTACGCAGCTGTTGTGACTCTGTCTTCTGTCACCTCCTCGACGTGTTGTTGATCGCGAAGTAGATCGCGCC
>JBEKJK010000028.1:0-14550 GCA_050011255.1 Acidimicrobiales bacterium
TCGGGTTCCGCAACTTCGAGAACTACCGGATACGGGCGCTGCTCTACGCCGGCAAGCCGAACTGGCGGGTGCTCGGTTCGATCGTGGTCCGATGAGGTGCCCGGACCCCGTCAGATTCCGAAGAGCCCCTATGGGGTCTAGGCCACTTTGCAGCCCCAACGGGGTTCGAACCCGTGTCTCCACCTTGAGAGGGTGGTGTCCTCGGCCGCTAGACGATGGGGCCTAAAGAAACCCTCAGGCTACCTGACAACCGAAGTTCGGCACGGCTCGCTCCTTCGATGGCCCGGAGGTGACGAACTCTCTCGACGATACCGACGCCTCTGTGATTGGCTCGGGGGGGAGGACTCGAACCCCCAATAACAGGGCCAGAACCTGTCGTGTTGCCGATTACACCACCCCCGAACGGGTGAGACACAAAGTTACTCGAATGAGCCGAAGGGCCTAGTAGTGCAGGTCGTGCAAGCGGGAGTAGCCCACCACGCGTCCCACCGCGACCCCCAGTGTCTCCTTGGCGAAGTACGGCACCGACGACCATCCCGAGATCGGTGAGTCACCGACCGGAGCCGGCCACGCCTGAAGCCCCACGTCGGTGGCGATGGCGAGACTGCGGTCCTCGTGGAACCCGTCGGTGACGATCAGCACCTTGTCGAGCCCCCGCCGGTGTAGAACGTTCGCCGTGTCGGAGAGGTTCGCCCAGGAGTCGCTGCCGCCAACCTCGACGATCTCGTTGGCTGCCAGCCCGTGATCGACGAGCCACGTGCCCGAGGCCTGCGCCTCTGTGTAGCGATCCCCGGGCTCCTTGTACCCCGTCACCACGACTATGGGGGCAAGATGGCGGCGCAAGAGGCTCTCCGCTTCACCGAGGCGTGCCGCGAGATCCGGCGAGGGAACCCCGTCGTACTGGGCCGCGCCCATCACCACCACCGCCTCGGCGGGTCGCGCGTCGGAACGACGCGAGGTGAGCCACACCTGCACGGCGGTCACCACCACGTAACCGGCGAGCAACACGACGGTGATTACGAGCGCCCGCCAGACGTACCGCCATGCCCCCGCCAGGATCTGCATCGCCTAACCGCCCCGCCGGTCAGCCGGTCTCAGAGGCGTTCGGGGATACGAGACGCGCTCGCGCCGCGGCGATCCGCTCCAGCACAGCCTCGCGCCCGAGCACGGACATCGACTCGAAGAGCGGCGGACCCACGCTCCTGCCGGTGACGGCCACCCTGATGGATGCCTGGGCTCGGTTGAGCTTGCGGCCCATCGACTCGCCCAGCTCACGGGTCACCGCGTGCAGCACCCCGGCTTCCCACGCGCATTCGCTGTAGGCGTCGAGCGCTGCGTCCAGGATCGCGGGGGTCGCCTCGTCGGCCGCGATGTTCGCCCAGGACTGCGCGTCGACCTCGGGCGCCTCCAAGAAGAGGAAGTCGACCATGTCGGGTACCTCGCGAAGTAGCGTGACGCGGTCTTGGACTAGAGGGCCCATGTGCCGAAAGACCTCTTCGTCGAAACGCTCGGCGGGCCATGGGGCACGCGGAGGCGAGATCCACGGCCGGCTCGCCGCCACGAAGTCGTCCAACGTCATCGCCCGCAGGTACTCACCGTTCATCCAGCGCAGCTTGTCCACGTCGAAGAAGGCGGGCGCATGGTTCACCGCCTCGAGCCGGAAGGCGTCGACCATCTCCTCAACGCTCAGGATCTCGCGGCCCTCGGGATGGCTCCAGCCGAGCAGAGCGAGGTAATTGCGCATCGCGGCGGGCAGGTAACCCTCCTCACGGTAGGCCTCGACCGCTACAGGGTCACGGCGCTTGGACAGCTTCTGGCGCCGCTCGTTCACCAACATAGGAAGATGCGCAAACGCGGGCGCCGGCGCAGCCTCGCCGTCAACGGAGCCGAACCCTTCGCGTACCAGCTCGCCCCACAACAACAGCCCCTTCGGTGTCGTCGGCAGGAGGTCCTCGCCCCTGATGACATGGGTGATGCCCATGTCGATGTCGTCGACGACGTTGGCCAGGACGAAAAGAGGTGCGCCGGTCGACTTCACGACCACGAAGTCCTCGATGGACGTGTTCGGAAAGGCGACCTCGCCCCGCACTATGTCGGCCACCGTCGTGGTTCCCTCGTCGGGCACGCGCAGCCGCAGTGCGCCATCCGCGCGCCCGAGCCCCCTCTTGCGGCAGAAGCCGTCGTACCCGGGAGTGGGGTCGTCCTTCGTGCGGGCCTCAAGCGCGCCACGGGTGCAGTCACACGCGTAGAGGGCCCCGGCGTCCCACAGCGTGTCGATCGCCTCCGTATAGCGGCCTGAACGCTCCGACTGGTGGTAGGGACCTTCGTCGGGGACCATGTCGAGCCACTCGAGCGCGGCGATGATGCCGGTCGTCCACTCCTCACGGTTGCGCTCGATGTCGGTGTCCTCGATGCGCAGGATGAACGTGCCCCCCGTGCTGCGCGCAAAGAGCCAGTTGTAGAGGGCGGTTCGCGCGCTGCCCACATGGAAGTATCCGGTGGGTGACGGCGCGAAACGAACCCGCGGGCGCCGCCCCTCGAAGTTGGTCACGACGGTTCCTTCACTTCCGCCCTCGTCCCACTGGGCGCGAATACTCGTCCGCTACTCGTCCGCGACGAGCGAGATGGACCGGGTCGGGCAGCTGCTCTCGGCCATGCGCAGCTTCTCGTTCAGCTCTGCCGGGGGGTTCTCGTCGAGCACGTAAAGGAACCCGTCGTCGCGCACCTCGAACACTTCCGGGAGGATCCCCATGCAGAACGCGTTCGACTCACAGGTGTCGAAATTCACGACGACCTTCATCTGGGACACCCCTTTCTGGCCCGGAACCAGGCGGGGCAGGCGGGATGTTGCGATTCTAGCGACGGCACGGTGAGCCTCCCGGGCTTTGCCCGGGGCTCTCGCGGGGCGTCCGCTCCTACGTGACGTCGGCGCGCAAGGTCGTGAAGGTCCCAGCGACGGCGAGCACCACCCCGTAGGCGAGGAGCACGAGGGCCCCCTCCCACCAGGTGATCAGATGGGTGGTGCTGGAGAAGATCCCGCCCCCTCCGCGGCGGCTGGCGCTGACCGCCACCGACTCGAGTGCCTCGGCCGCCTGGCCCGGCAGCCAGCGCCCGACCGAGGGTACGACGCCTTCGATGATCGGCTCCACGACGGCGATTACACCGAGGCCCACGACAAGCGCCACCACCTGGTTCTTCAACAGGGCGCCGAGGCCCAGACCGTAGACGGCGTAGAGGACGCACGCGGCGAGCACGCCCGGAAAGACGTGGCGGTACTCGGTGAGCATGCGACCGGTGTCGCCGAAACCACCGGCCACGAGCCCGAGCCCGAGCGCGAGCCCCATGAGGCCTCCCGCGACCCCGACCACGACGCCGCCTCCAGCCGAGGAGACCAGCTTCGTCGCCACCATGTTGCCGCGCTTCGGTTCGCACAGGAGGGTCGGGGTCACCGTCTTGTGCCGGTACTCGCCCGTGATGCAGATGACACCGAGAACCAACGCCAGGTCGACGGACACGGTCATCGTGGAGAGCACGAGGTCGAACCACCTCGAGGTTCCGCGTGCCGGGTAGAGAAGAGCCTCGACATCGTGGCGGTGCGGGGCGAAGCCGACGACCACGCCCAGTCCTCCCACGAGAACCATGGTGATGATGAGGATCGCCCACGTCGACCAGATCGTCCGGAACTTCAAGAGCTCGGCGCGAAGCAGCCGGGTCACGAAGTTCCCTCCTCTCGCGAGGGCAGTGGCGCGTAACCCTCGGCGCCGACCGATCGCCAGGGTTCGCCGATCGGGTGCCCTCCCATCTGTCCCCCCTCGGTCATCTGGAAGAACAGCTGCTCGAGTGATTCGCCCCTCGTGGACGTCATCTCGTGGACGACGATCCGGTTCTCGGCCATGACGGGTCCGACCTGCTCGGGCGTGGTGCCCTCGACCACCACGGTGTCGGGACCCTCGAGTCGCACTGTCCCCGATCCCGGCTGTGCCGCCTGGAGCACCGACACGAGGCGCCTCGCGTCGGGAGTGCGCACCCGCACCGTGAGGCTCGCGGTCGCCCCCTGGAGAAGTTGCTGCAGTGGTCCGTGCCCCACGAGGCGGCCGTTCGCCAGGATGACCACGTCGTCCACCGTCTGGGCCGCCTCGGCAAGCAGGTGCGACGACACGAGCACGACCTTGCCCGAAGAGGCGAACCAACGTAGGAAGCCCCGGATCCAGGCGATGCCCTGAGGGTCGAGCCCGTTCGCCGGCTCGTCGAGTACCAGCACCTCGGGGTCACCCAGCAGCGCCCTGGCCAGCTCGAGCCTCTGGCGCATGCCGAGCGAAAACTTCCCGACGGTCCGCCTGGCGTCAGCCCCCAAACCCACCAGCTCGAGGACCTCGTCGACACGCGCGAAGTCGATCCCGGCCACGGCTGCGATCGTGCGCAGGTGGTTGCGGGCGGTACGCGCCGGGTGGAATCCCGACGCCTCGAGTACCGCGCCGACGGTACGCGTGGGATCGGGCAGGTCGCGGTAGACGACGCCGTTGACCAGCGCTCTGCCCGAGGTCGGCGACACCAGTCCCAGCAGCATCCGAAGGGTCGTGGTCTTGCCTGCGCCGTTGGGACCGAGGAACCCCGTCACGATCCCCGGCTCGACACTGAAGGTCAGGTCGTCTACGGCGACGACGCTTCCGAAATGCTTGGTTAAGCCTCGGACCTCGACGCTCGGCGCAGTGCCGGCAGGTGAAGATCCTCGCCGCTGTGCGGCCGGGGCCGAGAGGTTCGTGCCGGCGGTCAAGACCAGGTTCCCTCCGTCTGAGAGCGAAGACCCGGGCGCGTCCTGAGAGGTGTCGCCAACGGGTGGGCCACACGCGACGCCTCGCCGCCACAAGCACAACCCTGACGGCTCATGTGCTGCCGGCTCTTCGGCCGACACCTTATCGCCATGCCGGTGAGGTTCCTGGTCAACCGGCCGAGACCCTTGTCCGAGCGTGTCAGAAGGTCAGTACCTGGCGGATGACCTCGCCACGCTTCATCGCATCGAACGCATCCTGTGCCTTCGAGATGTCCATGCGCGCCGAGACCATCCCGGCGAGGTCCAAGCGCCCCGCTTTCCACAACCGGATCATCCGCTCGAAATCGCTGTGCACGTCCGCCGAGCCGTAGAAGGAGCCCACGAGCTTCTTCTCCATGAAGAACAGCTCGAAGCAGTTGAACTCAACTATCGCTTCTCTCCCACCCGCTCCCACGATCACGGCGGTACCTCCCCGCCGTACCGCGTCGTAGGCGGCGCGCACGGTCTGGGGCAGGCCGATGCACTCGAAGGCATAGTCGAAACCTTCTCTCTCGTTCAGCTCCTTGTTCATGGCATCGAGCTCGTCGGGCTTCACGCCACGGGTGGCACCGAAGCGCAGGGCGTCCTTCAACTTGGACCCGACCGTGTCCACCGCGACGATCTCGGCAGCGCCTGCTATGCGTGCTCCTTGGATGGCGGCGATCCCCACTCCTCCTACGCCGAACACCACCACGTTCGAACCTGGCTTCACCTTTGCGGTGTTGAGGACGGCACCCACACCGGTGGTGACACCACAACCTATGAGCGCACCGATCTCGTAGGGCACGTCGGAGGGGATCTTCACCACCGCTTGCCTGGGGACGACTATCTCCTCGGCGAAGGTGCCGATGCCCGCGAAGCCGTGGATCGGCGTGCCCCCCATCGTGAAGGGTGTGGACCCGGCGATATGGAGGAAGATCTTCAGGCACAGGTTGGGCTCACCCCGCCGGCACGCCCGGCAGGTGCCACACGGGGGGGACCAAGCGATGATCACGTGATCACCGGGGGCGACCTCGCTCACGCCCTCCCCCACGGCGATCACCTCGCCCGAGCCCTCGTGTCCCAGCACCGCAGGGGCCAGCTGGTACAGGGTTCCGTTCATCGCCGAGAGATCCGAGTGGCACACCCCCACGGCATGCATCTTCACGTGCACCTGCCCGGCGCCGGGGCCGTTCACCTCGATGTCGTCGCGGCAATCCACGACTTCCTTGCCGACCTCGTGAAACACCACACCGCGCATTGCCGGATCTCCCCTGCCAGAGTTTCGTCTTGCTGACGGAGTAGAACCTACCGGGAGCAGGTTCCCGGTCGATCCGGGTACACGACGGCCGGCTCTCGGCCGGCCGGGCTGGCTCAGTCGATCTGCGAGATGTGCTTCGCGAGCTCTTTCTTCTCGTCCAGGTTCGCGAGCCGAGAGATAGCGATTCGCTGCGCCTGGGGTGAGCCCGCACCGTGCATGCTCTCCGTGAGGTAAGGCACCGACCCACACCCTTCAACCATGTTCTCGATGAACCTCATGACCTTGATACGGTCGATGGTCGGCACATCTTCTCTTCCCTTGAGGTACTTCTCGAGGTACCGTCCGATCTCCGGATTGTCGAAGTCCTTCTGCGACGGCATCGTCGCGATGAGCCCGCCTGCTATGTCCTGCACCAGGCGCGTTATCTCGAACGGGAAGCGGGTCACGTTCAGCTTGCAGACGTTCGCGAGCAGCGGGTCCACTTCGTAGTTGCCGGCGGTCGTAGCGCACCCACGCGAGCTGCATGCGATACCGCAGGAGAAAAGCGTCTCGTTCAGGTGGACCATCTCGGTGATCTTGTCGCGCACGTGGCTCGCCTTGTCCACACCCTGGTACTCAGCTGCGAGCTGAGCAGCACCTATCAGAACGTCCCCGACGCCGACCTTGCAGCCGCCGTAGCTCTGCCTGTGGAACGAAGCGAAACGCTCAACGAGTTTGCCGCTCTGGTCGGTCTCTCCACACATGAAGATGCGCTCGTTCGGCACGAACACGTCGTTGAATATGACAAGGGCCTCCTGGCTGCCGTAGCCGGGGTTGCCGACGTCGAGAGAGCCTCCCTCCAGCTTGCGCGTGTCCGAGGGCTGGCGTCCGAGGACGAAGGTGATGCCCTTCGAGTCTGCCGGGACCGCGAAGCAGACCGCGTAGTCCTCTTCCCCCTCGCGCATCGACATCGTCGGCATCACGAGGATCTCGTGCGAGTTGAGCGCTCCTGTCTGGTGTGCCTTCGCGCCACGGACGACGATGCCGGCGGGCGTCCTGTCGACGACGTGCATGTACATGTCCGGGTCGCGCTGATCGACCGGGCGTAAACCCCTGTCGCCCTTTACGTCGGTCATCGCGCCCTCGACCACCACGTTCATGTCCTGCACCCACTCGAGGTAGTCCTTGAACCGATCGTGGTACGAGGTGCCGTGGGCCTGGTCGCACTCGTAGGTCACCGAGTAGAGAGCGTTGAAGGCGTCCATCCCCACGCACCGCTGAAAGCACGTAGCGGTCCGGCGTCCTAGCATTCTCAGCATGAGGACTTTGTCGACGAGGTCCTCGACGCTCTGGTGGACGTGCGTGAAGCGGCTGACCTCCTTGCCCGTGAGGTGTGACTTTACGAAGAGGAGCTCGGGCGCCTCTGGCTCGTCGCCGACGTTGTAAGTCTCTGCGACCGCGTTGGCCGACGGCCTTACGAGCGGGTGGTCCACCGTGTTCTCGCAGCGCTCCCCGTGCACGAACACATCGCGCTTGAGGCTACGAAGGCTCTCGAGGAATTCCTCCCGGTCCTTTATCTTCATTACGTCTTCCCGGTACTGGGCGTCAATCGCGTTCCAAGTCTACATCGATGCGAATCCGGCTTTCTCGCGGGAATGCTGCGCAGAGGTCGATCAGCAGCACGGGCCGAGGGTCTCGGCCCGCTCACACAGCTCTTCGCGAAAGTCGGGGTGGGCGATCTGGGCGAGAGCACGAGCCCGTTCCTTCACGGTCATGCCGGTCACCTTCGCCGCCCCGTACTCGGTCACCACGACGCTCGTGTGGTGCCTCGGTGTGGACACCACCGTCCCCTCGGGCAACTGGCCCGTGATACGCGACCGAAGCTCTCCTCCGATCGTCACCGTCGAGCGAAGGCAGACGAGGGAATTGTGCTCCGGGTTGAGGTCGGCCGCGGCGAGAAAGTCCTCGTGGCCGCCGACGCCCGAGATCTGCTCGCCGTCGATACAGTCCGCGACGACCTGCCCGTACAGGTCGACGGCGAGCGCACCGTTGACCGAGACCAGCTTGCGGTTGCGAGCGATGACCGAGGGCTCGTTCACGGCTTCGACCGGCAGGAAGACGACTTCGGGGTTGTCGTCGAGCCAGCGGTACAGCTCAGCCGATCCGAGCGCGAAGGTGGCGACGGACACCCCGTCGAAGAGGCCCTTGGAGTTGGTGACCTTGCCGGCCTTGTGGAGCCTCATCAAGCCGTTGGTGAACATCTCGCTGTGAACGCCGTAGTCTCCACCGGCACCCTCCGCCAGACGCGTCGCCACCATCGACGGCACGCCGCCGATTCCCGTCTGCAGAGTCGCCCCGTCGGTGACGAACGTGAGGGCGTTGGTCGCTATTTGCGTGTCGATCTCGTCGGGAACCGCTTCCTCTAACGTGAAAGGCTCGTCGGTCACCTCGATCAGCACGTCGACGATGTCGAGCGGCAGAGTGTTGTCGTAGGGCGGCAGGCTGTGGGTTCGCGGGAGGTGCGGGTTCACCTCGATGAACAGCAGCCGCTCCGGATCACGCCCGGCGGCCAGCAGCTCGCCGTACGTCGCGCCCACATGCAAGGAGAGGTTCAGGTTCCCCGCGGAGTCGGGAGGAGCCGCCTGCGCAGCCATGATCCTCGGCGGGAACATGCTGAGGATGGGCGCGAACTGTCGGAACCCGCCGGGTACGAGATCGACGTTGTACCCCTCGGCGGACAGGATGCGCTCCGCCGGACCGAAGAACCCGCTCCGGTACGAGACGCCGGGCCTGGTCAACACCTTGTAGTAGTCGAGGAGCAGTGCACCGCAGACGATCAGCTCCTCCCAGTCGTCGCGTTCGCCGAGAGCAGTGAAGAAAGCGGGGGCGATCCCGGGACCTAGACCGAAGCCGACGGTGTCACGGGTGCCAACGAGGTGTGCGGCTTCTTCGGGTGTGCAGCGGCGCGGCCCCATAGCGCTTCAGTTTCGCGCAGACCGTTGATCGAGACGAAGTTGGAGTAGGAGTCCTCTCACCGAGACGAGGGGGCATCGAACACATCGGGCAACAACAGGCGCACGGCCACGGCCAGCTCCTGGCGGAGGCGGGTCGTGTCGCGCCACCCTTTCACCCATCCGACCAGCAAGGAGAACCAGACATACCCGATCAGCCGGGCGCGCTCGCCCTGGTCCGGAGGCTGAGGCTCACCGATCACCCGAGTGATGATCTCGCTCATGAGCGCCACCAGTTGCCGCTGGCACTCCACCGCGGCGGGATCGGGCGAGGCGAGCGAGATGAATGCGGCGGTCACGAACCTCGGCCGTCGCGCCATTGCCCGAAGCGCCTGCTCGAGCACGTCGAGGACGCGCTGGGAGGCGCTGCTCCCCCCCACCGGGACCTGGACCAGGCGCGTGTCGAGCTGCTCCACCCACTGCAGCAGCGCCGCGGAGAGGAGGTGGTCCTTGGACGTGAAGTAGCGGTAGACCGTGCCCGTCGCGACGTGTGCGCGCGCCGCGACGTCTCTCATCTGCACGGCCTCGTACCCGCCCTCGAGCCCGAGCTCTATCGCGGCGTCGACCACCCGGCGGCGCCGGGCCTCCTGCGCCGGGGCCAAGGCGAGCAGAACGGCGCTCTCGGGCACAGGGGAGCACCCTACTCGGAGCCCGCCGGAGCGGAACCTGTTCCATTTTCCCGTCGGTTCCTGTCGGCCGGGCGGTTCCGACCACACGGTCAAGCTGCGCTGAGCAGGGACGTCGCCCACCGGTACCCGGAGGCTCGGCCGCGCCGTGCGAAAGAGCAATTGGAGGAGGTAGAAATCAGGTGTCCCCCAGGGGTGGGCGTGTGGCCCCGGGCGGGTGCGTCGGTGTCGGAGGGCCGTACCAGCACCACCCGGTGAGTCGTGGCCTCTGTCCGTCCCTGTCCAACCGAAGTACCCGGTGCTCGTCGTCGCTACCAGGAGCCAGTGCTCGAAGAGGGCCGGATCGTGCCGAGGTGCAGAGAGTGACGATACAAGAGCCGATGACGCTGCGGGTGGTGTCCGCAGGGGAGATCGTGGAGGCCGAGTGCGTACCGAGCGGCGTCCCCGGCCTCGCGCTCGTCGGCCGACCGGTGACCACCGGGTGGCGGCTGGTGCACATGGCGACAGGGCGCGCCGTTTCCCGCTCGGCCGAGCATGCCGACCCCGAAGCGGTGCGTGACTTCGCGAGGCGTATCGCCCATCTGGCGGACTGGACCGATCCGAACGTGGCGGTGTCGGTCCCCCGGCTGCGCCAGGACCTCGAGCAGGCGATCACCGCTTGGCATGCCGCCCACCCCGCCGACCAGGCCGAACCGACTCCTCCCCAGGGTGTCGCACGTGTCGGGGGAATCCGGCGTGCCGAGGGTGTCCAGGCGGGCCGGGGAGCGGCCGCCGGGGGGTACGACCCGGTTCAGGCCTCGAGGAGCAACCACCCGTCCGTGGTAGGACCCGAGATCGAGATGGGAAGGGACCTGGCGAAGGACCTGGAGAGGCTTGCGACGCGTCTTCGGGTCGCCGAGCACGAGCGCGTCCTGCTACGCCAGGTCGTCCGCCGTCTGCACGCCGCTCTACCCGCAGATGCGTTCTCCGACGCTCTCGCGACGCTCAGTCAGAACGATCGCGCGTTCGTGCGCCTCCTCGTCGCCGACGAGAACGCCGAGGATGCGACCGCCGTGGTACAGGTCATAAAGGGCACCGACAACGTCGCGAGCCCACGAGCTCCCGTGTCGCGACCGGTTGCGGTCTCAGCGCGAACGCCCACCCGACCTCGCGAGCCGCACTTCGGCGGCCCGGACGTCGCAGCGAGCTGATCGCCGCCAGCAGCTTCACGGCCGACTCGATCACGATCGACGTCCGTCTCACGATCCGGCGCTAGGGCGCTCCAGCGAGTAGACGATCGTCACCTGCGCGGAGGCCTGTTGGGTCCCCGGCTCGATCGGCAATTGCGTGCTGGTCGCGGCACCGGACGCGGCATTGAAAGTCTGGTCCGGCGACAGGTACCCGAGCGGCGAGTTGTCGCTGAGCGAACAGACGGGGCCGAGCCGCTCCCCGGCTGCCTGGGCCATCGACCGGGCGTGGCTCACGGCCTGGCGGACTGCGTCGGTGCGGGCCTGGTCCTCGATCCCGCGTGGGTCCTCCATCGAGAAGGTGAGCGAGTTCACGCGCACGGCGTTCCCGGCGGCGCTCGCCAGCGCGTCGATGACCGACCCGGCGCTGGAGAAGTCCCGAAGCTTGGCCGTGAGGGTGTTGGTCACCTCGTAGCCGGTGATCGCGCCGTGGCTGTCGTAACGGGGCTCCACCTGTAGGTTCGAGGTCTGCACGTCCTTGTCCAAGATCCCGCCCTGTTTCAACGCGGTGGTGACGGCGGAGGCCTTCGAGTCGTCGTCGGCCAGAGAGGCCTGGGCACTCGGGTCGGTGACGTCGATGCCAACCGACACGGTGAGCAGGTTCGGGGTGCCGCTCGCCGCCCCGGTGCCTTGGACCGTGAGCTTCGCCGCAGAACCGCTGCAAGCAGCACCATCTGAGGCTGCCGCCGCGGTGGAGCTGCCCGTTCCGGCGAGCGCCAGGGCCGTCCCTCCCGTGACGAGCGCGACCACGATCCCTGCCGCACCGGCCAAGAGCCACACCTTGTTGTTCATGACCGCTCCTTGTCTCGTTGTCTCCCCTGCGTTCGACGTCTCCCCTGCGTTCGACGGCTGAAAGGTCACCAGTAGAGGTCACCAACTCCATGTGAAGGTTTGGACGACCGTGCGCGTCGCCAAGTTCCAGGCGGCGGCTGTACGGCACCCCGCCGAGGCGGTCTCGCCTCACGAGTTGAACCTCTTTGCGGACGACGTCTTTCTGTCTTCTTTCGACCGCTCATAGCGGTCACATCGACAGAAAGTCGACGTCACAGCCCCGTCTTTGCGCACTGGCTGAACTGGTGTAGTGGGTCAGTTTGGCAACCCTGCACAGGCCGGAGCCTGTTGGGCCCTACCGGCCCGAAGAATGTTGATGGCCGCGTTCACATCCGCGTGGGCCAGATGGCCGCACGCCAGACATCGGAACTCGGCCTGACGGTGCCGATTCTCGGCGGCGACGTGCCCGCATAACGAGCACCGCTGCGAGGTGTGGCGGGGATCCACTGCGATCACCATGCGACCAGCCTCTTCCGCTTTGTACGCGATGAAAGACAGCAGCTCCCTCCACCCGGCGTCGTAGATGGATCGGTTCAGCCCGGACTTCGCCCGAGCCCCGTTCGGATCGAAGCCTCCTTTTTCATTGGGTCTCGGTGCAGGACGGCGGACCATGCCCTTTATGGCAAGGTCCTCGTGGACGATCAGGTCGTAGTCATGGACCAGCTGACGGCTGAGCTTGTGCGCCAGGTCCCTTCTTTGGTCTCGGACCTTACGATGCGCTTTCGCCACGCGCTCTACGGCACGCTTGCGACGATGAGAACCCCGGCGCTTTGGGCCCAATGCCTGCTGGGCATGAGCCAGGCGCTTCGCGGCCCGGCGCCCGTATCGCCCCTCGCCGAGCACGAGGCCGTCGCTCGTGGCGATCTGAGCACATACACCGAGGTCGACACCGACCGATCGCCCGGTCGGAGGAAGAGGCTCGGCCGGTACCTCTGTGCAGCGGACGGTCAAAAACCAACGACGTCCCTCACGGGCAACCGTGATCGCCTTCGGGGTGCCTCTTAGAGCACGATGAAGGCGGACCTTCAAGTCCCCGACGCCTAGGAGCGACAGGCGCTGACGCTCGATGTGAAGGCGCCAGCCCGAGGAGTCCTCCCATTGGAGCGAGTCGAAGCGCAGAGGCGACTTGAACCTCGGGAACCCCGGAGTCTCAGCGGACCTACAGCGCCGGTAAAAGGCGCAGAAGGCTCGGTCCAGGCGTTTCAGGGTCCCCCGGCACACCGTCACGCCGTGGGCGAGGACCTCGGGCCGGGTGTCTCTCAGTTCGGTGAGGGTGCGGCACTGGTCTATGTAGGAGACCGAGCGCCGCTCCCAGCTCCAGGCCCCTCGACGTTCTTGGAGGGCCGCGTTGTACAGCTCGCACTGGTTGTGGAGGAGGCGTTCGAGGAGCCTTCGCTGACGGGTCGTCGGCTGCAGGAGGTAGCGAAACGAGCGACAACGGGACACGGGATCACCGTAGTGAGGGGGTGTGACAGTCAAACTGGTCCATTAGCTGATAGTGCGCTACTGCCGACATGTGGATGAGGAGCAGCACAAAACAGCGCTAGCCAAACACAGGCTGCGATATCTGCGCACATGCACCGACGACAACGGCACAGTCGTGATTTACACGCGCCTTTCACCTGAGACGGCGCCGTTGTGCTTGGAGCTACAGAGGCGACCCGCCAAGCTCTTCGGGCGGATCGAGAGCGGGAACGGAAACCGGAGTCGGAGTCCGGGACTCCCCCGCCCATGCCCGATGCTCCCACGGGAGGCAACGTCTCCGCGGAGCGGATATGTGCGTTCGCAAAACACCAGAGTTGGGAAGGCCGACATGGCCAGTCGGTCCGAACTATCCAGCGCTCGATACCGACTAGACGTCGTCAACGACCCCAATCGGACCAAAGTGCGGTCGCCGCTCCCGACCTGTAACCGGCATTTTCGCGCTGGTCGAACGCTGAGTATCTGTCTAATATACTAGACAGGTAACCAGTCGGGCTCTGCTCAAGTTGCTCACGGGCCGCCGGTTCAACTGTGTCGTTCTCCGGCAGCGAGGTTCGCACATCATCATCCAGTGTGGGAAGTGCCGGACGGTTGTACCCCTGCATTCCAGGGACTTTGCTCCTGGAACATGGGCTGACATCAGATCATCGCTGACCCCTTGTCTGGGAGAGAGGTGGTGGGAGTGAAGCGATTCAAGGTAATTGTCCGCCGAGATCCGGAGGACCGCACCGCATGGCTGGTCAACGTGGTCGGGCAACCCGGAGCGCATACCTTCGGGCGGTCACTTGCCGAAGCCAAGCGCCATGGAGTCGAGGTGTTGGCCCTCTGGTTCGAATTAGAACCCGAAAAATTCGAAGTGGAATGGGACATACGGCTGGAGGGTCTCGCCACACCCTTGAAGCAAGCCAAGACCGCAATGGCCCGCGCCGAAGCTGACCGTCATCGGCGGGATCAGGCGGTCAAAGAGCTGACCGACGCCGGGATCAGTTATCGGGATGTCGCCGAGCTTCTTGGACTCTCCCATCAACGTGTCGCCCAGATCGCCAAGGCGTCCTGACCGCACATAGGTGCCGATGTCGGCAACCCCCACCTGAGGCCGAACCGCCCGCAATCTGCGGCCCGGAGAGGTTGTGATCAGGTCGGGGTTAGAGAGTCATGGCCAAGGCTTACGCACCCCAGGCGTCAGCTCGACGGGATTCTTCGCTGACTTGACGGGTTATAGGAGTGTCCTATGTCAAGCGGCGAGCTGTTGGCGAGCTCCGTGCAGAGCTGGATCGAAGGGGACGCTATCTTGCCAGCAGCGCCAGATGACCCTCAGCCACGCACGGGCGAGGACCCGGATTGC
>JBEKJK010000029.1:0-14500 GCA_050011255.1 Acidimicrobiales bacterium
CTGCTCGCCTTTCCCCTGGCCAAGAGCCTGGGAGGTAGGTCATGAGCAAACGGGGATGGTCAGGTGCTGTCGTTTTCGATGATCACTCCCCGATCACGGGTGCTGTCGTTTTCGATGATCGTTTACAAGGTGGTTCATTTCCCGCTCGATGGCAGCAGACGGCGTCTGCGAGACGCGCCGGAGCGCATCCTCGAGGCCCGAGGTTCGAAGGGCGTCTCTGAGCGCCTCGGTCCAGCAGACCAGGGCCTCTAGCCTCGCCATCGCGCCCGCCTGGGGGTTCTTCAGCCTCAGGGCCGGCAGGAGATAGGGGAGCACGGCCGCTGCGAGGGCGGCGACGACCATGTGCGTGAGGAGGCCGACCACGAGCGCCAAGCCCACCGAGACGAGGACCTTCTTGGCCGACAGGTTGAAATGGCGGCGAGCGGCGGGCAGGGGAAGCTCGACCTTCCCGGTGGCGACGAAGAGCCCCGCCACGAGCAGTAGACCTGCCACTGCGAGCACGACGGCGAAGCCGATCATGCGACACCCTCCTCCTCGTAGTCGTCTGTGGACGCGAGCGCGTGGTCGTAACCGAAGCGCGCGAGGCGCTTTGTCATCTGGGGTGTGAGCGCGCTGGCGGTGAAGCCGGGCACCCCGCTCACCGGGTGCGGCGCGTAGATCGTGTTCGTCCGGACCTGCCCGTCCTCGTAGCCGACGACCTCGACGACCTCGGACACCAGGCGCCGAAAGCGACGGGCCTTGAAGCTCCCATCGGTCAGCTCGAGGGGGGAGTCGGCGTCTGTCTCGTCGACTAGCGAGATGTATACGACGAAGTCGAGGGCCTGCGCGGCGAGCGCCAACGCCTGCTCCATGCTCAACCGCTCAGGGGACTGGATCGCGTAGTTGCCCACCTGGGTCAGGGTCCCCTTCGCGGACTCGGAGTGGATCGTGCACATCGACCCGGAGCGGCCCTGGAGCATCGCTGTGAGCATGTCGAGGACCTCGTCGCCTAGGACCTCGCCGACGATCACGCGGTTCGCGTTCATGCGCTTTGTTCGCCGCACCAGCGCGCGCATACTGACAGCACCCTCGCCCTCAATGTTGGGCTCCCGGGCCTCAAGGCCGACGGCATCTGGATGGGCTGAGGTCTGCTCGTGGATGCCGAGCTCGAAGCTCTGCTCGACGGTCACGATGCGCTCGTACGGAGGGATACACGCGGCAGCCGCGTTTAGCATGGTCGTCTTTCCCGCTCCCTGCGGGCCGGAGAACATGATGTTTCGCTGGGCGCGGACCGCTGCGTAGATCAGATGCGCTAGCGGCGCGGGGAGCATGCCGAGCCCCACGAGGTCATCGAGGGTGGGTTCGGTGAGCCGGTGGCGCCGGATCGAGAGCACGGGCCGGTGAGAGACGGACATCACCGCCGACAGGCGGCTTCCGTCTGGAAGGCGCTGGTCCAGCTGGGGATGTGCGTCGTCGAACTGGCGCTCGGCGCGGCCTTTTCGATGCGCGATCATCTGGATGAGCCGAACAAGGTCCGCGTCGGAGTCCGCAATGGGGCGCTCGCTGCGCTTTTCTCCCGAGGCGTAGGTGACCCACACCTGGTCACAACCGTTTGCGTCGATCGACTCGATTTGCTCATTGTCCAAGAGCATCTGGAGGCGTCCAACGCCGTACATCTCGGCGAGGATCGCCTCGACGTACGCCTCCTGGTCCTCTGGGGGGAAAAGGCCCTTTCCGCTGCTCAGCAATTGCTCCCCATGGGTCGCCACCACCACCTGAGCCACCGAGCGAGCTTGAACCTCCTCGGGCTCGTCAAGAAGTCCGGCTGGGATCTCGCGCTCTGCGAGCCTGCGTACGACCTGGTCGCGGAGGGAGAGCACGAGGCTGTAATCGCCGTGGAACTCGTCGGTCATAACGCGGCTCCCACGACATCGGTATCCCTGGCGACCTCGGGCTCTATATCGGTCTCTTCCACCGGGGCGAGGATGTTCTCGAGCAGTGCGGCGATCGCCCTCTGGTAGGCACCCTTGCCGGGGATGTCACGGGCCTGTCCCTTGGAGAGTTGGGCGGCCATCTCGGGCAAGGTTGCAGCTACGGCAAAGCCCGTGGCCTCGGAGAATTGAGCAGCCTCGGAGCCCTTGGCGGCAACCAGTACGACCGAGGTGGCGGGATTCGCCACCCGCAGGGCCGCACGCCAGGCGTTCATGAAGACGGCGGAGGCGGGGTCTGGCCGCGCGATCACGAGCAGTTGGCTCGCAGAGCGACACAGCGCGCCCGCAGCCGAACGAGTGTCGGGCAGGCGTCCCACGTCGACGAGGACTGTGTACTCACCGATCTCAGCGAGGGAGTTGGAGATGTTCGGCCATGCCGGTTCGAGCGCCACGGACTGCTCGAGCGAGGTGAGCCCGGCTAGCACGGCGAGCTTCGTGTCGACCTGCTGGGTGTAGCCGGCCACCGCGAAGGGGTCAGGCGCACGAAGCACCGCTGTCGCCAGCGTTCGCACCGAGGGCAATCCCGGAAGCCCAAGTGCTGGGGCGATCGACCCGCCGAAGCGGTCGCAGTCGCAAAGAAGCGTGCGTAGACCCTTTGCTGCTGCGGTGCGCGCAAGTGCCCACGCGGTGGTGGTCGCGCCCGGTGAGCCCTTGATGGACGCAATGGCGATATAGCTCAAGAGCCCACCCCCGTGACGATCGCGACCTGGCCGGCAGCAGATGCGGCGGCAAGGGTCTGCGCGTAGGCGGCCGATACCTGGACCGTGAGATCGAGAGTGTTCGACCCGGCAGACGGATTCGAGGAGAAGGGGCCTGAGGCGCCCGAAGCGGTGTCAGGCACCTGCCAGATCGTCGCTTCTGCGATGACCTGGCCCGGGGTGAGCTCGGAGAAGGGGACTGGAGCGCTCGGTGGCCCGAGGGACGTCGAAGGAGTTAGGGCACCGGTGTTCTGCGCACTCTGGCCGCCAGTGAAGATGCAGGCGACTCGCTCTCCGGGCTGGACGGTCGAGGGGTGCTGGGCCGGAGCAAGCACCAGGCCCACGAGCGAGTTCGCTTGGTTCCCAGGCGGCTGGTCGGTGAGCTCGGCGGAGGAGAGAAGTCCGCCTGCTTCGATGTTGGCGCTCGTCCAGTAGTGAGCGATCTCAGAGAGATATGCCGCATCCACATGGGGAAGGCTTGCCGGTAGGCGCACGGTCTCCACGGCGACGTAGCCAGCTGAGAGGTGAGTGCCGGCCGGGATGGCCGTGGCTGCGACGAGTACCTGTTCGCCCTTGGTCCCACTCGAGTAGAGCCACGCGCCCACTCCCGCGAACACGAGCGCGCACAGAAGCATCGCGCCGACGACCATCGGCTGCTGGTTGCGCTTCGGGGCAAGGGCCGGCGCCGGTTTCGCGACACGGGTCGGGACGATCGGCGCCTGTGGACCTTTCCACGCCGGGCGCTCGAGGGGATCGTGTGTCGGGGCGTCTTGGGTCGTTGTCACCGCAGCTCCGTCCTCGCGGGTCTTTTCCAGGGACTGTGTTCCTCTCGGACGAGCGCCCGAGTTCCTTAAGGCGCCGCAACCGCGGTTCGAGGTCGCCACTAAGGGCGTTGTTCGGCGCGCGCTAAGTCCACCGATCCCCAGGGTGTCATGAGGCGCCTCGGAGAGTGCACCTGGGCGTCATCCCGGGGCGACACCATGGGACGCGTGGCACTGGAGCCGGAGGATCGCGACACCTGCCTGCTGCTTCTCGGCCTCGATCCGGGGCGTGACTACAGCATCGAGGAGCTCGTCGTGGCGCGCGACGCCAAGGTCGAAGAGAACTGCGCAGACCCGAGTGGGAGTGCCAGCTATGTCGAAGCCATCAACGACGTCTTCGAGAGCCTGACCGGCGGGTGTGAAACGCGAGCCGATGCTACAGAGGAGCATAGGGAGCCTGGGCTATCGGAGAATGCCGATTTCTCGGTGCACAAGGTCCCAAGCTCATCCGTACCACTTCCCGCACCGATGCTGCCGGTTCCTTCACCGAAGTGGCCATCGGCTTCCCAGCCGAGCCGGGTCGGGCCAAGGTGGTACGGCTCCGCGCACGAAGAAAGTGGCATCTGGGAGGAAGCCTCCCCTTACAGGTTCCCGAGCATGGATTACCGCTGGCCAGCAAGCGTGCCAGTCAAACGCTCGCTCGTCGCGCCGACGGTCTTTTGGACGCTTTGCATCGTCGTCACCGACCTGGCTCTGCGGGCACAGCGCGATCAGGTAGCGCTGTATGGCTTTTCGATCGCTCTGATCACGTTCGGGATCGGTGGGATCGCCCGGTACATCGCCGTGCACGGAGCCCGGCGACTTCGCACGTGGCTCGCGGTCGTCCTTCTCATAGCGGTGGGTGTGGCGACGGTCCCAGCCGCCTACTTCGTCGCCTCGTTACCGTCGATGATCGGCTCGGTTCGGCGGCGGCGCTATGGATCTGCGATCCAGGGGGGCAAGCCGACAGCCAGCCGTTACAGCAATCGCTATAATAGCGATTAGTGCAAGAACTCCGCCCCCCTTACCATTACGGTGCCCCGGTCGAGCCACCGTGGTTCTGCGACCGTGAGGCGGAGGTCGCGGCAATCGAGAGCCGCATGAGAGACGGCATCCACGTGTTTCTCCTCTCCCCCCGCCGCTACGGGAAGACCTCTCTGCTCTTCCGGGCGATGACTCGCTTCGGTGAAGGCGGCGGACGCGTCGGCTACGCCAACCTGCTCCTGTGCACGAACGAGATCGAGGTGGCCTCAAGCGTTCTTTCTGCGGTCGTAGAAGGGGTGCTGAGCGGGCCCGGGCGGGCCAGGCACGCTCTTGAGGATGTAATCCGTCGGCTGCGAGTCACCCCACAGCTGTCAGTCACTACCGACGGCAAGGTCCAGCTCAGCTTCGACCCAAGCGTCGGGCGCCGGGTGTGGAGAGATGTTCTCGAAGACGCTCTGGGGCTTCTCGAGCAAACCTCGGACAAGCGGCCGTCGGCTCTCGTCCTAGACGAGTTCCAGGTCGTGGCTGGCATCGGTGCGAAAGGCCTGGGCGGGACCTTCAAGGCCGTCGCGGACCGAATGCGGCATGTGAGCCTGGTGTTCTCGGGCTCGCACCTTTCGATCATGGAGAAGCTGACCAAGGCGCGAGGGGCACCCCTCTACGGGATGGGGGAACGGATCGTGCTCGACGTCGTTCCCGAGGCCCCGATGGTCTCCTACTTACAGAGACGAGCAAGAGCCTCAGGCATGCGTCTCTCCAAGGTGACGGCTCAGAGGATCTACGTGCTTGCCGACACGGTGCCGAACTACGTCCAACAGCTCGCGTTCGCCGCCTACGAACTAGCAGGCACATCTTCTGAGATCACAGATGTCCACGTGGATAAGGGACTTTCTGCAGTGACAAGGCGCCAGGCGGGCGACTTTGCAGAGAAGTACGAACAGCTCTCTCCCTCGCAGCAACGCATTCTGAAGGTGCTCGCTGCTGAGCCCGTGTCACGTGTGTACACGAAGTCCTTCCTCGACGCCGTGGATGTCGCAAACGCGAACGCAGTCACCACCGCCCTTCGCGTGCTTGGTGAGCGAGAGATGGTCCAGCGCCGCGGCGGTAAATGGGCTGTGGTAGATCCGTTCCTCCGCTACTGGTTAACGTCCTGATTCAGCCGCTGCTTGGACATCCGCCCGGCGGTCCGTTGCCTCCAACGCAGGTGATGACGACGTGTTCGGCGAGCACGGGGATCTCCATTGTGGCAACGTTCCCAGGGTCCGAGGCGCGCACGTCGTATGTGGTCGGAAGCCCCGGCGGAGCCCCGGCCGGGCCGTTGAATGTCCATTCGATCGTGTAGTTGACCCACGCCGACAACGTGGCGTCCTTCGGCACGGTGTTGCACCACGAGGGTTGCTGCGGCGCATGGTTCGGCATCGCCTCCACATCCGTGCAGTCCTGGCCGGTCACCTGGGTGGGTGTGTAGAAGGCGACTGGGGGGTACCCGCCACCTGCGTTCGGGACACCATCGACGGACTGGGGTGGAGTGCCGCCGTTTACGAGGCTTCCCGAGCCCGACGCGCTGCAGCCAGGCCCACCCGCGACAGCGGCTCCTTTATTGGTGTTCCCGCCCGCGTACTGGAACTGAAGCGAGGAAAGCGTGGCGTCTTCCTCACGGGCTTGGGCGACCGATGCGGGGGCGTACGCCGAGGAGGACGAGCCACCCCCGCTGATTGCGCAGGAAATGGTGACGGGCGGTTCGTTGAACGGTGGAGCCTGCTCGGCGCCATTCCACTCGAAGTTGACCGATGTCGGCACGAGCGTGATGCCGATCGTCTCGCAGGCAGTCCCCGCGCACGCAGACTGCGTGGGCGCGACGAGATCCGAGGTGACATGGGCTGCCGGGTCAATCGCCAACCAAATCGGGCGGTTGGCGAACGCTGAGACCCTGTCCTCTTCGGTCGTGCAACTCGAGCAGGGCTGGGGGCCGGGGTCCGCAGACGACGGCATGGCGAAGATCGTCGGTGTCGCGATGTGGACGAGCGCGGCGAGCTCGGCATAGAGGTTGTCGGCCGTCGTGAGCGTCGGCGGCACAGTCGGAGTGTTGGCAACCCACACGGTGCCGGTGATGGCACAGGCGGCCTCCGCCTGGGGTTGGGTCCCTCCAGGGGCCAGTATGACCGCCCAGGTGCCGACCTGTACCTCCCAGCCAAGGGTTACACCATCAAGTACCAAGGGCGTCGCTGATCCTTCGCAAGGGCCGGTGTACTGCGTTGCCGTCGAGTTGCAGCCTGGTGGGAACACGTAACCGACGCCGTCATATGTCGGCGCGCACGGGTTCGGCGGCCCGTCGCTGGAACTACCCCCGCTCCTGCCCGGGTCGCCAAGAGCCGAAGTTGCAGGAACCGTTCCGGAGCCACTCACATCTACTGAACAGGTGTTGCCTATGCACCCAGCCGTGCTGCCCCATGCTGGCGGCGATGGTGGGCCTGCAGCGGCAACCGTCAAGGGGATCACTGGCACCGAGCCGATCAGGAGAGTGAATGCGACTAGAAGCCAGCGCCGCATGGATCTCCTTTGATTGCGGGGATGTCCAGGTTTCCGAAACCAAAGGCCGCTACCTTCCACGTTTCACCCTGCTCGACGAGCGTGGTACCCGTGTATGCCCACGTCTCACCGGGTCCGAACCACGGTGAGGACTGGTTAGGCGGTAGCTCATAGACTGTGACAGGTGATCCGCTCACGCTTTTGACCAGGAGAGTGTCCTTCACACAAGACCACACCCCGGCAGTCGGATGCCCGGAAGTCGGCAAAGTGCTTGTGTTCGCCTTAAAGTTGGACCACTCGGTCGCGTTGTTAGGATTTGGCTCCGCGTCCGGTATCGCGCCACTGGTTCCGTATTCACGGATGACCGCATAGCTCTTTTCGGTAAGAGCCCCAGCTGGAGTGCCCGCGTTGATCGCCTGCTCGATCGCCTGGAGGGCATGGCTCACACCCTGATCAGTTGCAACCTGACTGAGCTGACTGGTCGCGTACGCGAGGGGTCCGTTGGCAGCCGTTGAATCCACAAGTGACTGGCAGGCAGCCGGCAAGGACTGCGGGGTGGACGCGCTCGTATTCAAAGTGCAGCCCGGCGGGAGACTCGTCTGCGGGTACTGCCCATGCAGGATCTGCTGATAGATCTGGCCGAGTTCCTGCGAGGGCGTGTTGCCATTCCCGAACGGGTCGTCGAAGACCGCGTCGAACTTGGAGATGAACGTTTGGTAGGCGGAGAGGATCGCCGGGCCTCTACAGGTGTGGTTGTAGTCACTGAGGTTCACGCCCGGAGCAGGGCTTGAGGTCGTCGGCTTGCTCGTGCAGTTGGTGTCGCTCCCCGTGCCCGGTATCGGTCCAAGTGCCTTCGAATGCGAGGATCCACACGCCGACAACCCGACCGTGAGCACAGCCAGTACGGCCAATGCCACCGTCTTGCTGACCAGGTTTTTCGCCATCTCGGATCTCCTCGCACCGGGGACGTGATTCATCCTGGTCCGCGAACGTGATCCATTGCAGCGATTGAGCTCACAACCCCTCCTCTCGGTCGTGGCCCTAGGTTCCTTAAAGCTGCAGCTCAGGACCACGCGAATGCTGCCTCCTTCGTTTGCGTGGCTGCGGGTACGGGCGGGGGAGGTGGCGGAGGCACTGGCTCGCTGGGGCGCCCGTGCAGGGCCTCGTCGATACGGAGCGCCAGCCCTCCTGGCGACTCGCGCTCCAGGTGCTCCACATGGTTCGGGTGCAGCTCTCGTTCCCGGGTGATGGCGATCCCGATGGCAGTCTTCAAGCTCACCTTCTGGCCGTCGATCGAGGCACGCTGAATTCGCCGGGCGGCACGGGCGAGTTCCTCGACGCCGGCCGGAGGGGTTCGGTGGGCGAGTGTCTCGTCGCCGAGTAGAGAGGCGGTGGGGCGTTTTCTGGCCATCTCGATCGCCTGGGCCTCGATTCGTCTGGCCATCTCGCCCGAGACGCCGAGCCGCTTTCCGATCTCGTCGTAGGAAAGCGCCTCGCCATCGAAGCCGAAGCGCCAGCGAAGTACGTTCCGGTCGCGCTCGGGAAGAGCGCCGAACACTCGGGCGAGCCGGTCGCTCGTGTCTTTTGAGGTGGCCTCCTGTTGGGGGTCAGCGGCGTGTTCGTCTGCGATGCGCTCTTCGAGTGAGACCCAGTCGTCGTTCTCGTCAAAGCCTTGGTCGAATGACATGACAGGTTGGTGCTCGCGCTCGGCGTCGAAGGAGCCAGCACGCATAGAACGCTCACGTTCTATGTAATTGAGCACCGCGCCGCGAATGCGGGGGAACACGAAGGTGGTGAGCTTCGCCCCGCTGTCCGGCTCGTAGCGCCCGAGTGTCCGGAGGGCCGCTTCCTGGGCTGCGGTGCGAGCGTCGTCGCGATCTTCTCCTTTGAGGCCCACTCTGTTCAGCGCGGCGCCGATGAGCGGTTCGAGGCGGGCCATGAGAAGCGCTGTCGCCTCTTGGGCAGCTTTCGGGTCCTCGCCTCGGATCTGGCGGACAAGGAGGCCGACTTGCTTGTCCGAGAGCTGGGCGGGGTCGAGTGAGTGCCCCCGACGCGGCGGCGAGGAAGCAGCTGCGTGTGTCGGGTCCCCGGAGGCGACAGAGGCGCCACCGAGCTGAGCGAGATCGGACCCGTCCAGAGAGAGCATGCCGCGAACCATGGGAACCGAAGCGGCCTTCGCCTTGTGGACCTGCACGCCGGTGGCCGCAAGAGCGGCTCGAAGGGACTCGGACATCTCTCCGTTGACTGCGAGAGAGTCGGCACCGAGCATCTCAAGTGCACCGAGGACGTGGTGGGCGACCGACGCTTCGGTGAGCTCAGGCGGAGGCGGTGGGGCAAAGCGCATATGCGTTGGGTCGGGGTATGACGGGTCGAGATGGTTCATAGCGCTCGCCATCGTCCTGAGCGCATCGGCGCCGCCTACCTCTGTCCAGCTCGCCCAGGGACGGCCTGTGGTCTCGAGCACCGCTTTGCGAAAAGCCTCGAGCTTCCCCTGGCGTGCGAGGCCGACTTCGAGCACCGAAAACGCCGGATCCGAAGAGAGCCCCGTCGCGGAAGAGACCGCCTTCCACAGCTCCGTTGCTCCGCCACCGGAGGCCGAGAGATCGACGAACAGCGGGCCGGCGTCGGGCTTCACACTCGCTCGCTGTTCTTCGGCAACGGTCTGTTCTTCGACGGGTGGCTGGTCAGGTCGGGGACCAGATGCCACTCGCGCGGGGAAAGGGGGGACCGGGTTGGGGTCGGCCGCTCGCCGCAGCGCCGCGGTAAGCGCCTCATTGGAAACACCTCTTCTCAGCGCGCCGAACAGAACGCGCATGCGGGCGTTCGCATCCATGAGGCGTCCGGGGGAGACGCCCTCAGCGGGGCGCGTGGACCTGGCCACTTGCCAAGCCAGCACGTCGGTCCCGTCCATCTTCGTCGCATCGGAGCGAAGTGTGGCTGCAGAGCCGAGGAGACGACGGAACTGCGGTGCTCTGTCGCGCAGAGCCCCGAGTGCTCTTCGAGCCGCGCCCTGGCGGTTCATGCCGCTCGCAGCCAGGTCGCTTGCCACCTGGGCGAGAGCGGCAACAGCCAGGTCATATCGCGAGATCCCGGCCGCATCTTGGGCGAGGAGCTTCTCGAGGTCAGAGGCCTCGGCCTTGGCGGTCTCTGTGACAAGAGGGGCGACACCTGTCGAGCGGCGTACCGCCTCCACCAACGCGACATCGGGGCGATAGGCAGCGGCATGCCGGGCCGAGGCGAGCGTGCGCGCGATCTCACGTGGATCAACTATCGGTCTGTGAGGAGCCTTCTCACAGGTGGTGCAGAGGACAGTCGCAGAGCGTCGGTGCATGGCGGTGGTCAATGAGCGCACCGCTTCGTCCTCGCCGTAGACGCCGGCAAAGACGAACTGGTAGAGCCTGAAGGCGACCCGGTTGAGGTTGTGGTTGCCGGTGTGGGCCGGAGCCGTCTCGAGATCCGCAAGCAGTCGCGGCACCACTTGATCCCGGTAGGACTCAGGGTTCGAGACGCGCCGTGGGGGTTTACGCAGATCTCTTCTTGCGGCGGCCAGCGCCTGGTCGTGTGCGGCAGCGAGATCGGCTTGCCCCGGCACGCCACGCGTCTGGGAGGAGGCGAACAGATCGAGTAGGCGCCTAGGGGTGGGGAGGATGGTGTCCATACCCGCTGTGTCCGTCTGGCGGTAGGAACGACCTGACGCATGTCGCGAGGGGGGCGCGACGACCTGGCCGCCTGCGCTTCTGATGTCGATGTGGGGGAGAAGGCCCGGCACGTTCTTCAGGCCCGTGGGCTTCACGTAGAAGTGCCAGCCGGAGCGCTCGCGGCCTGTGCGCACGTGGTAGGTGCGGCGCAGCTCGTCGAGTTCCTCTTCTGTGAGCACGGCCCTCAGGGACTCGATCCCCTCCGGTCCGTCGACGTCGATCACGTCGAAGCGGTCACCTGTGGCGAGCCCGAGGTTCGAGTCGGGCCAGCGGGTGAACCAGTCGTCGATCACCTGGGTGTCGGTGGTCGCCTTGTTGGGCCAGTCGCTGATCCGGGGGTGTTTGCCTACCGGGTGCTCGGGGCCGTGGGATCCCGGTTGCCAGCCGCAGGTGCAGCCACCCTTGGAACTGATGCCGTGAAGGGGGATCACCCGCCAGCCGGCGAGCGCGTACTCGAGGGCCGCCCGGCGGATCTCCGAGATCGCCATCTGGGCATGCTCAGCCCTCTACCGGCGATACGTCTCGAGCGTTCTTCCACGCTCAAGGCCGTGCGGCTTCGGTGAGCCCGCACCGGGCGGCCAATGTGACCGACGTGCCTTATAGGTAGGGAGCTGATCAGATGTTGTACATGAGGCGAGCCGTCTCACCTCCGAACGTGTACGTGTGAAAGCCCTGGGGTCGGAGCTTCTGATATTCCGTTAGATGATCTCGACGGCAGGACCAACTGACCAAGGACACCGTGTTTCAGGGAGGATGCGTCACCCAACAAGGCATCCAACACCGCCTCTCGGAATGCGTTGGGCACGTCAATGCCATGTCCGTCTCCGGCAGATCACGGCCGGGCTCTCGCATCGGTGGGCCGAATCTCCGAGACCCGGCCAGGTGGGTCCAATCAGGCGATTAGGTCACTCTACACTGGGTCGGGCACTGACCACCTGGCGCTGACTACAGTGCGCGCGTGTTATCCCTTGGGCAGAGGTGAATGGGCATCATGACCGTTAATGACGATCGGCGGGTCGCGAGAGAGTCGCCCGTAGTGACCCGCCGACCGCGAAGCGATATCGCTCCGTCACGTCGTGTCTCCGGTGAGGCCACGCCAGCTGTGCTTCTTAACGGGTCAATGGCTGAGGCAGGGCGAATAGCACGACGTCCAGGAAACCGATTTCTCAATCATGTCATGCAGGCGGTGCTGCGTCAGCATGTGCCAATGACGCGTCCAAATCTTACCGCCGCAGACATCTATTATGAGGAAGTTCGTCTCCATGCGGATGACGATCCCATCCGCGGTCCATACGTAATACCGCTCGTAACTCTCCGCACCCACCCCTGTCGCTGGTCAGTCTCTGCGGGATGCGTCATGTGTGGCTATCACCTTGGCGGGAGCCGGGACGAAGTTACGGACGCGCACCTTGTGAGTCAAACCGAAGATGCAATACGTAGACTGAATTCCAGTGTTTACCCAACTCTTGTATTTACTTCGAATGGCAGTTTCCTCGACCCTGTGGAAGTGTCCGACAAGGTGCGGCCTGTCCTCCTTCGCATGCTGGCCGACGCTGGTTTCAAATTTCTTGTCACTGAGAGTCGACCGGAGTTCATCACGCTGCCGCGCATGCAAGCGATGGCAGAAGCGTTTTGCAAGTCGACGAAGTCGCTGCGGGGTCGACGCTATGCCATCTCTGTGTCGTTCGGGCTTGAGAGTGCTAATGACTTCGTGCAGCAATATTGCGTGAATAAGGGCCGCAGATGGGAGGATTACGCTGCAGCGTTCGAGCTGCTTCTGTCGGCTCGTTTCCACGTCGACTGCTACGTGCTGCTAGGCAAGCTTTTCATGTCAGCGGAAGAAGACATAGCGGACGCGATTCACACTATCCGCCGTGCTGTCGACGCTGGGGCGCAGTATGTCTTTGTGATGGTGACAAACATGGTGGACTATAGCTTGACTTCTTACCTGCATGAGCGTGGGCGTTATCAACTTCCGAGCCTCTGGCGAGCCGTCGAGTTACTTGAGCGGCTTCCAGAGCCGTACCGGCGGGCCGTGCAGATCAAGGGAATCAGCCATGCACCGGTCACGCCTGATTTCTATGCTCGTACCTGTCAGACCTGTACCGAACACGTTAAGGGAGCGTTGGACTTCTGGAATCAGACGGGAGAGTTTGAACACATCCGCACCATCGCTCCTTGCCAGTGTCGCGCCGAGTTTCGTGAACAGGAACTGTTCGAACAGCCGAGCGAATCGCTCGTTGCTCGGGTTAATAACGCATACCAGCAATTGGCGGTAGAACTGGACATTTCCAGGGAACTGTTGCCGAGTCAAGCGGAGTTGGCAAACTGTGGGGCTAGTGGAGAAGGACTGTGACGACGGCGATCCCACTTTCCATTACGCCAGCTGACACCATCTTACGGGAGGCTGGCCAGCGGGTGTCGAGGAAGCTGCGTCGAGCAAGGCTGGCTCATGAGCGCTCTGTCGCGCCGCTGGCGGGCGTACCAGAAGAGGTTGACCTGTTTTTCGACCATGCACCGAGCGGAACATATCCGATCGTGGCGTTTCGCACTGTGCCCTGCGATCGCTGGCTCAAGGGCTTGTGCACCCCGTGCAGCTACTCGGCTCGGTCGTACCCCGTCGGCATCGAGCCAGCCGCACTGCACGCCAGCGTTATGACGCAGCTTGAGTGGCTACTTCAACACTTCGATGAATTCTTCACCCTGAGATCTACCGGCGACTTGTCTGGCTATCGACTCCGCAGTGCCCCGCAGCGTCCTTGGTACATGCTGCAGCTTGCTGGTGAGAGTAGCTTCTTTCGTGATGCCGAGATTCCCTCGGAGTACCGCCGTGCCATTCTCGAAAGGCTCATCCGTTTCCAGGATGAAGCGAACGTAAATCTGCATGTGATGATTGAGTGTCGACCGGAGCATCTCGTCGCAGCCGAACGCTCGTCCGAACTGGAGACGTTACGCCCACTATTCCGAGCACTCGATGTTGTCGTAAACATGGGTTACGAGCACTTCGATGAGTTTCTTCGGAATGTTACCTTCGCAAAGGACCTGTCCGCTGCGGCGTTTGCAGAGGCCATCGAGGCCGCTGTTCGGAATGACCTTGATCCAGGAGCGTTCCTCTTTGCCGGTAGCTATGTGCTTGCCACCTCCGAAGCACTAGAGCAGACGCGGAGGTCACTTCACCATCTTGAGCAGATGGGCGTTTTCGCGAACGTCATGGTTCCGAACCTGCAGGGCTACACACTGCCAGACTTGCTATATGAGCTCGGTCTGTATGACCTACCAGAGCCCTACTTCCTTTTAGACCTTGCTGAACTACTGTGCTCGTTCCAGCCACAACGAGCTCGCCGCATTACGCCATTCGATTGGTTCATCGGAGGGCTTGTATCCGATCCTCCTCCTCGGTACACCGTGTTAGATCATCCCCGTCGCAAAACGTCGAGCGACATGACAGCCGCAATCTATGATTGTGTCCTAGAGCTCGTGTCTACTCTTGATCGTCGGTCGTTCGAAGCCACCGCTCGTAGGCTTCGTAGAGACTCAGAGTACCGTTACTATGCCGAAGAACTTGAGAGGACTGCTGCTCGATCATGGGCCGAGCGGCAGTGTGAATTCGTACGAGCAGCCGAGAGCTACGTTGACGAGTACATTGCTCGCCTCGCTACCGACGCGCCGTAGTGGCCTTCGGCATGGCGACACCTGACCGGACCCCGATTGTTGAGCCACCCGCTATGCGAGCTGTAGTTGTTGTTGGTTGAGCCAAGCCTCGACGAACT
Source organism: Acidimicrobiales bacterium (assembly GCA_050011255.1). GTDB lineage: Bacteria > Actinomycetota > Acidimicrobiia > Acidimicrobiales > UBA8190 > Bog-564. Next base: position 14,450 of record JBEKJK010000029.1, read on the forward strand.
CGACCGGGGTGAGCCAGCCGTGTGCGCTGTGCGGCCTGTTGATGTTGTAGT
>JBEKJK010000030.1:0-9889 GCA_050011255.1 Acidimicrobiales bacterium
TCTACAACCCGGAGAGGCTGCACAGCTCGCTCGGCTACCTCCCACCGATCGAGTTTGAGGTCCTACACTCAGCACAGACCCAGACCTGACTCTTGCAAGCCTGGTCCGGAAAACGGGGTCAAGGTCACAATGCAGGAAGGGGTGGTGAGTCAATGGGTGACGCGCCCATGTCGGCACGTCCCGCACCAGCGTCATGTCCGTCATGCCCGGGCTGACGAGCTTCGGGGCACCGCAGCCGCAGATCCTCGACGACGAGGCCGCAATGCGAAGTGCACTGGACGAGGCCCGCGCCGCGGCCGCGCACGGTGACGTTCCCGTGGGAGCGGTCGTCGTCTCGGACGGCACGATCGTGGCCTCGCGACACAACGAACGCGAGCTGCGGCATGACCCGACCGCGCATGCCGAGATCCTCGCCCTGCGCGACGCCGCTTGGGCCGTGGGCTCATGGAGGCTCAACATCGCAACATTGGTGGTGACGCTCGAGCCCTGTCCCATGTGCGCCGGAGCGGCCGTGACCGCGCGTCTCGGGCGGATCGTGTTCGGCGCGGCGGACCCGAAGGCGGGCGCGTGCGGCTCTCTCTACCAGTTGTGTGGCGATCCTCGGCTGAACTACGAGTTGCCCATCACGGGCGGCGTCCTCGCGGACGAAGCCTCGGACCTACTGAGAGCCTTCTTCTCCGATCGCCGCTGAGCCACGTTCCTGACATACTCTGTGCAGCCTCTCAAGTGGTTGCTCATCTGCCGCTTGCTCGGACGATGCAAGAATGGCTTTCTCGGGTTCTCGGCCAAGGTCGTCCAGGTACAGCCAGAAGCACGAGGCCCCGGTGGAGGAGTGCGAGAGCGGACGAATCGGACGGTCTCGAAAACCGTTGTGGTCGCAAGGCCACCGTGGGTTCGAATCCCACCTCCTCCGCTCACAGCTCTGTCCACGATCTCCTCTGGCGGAGTTTGCTCCCGGTCTCTGCGACCGCTCGTAGCCGAGATCCGAGGCCGTGACATGCCTCGCGCTGGGCGGTGCTCTCAATCGAAGCTCGGACGACGATCGCGCGTGCGTTTCAGCTCGAAGAACCCGTCTGTCCCCACCACGAGCGCGACGCCGTCCCACAGCCTTCCGGCTGCCTCGCCACGCGGTGCAGGTGTGACCACGGGGCCGAAGAAGGCATGGCCGTCCACGCTGATCACAGGAGTGCCGACATCGAGGCCCACCTGTTCCATGCCGAGCTTGTGCGACTTCTTGATCGCCTCGTCGTAATCGGTGCTTCGAGCTGCCTCCAGCAACGACTCCGGTAGGTCGACGTCGACGAGCGCCTCCCTAAGGGCGTCCGGCCCCTTGCGGTTCTCGTCATGGAAGCGCGTGCCTATCGCCGTGTAGAGAGGCAGCAGCGCCTTCTCGCCTTTCTCGGCCTCGGCGGCCGCGCATATCCGCACGGGCCCCCAGGCCTGCTCCATCGTTTCTCGGTACTCTTCCGAGAACTCCTTGTCCTGGTGCTGTTGAAGGTTCAAGTAGGCGAGGGACATGACATGCCAACTCGTCCGCACCGGTCTCACCTTCTCGACCTGGAGCATCCACCTCGAGGTGATCCACGCCCAGGGGCACACAGGGTCGAACCAGAAGTCAACGTGTCGGGGGGATTCGGTCATGGCTCTTGAACGCAGTGAGCTCCCGTGGTGTTCCTCAGCCGACCAGGGGCCTGGACGAGGCCTATGACGGCACCGGCACCGGCACCCATGTAACGCTCGGATGGAAGCGAACAAGCACGACCAGGGTGAAGATCCCGACCGTTGCGACCACTGCGCCTCCGACACCGGCGCTCAGATAGCCGATGAACGTGGCCGTGGTGAACACCGGCCCCGGGGTGAACTGGCCGACCGCGACAACATCCAGAAAGCTGGTACGTGGTGATCCATCCGTGGTGGCCGGCCAGGTCCCCTCCCAGGAAGGCGAGCAGGGCGTACCCGCTGCCGTCACGGCCCCGCCTACGGCGCCCATCACGATCAGGACGTTGACCCCGTTCAGGTACGCCGCGGCAGCCGCAAGGCCTCCGGCGGCCAGGAGGACACGACCGTTGACGGCGCTTCGGGCCAGTCCCCACAGAGCTTGGGCGATGATGGCGATGACGACCGGTCTGATGCCATAGAGCAGACCCCGACCGGCCGAGGTGGTTCCCCATCGGGTGTAGGCCCAGGCGAGCGCGCCCACGATGACCGTGGCGGGCGCGATGAAGCAGGCACCTCCTACCACCAACCCTGCCCAGCCGGCGCGCCGTCGCCCGAGCAACATGCCTACCTGGGTGGAGGTCGGTCCCGACAGCACGCTGACCGACCCGAGGAGGTCGAGGAACTCCTGTTCACCGACCCAGTTCCGACGGACGATCGTCTCCTCGCGCATGAGAGCGAGATGAGCGGCGGGCCCGCCGAAACCGATGAGACCAAGCTTCGCCGTGACCCAGGCGACCTCCCCGAGCCGCCCTTCGCCGATCCCGAAGGCACCGAGGTCATTGCAGGAACTCGTCAGCCCGCTAGCGAAGGGCCTTGGTGGTAGCCCGAGGCGCGCGCGATCCGGTGGCAATGTCCCGGTAGGCATGCCGGCTCCGGGTGTCTACGAGCTACCGGTATCACATGAGCCTTTTCTGTTTCTCCGTGCCTCTGCGTCCCCGTGGCAAAGCAGTTTGCCTCTCCAGGGACGACCGGTACCCTGCCGGGAGCGTCCTTTCTACGGCGCGCGCCGTCGGCTGCGTGCCTGGCTGCTCGACCGCGATACGCAGCCCGAAGAATGGGGGCTCGACCCTTGGCGGGGACGGACCTCGCGAAACATCACGAAAGCCGACCCACCATAGGGCCACGACTGGGGCAGCAACTGCGAGTTGTACGATTCCAAGCAGCGAGCAGGAGGATCGCGTGGCGACCGCAGGCAGTGGCAGGCCGACACGGCGCGACGGGGAACGAAGGCCTCCAGCGAGCACGCCCCCGGATGTAGGGCGCGCCCTTCGCGAGGCACGCGAGCAGCTGGGCGCCACCCTGGCTGAGATTCGCGACCGTACTGGCATCTCGTGGCAGAACCTCGAAGCCCTCGAGGCGATGGATCTCGCTGCGCTGCCCGATCAACGCATGGTGCTCACCGCTGCGCGCCGATACTCCGAGATCGTCGGCCTCGACGCCACCGAGATCTGCGATACGGCGCTGCGCGTCTGGCAAGATCAGCACTCGGGAGATGGCGCGACGCGGGTCGCCGCACCCACCACGAGCGGCCGTTCGCGACGAAGCACGACCGGTCAAACCGCGAGAACGCCTGAAGTCGAGAACGCCCGCGCTCAGGCGCACCTAGGGGCGTTCACCCAGACAGCCGAGATCCCGATTGCCGGCGGCGTCCGCTCTCTCGACGACGGCCAGACGTCGCTGCACTTCGCCGACACCGACGCCATCCCGATCACCTCGCGTGAGCACCCGCGGACGCGTCGCTCCAATCTATGGTTTCGAGCGACGCTGGGCCTCGCCGTCCTGCTCTTGCTGGTCTGTCTTGCCGGGCTGGCGGTGCACCATTACGAGCCACAGTGGCTCGCCGACATACACCTGACGCGCGCGCACTCGCACACCACCAAGACCGGGCCTGTGGCTCCCGAGCGGAGCCGGCGCTCCTCGACTCCTGCCCTACGCTCGCTCGTCACGCAAACCGCTGGACCGACCGGCCTCGTTTCCGTCGCGGTGCACGCCAACAGCTATCAAGTCGTGATATCCGCCCAGCAACCGTGCTGGATCGATGCGTCGGTCACGCCGGACGGATCGAGGCCCGTGTTCGTCGACGTCCTCCAGGCCGGGGACAAGAAGACGCTCGCGCCGGTGGGGGGCCGACTCTCGATCGAATTCGGCGCCAGTTTCGTCACCGTCCAGGTCCAGGTAGCCGGAAAGACCGTTCCAGGATGGAGGTTCACACCGACGGTGGCGCCGTTCTCCTTGAGCTTTGCAAGCTCCCCCGGTTCTTGAGCCTCACGACTCGGCCTCGTCGCGACACCGGTCCGTTGGCCCTTTGGGACCATGGTGCACCGGCTTGTTTTGTCGCTCGACGTGGTGAAATCCGCCGCTCCACTTCTGGCGTTCCCGCGTCTTGCTTCAATCGCGCGTTCTACAGCGACGCTGTCAAGCGCCGCACCCTCGATCCGCGCCACCGATGACCGCCGCTTGTCATGTCCGGCCGAATTCGCTGTTCCGGGACTCGTTCGCGCCAAAGTGCGAGGATCCAGCTTCGGACGCCGTGCGTCTTGCGCCCTTACACGATGATCTCAGCGGGGTCCGATCATCAATCTCATTGATCACGTCGGTTGTGGACAGCCAGACCGCCGGAGAAAGGGGGAGGCTGATGGGCAAGGTGCTCGCCGGGATCACCGTCTCGGTGGATGGCTACATCACTGGACCGAACGACGGCCCTGGCTGCGGCCTGGGGGTCGGTGGCGAGCGCCTGCATTACTGGGTGTTCGGCGGACCCTGGGGATACGACTCTGCGCACCGAGGGGAGCCGACCGGCGAGGACAAGGTCTGGTTGGAGGAGACCCTGGGTGCCAACGGTGCGGTGGTTGCCGGTCGGGGCACCTACGAGGCGGCTGGCCACTGGGGCGACAAGAACCCTTGGGGGATCCCGTTCTTTGTGGTCACCCACCGTCCCGAGGAGCAGCCACCGGGCGATGACTTCATCTTCGTCGGCAGCCTGGAGGTGGCGATCGAGCGGGCCGGGGCGGCGGCCGGGGACAAGAACGCTCACGTCATGGGCGGCGCCCAGATCATCCGCCAGGCCTTGGCCGGGGGTCTGGTAGACGAGCTCACTATCATCATCGCCCCGGTCGTGCTCGGTGCCGGGAAGCGTCTGTTCGACGGATTCTCCGAAACGCTGGAGCTCGAGCACCTCGGGGTGCGCCAGTCGTCCTTCGCGACCTTCATTGACTACCGCGTCAAGAAGTAACGGCCGCGCGCACATTCTAATGGCGCATCTCATCTACTCGGCGATCGCTTCACTCGACGGGTATGTAGAAGATCGAGAAGGCAGGTTCGAATGGGGTGCCCCAGATGAGGAGGTGCACGCCTTCGTGAACGAGCTGGAGCGGCCGGTCCACACCTACTTGTACGGACGTCGAATGTACGAGACGATGCTCCACTGGGAGACCGCCCACCTCGATCAGAGCCAGTCAGCCATTGTTCGCGACTTCACCGAGATTTGGCAGGCGGCGGTGAAGATTGTCTACTCCCGGACACTCGAATCGGTCTCCAGCGCGCGGACGCGGATCGAGCGACGCTTCGATGCCAAAGCCGTTCGGCACCTCAAGACGAACTCGGAGCGTGACTTGACGGTAGGCGGGGCCAATCTGGCCGCCCAGGCCATCAAGGCCGGCCTCGTCGACGAACTGCACCTGTTCGTCGTCCCCGTCGTCCTAGGCGGGGGCAAACCGTGGTTACCAGAGGACGTGCGTCTCAATCTCGAACTGCTGGACACCCAGCGGTTCGCCAAGGGCACCGTTTACCTTCGGTATCACCTCGAGACCATGATCGCGGTATAGGACCACCCGAACAACTTCTCGTGCTCATGTGGAACGCGAACATTTCGGTCCGCGTGGATTGGGCCTAAACCGGCTCTACGCGACCAGCTTTGGGGGATGACCCCTGATTCGAGCAGTGGGCCGAGTGTTCCATTGCGCGCCTGAGTGGCGCGACAGCCGTAGCCGATAGTGCTCGAAGTTCCGCAGGCCGTGGGCGACCCGGCGGACGATTAGCTTTAGGCTCTCGTTTTATTCAGGGTCACGGCGGCGCGAACGAGAGTCTTCAACGCCTCCTCGTCTATCTTCTCGCCCTCGTGGAAGTCGATGGCACGCCTCGTGTTCCCGTCAAGACTGGAGTTGAAGAGGCCCGAAGGATCCTTCAGAGCCGCCCCTTTGGCGAAGGTCATCTTCACGACATTCTTGTAAGTCTCGCCTGTGCAGATCAACCCGTCGTGCGACCACACCGGAACCCCTCTCCACTTCCACTCCTCGACGACTTCGGGATCGGCTTCCTTGACTAAGGTACGGAGCCGGCTCAGCATCTTGCCCCGCCAGTCGCCTAGCTCCTTGATTCTCGGGTCTATCAGCTGAGAAGGAGACTTGCTTTTCTGCGACCCGCTCTTCTCCATGCCCGTTTCTCTTCCTTCGTGACAATGGAACGGCCGGCTCAATTCCGAATATATGTGCGTTACCCACGATGACGTGGACCGACCCAGCATACGGAAGGAGCCGACCGTGTCCAGCGCCAATCTTGCCTCCTCCAAGACGAGATGCCCGACGCATCGTCCACCTCTACCGCGCCGGCGAGCTCACGGCCGTGCACATTCCGGCCCCGGGCGAAGCCAGGCAAAGTGAACTGGAAGTTCGAGTGGGGCTAGCTGGAATCGAACCAGCGACCTCAGCATTATCAGTGCTGCGCTCTAACCGGCTGAGCTATAGCCCCTAGCTGCTACAACGTCTTGCGACCACTCCTCTGGACTACATTTGGGACTACAAATGCTATCGTCACTGCATGACACGTGGAGCAGGAACGCTGACAGAGCGACGACCGGGCACATGGCGTTTGCGAGCATACGCGGGGCGAGACCCGATAACCGACAATCCGATCCAGATCACGAGGACCTTCGTCGGGTCCCCAACAGCGGCGCGCAAGGCGCTGGCCAAGCTCGTCACCGAGGTTGAAGCCGGCAAGTTCGACCGCACCAAGGTCACGGTCGGCCAGTTGCTCGACCGATGGCTCGCTCACATCGAGGCTGTCGGCAAAGCCCGTCCAAAGACTGTGTGCGAGTACCGGCGCAAGATTGACGGCCGGATCCGTCCAGCGCTCGGCGATGTCCGTCTCAACCGACTTGAGCCCGACACTCTCGACGCCTGGTACCAGCGGTGGCTCGCCGAGGGGCTCTCGCCCTCGACTGTACGGATCTATCACTCGATCCTCTCCGCCTCGTGTCACCAGGCCGTCAAGTGGGGTTGGCTCGACCGGGCTCCGACCGACCGGGCAAGCGCGCCCACGCCGAGATCACCCACGATGAAAGTCCCGACGCCTGCTCAGCTCTCAGCGTTGGTAAAGAGCGCCGAACGCGCGGACCCGGTTCTCGCAGCTGCGATCGCGCTCGCCGCGCTCACCGGCGCCCGCCGAGGCGAGCTCGTCGCGCTGCGGTGGTCCGACATCGACCTCGAGGCCGGCCTCGTGCGCATCGAGCGAGCGATCACGGTCATCGACGGCGCTCCCCACGAAGGGCCCACCAAGACCCACCAGGCCCGGCAAGTGGCGCTCGATCCGGTTGGCGTCGAGACGCTACGCCGGCATTGGCGGTTCGTCGTGGAGCGGTCGGAGCTCGTCGAGAGCCCGCTCGTCGAAGACCCCTACGTCTTGAGCTATCAGGCCCACTGTGGGACCTCGGTCGGCCCCGACACCCTGACGCATCGCTTCAAGGCGCTGTGTAGGAAGCTCGAGGCGGCCGTTGACACCAAGCGCTACCCCTTCCACTTTCACGAGCTCCGCCACTTCTCGGTGACAACACTGCTCGCCGCCGGCGTGGACCTCCGAACGGTGGCCGAGCGCCATGGCCACGCCCAGGCCACCATGACGCTTAACAGATACGCACACGCGTTGCCTGAACGCGATCGGGCGGCTGCGGCCGTCCTAGGCAACGCGCTCGGCGGGTAGTTGACGCCAGAATTCCCCAACGTGTTGCGCCAGTTTGCGACACCTGCCACCGCAACCATGAGCGGAGATTCACCGGGAGTCACCTCCCGGAAGCACCGGCCTGTCAGACCGAGACAAACCGGGAGTTACATCGGTTTCCGGACGTTTGGTTCTCAAAACGGTTCTCACGGATGACCTCCGGTGAGGCGGCTACCGCCGCCTCCTGGGGACGTGGAGGTGCCGGATAAGGGGAGCCACCGCCATCTCTCGGATCTGAGGGATTCCCTTTTCCAGCATCTCAACGAGTTCGAACTCCCCCTTCGGTTGGGATACGCGAACCACTACTATCGGGCGACCCACGATCTCCACGTCCGTTGCATCATCGGGGACGCCCCGGAACTCTGCGTGGTTGTTCATGCCGACCGCGGGATCATCGGTTCGGGGATCGTGACCCTCCCTGGGACGCCCGCCGGCGTCGCGCCAGGTCACTTTGGGGTTCTTCAGAGCCGTGACCATGAGCGGAAACTTCGAGTGTCGGTCGGTATTCGAGAGCCGATTGAGCACACTGAGGAAATGGATCGTTGGGTCATCCTCCTGAGCGTCTGCGTGGGGTTGCATTCGCCGGAGATATGCGACCGCGTCCGGGTGCATCCTTCGGGTATAGATGTTCCAGCGACTCCTGTCCTTCGTTCGTTGCTCGTTCTCCCCTGGGACGGGGTCTTCCCAGACGCCCTGCCAGAAGATCGGGAACATTACGTGGCTTCGCTCGGCCGCTGGGACCAACGCGCAAGCCAGGTGGTCCAGGCCAGACCGCAGGTTGTAAATGACATCGGCGGCGATGATCCCAATGTCAGTGTTCTCGGGAAACTCGGTGAACTCCAGCCGGCGCACCTTTCTTTGGCGTTGGATTGTCGTGGTGACCTCATATGGGTGGCGACCCGAATACCTGTCGAACTCCTCTTTGAGATCACCGAGGTGCTTTTCGGCCCGAGTGAGTTTCTTGAGGTACGAGGGGACAAGCTCGATCACGGTTTAGCCTTGGAGACAGATGCCAGAGGAACCGAAAGACGAACCGACGCAACACACGCCCAAGGGCGCGGAGATACCCGTTCCGACCAAGGAACAGGTGCTCCGTGACCTGGAGAAGGTTGCCGAACCTCTTCGCGAACGGCGAAATGGTGACGCGCAAGCGAAGAAACCCCAGCAGCGGGGAGATCAGCGGAAAGACTAATCTCCCCGCCTTTGGAGCTGTTCACCCGTTTTCGTTGAGCCATTTCTCAATCGCGTGGCCTGCCCATGCGCCGAACCCTCCTACAAAGGCGACCCCCGCGGGTCCAAGTGCGACGCCAAGCACGCCACCAATGGCACCACCGATGGCTGCCCCGATGTATTTGTTTTCCTTCCGTCTATTCGCCATCACCGAGCTACTTCCCGGAAGGGTCAACCAGGACCCAGCTGTTACCCGGATCGTCGGTTGGCGGCAATGGCCTTCCTTCAACCGAGACAGCTGTCTCGCCAGTACGCCCACCCCTGGGGCCTACCTGCTCGTACTTCCCGGAGTGGGGCGTGCGGTCTCCCGGCTTGAGCGGTTCTTGTGACTTGGTCATGATGTGCTGTTCCTCCTTTGGAACATGGAGGTGCCGGGGATGCTCACAAGGCCGTTCTCGGCACCTCCGCTTCTATGTCTCTTCCACTCTCGCGCGATATCGGTGAGAAGTGGGGGATCGGTCCCGGCCCATCCCACCTTCTGCCGGATTGCGGCTCTACGATGCGGTCATGCCAGCCCCTACCACCATGACCAGAGAAGCCCAACCCATGTATGTGCGGCTTCCAGTGGAACTCCACGAAGCCGTCAAGGAGCGGGCTCAACAGGAGGAACGCACGATGGCACAGACCATCCGTGTCGCTTTGCGCTTCTACCTTCAGAAGACGCGCCCGGTCACTACCTAACGGGCGCTGCTGCTCGCAGGAGCAGCGACAGGAACATCGCTCGCCGGTCGTCGCGGTGGTTGTATCGCCAGACGTACTCGTTCAGATATCCCTGGAGCCACTAAGACTTCTTCGTGACTGGCCAGGAACCGGGCGATCGTGGGGTGGCGTCCGGTCCCTGGTGTAAACGCGCGACGGGCGTAGGTTCCTTCAAGAGACAGCAACTCACGAAGGAGGACCTACACCCGTGGCACCACGAGTATCACCCACCGAGCGCATCCGCGCAGAG
>JBEKJK010000031.1:0-8833 GCA_050011255.1 Acidimicrobiales bacterium
CGAGTTCCTCGCGAACGATCACGGACGGCGGTACTCTCCTCATGGCCTGGGCCTCCTTGTCGTTGTTAGCGCTACGACATGGTGGTTCAGGTCGCTTCGATTTACAGGGAGGCTAGGACGTCACCGTTGCGTGCTGACACCAGGAGGGACAGCGCCGAAGCGGCGGCGCGACGTTAGGAGCGGGCGCGCGCGCGGTCGTTCGGCTAGTCGCAGTCGTTGTTGTCGTCCGGGTCGTTGCAGGTGACCGAGAGCGGTGGGGCAGTGATGACAGTCCCGGTCCCAGCCTGTGCTTGGGCGTTGCTGAGGTCGATGCTGATCGGTGGGGCGACCTGGTTTCCGGTACCGAAATCGAAGGCATCGACGGCCATATTGCTGTAGTCAACCCCTTGGACGCCGAGTGGGACATCGAGCTCGTAGTTCCCTTGCGGGTCAGCGAGGGTCATGACAAGAGCATCCTTCGACCCGAAGCAGCACGTGGTGTCGCCGATGAGCGCTTCGGCCGAAGGGATCGAGCCCCCGGCGTTGTAGGTGACGCCGTCGCTGCCATCCATCGGCACGATCTGCATGTTGGTAGTCGGGAGGACCTCGATGACCGTCGTGACGTCGACGATCTGAACGGTGTTGAGCGTGGCAAGAAGTCCCTTGTGATCGAGGTCGGTAACGAAAGGTCCCGTAGCAAGGCCGGTGATGATCATCGAGCGATTGGTCGAGGCAGTGTTCGCCACCTTGATGCCAGCGAGATTGCCGGCCAAGGGCATGATCGCCTTCGCGATCTGGCCGGCCGCAGCGGTCTGCTGCGTCAACCGCTGCTTGTCCCCCGCCTGGGCCACGCGTCGCGTCGTGGCGTCCTGGTACATCCCAGAGAAGTTCAAGGTGGTGTCTTGGGCGGCCCGACCGGCGCTCAGCGCGGCGACCGCGACGCCCAGGGCCTGCGGCGGCGCGCTGCAGGTGAGGCGCATTCCTTGCGGGAGGCCCTTCACGAAGGCGAGGAGGACATCGGTCCAGTTCTTGTCGAGGCTCGGGAGCGACCCGACGAAACGCGTCACGTCCCTGCTACTCGTGAGGTGGGCGGCGAGGGCGTGGAAGTTGCCTGACTCAGGAAACTTGGCGAACTGGTCGACGAGGTAGAGGCCGAAGATTCGGTCCATCATGTCGACCGACCCGGCATTGAACTTAGCGGGCTGACCGCAGTCCTTGAACGTCTCCTTCACACCGGTGATCGTGAGACTCGGATCAGCCATGATCCGATCGGCGTCGGTCCGGGAGGCCTCCGTGGCATCCAGGAGCTGAACCATCGTCTCGACCGCCGATTGTTGCTTCTTCGCCTCGAGCTTGTTCTTGAACGCGATGGACGCGGTCTGGAGCTGATTGAGGCGCTCAGCCTCGATGAGCGCTTGGAACACGTAGAAATCGTGGCTGATCTCACCCAACTTCGTGCCATAGCTCGCCGCAGTCGGGAGATCCCTGATCTTGATCGGGACGGAATCGGTCGTCTCGTTCCCCTGAGTCAGCGTCAGGTTGATCGCGCCACTCGTTGGCAACAAGTTGCTCGACGCCAAATACAGTGGGGTTCCGAGAAAGACTGTCCCGTCTCGCTGTGTTCGGATCGCGGTCTCGGTCCTGGCAAAGCCCGATTGTGAGTTCACAAACGTGGCGCTGACGGTTCCGGGCTTCAGTCCCGTGGCCTGGACGGTGAGCACCGACAGCGGCAATGGGTTCGGGTTCGAAACCGATTTGATGGCGAGGTGCGATCCGCCTCCCGGGAAGACAAGCACCGTGACCACCACAGCGACGACCACAGCGACCACCAACGCGATGAGCAGTTCCGGCTTGCGGCTTGCCAGCAGGCGACCCGGCTCGGCTCGCTGCGACGGCGACGGGCCGGCTGGTGCTGGAGGTGGAGGTGGATGTGGGCCGGCCGGTCCTGGCGGTGGATACGGGCCGGCTGGTGCTGGAGGTGGAGGTGGATGTGGGCCGGCCGGTCCTGGCGGTGGATACGGACCCGACGCCGAGGGCGACGGAGCAGCCCTCACGGCGGGAACGACGTTGATCGGAACCGTGGACTGGATGCCTCGGGTCGCGACGTGGTCGGTCCAGCCGGTGCCGTCCCAGTAGCGATACTCGTTTCGCCCGATCGGGTCCGGATACCACCCCGCTGGGACCTGCACTATGACCGCCCCCGATCGACATTCCCCAGTCGATCACTCTCCTTGCCTTGGTCGGCTTGGACTGCGATGTACCTGCTCATGCACTACGTTGTCGGCAGCTCAAGGGCCATGCTTGAGACACCCGGCAGCTTTCTGTGCCCATTCGGGGCACACCAGACGGCATTTTTCAAGATGTTCGAGGACGGCTCCATCCACGATCCCCTCGTTTACAGGGGCCTCACGGATGCCTCAGGTCGGCACTTCCGGTCCATCCGTGCCTTGGCAACGGACCTCCCCCAAAGTGCCGATATCGCTAGGGGTGTCGCCTGCGTGAAGGACGGCGTTGCCCATCCGATATCACTCAAGGTGCGTCAAGCACCGAGCACAACACGACTTCGGGTACCGAGTTGGAATAACAGGGCTAAGGATTACCTAACGACAGGGGTAGCTGGGCAGCCAATTGACGGTTTGAACAGCATAAATGTTGTCGTTTCGACAACGCTGTGGAGGTGAGCGGACAACTCTCAAACCATGAAATCGGTTCACGAATTGCCCAGCTTCATGCCGTTGTGCTGGAACAATGTGCTGGCGGTATCGCTCCAGCAGTCGCTACTGAACCCGCTCCTCGACGAAGGCAGCGCCGTCTGTCGGCGGCACAGGTAGTGAAACTGACGGCGGCCTACCGGGATGGGGGGCCTATCAACGACCTTGCGGCACATTTCAGGATCCACCGCTCGACGGTTCTCGATCACCTCAACCGATCGGGCATGGCCCGTCGCAACCCCGCCTTGGAAGCCTGTCAGGTGGAGGAGGCAGCTCGGCTGTATGAGGCCGGGCAGTCGCTGCGAGCCATTGGCATCCACTTTGGTCGGCACGCATCCACGGTCCGACTGGCCCTCATCAAGGCTGGGACGCACACCCGAGACCGCAACGGGCGAGATGCAACTCGGCGGTCGGAGTGATATCGAACGGGCTCAGGCCAGTTCACCTTGACCTTCGCCCTGGCGATAACGAAATCAGGCATCACCTAGCTAGTGGACGGTCAGCCACTTAGCGAACGGCCAGCACGGTGTTCGCCTGCGGTGCCGGTTATCGATCGATCTGGTGACGAGCCCGGTCGTACGTATCCCAAATCGCCTGGTCGTGGCAGGCCAGAACAACACAGGATCAAATATCCTAGTCGCGTTCTGAGTCGGCAATCCATCACTTGGCAGCACAACGCGTACCTACTCCGGTAACTCTCTGTGCTGGTCGTAGGACGAGTGGCCCGCCGGAATTATGAATCAGGCCATCACATTGCGGTCGCCGAATTCCACACGGCGCGTAGGCACCACGAGTTCACGTCCCGCCGGAACCGTCGTCCGATGCAACGACTGTTGTCCCCGCATTGTTGGGGAACGGCACTACCGTCCCCCGTACTTCCGCGCCCTGACGATGGTTGCATCTCGTTGGAGCGAGACAGCGATCCATCGACACAGGGGGTTGGCGTTATGGTGACACGGCCGCTTGGTTCTTCGGCAGCGCGCAGGCATCTTACCGGCCTCACCTTGGTCCACGCCGCGTCTGGGTGACTTGGAGGAGATGAGATATGGCTGGAATGATCCGCAAGAGCCTCGATACACCAGAGGAAACCAGACCGTTTGCCAGCGGTATGGGCAAGCTCGAGCTGGTGAACGTCGAATCGGGACCAGTAGGCAGGGCGACGTTTGAGCCGGGATGGAAGTGGTCCTTGCACGTCAAGCCCATTGCCCAAACCGACAGTTGCCAGGCCGCGCACATGGGCTACTACGTATCGGGCCGGATGCACGTGCGCATGGACGACGACCAAGAGCTTGAGTTCGGCCCCGGGGACTTCTCGATCATCCCGCCGGGGCACGACGCCTGGATCGTCGGCGACGAGGCGTGTGTCGTCATCGACTGGCAGGGTTTCGCGGACTACGCAAAGGGATAGCCCGTAGCCGTAGCCCGACACCACTTGGCAAGAAGTGCCCTCATTGACCTCATTGAACCTAAGGAGGAACATCCAATGGCCCGCAAAACCGCTGACTGCCGCGAAATGCCGAGCGAGAGCGGTTGCACGCTCACGATCTCCGGCGAGGAAGACGAAGTTGTTCGTGCTGCTGCTATGCACGCAGCCGATGTCCACGGCCATGCTGACGGACCCGAGTTGCGCGAGCAGATTCGCTCCATGTTGAAGGACGAATAGCGGATTCCCGAGAACTCGGAAAGAGCCATAGCGCAACTGGGCAAACCCCTCTGCGATCGCGCGAACCCGAAAGGACCTGTATATGGCATTTTTACAGATCATCGAATACCGAACCTCCAAGCCCGCCGAAATGCAGGCCGTTGCCGACGAATGGGAAAAGGCCACCGAGGGCAAACGAAAAACACTTCGGAGGGTTCTCTGTCACGACCGAGACAACCCCGGGCACTACTTCAACGTCGTGTTCTTCGATTCGCATGAAGCGGCGATGGAGAACTCGGCGTTGCCCGAGACCGATGCACTGTCGAAGAAGCTGATGAGTTTCGCTGATGGCCCGCCGACTTTCTACAACCTCGACGTGATCGACAGTCGGGAGTAACGCCCAGGTCGAACGACGAGGGAGGGACTGCTCGGGATCGCAGAGCAGGTACATGGAAAAAAGCGCAAATGAACACAGCCGCCAGATACAGAAGGGACCTAGGCATGGCACTTGGCATGTACTTCACACCCACCTCGTTCACGCCCGGACGGTACGACGACGCAATCAGCCGGCTCGAAGCGGCTGGTGCCGGAGCGCCGGCCGGAAGGCTCTATCACGTCGCTCTCGAAACGGACGGCCAGATCCAGGTGTTCGACGTTTGGGACTCCCAAGAGTCGTTTCAAGCCTTCGGGGCGACGCTGGTGCCTATTCTCGCCGACCTAGGGGTTGATCCGGGAGAGCCGCAAGTCTCGCCCGTTCACAACATCATCGAAAGCTGAGGTTCGTAGATCGCCGAACACGACGTAACGACCGCTGGGGATCTGACCAACACGCTTCGGGCGGCGATCCTCCTCGCCTTCTGCTTGAGGATCCGCTTGGTCTTCGAACAGGGCGACAGCACTCGCTGACCTCGCTGTGGCGTGTTCGCGACCGCGATCGCTTGGGAGCGATCCCGAACGCGCGCTGCCGGAGTTGCGAAGACTCGCCTCCAAATGCCGTTCGCGGGCAGACAACTATCGCGAGCACCGCGGTCGCCGCGCAGGCTCCGCGCGCACCTATCGCTGGAGCCTGCACCAAATCCGCGCTCGTCACTCCACCGCTGTTGTCGGCCATAACGTCCACGTGCAGGGTTCGAGTAAGGCCCTCAAGGTCCCTGAGCGATCGGACACGAAATCCACGCATTGAACAGGGACAGCGTTGTATTTATGGCAACGAGTGGAGGTAACGACACGTTACTCCAACCCCCCTGGAAGGGCCGCTGACCTGCGGAAACTCCTCGCGGGCACCTCTGTTCGGCAGAGCAAAATCCCCGAAACGCGGCCTCCGAGGCAATATCAGCGTCGCCTTCACCCAAACGAACTCCGCCACTTGGTAGCCGACTATGTTTCAGGTGTCGAGGTCATGGAACTCGCCAGGCGCTACCGCATCGCCCGGGGGACCGTCCTCGAGCACATGCGCCGGCAGGGCGTCCCACGGCGCCATCCTCGGCTCACCTCTGACGACATCCGCAGGGTTGCTGGCTTGTATCAGGCCGGAGATTCCCTAGCCACTGTCGGCAAAGCATTCGGTGTGGATCCGGGAACAGTGCGTCGGGCGTTGACCGAGCTTGGCGTACCTGTACGCGACTGTCATGGCCGCGACGGAACCTCTCTCGCCTGATCGAAATGGCGTTGTAGCCCGAGGCGCGGGGCGACCACCCTGTCACATAAAGTCCAGGTAGAGGTGTTGGATGGGACTCTCGGCACCCACAGGGCGGTTTTGTGAGTACGTCTTGACAGCTGAATCCTGAAATCCATCAATTGCTGACCGGACCCCGTTCAGCCGCAAACCTTCGGGTCCAGCGCCCGAAGGCGTCTCCTCCGTTCGCCCAACTTTGAAGCTCCATGGACGCGTTGGTCCGCCCGGCGCGTGCACCTCATCGGGCGACGGCATCGGTCCGATGCGGCAGAACCCAGCCCGGGCGCGGGAAGTGGCAGGTGTATCCGTTCAGGTAGCGCTCCAGGTAATCCTGGTGCTCGGGCTCTGCCTCCCAAAATGGCCCTGCGGGTGTGACCTCTGTGACGACTTTGCCGGGCCACAGTCCGGACGCTTCGACGTCCGCGATGGTGTCCTCGGCGACTCGACGCTGCTCGTCGTCGAGGTAGAAGATGGCCGACCGGTAGCTCGTACCGATGTCGTTGCCTTGGCGGTTGCGCGTTGTCGGGTCATGAATTTGGAAGAAGAACTCGAGCAGTTCACGGTAAGAGGTTTTCGCTGGATCGAAGATGATCTCGATCGCCTCGGCGTGGGTGCCGTGGTTCCGATACGTGGCGTTCGCCACGTCGCCTCCGGTGTATCCAACCCGAGTCGAGACCACGCCTGGGCGCTTGCGGATCAGGTCTTGCATCCCCCAGAAGCACCCTCCGGCCAGGATCGCCTTGTGCGTCGTGCCGCTCACTGGACCGCTCCTTCCTCGCTCACAGCTCCGTCGAAGAGCTCCTTGTACTCACCGTATCCCTCGGCCTCGAGATCCTCGTAAGGGACAAACCGCAGTGCAGCCGAATTGATGCAGTAGCGCAGACCGCCCTCTTCGGTGGGCCCGTCGGCGAAGACATGTCCGAGGTGACTGTCCCCACGGGTCGAGCGCACCTCGGTCCTGAGCATCCCGTGACTGCGATCTTCGTTCTCGACGACGTTGGCTCTTTTGAGCGGCGCCGTGAAGCTCGGCCAGCCGCATCCACTGTCGAACTTCTTCGTGGAAGCGAACAAGGGTTCGCCCGAGACGACATCGACATAGATGCCTGCCTCTTTGTGGTCCCAGAACTCGTTGTCGAACGCCGGCTCGGTGGCGCTCTGCTGGGTGACCTCATACTGCCTGGGGGTCAGCTGCGAAATCCTCTTTGGCTCCTTGCGGTAGCGGTTTGTCATGTCAACTCCTTCGCCATCCGTGGCGTTCAAAGCTTCCCCCCTCTTACGTCGGTGTGCTCGCCGCGCTCTGGCGCAGGTAGCGGATCATGCCAACCACGTCTTCGGGCACGAGGCGCCCGATGGCGCCACTGGAGTACACGGAGACCACGACCCGGCCCGTAGGGTCGAGCACGAACCCGGTGGACTGGAGGAAGGTCGGATCATCGTTGACGAACGCACCGGTCGCCTCGGCGACTGCCTTGGCGTTGGCGCTGTGCCCGACGGGGAACTCGAGACCGTGCTTGGCCATCAACTCCCGAGTCGTGGCTTCATCATCGACCGACAGCGCTACGACACGAGCGTCAACCTCAGCAAGGCTGTTGGCGGCCCGCTGGAAGACCCGCAGTTGGGCGTTGCAGTACGGACACCACGACCCCCGGTAGAACAGGACTACTCCGAAGTGACCGGTGAGGGCGTCCGGGAGCTGGATGGCCGCGCCTTCGGTTGGCGTCACGACGAGCGCGGGGAACTTGTCGCCTGGGTTCAGAACGGTCATGGGGTCTCCTTATCGACTGGCGGATGGGCGGGCTTTCGTGAGGCTCGACCTGATCCTGAACTTCTATCGGTGCCAGCTCAATGACCGGACGCTAGCGGCGACACCCGAGATACCCGAGAGTGCCGCCGCTAGCGTGGGACTGGCTAGAAGGCGACGATGCCTTCACCACCGACTGCACCGGCCACGTTCACGGACCCGATCTCGGTGAGGGTCCCGCCAGAGTGGACTTGGAACTCGTCGACGATCCCGTTCCCCCCGGTCTGGACGTAGAGGAACTGCCCATTAGCCGAGGCCGAGGCGTCAACCGTTCCGGGGTCGGTGGCCGTCGGCGGCGCGAGGAGGGTGAGATTGCCATTGGGGGCCGCTTGATATCCGCTCACCGACGCGCTCCCGGCGTTGGAGGCATAGAGGTACCCCTGCGCCGGAGCAACCCAGCACGTCGCCGCCTGGCCGGTCCCAACTGAGTCGATGAGGGTCACGGTCCCGTCCCGGTTGAGTGTGAAGGTGGACAGGGAGTTGTTCCCGGCGTTGGCGATCACTAAGTGACCCGCCGAGTCGAAGGTGATGGCAAAGGGGACAGTCCCCGGGGGGACAGTCCCCGGCTCAGCATTCACCACCGGCGAGTGCGACAGCAGCCCGAAGAATCCGACCCTGAAGACGTCGATGTCACTGCCGTTGGCCTTGGTCGTCACGATCAGCTTGGAACCGTCGGGCGAGAAGGCGACCTGTCCGGGGGTGTTGACGAACTGTGGCGATGCCGAGGGGTTGAGTCCCAGGGCTCGGTTCGATCCTGGGAGTGGGAACAGGTGGCCGAAGAAGGCGACATAACCCTGGACCGACCCGCCGTTCTCGGCGTTGAGGATGTAGACGAGGTTGCCGTGTACCGCGACGCTCACGGGGAACGTCCCACCGGAGTTCACCACCTGGCGCAAGATGGTGACGTCCTAGCCTCCCTGTAAATCGAAGCGACCTGAACCACCATGTCGTAGCGCTAACAACGACAAGGAGGCCCAGGCCATGAGGAGAGTACCGCCGTCCGTGATCGTTCGCGAGGAACTCGA
>JBEKJK010000032.1:0-8710 GCA_050011255.1 Acidimicrobiales bacterium
CGTAGAGGGAACGCAGATAACTGAGCCCCATCCGGACCCGGTCGTCGACCGGCACGGACTCTGGCTGATCGGCCAGGTAGCTCCAGCGACCGTTGCGTTCGCATTTGAACCGAAAGAGCTCGTCGTCTCCGCAAGAGAGGAGCGGCGTGCGTAGGGCGGAGACGATGTGCAGGTAGTTCGTCGGATCGTCCACCGCCCGCAGCACCATGAGCAGGTCGCGCACAGCGCGGCTCGCATAGACGAGCGAGCTCG
Source organism: Acidimicrobiales bacterium (assembly GCA_050011255.1). Lineage (GTDB taxonomy): Bacteria > Actinomycetota > Acidimicrobiia > Acidimicrobiales > UBA8190 > Bog-564. The sequence goes on from JBEKJK010000032.1 coordinate 253, forward strand.
ATTCGGCGCGAAACGGTATGCCTCCTTCGTCGAGGGCGTCTTCTAGGAATGGCAGCGACGTCCGGGCGGGCACCAACACCGTGATGTCCCCAAGCCGGGCCCGACGCCACCCGCCTTCGCCGTCGTCAACCTGCCAGCCCTCGTGCATGATCCGCGCCACAGTCGTCGCCACCTCTTCTGCCTCCGCTGCGCGCAGCTCGTCTGCCCGGGTCTCTCTGGGGAGCTCCGTGCACCCGAGGACGCAGACCGGTGGCCCGACGGCTGGGGCAGCTCGGGTCTCTTCCAGCGCGATGTACTGCGGCTGGGACGGCACGGGAAGTGGCGTGTCATCGTCCTCGCCCATGAGGGCCTCGAACGTCGCATTCACCCAGTCGAGGATGGGAGCGACGGTGCGGAAGTTCGCCGTCAGCTCGACGGACCCACCATCTGCGCCGAAGCGAGCGGCGGCCGCAAGGAACGTCGAGATGTCGGCTCGGCGAAAGCGGTAGATCGACTGCTTCGGGTCGCCGACGACGAAGATGCGACCGGGCGCCACCTCCACCTGCTCCCATGGAGCAGAGCCCGCCGACTCGTCCAGTGGAACGGCCGCCGCGATGCGAACGGCCAGCTCGATCTGGATGGGATCGGTGTCCTGGAACTCGTCGAGAAGCAGCCGCTGATAGCGCTCGTGCAGCCGTGCCCGGACGGCAGCCCCGTTCTCGGTGTCACGCAGAAGCGCACGGGCGAACACGAGCAGATCGTGGAATTGCAACTGGCCGGCCCGCTGACGTTCGCGTGCGCTGTCTAGGGTGAAGCGACGGATGACGGTTCCGATCCGCCGGGTACACGCGTTCGCCGCTTCGCCACGAACGGCAGCTACGCGTTCGCCGGCATCGGCCACGCACGCCCGTAAGCCGTCCCTGTCGTCGAACGAGTTCTTACTGCCGATGCCACCGACCCTGAAGCTCGGCAGCTTGGGGTTCGCGTCGGGGCCGAGCGCTTGGAGCAAGTCGAGGTCGTCGGAGATCGAAGCCAGCTCATCCATGCGCCCGGCTATCTCCTGCAGTCGAAGGCCCAGCTTGTCGGCCGGATCACTGCAAGGCTCCGAGCAGACCCTCAGGACAGCCTCGCGAGCATGTTCGAACAGCTCATGCACCGAGGGAGGATCGGGCTCGTATTGTGGCACCTGCTCCTCGACGAGATCCCAGTTGGTATCGAAAGCCTGCGCCAGCGAGTGCAGTGCCGCCGGACGCACACCACAAGCGAATAGGAGCAAAAGCGTCCGCTCGAGAGCGGGATCGGAGAGCAGCTCGTCCTGGAACATCGACCAGCGCTGCTCGAAGGCGACATCGGAGCTCACCTCGTCGAGCACTTCGACCCGAGGCGGAAGACCCGCCTCGACGGGGTGCTCGGAGAGCAGACGTTGAGCGAAAGAGTGAAGAGTCCCGATGGCCGAACCGTCGAGCTGATCGAGCGCCACCCGGCAGCGGGCACCTTTTACGGTTTCGGGGTTTGCCTCGGCATACTCCTCGAGCTTGCGCCGGATCCTGTCGCGCAGCTCGTCGCCGGCCTTTTCGGTGAACGTGATGGCTGCGACGGAACGCAGCTCGACCTCGCCCGTTATGACAAGCGCCAGCACCCGGTCGACGAGCGCAAATGTCTTTCCAGTCCCGGCCCCTGCCTCTACGAACAGCGTGGAGGTCAGATCGGAGGTGATCCGGTCCCTGGCCGCCTGGTCGGGAGGATCGGCGCGCTCAGACACAGGCGAGCTCATTGCTCTGCATCTCCACCGGGCGGCTCGGCCAGGTCGAAGAAGATAGCAAGTGCGGGGTCGGCCTTCTTCTGCTCGATCCGACGGTGCAGGTCGATCACGCCGAGGGCGTCGGGATCGCAGTAGGGGCAGTCAACCCACGGCGTAGTGCTCGTCGCCGTCGGATAGTTCGGGAAGACCCCGTTCTCGATCCCGGCAACCACCTGCCCCAGGGTCCGACCCACTTGCTCGAGCACCTCGGAGGTGACCGAGTACCCGATCCGTTTGAACCCGCCTCTCTCGGAGGTGAACCAGTACTCGGCACGCACCGGAAGCTCGGTGCTGCCCTGATGGAGGCGAGCCGCAAGTCCGTAGACGGGGAGCTGCAGCTTCGTACCGTGCGAGTCAGGGTTCTCCTCGCCCAGATCCGCGTAGGCATCTGGCCGGCCCGTCTTGTAGTCCACTACATGGGCGGTGCCGTCTGTCGCGATATCCAGCCGGTCGGCCTTGCCCCTGAAGTGGACGCTTCGTCCGTCGGGAAGCTCTATGGCGACGGTTCCGAGAGCTGCGCCGGGCAGCCCGAAGGCGAGTTCCGCAACGACCGGCCGGGTACCGTTCACAGCACGGTGTTCGCTGTCGGCGCGCAGGAAACGCTCGAGATCGGCGATGATCCTGCGTTTGTCGCGCTGCCAGAAGATCCGCCGACCTGTGAGGCCATGTTGCTCATAGCGGTCGCACACCGCCTCGGCGATCGCCACCATCCGGGCACGGTCGGACTCCGACCACGCTTCGGTTGGAACAGGCCGCTCAGCCGGTGGACGGGTGAGTACTTCATCGACGAAGTCCTCGAGGACTTCGTGGATCAAAGAACCCTGGTCGAGAGCGGAGATCTGCAGACGGTCCTCGGGGTTCTCGACTTCTTCGACGCCGAGGATGGCGTGCATGAGGTAGGCGAACGGGCAGACGGCCCATCCTTCGAGCCTTGTGGCCGACGTTGGTCGGTCGACGGGCGAGGGGATGTGCAGCCCGGCGAGGTTGCCGTCGTAACGGGTGAACGCGTGGCTGCGACGTGAGGCGACCATCTCGACGCCATCCACCAATATGCGGTCACCGAGCACTGCTGCTGGAGACTGGCTCGATCTAGCCCTGTCCTGCGCCAAGAGGAAACGGAGTCGGTACTCCTGCTCGCTCGCAGGGAAGTCGACTCGGCGGAGCCCCGCGTCAAAGGAGGCGACATGCTCGAGCCAGGGTCGCTGGCCGCCTAGCAGGTCCTCGCTCCAGAGGCGTTCTCCGGCGACGGCGCCCGCGATGTCGAGCACCCAGCGCGACGGGATCCGCTCGGTACTTCGTCTCAGATCTCCACGCGGCACACACAGCAGATGCCGCGACGCGCCAGCAAGGGAGGCGAGCACCTCCCGGTGCTGGCGCTCGATGCCCTCCGCTCGCAGCGTGAGCTCGTCGCCGACCACTTCGCGCTCGTGGTCAGGGAGAAGCGAGTCGTCCCGGGTCGGTGCCGGACAGGAACCCTCGGTGAGGCCTAGAACGACGACGAGGTCCAAGTCGAGGCCTATGCCCATGCTCACGGACCCGACCAGGACCCCCTCACCCATGCGCCCGACCCGGCCGAGGTCCGCCTCGAGCTCGAGCTCGAGCGTCCGCGCGAAGACGTCGAGTTCGACCGCCTCTTCGAGGACATCCAGGCAGCCCAGTCGGTCCAGTGCCCGTTCCACCCGCTCGGCTGCCTTCTGCTCGTGGATCGGCCAGGTGGCTCGTCGCCTCTCCCCGCCGAGCAGGTTCTCGAGGTGCCCACGTGCCCATCGGGCCCGCTCAGCCCACGACCGGGGCGAAGCCGCAGTTCGTGCCAGGTCGTCGATGAGTCCCAGCACAAAGTCCCGAAGCGCACGTCCCCGGGCGGCGTTTGTCCGCAACTTCTCCCCTCGCCACTCCGGCGCGTCGGGGTCACCCTCGGTCCGCTCCGCCTCGTCCTCACAGTCGGCCGCGTAGGTCGCAAGAAGCCGGTCCCACTGCTCGCGCCCGGCAACCACCCCCGCGTCTCTAGATAGCCGCTCCCAGGCCGTCACGGGAACCGGCTTTCGCTCGTGGTGCACCCGGGCACCGGCCAACCAGGCAAAGACGTCCTCGCGCCGAAACATCGCGTGCGAAAGGGCGAGCAAACCGAGCAGTGTCCTTCCGGCGAGCCGGGCGGTGAGCGGCACGACTGCCGCCCCGTTGTGGGCGATCCCGGCGGACGACAACTGCTCGTGCACCAAGCGGGCATAAGGTTCCGTGCTCGCGTGGAGGATGGCGATCCGATCAAGCCCAGTGCCGTCACGCACGGCGTCGATCACAGCCCGCACCGCCGCCCGCACCTCCTCGTCACCGTCCGAGGTCGTGACGACGCGGGTCCTTTCGCCCGAAACAACAACCATCGGGTCGAGATCAGTCGGCGAGGGGCAGCTGCCGGTGTCGACCAGGCGGCAGACCGAGTGCGCCACCCCGGCATCGGCGCGCGGATCGCCCGTCGTCCCCGCCAGCACAGTCACGTCGCAGAACTTGGACACCGTCTTCAGCAACAGCGCCCCATGGCGCGACAGCCGCTGGGGCAGGTAGACGACAACGGAACCGAGACCCTTGAGAACGGCGTCTTTTGCGTCAAGATGCTCGACCGCCCCGTTTATCAAGTCCTCCTCGTCGTACCACTTCGAAACCAATCGGCTTCGAGCCGCGCGGTACAGGCGAACGACGTCGGCTGCCCTCCTGCTCCGGGCACTAAGGCGGTCGAGTCCTTCCAGTGATACGTCGCGCAGCTCCTTGTAGGCACTCACCAACGCCATCTCGGTGGCAGGGTGCTCCGCCACTGGGGCGAACACCCCCGGATCCTCGGCGAGCGCCCGTCGCAACGCCGCGGCGAGCACCGGGGTGGAAACGGGACGTCGCCCTGCGCCGGCTAGCGCGGCTGCCCCCAGGAGCTCGGCCATGCGGTAGACGGTGAGGAAGGAAACGGCCACAACCCCCGCTCCCTGCCCGCAGAGCGGGCCGAGCTCACCCGAGGCGAGAAGCCGGCGGGTGGCGACACCGACGTGGTTGGAGGAGACGACCACGCTGACCGGTGCTAAAGGTTCCTCGGCCTTGGCGGCGCTGATCGCCTTCTGCAGCGCTTGGGCCGCCGGGCGGCCGTACCAAACCCACTCCACCCGCATTCTCACCGAGTCGACGCTAGATCGCAGCTATGACACCTCGCTGGCTAGGTGTTGGAAGCGATAGAAGCGATACATGAGAGGGGTCGGCAGTTCACGGCCCGAGCTTGTCAGGGAGGGCTCTTACGGAACGACGGCCCAGATAACCCTCCGGTCACCTTCTTTATGGCGCTCCAGTAGCGGGTAGCACCCATCGGGGCGATCAAATTTTAGCCAGAAGAGCTCGGGTGCCACTCCGAGTTCGGTGTCGCTGACCGATCGGCAGCCACGCGTGAGCAGGAGCGAATGGATGATCCATCCAGCCATTCTGGCATCAGCCTCGAACACCTCACCGCGGGCGAGTGGCGTTCTTCCACCGCCAGTCAGAACCCCGAAGCGAAGCAGGGTGGTGTAAGCCTTTCGGGCCCCGACATCGATGGCAGGCCGGTCACCCCAGATCGCGCGAGCCCGTTGCCGAATGTCGCCAGGGTCTGCATAGCCGTCAAGCGCGAGTGCCCTACCGACCAAAGCACTGATGCCTCCAACAAAGGGGAAGGTTGCAGTTAACGCCCCCAGATGGAGGAGCCGGCGGTCGATGGCCAGCTGCCGATGGTCGCGACCCCACGCAACCATGCCTGCGGCGTCCGGTGGTGGGTTAATCCACACCCTGGTGAGGCATTTCTTCGTCTTGCCATTGGCCTCCTGCTCGCTCACGTGGTCGCGCAGGGCGACCGTGAGGAGCTTGCGTTTGTCGACCCAGGGGGTTGGGTCGGTGGCAACCCGGAGCGCGACGTCGAGAAGATCTGGCGTGAGGTCGCGGTCGAGGATCATTCCGCGGCTCGGGTTGGTCATCATCGTGGCACCACCCTCGCAAAAGGAACGATGACCTCGTCGAGGCTTAGACCTCCATGGCTGACCTTTCGTCCACCACTGTGGTAGCCGGTCCGGCCAGCTGCGAAAAGAGGAGCCTTCCCGGGAGGCAATCCCGGTGGGTCCCACTCGATGCCGTCAGGCCGGGCTGTGTCGCGAAGCACGGCGTTCTCGTAGAGCCGCACCCTTGTGCCGGCATGGTCGACGAGGGGGCCTTCCATCACCCGACCACTCGGCGTCGCCTCGACATTGCCGTGGTCGGCGGTGACCCAGGCCTCGAAGCCCTCATCGTCGGCCCGCTTGATCAAGACATCGAGGAAACCATGGCGCGTCCATTCCTCGAGGCTCGCGCTCACCTGTGCGTCACCGAGGAGGTTGGAGCCGTGCATGATCTCGTCGACAGCGAGCACAACGACGGCGGTGATTTCGGCGGTGCCGAGCGCTGGAACGTCCGCCTCCGTCTCCCCGAAGGTCAAGTGATATCCGACCTCCGAGTCCAAAAGACCCTCGTTGGCCCAGAAGGCCCGCCAACGTGCCGACTCTTTACTGGTCGTCCAAAGCGAGTCAGCGAAGGCGGACGGGATGGCACCCGCAAGGATCGCTTGGCGGGACACTGAGGTGAGGGTGGGGCACATCGCGAAACAGCCAGTAGCGTCGGCGACGTCGATGGGAAGCGCCCGGCGTAACAATGACCATTGGGCGAAGGCGAGACCGTCGAGAACGACCAGGAGCTGACGGCGCCCGGTCGTCGATCGACGTCGGGCAAGGAACGGAGCGACTTGATTGACGGTGACGGGGTGATGGCGAGAACTCGTGAAAAGGAGGGAGTAGTTCTTCCGGAGCCACGGCTGGAAGGCCTCGTCAACATCGGCCCAGCGACTCCAGGCCGATTCCACAAGTTCGGGGCGCTCGGGCTGAGCGCCAGCAGCCGCGCAGCGCACATCGCCCCACCAGGAGGCGACAGCAATCCAGTCTGTCGCCGATTGCGGGGGCCAGGGGTCAGGAAGCTGTTCCAGGAGGATTTCGAGTCGCTCGGCAGCCCCTGGTTGGGTGGCTCCAATGGTGGTCCAGTTCGGAAGGTCTTCCGCCGCGAGCGGTACTGGACGGAGCAAACCAGAGGCGAGAAGCGACGCGATAGCGGCGCGTGCGCCTGTGAGAGTGGCGGCATATGTCGCCTTGTTGCCAACAGAGAGCCACTCTGTCCACGCCTCTTGTAGAAGTTCGTAGTCGTGGGTCGGCTGAGCTAAGGCAAGGGCGAGTGGGCCACGTATGAGTTTGCGAACGAACACCCACAGGGAGACAGGGACAAGATGGGACGCGACTAGGTGCACGACGGCGTCAAGTTCCGCACTCGAGTCGGGAGCGGGGAGAACAACACCGAACCCCACTCGAAGTAGATCACTCGCAACATCTGAGGCGTCTCTTCCAGGCCGGGCCAGATCAACGAGTAAATCCGTGAGGTCAGGGGGAAGTTGACTTGCCGCGGTGCGCCACTCGGTGCCGATCGGCCAACGGACTGTGGCGACAGCGGCGCGCTGCTCGATGTCCCACGGCAACGCCCGAGCGTCGGTGAATTCGGAAGATTGCACCAGGAACACCGGCCGAGTTTGACCTTCCTGCGCGTACCGCCCCTCTTGTTCCCACGCCTTGCGCAGCGTCAGGTAGTCGTCCACTGTGTACAGAGTTCCGAGGAGAGCGGCAACCGCGTCATCAACCAGGTTGCCAGGGTCCAGGATTACGACAGGCCGATGCGTCGACACGACCGATGCCAGCTGGCGGTCTACCCACTTCATGGGCTCACCTGGACAATGAGAAGTGGGCGTACCATCGGGACGGTGGGCGGGTGGCCACCGGCCAAGTCTGTGCACGGCCGATAGGCGTAATCGAGCGCTGTTCGAGCCAATTGATCCCAGACTTCTCCGGGCGGGACCGTCGAAGTGAGGGTACCCGTGGTTTGCATCAGCGAATCCCAGACCCAATCCGCGACGTCCGGACGGACGCCACCAGAATGGGCGATGAAAAGGGCGAATGCGGTTCTAGCCGAAGACGATGCCTCTGCCTTCGCCTCCCAGACGCCCCACCAGCCCGCTTCGTGTCCACTGACCTGTGGGACAGGTTCGCCGGGAGCGACGCTCGGCAAGCCGTCGAGTACATCAGCAAGGTCGCCAATCCGCTGGCCCTGTAATTGCTCCCATGCAGTCGCTGCCGTTCTCAGCGCGGCGCTGAGGTGGTCACCTGTGGTACGCGGATGCCCGGTGTTGCTTGGCAGCAGATCTCGTAAGTCGGCCTGTTCCTGCAGTTCGCTTCTAGTACGTTCGAGTAACTGCTCGGCAGATCTCTCGAGGTCGGCGTCACCGCCGAGCGCCCCGGTGTATATGCTGTCGGTGTGCCCGCTCACGGACTCGATGATGTCGGCCCGCTTATCTGCTCCGAACTCAGCGAGAATTACGGCGAGCTTCCGGTCCAACACGTCGAGAACCCGCGCGTCAATAGAGTTCTCGGCGACGAGATTAAAGCCCCTCACTGGGTACATCTGTCCAATCCGGTCACACCTACCCAGATGTAAACGATCATCGAAAACGACAGCACCCGTGATCGGGGAGTGATCATCGAAAACGACAGCACCTGACCATCCCCGTTTGCTCATGACCTACCTCCCAGGCTCTTGGCCAGGGGAAAGGCG
>JBEKJK010000033.1:0-7474 GCA_050011255.1 Acidimicrobiales bacterium
ACGCGGCCTCTTGGGCCTCGAGAGAGCGGATCTCGCCGTCTCGGAGCCCGTAGTAGACGAGGGTGAGGAGCTTTCTCGCGACGGCCACTCTGGCCTTGAACTTTCCAGCGTGCTCTCTTATCCGGAAGGGGACTATCCCTTCACGGTAGGTAGTTCACGGGGTAGGCTCCCGTGAGCAGTAGCCATTGGGTGACTCGTCTGACGCTTCATGGACGACCCTATGAGTGCGTGGGAGGGGGTGAGGACGACATGCCAGGCATACCCCGACAATGGCTCGATGCCATTTTCTACCTGTACCCGAGTGAGAAAGCTGCGCTAAGTAGTCAACGGGTAGGGGGATCCGGATTTCTCATGTCCATGGATCCCTCCCCAGCGTCGGGCCTTCCGCCAGCGTATGGCCATCTTTATGCCGTGACGAACCAGCACAACATCGATGGCGGATTTACGGTGCTGCGTGTTAACACTCAAGCCGGTCAGGTTGACACGTTGCCACTGGAGCGGAAGCACTGGTTCCCGCATCCCGACAATGACGACATAGCGGTAGCCCCGATAGGGCTCAATCAGACCATATTCAGGTTCACTTTCATCCCCTGGGAGATGGCCGTGGCCCCTGATCTTTTTGAGACTGAAGACCTGAGCATCGGTGACGAGGCGTTCTTGCTTGGACGATTCGTAGACCGCGATGGGAAGACCTCAAACACGCCAGTATTGCGTTTTGGATCTATTGCTCAGGTGGATGGCGACCCTGTGTTTCAGAAGGAACGCGGCCACTACCAAGACAGCATCTTGGTTGAGGTTCGTTCACTGAGCGGGTTTTCCGGTTCGCCTGTGTTCGCGTATCGAGGTGCCCGTGTCGGTCCGGGTAAGGATGACCCGAATGAGGCGGTGATCATTCCGCAAGTAGGGACGAGGGTTTATCTTTTAGGGGTCAACTGGGGAAGTCAACCATGGACCGCCCCTGTGAAAGACGAGATTACCGACAAGGACGTAAACCCCAGTCAGTATGTGCGTACACCGTCGGGTATGGCGTTTGTAGTGCCCATCTGGAAACTGGCCGCGGTCCTTGCCGATCCCTTTTTGGTTCAGGCGCGCGAAGCGTGGGAGGCGATGTGCATGAAAGAGCGCGAGCAAGAGCAAAGCGGTGTGGTACTTGACGCAACCAAAATCGAGCCATCTGAATACGGTCGTGACCAGTTTATGGTTGACCTAGATAGGGTCACCCGGCAGAAGCCGGACGAACCTGTTCCAGAAGGCTGAGGAACATCGGGTGGGAACTGTATCGACGATTGTACCGCCAGGCGTACTCGTTCAGATAGCCCTGGAGCCACTTGGCCGCCACCGCATGATGAGTGCCGCGGATGCCTGTCTTTACGAGAGACCAAAAGCCTTCGATGGTATTCGTGTGGGTGTTGCCCATGACATAGACGCCCTCGGAATGATTGATCCGTTGGTGGACGTAGCCCGACTGCCCAAGTTGTGCGTAGGCAGACCACTCGTCGGTGTAGACGGTGGAAGACGGAAGGATTCGCTTGCGCATGTGCGGCAACAACGTCGTGGCTTGAGCGTTGGGGACAGTGAGCGCGACAACCTGGCCCTTGCGCTCGACCATGCCGAACACCGGGGTCTTCCGCCGATCCCCTGTACCAGGACGACCATGCTGGCCCTTGCGGCGTCCGCCCATGTACGTCTCGTCAGCCTCTACCTCACCACCGAGGATCGCATCGCCCTGACTCATCAGTTCGTTGCGGATCTTGGTAAACATGCGCCACGCCGTCTTGTACGTCACTCCCAGCTCGCGCTCAAGCTGCTTGGCCGAGATACCGCAGCGGGTTTGCGCCATCAGGAAAATGGCGTGAAACCACAAGTGGAGCGAGGTAGACGACTTGTGCATGATCGTCCCCGCTGTGGGGTGCATGTGATGGCCACAGGTGTCACAGGAGTAGGACGGCCGGGAGGCAACGCGGTGAAACTTGCGCACCTCAGAGCACTTCGGGCAGTGGGCATGTTCCCCGTCCTCGGAGTAGTGGCGTCGCCACAGATAGTCCAGACAGGCGGCGTCGTCAGGAAAGTCCCTGGTGAAGTCCATCATCGTGTAGGTGGACTCGCTGCTTGCTGCCCGCTTCGGCCGGTTTCTGTTGCTCGGTGCCATACAGATAACCTACCATGAGGGGATACCTACTGTCAAGGGATAATCCCCTCCGTCGATAGGGCGCGGATCGACTGGCGGGTGCGTGCCGACGGGGTCGATGCAGATGGATCGATAGGGCGGATTCATCGGGCGTGTGGCCGATGAATCGGTTGGAGAGTCCCGGCTTGCCGCAAAGCCGGCACCGCTGTCCGTTGCGAGCGCCACTCGTCAGTCGACGAACTCGTGCAGGAACTCGACGAGACCGGTGAAGTAGATCTGCTGGTCGTCGTACATCGCCAGATGGCTGCCGTTCGGGCAGTTCAGATAGCGGCCACGGGGCAAGCGGCTGGCCATCATCTCCAGGTGCGCCGGGTCCATCGTGTCGTGGCGGGCGCCGATGACCAAGGTCGGCACCTCGATCGAGGCGAGGTCGTCGGTCCGGTTCCAGCCGGCCAGAATGGCATCCGCGCTGATTCCTACGAGCTCGGCCCGAGGAGGTGGTGGCCCAAAACGCGAATGCGGGTCCTGCCGGGTCGCTGGTTGAGATCGGCGATCGGGAGGGTGCGAGTGCGGATCCTGGACCTTGCCACGGGTGCTGGGAAGAGTCTTACGGTGAGGGCTCCTGGCTCTCGTCGAGCACAGCAGCGTAGGAGCCGCTACCCAGCAAGGATCCGGCGTGGACGCGGCGATCGCCGATGAGCAGATCCTCTAGGGCTCCGGTGTCGGCGTCGAAGGTCACGTCGTCGAGTTTGCCGAGTTCGTTGCCTCGTTCGCTGAGGGCTCGCTTGCCGACGAGTTCGAGTCTCCCCTCGGCGGCGGCCCGTTCCCGGTCGTCCGCCGGTGGCCGGAGGGCGCCTTCGTCGACGACCATGACCGCATCCGGCCCGAACCCGCTCAACTGCGCCCATTCGACCAGCTGGGCCTTCTTGCCTCGGCCGATGACAACGGCGGCGATCTGCCGTTGCTGGGCATCCACGAGCAGATGGCTGACAGCGCCCAACTCCTTCGCACTCGATCGGCTCATGACCTTGCGGCCAGCGGAACGCTGGAACGACTCGCTCACGGCAGCCCCAACCGGGCCCGGAACTCGTCGACCGCGGCGCCGAGGCCGACGAGGTCGTCTTGGACGAACTCCTCGGTGATGTTCGGGACCACGAGCGCAACCCCTGAGACGGAAAGCTGCGCTGGCAGCGGGATATAGCCCCGCCCGCCCCCGGCCTTGTCGATCTGATAGCCAACTACCTCACCGCTGCTCCCGACCAGCAGAACCAAGTCGGCGACTTTACCCAGGCTCGCTCCTCCCTCGGTCAGGACGTCATCTCCGAGCACGTTGCGCTCCATGGCGGGATGGGCGACATCGTCGGGCGCGTCCTCAGGGGCGGCGAGGCTGGACTCGTCGAGCACCATCACCGCGTGCTGGCCGACCGCATGGATCGCCTCGGCCGGGAGGACTTCGCGGCTCCGACCGGCCAGGAAGCCGCGCTTGTTGAGGGTCACACCGACCAGGCGACCAGCTTCGGGGCTGTAGATGACGTCGCGCACCTCAGCCACATCCTCCCCGCCCTGGACCGTGACCACCGGAAGCCCGCGGATCTGGGACGCGGTCATTAACAGCCTCATCCCTTGTCCTTGGTTGCGATCACGCCTCCACCTCGCCGCCGCCGCCGAATGACCACGAACGCTACAGCCGCGACCACAACAACAATGACCACCAGTATCAGCCAGCCGATCGTGTCCATCCCCAAAAATCCTATCCCCCTCGCCTTGCCCGTGCGGCCGGTACAGAGTCTGCGAGTCCCTCGACCACTTGATCCACACGTGACAGGTGCAACCTCAGGATCTCGGGTGTGACCAGCGACGCTGTCAAGTGTTCGGTTCGCTTCGATACGCGGGCCTGCGCCGCCCGCCGAAACGACTCCGGCACGCCGACGTCGTGCGCGACGGCTTCGACGTCGACAAGTTCGAGACCTACATCGCCCCCGCCGGCGGCGTCGTGTCGTCCGCCCGCGAGGGGATCGTCACGAAGATCTCGTCGTTCGTCTCCGATCAGCAAACCGCACAGAACACCGAGAGCGAGAAGAGAACTATTCCCGAACGCGGCGCGCCATAATCGGCAGGGATTTGTCGTCGTCGAACGGCCAAGCGGGACCGCTCGGGACTTCCAATTATGCGTGGCGGGAGCTTGATGATGGAGCACGCGCAAGTACCGGATCCGGGGAGAGGCCGGAAGTGCTCCCGACTGGCCGCACCCATCCGGTAACGCGAAGTGGACCCCGGCGAGAAGGAAGAGGGCACTCGCATTTGATTTTGACGTTGCAGTGCCTTGGCGTTGCAGTGGCCGCTGACCTGCCGCTACAGCGGTCAGAGGAGTGAGAGCCGCCAGCATTGACCGACCGGTCGTCGGCAGGTCGGGCACCGGGGAAGCGGGTAAAGTTTGGCGATAGCGACGATAGCGGAGTGTTGTGAGAACGTCCCGGCCGAGATCCGCTCGGACAAGGACAAGCGGGTTCTGGACCTCTACGACCAACTCATCCGCGACGTCGGCGAGGACCGGCCGCTCAACTTCCTCGAGGTCGGCGTGTTCCGAGGCGGCTCGCTTCTCGCCTTCGCCCAGCGGCTACCCAGGGCGCACCTGCTGGGAATCGACATCGAAGAGCCCTCAGCTGTGTTCTTCGCCGAGGTCGAGCGGCTTGGCCTCGCAGATCGAGTGACCTTCCGAAGGGGGTCACAGACAGACGCCGAGTTCTTGCATCGTGCGATCTCCGAAACCTTCGGCGGCGAAAAGCTCGACGTAGTGACCGAAGATGCGATGCACACGTATGCCGCCTCCCGGGCCACTTTTGACGCCGTGTTCATCCCATGGGTCCGAACGGGCGGCTTCTACGCCATCGAGGATTGGGGCACGGGTTACTGGCCGCAGTGGGAGGACGGGCACCCGGACGGTCGACATGGCATGGTTCGGCTCGTCAAGGAGCTGATCGATGCGCTGGCACTTCCCGACCGCACGAGGATCGTTCGAGGCGCCCGCGCGCTTAACGCGGAAAGCGACCTTTCCTCGCCGATAAGTCATGCCGTGATCGCAAACACCGTTGCGGCGTACTTCCGCGGGGATGGCGGGTGGCTACCTCCTCCGTGAGCTGGGTTCGGCATTGATCTGAATCTGAGCTGCCGCCCAGGCGCCGGCGGCCGCCGCAGCCCCGACCTACCTAGCCAACGTGTTGTACGCCGAGATTGTGGAGTAGTCCCTTCAACGGTGTCCTGGTTTGACCGACGTAGACAACTTCACCTTCTTGACGGCGTGGTGATCGTATTCGGGGTGTCGGGACTCTGCCTCATAGGAACTCGTCGGTTCTTGATCACGCCCCTGCCTACTGGCTGCATGACCCAGCACTTCGAGCCCTTGAGCTTCGGCTTATCACCGTGCCCGAAGGGCGGTTGGTCACACTGCCGCAACCGCATCTGAAGCCCGTCTTCGTCCGTGTAACCCGACAGAACTTCGCCCAAGAAGCGTTCTGTCGGAGCCCGAAAGAGCGGACACATCTTCGGGCCGGCCCATAGACCCGGCTAAACCACGTTCCAGAGTGCCCTCATCGCAAGCCGTATAATCCCCGGAGGCAGATGCCCGCAACAACCTTCTACGAGCTACGCGGCGACGGCCGTTACCGCTCGACCGAGCACACCGTGGGCCCGTGGGACTCGCGCTCTCAGCACGGCGGTCCGCCTTCCGCGTTGCTTGTCCGGGCTATCGAGGCCGAATCGCCATCGTGGCCCGCCATCGTCTCACGTGTGAGCGTCGACGTCCTCCACTCGGTACCCATCGCAGAAGTGACGGTGCGCAGCCGGGTGCTTCGGCCGGGGCGCAGCGTCGAACTCGTCGAAGCGGTGCTCGACACAGGTGGGCGCACGGTCATGCGGGCACAAGCGTGGCGGGTCCGTGAGGCTAACCTGCTGCTACCGGCAATGCCGCGAAGCCACGACGATCCGACCGTCGACCCGGTGCCCACGTTCCCAGCCAAGGAGTCTCCCACACGACCCGGCTGGACCGGGGGATACCTCGAGGCGATCGAGTGGCGCCACCTAGGTGATGACCGGCCCGATGCGGGCTTGGCAACGATCTGGGGCCGAATGCGTGTTCCGCTCGTGCCAGACGAGGAACCCACTGGGCTGCAACGGGTGATGGTAATCGCCGACTCTGGCAATGGCGTCTCAAACTCGCTGCCGCTCCGCGACTGGCTCTTCGTCAACACCGAGCTCACCGTGCACCTCACGGCGGTGCCATCCGGGGAGTGGATCTGCTTGGACGCGCGCACGCGCATTGACCGCCGGGGGTTTGGGCTCGCCGCGTCGCGGCTTTTCGACCGGGAGCGCCTGGTAGCCCGTGGTGCACAGACGCTGTACGTTGGGCCACGATGAGTGCCACAGCGGCGGAAGAAATGCCGGTTGATATATCCCCCTGTGATCGGACCCGGTTTGTGAGACTTGCGGCGTGATCCTCCACGCTGGATCACGAGGTCTCTATCGTGCTCGCCCGTTCCGGTCTCGGGTGTGCACACCAGCCTTGATGAGGGTCAGTCGGACCGTGGAGGCGTGCCGCCCAAAGTGGATGCCGATGGCTCGCAGTGATTGCCCAGCTTCGTAGAACCGAGCTGCTTCCTCCACCTGACAGGAGTCCAAGGCGGGGTAGCGGCGGGGTGTGTCTGATCGGTTGAGGTGATCCAGAACCGTCGAGCGGTGGATCCTGAACTGTGCCGCAAGGTCGTTAACAGGCGCCCCAGCCCGGTAAGCCGCCGCCAGTTCCTCTACCTGTGCCGCCGACAGACGGCGCTGCCTTCGTCGCAGAGTGGGTTCAGAAGCTATCGGCGGAGCCAAACAGCCGGTGCGTTGTTCCAGCACAACGGCTTGGAGTTGGGCAATTTGCGAAGGGGTTTCATGGTTCGAGAGTTGTCCGCTCACCTCCACTGGACTGGCGAATTGCGACAAATTATCTTCGTCAAATCTTCGTGACGAGAGGGTTACCTCCTGCTCGACTCCGGGCGCCGGCCGCACCAGAACGTCGATCTGGGCAGCTGGCGCTTCCGGCCTGACCTGATGCACGGGACGCCGATCTGTATGCGTGTGTCCCCGACCGACAGGTACTTCGAGGCGACCCACCGGTATTTGGTCCGGCGCGCGTTTAGGGCTACCCGCCGGGTGGATTTGACCCGCTTTGATGGACACCTTGATCTTCCCCCGGTTGTCCGGACTCGGTTGTTGAGAGACTGGCGGTGGAGGGAGCGAAAATGCCCAGGCCGTATCCGCCCGAGTTCCGACGCCGTGCTCTGGACCTAATCAAGTCCGGCCGAAGTG
>JBEKJK010000034.1:0-5939 GCA_050011255.1 Acidimicrobiales bacterium
GTCCTGCTTCACTCCTATTGGCCCTCGAAGGGCAAGCATCAGTAGCAGTGACCCGGCGACTACCGGCTCAGCACCAACAACCCTGACGGATGCCGGCCCGGCCATGGTGGACCAGTGAGCATCATTCCTGCGCACCCTCCACTCGTCCTGCGACCACCACAGAGACGTCATTACCGAGTAGGTACGCGTTGTGCTGTCAAGTGGTGGATGGCCGACTCAGAGCGCGACTCGGATATTTGATCTTGCGTTGTTCTGGCCTGCCACGACCAGGCGATCTGGGATACGTACGACCGGGCTCGTCACCAGATCGATCGACAACCGTCACCCGATCTGCACAATCGCCGATCTGGTCTGAACCTTCGGTCAGCCTCGCCCCGGTAGTCTCGCGCTGCCAAGTCAAACGTGAGCTTCAATCACCGCGGAGGAGTGCGACGTATGCAAATGATCATGGAAGTCGAGCTACCGAACGAGCCGTTCAATACGCTCGTCAAGAAAGGGACCGCAGGCGAGACGCTGCAGCGCATCCTCGCTGACGTCAAGCCGTCTGCGATCTACTTCTCGGAACAAGACGGCCGGCGGGGCGCGTTCCTTCTCGTTGACGTACCCGACCCGTCGCGCGTCCCAGCCCTTTCCGAGCCGTTCTTCGTGCTGTTCGACGCGACTGTGAAGTTCCGCATCTGCATGACACCAGAAGACCTTGCTAAGGCTGGGCTCGAGGAGATCGGGAACAAGCTCCTCTGAGAGTGCTCTTTGCCTATCGTCCGCACGTGCAGCTTGGCACCCCAGGTGAGACAGCTCATGCCCGGACACACGATTCAATGCTCATGCCCGGACACACGATTCAATGCTCATGCCCGGACACACGATTCAATGCTCATGCCCGGACACACGATTCAATGCAAGCTCAAACAGGAGGTTCCCTTCGATGTACGTAGGAGTTATCCACCACATTTCCGATCCTGAAAGATTTGAAGCCGCCGAGGACAAGGCGTTGGAGCAGGGGTTACCCGCGCACGTCCAGTTGCCGATCCATGCCGCGACGCCTGACCACACAACGGGTATCTGCATCTGGCAAGGGGACTCTGTGGGCGCAGTCCGGGAACTCGTAGAGAGCGTCGTGGGTCCGTTCAGCACGAACGAATACCTTGAGCTTGAGGTTCACGGTCTGCCATAGCCACCGCAGGCGAACTTGTGCTGGCCGTCTGCTAAGTGCCGATCGTGCTCACACCTGCACGGGACCGACCCCATCCTGTAATCACGTCCAGAAGCGATTGCGAACGGCTCGGCCTGGCTGGTGGTCCCAGCCAGGCGCATAGACCCGGCATGTCCGTTACCGCTCCCGCCAAGCGGTGCGAAAATCGGGCATCAGCGACCAAGGAGGAACTCGATGCCGAAGTACCTTGTCCAAGCGTCATATATCGGCGATGGGGTCCAGGGACTCCGCCAGGAGGGTGGCTCAGCCCGTCGAGCCGCCGTCGAAAAGGCGTGTTCCAGCGTGGGTGGAAAGCTCGATGCGTTCTACTACGCGTTCGGTGATACCGATGTCGTTACGGTCATAGACCTGCCGGACAACGCGACCGCGGCCGGGGTGGCTCTGCTTATCGCCGCGAGCGGCAAGGTAGACATCAAGACCACCGTCCTATTGACTCCGGAAGAAGTCGACGCTGCCGTGAAGGTGGGAGGCGATTACCGCCCACCCGGGGGTTGAGCGCTTGACTCCTCACCCCTTCCGCAAAGTGCCGTGTGCGTGCGCCCCGGGCCAGTGGCAACCCGCTCGGAAATGACGGGTCGGAGCGATATCTGGCGGCTGGAACTCGTCTGAGGACTACCTCGCCGCTCTGGCCAAGGTGATCTTGATCTGTGGTCGCCAGGGTACCGACGCACGCCGGATGGTTCGGAAGTTCTGGTCTTCCAGCATCCGATCAAGAACTATGGGTGAGTTGAACCGCCCTTCGCTGCGCCGTCGTGCCAAGAGCCACCGGAGCCATCGTGCGGCAAGGATGTCAGTCAGGACGAAGAGGCCACCGCCACGGACCACTCGCCGAATCTCGTGGAGGCCCTGCTGTTGATCGGCCCAGTGGTGGAAGCTGAGGGTCGTGAGCACAAGATCGAAATGGGCGTCGGGGAACGGGAGCTTCTCAACGGAGCCATTCACGAAGTCGATGCGTTTTCCATCAGCCCGTGCCGCTTGAGCTTGTTTCACCATTCCAGGAGCGGGGTCCACCCCGACAAGCTCGGCGTCCGGGAACTGTTGGACCATGCGGCGGAGGAGTTGCCCAGTCCCGCATCCCACATCGAGAACCGCTTCGACGGACCGGGCGTTGATGGCGGCTTCGCTGATCGTCGCTTCCTGCACTGGTCCGAAGAAGAAGCGCTGCAGAATCGAGCGGTCATAATGCGACGACCAGCGATCGAAGTGGGCGATGTCTCGATCCTCTGCCATCCCCGCCAGTGTGGGGGCCGCCAACATGCATTGCAAGGTCCACCGGACCCGAACCCCGCCGGCGCCGTCGCCGGGATCACGCCCCCATCCGGGATGTGCCGCTCGTGCCAGTCAGGTTCTACGTCACGACCGCCCGGGATCGACAGCGCTGAGTGATAGCGCGCACGTCCAGTCGCGAGCGATCATCCGACGACCAGCATGTAGCCGGCATTTTCGCCCAGTCATGCCACGGGCCCAACCCCTCTCACGAGAGGCAGCATTCGACACGTAAAGCAAACGTAGCGACCTGGCTGGCGGCCGCTCGTCACACTGACGCA
The DNA here is from genome assembly GCA_050011255.1 of Acidimicrobiales bacterium. Taxonomy (GTDB): domain Bacteria; phylum Actinomycetota; class Acidimicrobiia; order Acidimicrobiales; family UBA8190; genus Bog-564. Next base: position 2,761 of record JBEKJK010000034.1, read on the forward strand.
TTGGGACCGGGTGCGTCCTCTACTCGCGATAACCCCCTGGTTCCTTGCCCCTGATCGCCGGGGTGCGACACGCGGCAACCGAGCCTGTGCAATCGACGGAGACCGCAGTGATCGCTGTGGGCTGGCGATGGAATCGCCAACAAGGCATTGTGCAGAGCATTCAACGAGGACAGCTCAAGAGTGGACGGGGCTGGATATTCAGGAGTGTCCTCGAAGGACAGCATTTCACGAGCGGACGAGGGTGCACGTGGTCAGAATGGCCACACGATGATTGAGGCCTTCTACATTCCCCTGGGCGACGGGCAGTTCGAGAGCACGAAGGCAACGGCCGGTCCGTGGTCCGAGCAGCTGCAACATGGCGGGCCACCAGCGGCACTCTTGGCCCATGTCTTGGCGCAAGATGAACCGGCACCTGAGCTCCGGGCAGCCCGGATCACCGTGGATCTGCTCGGTCCAATTCCCGTGGCGCCTCTCGCCTTAGTCACCAAGACAATCCGTCCGGGACGCCGTATCCAGCAGGTCGGCGCCGAGCTGTCGGCAAGCGGTCGTGTTGTGGCCCGGGCGTCGCTGTGGCGACTGGCGACGCTCTCTGACAAGCCAGCGCTTCTCGAAGGCGCTCTCGCGCCCGACCCGTCGCCACCGTTTCCCGAGACGGGCACATGGAGTCCCGAGTACCCCGGCGGCTACTACGACGGATACCTCGCTGCAGTCGAGGGACGCCCGGTAAGCGAGGGCGCGGGAGCAGCGACGATGTGGCTCCGCCAGCGGGTACCGCTCGTCGCCGGTGAGGAGACTTCGCCCCTCGAACGAACTCTGGTCGTTGCCGATACGGGCAGTGGAATCAGTGTCGCGTTGAACCCAGCGGAGTACCTCTTCATGAATGTTGACCTGTCGGTGGTCCTCCACCGCGATCCCACAGGAGAGTGGATCTGCCTTTCCGCCCGCACAACGATCGGTGCCGACGGCACCGGACTGGTGAACACCGATCTGTTCGACGTTGGTGGGGCCATCGGCAGTGCCACGCAAACCCTCCTCGTCACCGCGAATCTGAACTGATCAGGAGGAGTGGCAGCCGTGCCCCTGGGTACGCGCAAAGTGCTGATATCGCTAGGGGTGTCGCCTGCGCGAAGGACGGCGTTGCCCATCCGATATCACTCAAGGTGCGTCAAGCACCGAGCACAACACGACTTCGGGTCCCGAGTTGGAGTAACAGGGCGAAGGACTACCTGACGACACCGGCCATTTGAAAGCAAATTTACAGGCTGACCAGGCACAATGTTGTCGATTGCACAACGCTGTGGAGGTAACGACACGTTACTCCAACCCCCCCTGGGAGGGCTGCTGACCTGCGGGAACTCCTCACAGCCAACCCTGTTCGAAAGCACTCAGAAACCAAAACGCTGCCCTCAAAGCAGTATCAGTGCCGTCTTCGCCACGAGGAGCTGGAGCAGTTGACGGCTGACTATCTCGCGGGCGTCAAGGTGAAGGTGTTGGCGGAGCGCTATGGGATCACTCGCCAAACGGTGTTTGACCACATACGCAGGAGGGGCATCCCGCGACGCAGTCCGAGGCTGGGGCCCGACGAGGTCGACGAGGCCCGGGGCCTCTACGAATCGGGTAAGTCCCTCGCAACCATCGGTGGCCTCTTGGGGGTCAATGCCGAAACCGTCCGTCTGACGTTAACCAAGGCAGGTGTTTCGATGCGAGATCAACATGGACGGAACCGACCCTGCTGAGGCGCAGAAATCGTAGCGCGACCGCAGAGCTGAGCAATACCGCTTCGGTGGGGGCGGACCCCTGCTCCGACGTCGGCTGGTTTCATCCGTTCAAGCGTTGCCGCCATCTGCTGATGCACGAGGTTCACCGCTTGCAGGGGTCGAATCATCACACGGAACTCGACGATGCGTCCCTCCTCATTACAGCGGATGATGTCGACACCGTTGACGTACTTGCCCTCCATCGTGGTCTCGAACTCAAGAACAGCGGTATTTTCGCCCAGCACCTCTTTCGTGTAATGGAAACTTCCGGTCGGAGTTCCACTGCCCGCTGAGGTCGATGCCGCTTGGTCGCCTGGAAGGGTCGCGACAGCCGCCTGTAGGTAGAGGGTGGTGATCGCCTTGCCCTCCTGAGGCGTGAATATGATCGGTGAGTAGAAAACGACGTTGTCGTCGAGCAGTTCGTCGAATCCACCCGGTAGCTGGCCCTACAAGTAGGCATGCCACTTGTCGATCACTGGTTTGGTCATTGGTCCTCCCGGTTGTCGGGGAGACGGTACTCGGGCCTTGTGGCATGGACCACCCGGTGGCGCAACTCGACGTAGATTTCGGTGCCGACGATCTCCTCCAACTCCGCGCCCAGCGAGTCGATCACCGGACGGTCACCCACGTAGGCCAACGAACCCTCAGTACAGCACCACGCCATTGTCTCGCCCTCTGCGCCCCAGTCGCGGCGCGTCCAGCGGTGCACCGTCGCCACCTCGGTATCATCAGCACCTGCCGCCCAGTCCACCTTGATGGGCAGCTGCCAGCACACCGACGGTTTCCAATCGATGGGTGACTCGCCCGCCTCGATGGCCTCCAAGTGCAGCGCGCAGCCCGCGCCGCCGACGAATCCGGGCCGGTTGAGGAAGATGCAGGCGCCGTCGACAACGCGGGTGTGGGTGCGGCCTCCGTCGCTGAAGATGCCACCCTCGCCGGCCTCGGCGTGACGCTCGAAGCGGACCGGGGCCAGCGTGGCCGCGAGCGCGGCGATCGTCCGGGATTCGTCCACATCGCCCAGGTCAGCACCGATAGAGCAGCAACCGAGGCCGAGATGCTCCGCCGGCTCGGGACCGATGCCCTGGCAACCTCGACCCCACAGGCAAGCCCACCTCGACTCCAAGAAGTCCCGATCGAAGCGCCAGACCGTGTCACCGTCGTGGATCTCCTCCATCCCCGGGTCCATGGGGACGACCCTACGCAGGTTCGCCCGCCTGCCGCTCCACCGCCTCCCGCGAGCGACGTCGCCCGAGCCATGGCGGCACTCCTTCCTCCGGCCTTCAGCCAGAATTAGGTGATCTTCCCCCGGTTTCACGGACTGGCAGGTGAGGACTCGGCGGTTGCTAGTCGGTGTATTTCCTCGTATTTGATTGGTGTCTGCCAGCCTAGGGCGGAGTGCCGGCGCGTCCGGTTGTGGAAGCC
>JBEKJK010000035.1:0-5693 GCA_050011255.1 Acidimicrobiales bacterium
GCGGTGCAGGTCGATCCCGACATAACGTCGTTCCACAGGGGCCTCCTCTTCTTGTCGAAGTGGTTTGCGAAGCCACCAGTGTCTTCCTGATCACTGGAAACTTCACAAGGGGCGGAGGCCCCGCCCCCTTCATCGCATCACGTACCGGACGGCGTCATCTCCTTATCTGCCCGAGCGTTACCGGGCGTCTGGTTGTGAGAAATCGTGGACCGAGGATTAGTTCCGCAGGGCCGCGCCGTCCTATGTAGGTTGAGCGCAACCGACCTGGGAGGACGCCATGCCGATCATCGACCTGAAACCAGCCAGCAAGCAGCTGTCCGCCCTCATCGACGCGGTTCCCGACACCGCGCTCGGCGGGACTACCCCCTGCAGTGAGTATTGCGTGGGTGACCTCTTGGACCACATCTCCGGCCTCACCGTGGCCTTCGGTGGAGCCGCTGCCAAAGCTGGTGGTGACGCAGCGAACATGGGACCCGCAGGAGACGCCTCGAACCTTCCTCCCGACTGGCGAGCATCTCTGCCGCAACGCCTTGATGGTCTCGCTCAAGCATGGATGCACCCTGAGGCATGGAGCGGGGCGACTCGCGTCGGGGGACAGGACCTTCCCGCCGAGATCGCCGGGGTCGTCCTCTTCGGCGAGCTGACCGTTCACGGGTGGGACTTGGCTCGGGCGACCGACATCGTCTTCGCGCTTGACCCTAAGGGCGTGGGGCCGCTTTTCGACCTCGTCCGACAGACCTTCGGTCCTAGACAGGACGCGGCTCGCGGAACGGCTTTCGGGCCAGCGGTTCCCGTTGCCGAGGACGCACCGATCTTCGACCAGACACTCGGACTCCTTGGCCGCGACCCCACTTGGACTCCTTAGAGCCCGGCTAGTTGGGCGACGGCCCGGTATTTTCGAGCAGGTTGCCCATCGAGCCGGGGGGGTGCTACTTCGGCACTTTGAGTATGCGGGCGTGATCATGGCCACGGTGCCTACGGAGGTTCGGGTTGGTCGCACTTGCGATATACGTTGGCGGTCCGCACACTGGCGGGGTGGCGGAGGATCAAGACGTTTCCCACTTCGATCGCTGGTCGTCCCACTATGACCGCTCCGTCCTGCAGCGCTTCTTCTTCGGACCAGTCCAAGAGGCGACGATCTCCGAAGCCGTCATCAGCGCCCGATCGGTCGAAGCTGTTCTCGATGTGGGATGCGGGACGGGCCAACTGCTACGTCGGATGGATCGTCGCTTCCCCGACGCCGAGCTTGTCGGGGTGGATCCCGCTCCTGGAATGGTGAAGCAGGCTCAAGCGGCACGGGCAGATGGACATATCGACTTCGTGAATGGCTCGGTCGAGAGGCTCCCTTTCCCCGATGCCCACTTCGATCTTGTCCTGACGACCCTCAGCTTCCATCACTGGGCGGGCCAGCGGCAGGGCCTCCACGAGATTCGGCGTGTACTCCGCAGCGGTGGGCTCTTTGTCCTGACTGACATCCTTGCCGCACGGTGGCTGCGCTGGCTCTTGGCACGACGGCCGAGTGAAGGTCGGTTCAACTCCTCTGTCGTCCTCGATCAGATGCTGGAAGACGAGGACTTCCGAATCATCCGGCGTGCGTCGGTGCCGTGGCGACCACAGATCAAGATCACGTTGGCCAGAGCAGCTAGTCGCCATCTCGCGGTGTGGACACCAAATCGGCGATTCGGTCACGACGTCCCTGCATAGTGGACCGCCCCGACCAACCATTTCGCGCTTGGAGACTCAGCCTTCGGTAAGGCGTCACCCACGACAGATCGACGGCTCGGAGTGCGGTTCGTTGAGCGGTCGCGGACACTGAAAGCGCGCCCAGAACGAGCTGTCACACTTCCGTCATTACATCGTCGGCATCGCCCAGGCGCGCCTGGCGGCTGGTTTCCATATGTCACCCTTGGAATCAAGACCGGGTGATGATCGCCAACCAGGCTTCAGCGACTGGCGGGTCGAGATTGGTCGCGAACTGAGTGGCCTCGATCGACGCCACCTCCCAACCAGTGCCAAAAGTGCCGCGGATCTCGCTTTGTGAGATTCGTCTCGGGCCCCAGTCACCGGGCTGACGATCACTGAAACAGCACATGAGGTAATGCCCACCAGGCTTGAGCACGGCCCCGAGTGCCTGGACGTAGCGGGCACGGCTCTCGTCGTCGAAGATATGGAAGAGGCCGCTGTCGAGCACCGTGTCGAATTGCTCCTCGAGCTCGGCGAGCCGTAGGGCGTCCCACACCAGGAAGCGGGCAGCGGTGGCCCGCTCGGCCGCCTTGCGTTGTGCCGCCGCAACCGCCCTCGGCGCGATGTCGATTCCGGTCGCGTCCAGACCTCGTTCAGCGGCCATGAGGACGTGCTCGCCGGTGCCACACCCGACGTCGAGGACCCGGCCCCCGATGGCACCCGCCTCTGCGAGCCAAAGGAACACGGGCTGCGCGCGGCCAATGTCCCAAGGCGGGGTGCCCGTGTAGATCTCCTCGAAGTCATGGGGCGATCGGGCTTGGCCGGGGCCGGGCGAGCCACTGGCGGGGGGATCACTCATCGACTCGTGATAGCACAGCCAGCAAGGTCCGCTCTTGCTACCTGAGTGACCCTTAGCCGAAAAGCGACCGCAACGTTTGAGCCACTTCGTCGGGGGAAGGCAGGTCAAGTTCGTAAGCTGCGGCGCGAACAGAGAGTTCACCTGCATCGACCCTCTCGATGACGGCCTGGCCGCGGTCGTGGCATCTGCTGCGAGCTGTAGCATCACAAATGAGTTGCGGTCTAACGTCCATGGTGTTGGATTCTGCTCCCGGACCTCGTCATATTCCGTGAGCCTCGCCCCCGATCCCGGTCGCGCGTCGAATGTTTCCCGAGATGAAGGAGTCTGAAGATGGCCACGTTGATTGCCGTGATTGTTGTCATTGGAGTGCTCGCACTGGTTGGCCTTGCGATGTCGCTTCGCATCGTCCAGCAGTACGAGGAGGGAGTGCTGTTCCGGTTGGGTAAGGTGCGCGGGGTCAGGAAGCCGGGTCTCGTCTGGATCGTCCCCATAATTGACGTTCTGCGACGGGTGTCATTGCGGATCGTGACCATGCCGATTCAGTCCCAGGGCATCATTACCCGGGATAACGTGAGTGTCGACGTGTCGGCTGTCGCCTACTACAAAGTTGTAGACGCGACAAAGTCGGTGATCGCCATCGAAAGCGTCGTTGCCGCTATCGACCAGATCGCGCAGACCACGTTGCGCAAGGTGGTTGGCCAGCACACGCTGGACGAGACGTTGTCTGAGACCGATCGTATCAACGTGAACATCCGGGAGATCCTCGATGTGCAAACCGAGGACTGGGGCGTAGTGGTCACCCTGGTCGAGCTGAAGGACATCCAGCTCCCGGACAGTATGAAGCGAGCCATGGCCCGACAGGCCGAGGCAGAAAGGGAGAAGCGCGCGAAGATCATCGCTGCCGAGGGCGAGTCGCTCGCTGCCGCCGCACTGGGCCAAGCTTCCGACACGATGATGGCGCACCCGCTTGCATTGCAGCTTCGCAACTTGCAGACCTTGGTGGAGATCGGGGTGGACAAGAACACGACCGTTGTGTTCCCGGCACCGCTCATGAGCACGATCCAGGAGTTGGGCGCCTTCTTGACCCGAGAAACGACGGCGGTCACCGCAGTAACACCTTCGTCCGCGGTGCTTGTAGAACCCGAAGGGGTGCCCGGGCGTCAGTAGGAGTGGCTCCGGTGTGGAGTTTTTCAGTCGGTGGATGATCCGCTGCCGAGGGCAAGGACGGTGGCTCGGATGCGGGAGCGTGGCGAAACAACTTGTCGTGGTCGTTGATACGCCGAGCCAATACGGGATGAAGGGTGATGGTGGTGCCCGAGCTGAACTACAGGAGTCGCGGCAAGCACGCCGAATCGAAGCCGCTATGCGGCAGCTCGGTGGTCGTGAATGAGACCACCGAGCACGTCCCGGCTGGTCACGCGTGTAGGAACGGCAGGGGTTTCGGCCATTTGCATCACAGCCGGCATCCCAGCCAGGATCGACGCCGCGGTGCGGGCGCTACTGGTTGTAGTGAGACACTTACGCTTCTAGGACGCGTTCGGTGTGCTGGCGAGCGATGATCACGAGCCGCTCCCGATACTCCATGGGGAGTAGGGTCCGCAGGACACGAATGGGACAGAGAAGACACGAGGCGCGGGCGACGAGGCAAGGTTGTCCCGCTGACCAAAAAAGGAGTTAAGTCGTGTCACCAGGTCGACCTCCCCATGTTGTGCTGCCTCACCACCCAAGTGCCACCAAGGCAGAACTCCTCAAGTACGAAAAAAGTTGGATGCTGTGGTTCGTCACGCCTCAAGGCAGTGAACCTGAAGTCATTTGGTGGGAGAACCTCGGGACCGACCTAGCCGACGACCACGCTCCAGTGGAGACAATCGTTGGCTACATCGAACAGAGGCTTCAGGCAGCGGGGCACAGGGTCACGCGCCTTGGTACGAACAACAACCCCGACGCTGCAGCGACGTGGAACATCTCGCCTGAGGGCTGACATACACCCCGTAGAGCCTGTCGCACAAGACCCGACAATCCCACTCGCGTCTTGTGTTGGAAGCGATGATCAACAGTCCCTCTACAAGCGCTTCGTTGCGCGCCCGAGAGGCAACAGGTGCCAGTTAACGAAGATCGCTCCTTTCCACCGAGCAGACAGAGTCGAGCGATCGGTTTCCCGTCACCGCTGAGCTCGCCCACCAGACAGACCAGATCATGGTTCCGACTCGGCGTCTGGTGGTAGGTCCTGTGCGGTCTTCAGGGAAACGCAAAGTGGGATGTTATTAGCGCTCGTTGGCATGCATATTGCAAGTGTCCGCCATCGCCTTGGGACGAGCGGAGTCGCGGCCGAGTCGGTCAGGTGGTCCTGCTTCGGAGTCACCAGGTGCTGCTGAGGACTGATGGCCTTTGTTGTGGTTGGCTGTGTCCCATGGACTATCGCACGCTCGGATCCACTGGATTGAAGGTCAGCCCACTGTGTCTCGGGTCCATGATGTTCGGCGCCTGGGGCAATACCGATCATGAGGACTCAATCCGCATCATCAATCGGGCCGTCGAGGCCGGCATCAACTTCATCGACACCGCGGACGTGTACTCGGCCGGGGAATCAGAGATCATTGTGGGCAAGGCCCTGAAGGGCCAGAAGCGGGAAAACATCGTGCTTGCCACCAAGGTGCATGGCCCGATGGGAAGCGACCCCAATGCGCAGGGCAACTCCAGGCGCTGGGTTATCGTCGAGTGTGAGAACAGTCTGCGGCGTCTCGAGACCGACTACATCGACCTCTACCAGATCCACCGGCCATCCCCCGAGACAGATATCGACGACACTCTTGGTGCTTTGAGCGATCTCGTCCGAACCGGCAAGATCCGCTACGCCGGAAGCTCCACCTTCCCGGCCTATCAGGTGGTCGAGGCCCAGTGGGTGGCCGAGCGTCGAGCGCGAGAGCGCTTCCGGACCGAACAACCTCAGTACTCAATCCTTGCGCGTGGCATTGAGGCCGACCTATTACCGGTCTGCCAGCAATACGGCATGGGCGTGATCTCCGGTGGCGTCCGGTCCCTGGTGTAAACGCGCAACGGGCGTAGGTTCCTTCAAGAGCTAGCAACTCACGAAGGAGGACCCACACCCGTGGCACCACGAGTATCACCCACCGAGCGCATCCGCGCACAG
>JBEKJK010000036.1:0-3748 GCA_050011255.1 Acidimicrobiales bacterium
TCTCGGTCCTGGGCGCTCGAGACCTCGCTGCCATCGCCCGCAGCCTCAACAACAGGCCACGCGCCACCCTCGGATTCATGAAACCATCGGAGAAGCTCGCCGAGCTTCTTGCGCACACTGTTTGAATTCGCCCAGTAATCATCGCAGGAGAGTTGACTCTTGTCGGCCCCCCCATGGTTGGCGCTGTTCGGATGGTCGACGTCGCTGGCCCCAGTGAGACCATAGTGAATTCAAACCCTGGCCAACCCATCTTTGAACGTGTGAGACAGTTTCTGGCCAGCTGGCGACGTGGAAGTTACTCGACAGTATCGGGAAACCAAAGAATACGAACAGCTCGTCTATTCCGTCGTCTCCAACGACGACGACTTGCGCCGCATATTCTTGCGTGCGTTCCAGGATGCGACTCCAAAACCCGGACAACCTGCGCAGACCCCTCACGCTCCCGAGTCGCCTTCGGCCTAGGGGAACAGAGTCCCGGTCCGTCTTCTGGTGGCACCACCCAGCCAGGTCGACCCTTACCTCCACGGCTTGATCCACCGATCAGACAGTGCGGACGTCGTCTCTCTGACACCAGCGATTTCCGACGGCCAGCGTCTGCAATCGTCAAGACCGGTATCGGCATTCCTGAAGAGGCGGGGCCGTGTCAAGAGACTTCTCACGAAGGGGCTAGCACTGCCTGTCGGTCCCCGGACGCGCTGAAGTAGCACCGATTACGGTGCTAACGAATCGCTAGATATGTCGTCGCCGTGAAGCGCTGCGCACCAACTTCTCAGCTCGTGAGGTGGCGATGCTCAGTCGCCAGGCATTCCTCCGCCCGCTATGGGTGCATGGTGCGCTTGGGGATGTGAGCCGGGCGGGCTCAATCACATACTCGACTGCGCCACTTTCGTGAGAGTCATGCCGATACTCGAGCGCGCGCCCAGAACTTGCACGAAAATCATCCTGCTCTCTCCAAGCAGCGGATCTCACCGTCGCGAAGTCCGTAGTAGATGAGGACCATGAGCTTGTGGGCGACAGCCGCCCTGGGCCTGTACTTGCCTCGCCGCTCCGCTATGCGCTCGTAGTCAGCCCGGAGCTTCGCACCGCCCCGATAGCCGGAGATGGCCTCGATGGCGGCCCAGCGCACGAGCTTGTTTCCCTGTTTTGTGATGTCGCCCTGGAACTTCGTGAGATCCGACTCGCGGTGCTTCGGGGTCAAACCGGCCCACGAGCACAGGCGCTCGGGACTAGAGAAGCGGCTTATGTCACCGATCTCTGCCACGAAGATTGCACCTATGACCTTGCCGACCCCGACGATCTTCTGGATGGCCTGGTATCCCCGGTCGTCCTTCAACTGGCGGTGGATCTCGCGCTCGAGCATGGCGACCTCGCGGTCATAGATCTCTACCAGATCCCGCAGTGACTCGATGCGGATCGTGAAGTTCATCGGCACATCGAGCGAATCGAGCTGTGCCTGGCCGCCGGGGCCGAACATCTCCACCCGCGCGGGCAAGATCCCGTTCTTCGCCATGACCGCATGGACCTGAGCCTTGAGGCCGCTTCGGAGCGCCACGAGCTTCGCCCTGTAGCGGACGAGCTCTCGCAGCTCACGAAGCTCAGGCGGGGCGATCCACCCCTCGGGGAAAGATCCCATCCGAAGCACGTCTGCGAGAAGGGTCGCGTCCTTCCAGTCGGTCTTCACCCGGCGGTGGCTCGTCATGCCCCGCATCGCGAGGGGATGGGCCAGGTGCAGGTGGTGCCCGTCGGCCTTCAGGAGATCGGCCAGCCAGTACCAGCCGTATGTGGCTTCGAACGCCACCTCTGCACCTTCTCCTGCCTCGGCCACTGCGATCGACATCGCCACCGGATCGTTTGCGATCCGCACTGCTGAGAGCACCTCGCCGGCCTCGTCCATCGTGACTACCACCGAGCGGCGGCGGTGCAGGTCGATCCCGACATAGCGTCGTTGCATAGGGGCCTCCTCCTCTTGTCGAGGTTGGTTTGTGGAAACCCCAGTGTCTTCCTGATCACTGGAAGCTTCACAGGGGGCGGAGGCCCCGCCCCTTCATCGCATCACGTACCGGGCACCTACCCGCGACTAGCACTGAGGCGTGACGGCGAACCTGCCACGGTGGTCGATCACATGCCGAAGGTGCCGGGCGTTCCCGACGCACTTGTGATTCGTATGGTCGTCGCTGCTGCCGCGTTGTCTATCGCGGTGATGTGGTTGCGAACACGTCAGCGAGGTGGACAGTAGGACGTGCAGTAGCCGCGCTGCTCAAGATGGTTCGGTCAGGGGATTACGGCTCCTCCTAACATCAACCACCCAGCATGTCACCAGCAGCACCGCAACTGCAGAGCCAACTACTGCTGAAACGATCGAGAGCGCGCTCGGACCGTACCACTGGATAACGGCCGGGCGAAGTCCAAGACTGCTTTCGAGCAGCCATGGGCCCATCAGAAGGACCAGGGCCGCAGCACCACGCCGATGCCCTAGGAAGAGCATGCCCACTGCCAGACAGAGTGCGACCCCCGTCATGTAGGGGAACAGCTCCCTGACGGCGACCCCTCCCCAGTTCCAATACAGCGGCTGGAAGAAGTACCCGCCAGAGAAGGATACATAGGCGACGGACACCGTGATGAAGGCCATCACGGTCACGCCACTCAAAACGGAGATGGCCAGCTGTCGGCGCGATCGAGTCGCTCGTGGTGCCAGGGCAGCCGGAACGCCAAGCAGACCCAACAGGAGAAGTGGGGCCGTGGGGGGACGGGCCAGACCGCCGAACAACCTTGTCGCCAAGGTTGCCACTAGGCACACCCAGGCGACCGCTTGCTGATAGCGAGGTGTGACCGCCGCCAAGGTCGCTCCTGCGACCCACACGGCATAGAGGACGGGGCCGATGGTCCAAAACGGTCCGAACTGGAGAGCGAGTGGCGCTGGGTGGGAGGCGAGGATCGTTGTGTGTGGAAGCCAATCTCCGAAGATGCCGAGTATCAGTGCAAGACCTGCTCCCATCATGAGGCCGGGCAGGGCCGCAAGCGAAAGCACATCTCCCGCAAACCGTTCGTAACCGATGCCGAGGCGCACACGCAGGCCGTGGACGGCGATGGCCGCGGCCTCCAACCAGCTGAACCGGCCTCCAGCCGCCGCCACCTCGAGCAATGTGGAGCTGATCTCTTGGCCCCGACGCTCTCGATACCAGCGCGGGTAAACCATCAACAACCGGCTGTACATGCGCTCACGATTCGTCACGCCCACGCTCCGAGTACCCGGAGTCGCCGGATGGCTTCTTTCGATACAGCCATGCGACGGCGCGATTCGGCGGCGAGGAGCGCGGTGCCGGGCTTGGACAAGCGGTAGTAACGCCGAAACCGGCCCTCGACGGTCTCTTCGCCAGCCTCCTCGACAAGGCCGTCGGCGCTGAGCCGATCAAGCGTTGCGTAAAGGGTGCCCGCCCGGAGCTGAACCCTACCCTTTGACAACTGCTCGGCTTCTTGGATGATCCCGTAGCCGTGCAAGGGACCACCGGCTAAGGCCGTCAAGACCAGGAACGTCGGTTCCCGCACCTCATCCACGTCACTCTTTATATACCGATGATCGGTATATTGCAAGCCCGAATGAGCGGAACGTTAGGTAGCGCAGAATGATGCTCACTGGTCCACCATGGCCGGGCCGGCATCCGTCAGGGTTGTTGGTGCTGAGCCGGTAGTCGCCGGGTCACTGCTACTGATGCTTGCCCTTCGAGGGCCAATAGGAGTGAAGCAGGAC